>NZ_CP029187.1:2131653-2842204 GCF_003097535.1 Flavobacterium pallidum
CAATACATCAACAGGGGTGATATTACCTGAAAGCGTTGGCTGCGTTAAAGTATAGTTTGATGAAGGTGTTGTATATCCTGCAACATTGATTGTTTTTCCGTTTGCGACACCCGGAGTCAGGAAACTGGCAGATGGCGTACCGCTTACTGGAAAGCTTTCCCCATTCTGCAATCCTGAATACGCAGCAGTTCCTGTGAAGCTTGCAGTAATATTCCTGTCGTAAATTTTATTTGAGCCTGTAAGTCCCGTAATCGTCAAGGCAGCCGGGCTCACTGTGTTGCCGCTGGCCGTGGTAGCGATATTGATTGAAGAAGCACCTGTGCTGCTCAATACGATGTTTTGTGAATTGTAAGTTCCTGTTACAGCAGCGGTAGCAGCAAGGCGTACGCTTAACGTACCGCTTACATTTCCTGCTGTCTGTACGAATGTAGCGGTTGCACCATATGTAGCACCGTCACTGGCTACTTCAAAACCTGTTGGCGCTGTAGCGGTGATATTGGCAGTCAATGCACCTCCTGTTATTGAGAAAGTCTGTGCTGCTGAGGCAGTTCCATATGTAGTTGTAAATGCTGTAGCTGTAGCTGCTCCTGAAATGGTTGGATTGCAGAAATTTGCTGTAGTAGCACTATTCCTGGCGCTGGCTACGGTATTGTTGCTGAAATCGGTATTGTTATTATTGGTGTCAAGGCAGCCTGAATTGTTCCTTGTGTATGAATTTACGTTACCTGACAATGCCGTAGCTACTGTACCTTCAAATCCATTGGCGGTACCGAAACCGAAAAGGTCAACGACAGCCCCGCCTGATGGGTTGGTAGCCGCTAATGCCGTTGTGGTATTGGTCAATGCTACTTTTCCAGCAGTAGCGCTCATGTTGATACCGGTTGCTGCAAAGTCAGAAGTAGGCAATGCTACACCGTTCGCGCCGCTTGCCAGCCTGATCAGGAAATATTTCCCTGGTTGTACGGTAACGTTACCTAAGTTGCCCGTTGATGTCCAGCTGCTGCTTGTCGCTGCTGCATACTGTACGGTGTAATTATTCAGGTTTATCGGTGAAGCTGTCGGGTTGAACAGTTCCACAAAGTCGTTAGTATAGGTCGCGCTTGTATTACCGCCACCACCATAAACCTGGCTGATGACCATATGATTCACTACCAATGCAGTAATATCTGCAGTAAGTCCGGTCGGTTGAGTCAGGGCATATCTTGAAGCTTCAGTACCACCAAGTGTTAATGCTGGTGTAACGGTTTTACCGGTACCGACAGCTGCGCTGCTGAAAGTTCCGCCACCGCTTACGGTAACATTGTCTGAGCCTACTATACCTACCAATGTAGCACCTGTAATGGTTGCATTGGCATTACCATCGTAAACTTTCGACTGGGCGGTTGCTCCTGTTACGGTTAAGGTTTTTGTATTTACGGTAAGGCTCTGTACTACATCTACAGCAGGATTGTAATTGATATCTCCTGCCTGTTGTGCCGTAATGTTTGTTGTTCCAGGCTTATGGATGGTTACCATGCTTCCTGAAACAGAAGCTACAGTAGGATCGCTACTTAAATAGGTAACAGTAAGTCCTGAATCCGAAGTCGCCGTCAGGGCGAAATCAGCGGCACCATAAGTAACCGGGCTCAGTGCCCCGAAAGTAATAGTCTGTCCTGATTTTACCGATGCATTTACATGCAGGTTCTGAGGCACATCTGCGGCAGCACTATAATTGGTGTTTCCTGCCTGTTGCGCGGTGATGGTCGTGTCACCCGCACCTGTGATGGTTACCGTGCTTCCCGAAACTGTCGCTACTGAAGGATTTGAACTGATGTAAGTAACAGTCAGTCCTGAACTCGCAGTACCGGTAAGTCCGAATGGCGGGTCAGTACTTTGTTTGTCTGCCAGGGTGCCGAATGTAATGGTTTGGCTTGCCTGGGTAATATCCGCAGTCAATCCTGTCGGCTGAGCGCTTAAAGTGTAATTCCCGGTATTAGCACCGCTTATAGCAAATCCGGCAGCGGTAACACCAATTCCTGTTCCTACATTTGCGGAAGCGAAGGTAGCCGTTGCCGATGCACTGTTGATGGTTACGACATCAGAAAAAAGTGTCCCTGCAACGGTTGCGCCTCCAAGGTTGAATGTTCCGGACGTGTTGCCATTGTATGATTTATTGTTGACCAATACGCCGCTTAGAGTAACACCTAATGGTGAAACGGTATTGCCGCTCGCAGCTGTTGTAATATTTACTGCTGTGGCAGAACCACTTGTTAAGACGATAGTTTGTCCGTTATATGAGCCACCTACGACTGCATTGGCCTTCAGCCTGATGCTGATGTTTCCGCTTGCTGTACCCCCACTTTGGGTGATGGTCGCTGTAGTCGCAAAAGTTACACCGTCACTGGCGACTTCATATCCTGTAGGAGCTGTTGCAGTGATATCTGCCGTAAGGTTGCTTCCTGAAACAGCAAAACTTTGTGCAGCAGAAGCAGTTCCGTAAGTTGTCGTAAATGCTGTCGCTGTCGCTGCACCAGTTATAGTCGCTGATGACGAAGCCTGGGTGAAGTATATCTGGTCAAGTTCATTTGCAGTCAGTGCATTTGCACCTGTAGAGTGTATTGCAGCCACACCGAAATAACCATTTGAAGCAGGTGGCAATGTGTTATTTGTCCCCGTGCCCTGATTTACAGTAGCGTTGGTTGAATCCGGTACTGCTGTAGCTATTGCACCATTACCGTTTGCTGATGGCAGGGTAGAGGTGAAGATCTGCCATTGGCCACTTGTATTGCGTGTGACACGGACTAAGAAGCCTATATCCGTAATACCATTGGTCATTGCCCCGGAACTGGTGATTACAGTAGCACTCACAGTGCCATTTACAACATATTCTAGCCTGATCTCGTCACCACCCGTGTCATCACCAATGGCAATCCTGTATCCATCTACGGTTGCATTGTTTAGAGTAGCTTCATTGGCATACAGCCAGATATACATCTGGTTTGCAGCAGTGTAAGCCTGAGCCCTTCTTCCTACCCAGAATCCCCATTCCTGAGTTGTCCCCCAGGTTGTGATCTGTGTACTAAGATAATCCGTTTGTGCTGTGGCAGGACTGTTCTGCCTGAGCGTGTTGGAACCTGTAGCTCCGGCAGCGGCATCACTGTTCGTCTGGATTCCCCAAAGCGTAGTGTTGCCTCCCCAAACCGGTGAAGCGGTAAAGTTACCATCCCCAAAAGAGTCCAATAACGTTTGCGCTGAACTGCTGAAACTCATCAGCAATAAAACCGCTACTACAAACCCCTTTAAAATGTTTTTACGTAGAATTGTTTTCATCATTTTTTATTTAATTGACAGGGAGCAAAATTAAATCTTTTTAACAACATTCAGCCGGTTTCTTATTAATAATTTGTTAAGGATACAGGTTGAAATTGTTGATAACTAACATAATTAATGCTGTTTTGGCTCATAAAAAGAATATTTAATAATAAGGAGCATTAGGTTCTGTCAAACTGGGGGATGTTTTTTAGCCGCTTCCGGAGATGGTTTTCTTGTATCATTGTTGCATTCTTCACATTTTACCTGTATAATAGAAGCTGACATGCACTTCCTGGGTTACATGGTGCTGGATAGTGCAGTACTAAAGCGGTTCTGTTACCGCTTTAAGCAGTGTTTGCCATGATTTGAAACCATTGCTTTACTTTAACAAAAAATTGTCTTTGAGATTTACAACTAATAATATACCTTTCGGACCATTTGAATTGATTATGAAAAGCCTGAAATTATCCTATTTTATACTTATATTCCTGATATCGTCAATGGGTGCCAAAGCAGGTTTTATATTGCTTCCGATGGATGAATCACAGCAAAACCACCTGAAGTCATATGGCATCACTTATTGGTGCCTCGACAAGCAATACAAGGCAAGCTGGCTGCTCAATTACCGTGGCGGCTCATTCCTGTTGCCTGATGCACCGGAAATCCGCAAGGAATGCCAGATTCGTGGCGTGAGTTTCGAATTGCTTTCGGATGATGAAGCCAATGCCATCCTGTCCGAAATTTCAAGCCCCTCGCAAAACATGGAAACCGTAGTACTTGAGAAAGCCCCGAAAGTGGCCGTATATACCCCAAAAGGGAAACAGCCCTGGGATGATGCGGTGACGTTGGTACTTACTTATGCAGAAATTCCTTTTACACCCGTATATGATGAAGAAGTTTTGTCAGACCAGCTGCTGCTTTACGACTGGCTGCACCTGCATCACGAGGATTTTACGGGACAATACGGTAAATTCTATGCCAGTTATAAAAATGCTCCCTGGTATATTGAACAGAAAAAGGATGCTGAAGCATTGGCAGCCAAGCTCGGATACGCTAAAGTTTCTGAAGAAAAGCTGGCTGTAGCCAAAAAGATCCGAGATTTCGTAATAGGTGGCGGGTTCATGTTTGCGATGTGCTCCGCCGCAGATAGTTTCGACATTGCCCTTGCGGCAGATGGAGTTGACATCTGCGAGCCTATGTTTGATGGTGATCCGAGTGAGGCCAATTATCAAGCCAAACTGGATTATAACAATACCTTTGCCTTCAAGAATTTTACTTTGGAAAGAAATCCTAATGTATATGAATTTTCGGACATCGACATGACTAATAAACGTGCGAACGTTCCCATGGAAAAGGATTACTTCACGCTGATGGATTTTTCGGCAAAGTGGGATCCGATCCCGAGCATGCTCTGCCAGAACCACACCATGCTCGTAAAAGGATTTATGGGGCAAAGCACGGCATTCCAGGCTGATCTGGTAAAATCAAATGTATTGGTCATGGGCCAATGCCAGCTAAACGGCGAGGCGCGATACATTCATGGCGAGAAAGGGAAGGGCATGTACACGTTTTACGGTGGCCACGACCCTGAAGATTACAAACACCAGGTTGGTGATCCGCCTACGGTCCTTGACCTGCACCCTAATTCTCCCGGGTACAGGCTCATCCTTAACAATGTGCTTTTTCCGGCAGCGAAGAAAAAGAAGCTTAAAACGTAATTTTTCTCAGAATTTACCTCATAAAGCCTGTTTTATTTTATTTCGGCCTGTAATAACGCCTTAATGTTGCGTATTTTCCAAAAAACGAGTTTGGATATTATTTATTTTTTTATACTTTCGTCGACTTATTAACCCTTATAATAGCTTATAATGAAAAAGAATTACTTATTCTTACTCATGTCGGTTCTATGTTTCCAGGCGAAAGCCCAGATTGTGAACGAATCGGCAAACTGGCCAAACCCGGCCTGGACAATTACCGGGGACTACAATACAGGTCCCACGGCTTTCGAATCAGATCCTACCACAACGGCAAATTTCGCATTTGATGATGATGATGCTACGAATGGGCATGATGACAGCATCGCTGCGGAGTCTCCTGTGATCAATCTTGCCGCTGCCTTCAATGGTAATGAGAAATTTATTACTGCCACTGCACAATACGGTTACCACTATCTGGCTAACGACGTATTGATTTTCCAATACTGGGATGCTGATGCAGGTGCGTGGGTAAACTGGGGAGCAAGCATTCCTGGAAACAACACCGCCATATTGGATAATTTTTGCACGATCCCAAAAACCTCTATTTCAAGCGGAGCGTTGAGTATCGGTTCCTTTACAGCAAACCAGCTGGCGAACTTTAAGTACAGGATTTCATACGACGATCAGGTTGGCGGACCAGACTGGAACTACGGTTTTTGCTTCGAATCGCCTGTCCTGACATCGTCTGCATGTGGCGCTCCTTCCGCAATTGTTTTCTCAAATGTCATGGCAAACACAGTTGATGTGGCCTGGAGTGATTTGGGAGTTCCTTATGAATATGTTGTTGATGGAGTGGCAACAGATCCTGCCGGAGCTGGTACAGCTAACGCAACCAATTCAGTTTCTGTTGGCGGACTTACACAATTGACTCCTTATTATTTTCACGTAAGGGCCGTTTGTGCTCCAGGAGTATTCAGTGCGTGGACCACTACTCCCTTTACAACGTCTCCTGATCCTGCTGCTAATGACGATTGTGCGAATGCCATCGAACTTACTGTAAACCCTGATTTCGCATGTGGAACGGTAACTGCCGGAACTTTGCTTGGCGCTACGGATTCGGGTGAGACGGATAACGGTGCAGGTACTCCGGATGATGATGTATGGTATACGTTTGTAGCTTCTGCAACTTCACAGAAAATTGTGATTTCCAATGTATCAGGAACCCCTACTGATTTGGTATTTGAAGTACTGGATGGTGGTTGTGGTGCTTTTACAAGCCTTTTAATAAGTGATCCTAATACGAATTCCGTAGGCAACCTTATCCCTGGAAATACTTACTATATCAGGGTATTTAGTTATACTGCCGGTGGAAGCAATTCGACTACAACATTTAATATCTGTGTTGGTACGCCACCGCCTGCAGCTGCAAACGATGATTGTACTATGGCGGAAGCCCTGACTGTAAACCCAGATACAAACTGTGCTTCAGTAACTTCAGGAACGCTGCAGTCTGCATCGGATTCAGGAGAAGGTGATAATGGAGCAGGAACTCCGGATGATGACGTATGGTATACTTTCGTAGCTACAAATGCTATCCATACCATCAAGCTTTCTAACATCGTTGGTTCATCAACAGATTTAGTTCATGAAGTGCTTTCAGGAAACTGTGGCGGTTTTACAAGTTTATCGATTAGTGATCCTAACACAAGCTCAGTGGCAAACCTGAATGTTGGCGAAACATACTATATCAGGGTATTCACTTTAGGAGCTACTCCTGCCGATACGACTTTTGATATCTGCGTGGGTACACCACCACCACCGCCTGTCAACGATGATATTGCCGGTGCTATACAATTGACACTGGATTTGGGTACTGCATGTGGTCCAAATAAGATTACAGGGATATCTAATGACCAGACTTCAGGTTCTCCAGAAATTGCTCCTACATGTACAGATCAATACAATCCGTCTCAGGGTAATGGGGACCTTTGGTACTATATTGTTGCCCCATCACCTGATTTCAAGCTTAATATATCTGACATCACGGGTAGTATCGTTACCGTTTCAAGTGCATTGTATTCAGGTACGCCTGGAAACCTGACTGAAGTAGGTGTTTGTGGCAATGCTGCAACTAAAACGTACACTGGCCTTAACGTAGGTGAAACTTACTATTTCAGGGTTTGGGATTATGCTAATGATGGTATCGGTACTTTCAGCCTTTGTGGTTTTTATATCGATTGTACGCCTCATATAGCAACTTATACCGTTGTTTCTGATTGTCCTAACACTGAAACGTTCTCTGTAAATGTTGAGATCACAGGTATGGGATCTGCAACCAGCATCACCATTTCTGATGATCAGGGAAGCGCTACACAACAAGCTGCTGCTCCTGGAATTTATACTTTTGGTCCTTATGCAAATGGTACGCCGGTTATCTTTACATCTGTTAATGATGCCAGTGCTGCCTGTACGCTTACCAGCCCTGTACAAAATCAGGTTGCATGTCCTGGTCCGAACGACGAATGTGCCAATGCTATAGCGTTGATCCCAGCTGGTAGTTTTGATGCTGCAGCAGTGATTGGAAACAATACTGGTGCTACACATGATGCCAACGATCCGCTTCCAACCTGCGATGCATTGAACTTTGCAACAAATGGAAAAGATGTATGGTATAGTGTTGTTGTTCCTGCTTCAGGTACCTTGACTTTAGAGACAAGGACCGCAGGAGATACCAATATCGACGATACAGGTATTCAGGCGTTTTCAGGATCTTGTGGTGCATTGACAGCATTAGGTTGTAATGCAGATAACGGCGATGGGAACTTTTCGTTACTACCACTTACCGGCCTGAATGCGGGTGAAACCATATTGGTAAGGGTTTGGGGTTATAACACTGATTTCGGTGCTTTCAATGTAGCGGCTTATGACGCTTCATTAGGAATTTTACCAAATAGCGATGATGCATTCAGGGTTTATCCTAATCCAGTGCACAATGTACTGAACCTTGAATATGCAGCAGATATGTCAGAGGTTGCTGTATACAATGTTATTGGGCAACAAGTGCTTACAAAAACACTGAATACAAGTTCAGCCCAGGTTGATATGTCAAATCTTGCTTCCGGAACTTACATTGTGAAAGTCATGGCGGACAATAAGGTAAAAACAATCAAAGTTGTAAAACAATAAGAAGTCTTTCTTCATATAGTCAAAAGCCACCCATTGCGGTGGCTTTTGTTTTTTATAAAATGTATCTTTGTTAAAATTTAAAGATGTTTTTTTCGCTTATCATACCGGTTTACAACCGTCCCGATGAAGTTGATGAATTGCTGCAAAGCCTTTCCCTGTCAACATTCAAAGCAGATTTCGAAGTCGTAATCATTGAAGATGGTTCTTCAGTTCCATGTTCAGATGTTGTAAAAACATACGAAGGCAAACTGCAGATCAGTTATTATTCAAAACCAAATTCCGGTCCTGGTGATTCACGTAATTTCGGCATGAAGAAGGCCAAAGGCGATTACTTCCTGGTATTCGATTCGGATTGCATCATTCCAAAACAATATCTTGAGGAAGTTGCCTCAGCACTTGCAGACGACTATGTGGATTGTTTCGGCGGCCCTGACAAAGCACTGGATTCTTTTTCGGACATACAAAAGGCCATCAATTTTGGAATGACTTCTTTCCTTACCACAGGCGGCATCCGCGGAGGTTCTGAAAAAACAGGGAAATTCCAGCCGCGTAGCTTTAATATGGGATTGTCAAAAAAGGCATTTGAAGCTTCCGGAGGATTTGGAAACATCCATCCTGGCGAAGATCCCGACCTATCCATCAGGCTTTGGAAACTCGGTTTCGAAACCCGGCTGTTCCCGAAAGCGTACGTCTATCACAAACGCCGCATCGACTGGTCTAAATTTTACAAGCAGGTCAATAAATTCGGTAAGGCAAGGCCCATCCTGAACCGTTGGTATCCAGAATATACCAAACTTACTTTTTTCTTCCCGACGGTTTTCATGCTCGGCTTACTGTTTGCATTACTTATAGCATTTGCAGGAATGTACATTTTTATCGGCTTGTACGGACTTTATTTCATGGCCCTTTTCCTGGTTTCCATATCCCAGAATAAAAGCCTTAAAATCGGGTTTTTATCACTCATTGCCGTGTCCATACAATTTTATGGCTATGGCATCGGTTTTTTAAAATCATTTCTCAGTGTGCAATGCCTGAAAAATGATCCCAAGAAAGTATTCCCTGAATTATTTTTCTGATTATGTCAAAAATCATCGGACTTACAGGCGGTATCGGAAGCGGCAAAACGACAGTGGCCAAAATGTTCACGGAACTCGGCGTGCCTGTATATATTGCTGATGATGCAGGAAAAAAAGTCTTGGATTTGCCCAAAGCCGTCAATGCCTTAAAACAGGTTTTTGGTGAAAAAGTCTTCACCGATGGACATCCTGACCGGAAAAAGATTGCCGCACTTGTTTTCGGAAATCCCGAAAAACTTTCCATGCTCAACAGGATTGTACATCCGCTGGTCAAAAATGATTTCAATCTTTGGCTTAAGGAAAACCGGCAGGCTCCGTTTATCATAAAGGAAACGGCCATACTTTTTGAAAGCGGCAGTGATCTCGGCTGTGATAAAATCATTACGGTAACCGCCCCGTTGGAAGACCGCATTTCCCGCGTTATTTCGCGTGACCAGTCGGACAGGGAAGCTATTTTAAAGCGCATTGATTCACAGTGGACTGATGAACAGCGTACGGCTAAAAGTGACTACATTATTGAAAATACAAATAAGGAAAATACTAAGCAACAGGTAGTTAATATCTACCAAATCCTTAAACACCTGTAAATGACCGATAAGATGTTAATCTTTGGTTAATATATTATTCGAACGAATGTTAAAATGTTAATTTTGTAATTAATGAATAAGACATTATTTCGATTACTTGTTTTTTTAATGAGCCTGTCATTGATAGGCATAATTTTGGTTCAGCTCTACCTGATCAATACGTCATTAAAAAATAACGAAGAGCAATTCAAATACCATGTCAAGCAGGTTATTGCAAGTGTTTCTGAAAAGTTGAAACAGCGGGAATTATATACATTCCTGAATGAATACAACAAACTCAAGGACAGTATCGGTAAAGACCCTAAGCAGAGTGAACTGATGAATTTCATCCTGGTCCAGAACAACCGCATGACCAATGAAACTGTGATTTATTCCAACAGCATTATTGCAGATGATTACGGGATTTCGTTCTTTGATAAGAAAAAAGATTCTATTGTAAAGGCAAACAATTACATCTCCAGGCGTAAGACTGAAATATTTTCAGGGAATGCCATTGATAAATCGTCGATGCAGCACAATGTGGTTCCGGATATGACGATCCAGAAATCAGGAACGATAGCCCTGCTCGATAAAGTGCAGTTTGATATTTCATTCCGCGATATAGCTGAGACCAAAGCCATTACAGACAGGATTTCTGTTGCGGAACTCCAGAAACTACTGGGACAGGAACTCAAACAAGCTGATGTGATCACGCCATTTGAATTTGCCGTTTACGGAAACGGATTGGCTACAAAAATCAAGTCTGAAAAGTTTAAAGTCAACAAAGACGCGACTTTCAAAACGAAGATACTCACAGATAATGATGGTGAGAGTAAGTACGAATTGCTGGTAAGCTTCCCTGAAAAGAAGAAATTCCTTTTTTCAGAACTGATAAACATTACCATCTTGTCGATCGTCTTCACGCTCGTAATCATCATTGCTTACAGCAGCGCCCTGAACCAGTTGATCAAGCAGCGTCAGATTTCAGAAATCAAGACCGATTTCATCAACAATATGACGCACGAGTTCAAGACCCCCATTGCTACAATCAACCTCGCTTTGGATGCCATCAGGAACCCAAAGGTAAGCGGTGATCAGGAAAAGATGGAACGTTACCACCAGATGATCAGGGATGAAAATAAACGGATGCACGCACAGGTGGAGAATGTACTCAGGATTTCAAAACTGGAAAAGCGCGAGCTCGACATCACGAAGGAGTCCGCGGATATTCACGAGATCATCGAAGATGCGGCGGAACATGTTAACCTGATTGTCGAAGACCGTGGCGGTGAAATCAACCAGCACCTGGATGCAAAAAGGACCACAGTATTGCTCAATGACGTCCATTTTACGAATGTTATCGTAAATATGCTTGACAACGCCATCAAGTATTCGCCCGATGCCCCGATCATTGACGTGTATACGGAAAACGTAAAAGATTTCGTTATCATTAAGATAAAAGACCGCGGCGCAGGAATGAGCAAGGCGGCACAAAAAAGAATTTTCGAAAAATTCTATCGCGAGCACACCGGAGATATCCACAATGTCAAAGGCCACGGATTGGGTCTCGCTTATGTTAAACGGATTGTGGACGACCATAACGGTCAGATTGCAGTAGAAAGCGAAAAAGGGAAAGGTAGTACCTTCATCATAAAATTACCATTAATAAATTGAAATATGGAAACAGAAAACAAAAAAATCCTTTTAGTAGAAGATGATCCGAACTTCGGATCGATACTGAAAGACTATTTAATCCTGAATGACTTCCAGGTCACACTGGCGAAAAACGGGATGGAAGGTTTTGAGAAATTCAAGAAAGAACCTTTCGACCTGTGTATCCTTGATGTGATGATGCCTTATAAAGACGGTTATACTTTAGCCAAAGAAATCCGCGAAAAAAATAAGGACATTCCAATCATCTTCCTCACGGCCAAATCGATGAAAGAAGATGTACTTAAAGGCTACAAAGTAGGTGCTGATGATTATCTCAACAAGCCATTCGATTCTGAAGTGCTGCTGATGAAAATCAAGGCCATCCTGCAAAGGCAGGCCACTGAGGTCAAGACCGACGTAGCTAAATTCGAATTTGAGATTGGTGATTTCCACCTGAATTCAAAGTTAAGGTTCCTGACTTACAAACAAGAGGAGCCGGTAAAATTGTCCCCAAAAGAAAACGAATTGCTGAAAATGCTTGCCGTCTATGAAAACGACTTAATGCCGAGGGAACTGGCACTTACAAAAATCTGGAGAGACGACAATTACTTCACATCAAGAAGTATGGACGTATATATCGCCAAACTCAGGAAATACCTCAAGCCCGATGAGAATGTGGAAATTCTGAACATCCACGGTGAAGGCTTCAGGCTGGTTGTCAAGAATAAGCCAAAAGCAGCCGCTGCGGCAGAGTAATATAAAAGCTTCGGGAAACCGGGGCTTTTTTTGTTTTTGGAGCTTTTTCCTGCTCTCGCCTTTATCTTTTAAGTATTCCTCCGCTGCGCTGCAAAATACTTAAAAGGATACCGGCTCCATCAGGGCTAGGGTTTATCCCTTCAATTCCAGTTCCAGCGCAAAACACGATTTTCCTTCCCTCGAAATCGAAAATATCGGGTTGCTTTCGGTGTTCATTTCCTCAATATACACTTCTTCGCCAAGCATGAGTTCTTTCATAAAATTCATTTCGAAGGCATTAATCCTGCTATAAAGCAATAGGGCCGGATCCAGCGTGTCCAGGCACCATTCGAGGTATTTTACATTGTTGACGTGGTTTACGATATCCAGGTCTGAAACGACGACTTTATGCTTCTTTACCGTTTTGACAGTCTCAAAAAACATGATTTTCCTGACGCGCTCTTTGGTTGAAAACATGTCCCCATATTTAATGTAATGTTCATGAGGCAGCGCCAGCGCTTCAGGACGCCTGATATTGGTATTGAAAACAGCCCAATACGTTTCACAGCCCACGATTTTTTTGCCATCACTGCCGTACACTTCCAATGCCCTGACCGACCTCGAATTTTCAAGCGAAACAATCCAGGTTTTTACCGTCACGGTCTCTTTCCATTTTGGCAGGCGCAACATCTCAACACGCATCCTGCTCAGCACCCACGCCTGGGAAAATTCCTGCATTTCTGTAAAACTGATCCCGCCCATTTCTGCATGATATGCTGCAGTAAGTTGCAATATATTGCACAAATCGGTGTATTTCATCAATCCGTTCGGGGCGCATTGTGAAAAATTAATCTCCCACTGGTGTTCGTATATTGATGAAAAATCTTCGGCTATCGGCATTTAGGATTATGAATTACGAGTTGTTGAATATACGCAATAATTACTTTGGGGTCTGTTTCATAATCAAACCATTTCGTTTCAACATTCCGGCGAAACCACGTCAGTTGGCGCTTTGCGAAACGGCGTGTATTTTTCTTGATTTCTGAAATGGCAAAATCAAGGTTGTATTTTCCTTCGAAATAGTCAAAAAGTTCCCGGTAACCCACCGTCTGCAAAGCATTCAGGTTTTTATGAGTAAACAGTTTTTCGGCTTCTGCCAATAAACCGTCATGGATCATCATGTCAACCCTCCTGTTGATCCGGTCATAAATGATTTCCCTGTCGGCGTCAAGCCCGATGATGACGTTGGTGAAATTCCTTTGGTTGGTTTTTTGCTTTAGAAAATAGGAATACGGTTTGCCGGTTCCAATACTAACTTCCAAAGCCCGCATCATCCGTTGTGGGTTTCCGGTATCTACAACCGAAAAATAGTCAGGATCGAGTTGCTGCAATTGGTGCTGCAAATAAAAAATCCCATGCTGGTCATATTGAGATGCAATTCCGGTACGCACTTCAGGATCAACATCAGGAAAATCATCAAAACCTTTCAATACCGCATCGACATATAACCCGGAACCGCCAGTCATCACTACAAAATCATTTTCAAGAAATAATCCTTCAAGTTTCGTAATGGCTTCTTTCTCAAAATCGCCAACGTTATATTCGTCAAAAATGGACTTGTTGTGAATGAAATGGTGCGTCGCTGATTGTAATTCCGTGTCGCTCGGCACGGCAGTCCCAATGGTCATTTCCTTAAAAAACTGCCTGGAATCACAAGAAATGATATCGCAATTGAAATGCTTTGCAACGTGAATTGCCATAGCGGTTTTGCCAATAGCGGTAGGTCCCACGATGGTGATCAGGAACTTTGGCATCTTCTAAAAATTGACGATTTTAAGGTTGCGGCTCCTTTGGATGTGTTTTTGGATAATGTGCCTGGTATCACGGTTATTCGGCATCGAAACCAGAATATTTTTCAAAATACTGATGTTGTTTACCTGGTAGTTCAAGTCATAAAAAGCATAGCCTTTATACACACCGTCTTCAATCAATACCGCGCTTCGCTCGTTTATCGTTCGGCCGCGGTCAATAATCATCATGCTTTTATGTTCAAAAAGGGTTTTCTCTATGAATTCGGTGATGCGGGCATTGTACTCTTCAACCGGAATTTCCCCGATACAGGCGCCGTCACATTCCTTGATCTTATATTGAAAACATTCCTTGTCCGACTGGTAAAGCCCATTGAGTTTCTGGCACATATTGTATTGTGCACTGATCCTGAAAAATGCATTCCGGCCTTCCTGTAACGAAGTATAGGAGATGATTTCCTTTTTCCTGCGGTCAGTTTTCAGAAGTTTCAGACAAGAATAACCCGATGGGTCTGTTTCAGTATATAATGCCCATGGGAAAATGGTTTTCTTCTGGGCCCGGTTGTAGATGGGTTTGTTGACTTTTATTTCTTCGCTTTCCTTCAGCAGTGCAATCAATTCGCTTCCGGTAAGTTCGAAAGTCACTGTAAACGCTTCGTGCTGTATCTTCTTGCATTTTGCTGTCGTACCCGTGAAATGCTGGTTTACGCGCTTTCTGATATTCCTGCTTTTGCCAATGTAAATAATGGTGCCGTCTTCGCGATGTATGTAGTAAATCCCGGTTTTTGAAGGCAGGCTTTCCACGATATCGTACAATTTCGGGGCAATACCTTTTATGATTTCAGATTTGACCAATTCGGTCAGGATGGTTTTTTCGAGATCCTTATCCAAAAGCATCTTGAACAGTTTTACCGTCGCCATCGCATCGCCGTTTGCACGATGCCTGTCTGCCATCGGGATTCCCAGTGCACGCACCAGTTTTCCAAGGCTGTATGACGGTTGATCAGGAATGAGTTTTTGTGCAAGTTCGACGGTACAAAGTGTTGATGCTTCATAATTATAACCCAACCTCCTGAATTCAGTACGCAAAATCCTGTAATCGAATGACGCATTGTGTGCCACAATGATACAATCCTGCGTAATTTCAATAATACGCTTTGCCACTTCAAAAAACTTCGGTGCCGATTTCAGCATGGCATTATTGATGCCCGTCAATTTCACTACAAAAGGCTGGATAGGGATTTCCGGATTCACCAGGCTGATAAACTGGTCCACCACCTCATGCCCGTCATGCCGATAGATGGCAATTTCAGTAATGCCCTCTTCGTTGTATTGGCCGCCGGTGGTTTCTATGTCAAGTATTGCGTACATCTTTCAGTTTGCAGTCGCTGTAAACAGTATGCAGGGACCTGTTCACTTTAAATTATTGTTTATTATAGATGTTAACTGCCAACCGCTCACTGTGACTGCCAACTTTATCTCCCTCCAAATATACTACTTCCAATCCGAACCATCGTACTCCCGCATTCGATTGCGGTTTTATAATCACCGGACATGCCCATGGAGAGAATTGAGAATTTAGAATTAAGAATTTGGAATTTGGAATATTTGTCGAAAAGGGATTTTAAAAAAGAGAATTCCTTGCGGATCTGGCTTTCATTTTCAGTAAATGTAGCCATGCCCATCAAGCCTTTGATGCAAATGTTCTGCAAAGATTTTAAGCTTTCAGATGCCAGCAATGTTTCAAGTTCCGGTTCGTCAAGCCCGAATTTAGTTTCTTCCTCAGCAATATGAACCTGTAAAAGGCAATCGATAACACGGTTGTTCTTCTTTGCCTGCTTGTTGATTTCTTCCAATAATTTAAAGCTGTCTACGCCATGAACTAAATTGACGAACGAAGCCATGTATTTCACCTTATTCGTTTGCACATGCCCAATCATATGCCATTCGATGTCCTTTGGCATGGCATCATGCTTCTCCGCCATTTCCTGGATTTTGTTCTCCCCGAAGAGGCGTTGTCCGGCTTCATAAGCTTCCATCAATTCACTGACCGGCTTGGTTTTGGAAACCGCAACGAGCGTGACCTTCGAAGGCAAACCGGCTTTTATCGAACTGAGGTTATCGGCTATTGACATTTTAAGGATTTAAATTTCGTAAACTACAAGTCCACTGCGGAATTTAGGTTCGATATAAGTACTTTTCGGAGGCATGATCAGCTTGTTGTCTGCCAATGATTTTATCTCCGATATTTCGGTTGGGAACAACATAAACCCGATTTCAAAATCCCCTTCATCGACCACTTCTTTAATTGTCGTGATGGATTGATTTCCGGGAATATAATCGATGCGTTCGTCATTTCGTAAATCGGTAATGCCTAAAATCGGGTGCAATACCTTATCGTATAAAATCTGCGCATCAAGCCGGTCAGCAATCGAAGTGAAGCTGTTTTCATCCTTAAGCTGCAGCGCATAAAATTCGCCGTCGAGGTACATCCCGAACTGGAATTTCCTTTCCGGTTTCCACAATTCCTGCTCTTTGTTTTTTACCCAGAAATGATTCCCCAATGCCTCAAGGAAATCTGTTTTCGACAAGCCATTCAGGTCACGGATAATGCGGTTGTATTCATAAATCCTGACGTTGCTTTCGGCAATCAGGAAGCTCATGAAATAATTCAGGTGGTCGTTTCCGGTGCCTTTGTCTTCTTCGTAAAGCAATTCTGCGGAAGCGGAACGATGATGGCCATCAGCAATATATACATTCCCGATAGCGTCAAACTGCTTCTCAAGAAACGCAAGGTCTTCATCCGAATCGATTTTCCAAAGCGTATGCTTTTCCTTTTTTGTAGTAGAGAATTCATACAATGGATTGCTTTGCCTTTTCAACCCAATCCATTGGTTTAATACTTCATCATCGGGATAGGTAATCAATACCGGCTCCGTATTGAAACCGGTCTGGTGCAGGTAATCTTTAAATAATTCTACGCGGTATTGCAACGTGTCTTCGTGTTTTTTAATCACATCCGACTGGTAATCCTGAATCGAAGTCCCAGCAATAATCCCAATGAAATCTCTTGTTTTCGAATGAATGTGGTATAAGAACATCACGGGTTTTTCTTCGCGGATCAATATTTCTTCCGACTTAAAGTCCCTGTATTTCTGTGCGACGAGCTTAAACCGCTTTTCCAATCCCGCCTTCTGCTGGTTCATATAAGCAGGATTCAGGATATGAAGGAATGAAAACGGGTTGAAATCCAGTTGCGACGCCAGTTCAGCCGCGGAATATTCCTCATAGGAGCGCGACGTTACGAGGCTCACCTTATCGGCGGCAGGGCGAACGGCGTGGAAAGGGATGATTTTGGCCATTGCAATGAATGGTTAGTAATTAATAATTAAGTAAAACAATAGTGTTTCGTTATTAATTAAAGGAATTGCTTCGCGACTTTTTCTGCTTTTTTACTTTCAGAATAATCATAGAAACCTTCTCCGGATTTTACGCCCAGTTTTCCGGCGCGTACCATATTGACCAACAACGGGCAAGGTGCATATTTAGGATTCTTAAATCCGTCGTACATGACGTGAAGGATGGCAAGGCAAACATCCAATCCGATGAAATCGGCGAGTTGCAGTGGTCCCATTGGGTGCGCCATTCCGAGTTTCATTACAGTATCAATTTCGTAAACACCGGCCACGCCGTTGTATAATGTTTCAATCGATTCATTGATCATCGGCATCAGGATGCGGTTGGCGACAAATCCCGGGTAATCGTTTACTTCTACCGGAACTTTGCCCAGTTGTACCGATAAATCCATGATGGTTTTCGTCACTTCATCTGAAGTATTATATCCACGGATGATTTCGACCAGTTTCATAATCGGCACCGGGTTCATGAAGTGCATCCCGATGACACGCTCAGGATGCGCAACCACAGCACCAATTTGTGTGATCGAAATCGAAGAAGTGTTTGTAGCCAAAATAGTGTTGTGGGCACACGCCTCATTAAGCTGCCGGAAGATATTCAGTTTCAATTCTACATTTTCCGTTGCTGCTTCCACGACCAGATCCACTCCGGTAACACCGTCTTTAACGTCAGTGTAAGTAATGATGTTGCCAATGGTTTTGTGTTTGTCTTCTTCAGAAATGGCTCCTTTTGCAACCATACGGTCAAGGTTTGCAGCGATGGTGGCCATGCCTTTATCCAATGATTTTTCGGATACGTCTATCAGTTTTACAGTGAATCCGCTTTGTGCAAATGTATGGGCGATACCGTTCCCCATGGTCCCGGCTCCGATTACGGCTATGTTCTTCATTAAGAATTAAGAATTAAGAATTAGGAATTACGAATGTGAAATTCACAATTTGAAATTAAATTTATTTTTTTGAGCTTTCAATGATCTGGTAAGCGACGCGCAAAGCTTCCGTACCGTCTTCAAGGGTTACAACGGGAGTTCCGTTGCTATTGATGGCATCCGCGAAAGTATCAAGTTCATCAAGGATGGCGTTGTTTTGCGAGACATCGGGATTGGCGAAATAGATCTGCTTTTTGACCCCTTCCGCATTCTGTAAAATCATATCAAAATCCCCCGGGTTTTCAGGTGCATCCTTCATTTTTACCACTTCGCATTTCTTTTCCAGGAAATCCACCGAGATGTAGGCATCTTTCTGGAAGAAGCGTGTTTTACGCATATTCTTCAGTGAAATCCTGCTTGATGTTAGGTTTGCCACGCAGCCGTTCTCAAATTCGATACGCGCATTGGCAATGTCAGGCGTTTCACTCAGGATCGAAACACCGCTGGCATTGACGCTTTTTACCTTTGATTTCACTACACTCAGGATTACATCGATGTCGTGGATCATCAAATCCAAAACTACGGGCACATCAGTACCACGCGGATTGAATTCGGCAAGGCGGTGCGTTTCAATAAACATCGGGTTTTCAATCAGGTCTTTGGTAGCGATGAAAGCGGGGTTGAACCGCTCGACATGGCCCACCTGGCCTTTTACGTTATATTCTTTTGCCAAAGCGATGATTTCCTCAGCCTCTTCTACACTGTTTGAAATCGGTTTTTCAATAAACACGTGTTTGCCGGATTTGATGGCGACTTTGGCGCATTTATAATGGGAAAGGGTAGGGGTTACGATGTCAATGACGTCTACGGCGTGAATCAGTTTTGCGATGGTATCAAACTGCTTATAGCCGAATTCCTTTGCGATTTTCTCGCCATTCTCATGGTTCTCATCGTAAAAACCAACGAGTTCATATTTTTCAGATTGTTGCAATAAACGCAGGTGTATCTTTCCGAGATGGCCCGCGCCTAAAACGCCTACTTTTAACATATCAGCATAATTTTATTTCATACGGTTTCGCCTTATGGCACCGGGTCAACAAAAATAAGATTATTTGCTTGATATTCTGAAAATGATTAAAAAATTACGCGCTGATCACAATACTTCCTGAACGGCCATAGCCAATATTTTAAAAAAACAAATCCTGCAAAATACTTTTTACTTTATTATTTTTACAGCACTAAAACACTTCTCCCCATTGAAAGACACTGCCAAACACCAGGGATTGCGTAACCAGCTTGCTGCCGTATTGGAGCAGAAAGGCATTACCAATAAAAATGTACTCGAAGCGATAAAAAAGATTCCGAGGCATTTATTCCTGAATTCCGGTTTTGAGGATTATGCCTACCAGGACAAGGCGTTCCCGATTGGTGCCGGGCAGACGATTTCGCAGCCATATACCGTGGCATTCCAGAGCCAGTTGCTCGAGGTGAAAAAAGACCATAAGATATTGGAAATAGGTACCGGATCCGGGTATCAGACTGCAGTTTTGTGTGCTATGGGTGCCAAGGTGTACAGTGTGGAACGGCAGAATGAATTGTTCAAGCAAACCACTGTTTTATTGCCTAAATTAGGTATACGCCCAAAACATTTGTCGTTCGGGGATGGTTATAAAGGACTGCCGAACCATGCGCCATTTGACAGCATTATTGTCACTGCCGGTGCGCCGATGATCCCAAAACCATTGATGGCACAATTGAAGGTAGGAGGAAGGCTCGTAATTCCGCTCGGAGAAGAACAGCAGATTATGACGCTGCTGATCCGTAAGAATGAAACGCAGTTTGAGAAGCATGAGTTTGGGGAATTCCGTTTCGTGCCTTTATTAGAGAACAAAAATTAGTGGTAAATAAAAGCAGGTAAATTAATTATTAAATGCCTTCTTGATCCGGTCCAGATCCCTTTTGGTATCGCTTTCCTTTAAAGTTTCGCGCTTGTCGTAAGTCTTTTTACCACGGCACAAACCGATGTCGAGTTTCGCAATCCCTTTTTCGTTGGTGAATAATTTCAATGGGACAATGGTGAGCCCTTTTGCCTGCACGCTCCGTTCGAGGCTTTTGAGTTCGCGCCTGTTGAGCAGCAATTTGCGTTCGCTGCGTGCACTGTGGTTGAATTGGTTTCCGAAAGTATATTCTTCAATGTAAGTATTGATGGCAAACAATTCGTTGTTGTTGAATTCGCAGAAGCTTTCAGTGATGTTGGCCTTACCAAGGCGGATTGATTTGATTTCCGTCCCGGTAAGCACAATACCGGCAGTATACGTCTCGATGATCTCGTAATCGAAACGGGCGCGCTTGTTGAGTATGTTTACAGTTTTTAACATGGCCTGCAAAGATAGGGACTAAAAAGGCAGCAGGCAATTTTTTTATACATTTGGGCTATGGAAGAAAAACCGCATAAAGATCCGCTACACGGCATCACGCTTCAGCAGATTTTAGAGAAACTGGTGGAATATTACGGATTTGATACTTTAGGGGAGTTGATTCCGATTAAATGCTTTAACCTGAACCCGAGTATTAAATCTAGCCTTACTTTCCTGCGTAGAACGCCGTGGGCACGCAGGAAAGTGGAAGAACTTTATATCAGGACATTGCCGAAATTGCCAAAGTGATTTTAGCTCACTACTACGGTAATTGTTTTAAATGACGTGTTTGTTATCTTGAACTTTAAAGTATAAGTTCCTGTTGCTAAAGCCTTGAAAGTATAGGGAGCAATTCTCGTAACCGTGCCTATAGTACAGTTGCAGCCTAAATATTTTGCCTGCACAGCTATCGTTTTTTCATTCGTGCCGGTGGCTTCTTCGTAAAATCCCTGAAAACTACCACAAGTGCTTTCCACTTCAAAAAATACGTTAAAAGTGATGGATTCATTTATTGAGGCTGTAACGGGACCTGTAACATCTTTTACGCCAATGTAGAGCGAGTCATAGCATTCCACTTCGGTCTCATTATCACCCAGACAACTGCTAAATGTCAGGCCAAATATTGATAGGATAATGATTTTTGCTATGAATGATTTTTTTAATAGTTTCATAATTGTAAATTTTTTTATGGATACTTTTCTCGGGCAAAGGTTGCGTAAATACATCAACATTCCGCAATTCCTTTCCATTTTTTAATATATTTTTAATATGAAATACATGGCTGTAATGACAATCAGCACATTAACAAAAGTAAATGCCCTGAGGTTGTCGCTGAGCCATTTGTATTGCGGAGTGTTCACATCGGGAAAGCGGTGTTTTTATAATTCCTTTTCAGCAAAGAGTAAATTACGGTGTCCAGGAATTTCCCGTTGTAGTATTCATTTTCGATGAAATGGCCCTCCTTAACGAAGCCATTCTTTTGCAAAACCCTTTCCGAAGCTTCATTTTCAGGAGCAATCACAGCTTCTGCGGAATGGAAATTCAAAACTTCAAATCCGTATTGAAGTACGCGGTTCACGGCTTCAGAGGTAATTCCTTTCCCACTGTATTCAGGCAAGATCATATACCCGATTTCAGAACGGAAATTTTCCTTCCGGGTACGGTAAAACCCTATGATTCCGATGAAACCAGAATCGCCTTTCAGCGTAATCGCCCAGTTTATCGCTTCGTTTGTGTCAATCTTTTCATTGATGAGGTTGATGTGGTCCATAGCACCCTGATGGTCGGTGACTAACGGACGCGGAATGTATTTCATCGTTTCAGGATCCGACCGCAGCCTGTATACCTGTTCGACATCATCGGCAGTCAGCCTTCGCAACAGGAGCCTGTGGCTTTCCAGTACGGGAAATGGGGAAAAGTTAAATTCAAGCATTACATAAGGTGATTTTAAATTTGGCATTGAAATTTTCAGTTGGCTTAAGCAAAATAATTCCGTGTTTTTCTTCGAATTTCTGATTGGTGTCCACCACATCAGAATAACCAAACCACGGTTCAATGCATAAAAACGGCGCATTGATTTTGGTCCACAATCCCAAATCAGGAAAATCTTCAAAATCTACTTTGAGCAAAGGTTTTTGGTTTTCCAGAATCGTCACCGAATGAAATGCAGCATCCCGGAAAATCAACGCATCTTTTTCAAATAAAGTGTAATCCAGTGCGAGTTTTCCATCTGTTAATCCAATCGACACGGTGGTGTCGGAAAGCAGGTCATTTTCAAGAAGGTTTGTAAGCAAAGGTTCAACAACATTGATTTCCAAAGTATATTTACCAAATGCTTCAGGCAGCGCAAAAGCAGGATGGGCACCCAAAGAAAAATATTGTGTGCCGTTTCCCAGATTCGAAACGCGGTAAGCAATTTCAAGCTGGTTTTCGGAAATTGTATAAATGATCCGGAACGCAAATTCAAACGGATATATTTTCAGGGTGTTTTCATCATGTTGCAGCAGGAAAACGGCCACAGTTTCAGTTTTTTGTTCCAATGAAAATACCATATCGCGGGCAAAACCATGCCTTGACATGCAATATTCATTACCGTTGAAGGTGTATGTATTGTTTTTCAACGTGCCAACAATTGGAAAAAGTACAGGCGAATGCTTTCCCCAGAAATCAGGACGGCCTTCCCAGATGTATTCCCGGCCGTAAGACTCCAGCGAAATAAGTTCAGCACCTTTATGGTGGATCGTGGCTGTCGTTGCGCCATTTGAAATGGATGTGGTCAAGGTGCGTTTTTTTTGGTTTACACAAATCTAATCAAATCGGGCATTATTTTTTATAGCCGATGATTATAAATTAATTGGCAAAGTCTTTGCAATTCCCTATTGCTTTTTTTCTTTTATTTGTTGCCGAAATATGTTAAAAATGAAAAAGATCGTCTTAAAAGCCGCTCTGCTTACGGCTTTATTTTTTGCCGTCCATCCTGTTGCCGCACAAACCGAAAGCATTTATGATTACCAGGCAGCATTCAGCCCCGGATTTTATACTTCGAACGCTACTGAAACCCGATCGGCAAGCGGCCAGCCCGGGCCGAAATATTGGCAGAACCGCGCAGACTACAAGCTTACGGCTTCACTGGATGAAAGCAAGAGCGAAATCAGCGGGTCCGAAATCCTTACATATACCAACAACAGTCCTGATAAGCTGGATTTCCTGTGGCTCAATGTCGACCAGAATTTATTCAGGGCCGATTCCCGCGGGAATGCCGTAATCCCTGTGAAAGGCAGCCGCAATGGTGCTGACGGGCAGGTTTTCGACGGAGGCCATAAAATCAAGTCGGTGAAATTGCTCACTACCGTAAAAGGTGTAACATCTGAAAAAGAATTGCCATTCGAAATCAATGACACGCGCATGCAAATCTTTCTGCCCAAAGCAGTTGCTGCGAACGGTGGCACGATAAAACTCAAAATTGAATTTTCGTTTATTTCCCCGATTTTCGGTTCTGACCGTATGGGCATACAGGATACTAAAAACGGAAAAATCTTCGAAGTGGCGCAATGGTATCCGCGGATGTGTGTTTATGACGACCTGCGCGGCTGGAACACCTTGCCTTACCAGGGCGCAGGGGAATTTTACCTTGAATACGGCGATTTTGATGTCATGATTACAGCGCCTTCAAACCATATCGTAGTATGTTCGGGGGAGTTGCTGAATCCAAAAGAAGTTTATACTGCAGAACAGCAGAAAAGATGGGCTGCTGCGGCACAAAGCGATAAAACCGTTATCATCCGTTCTGCGGAAGAAGTGACCGATCCGGGGTCGAGACCTGCCGGAAAACCGGCATTGACATGGCATTTCGCCATTAAGAATTCACGCGATGTGGCATGGGCTTCCTCAGCTTCATTCATTATTGATGCGGCGAGGATTAACCTCCCGGATGGGAAAAAATCGTTGGCTATTTCAGCCTACCCCAAGGAAAGCGACGGCCAGAAAGCCTGGGGAAGATCGACTGAATATACCAAGGCCTGTATCGAGAATTATTCCAAAAGATGGTTCCAGTTCCCTTATCCTGCTGCAACGAATGTTGCAGGAATTACGGGCGGAATGGAATATCCCGGCATTGTTTTCTGTGATTATAAATCGCAGTCGGACGGACTCTGGGAAGTCACCGACCACGAATTCGGCCACAGTTGGTTTCCTATGATCGTAGGGTCAAACGAAAGGCTGTTCGCCTGGATGGATGAAGGCTTCAACACATTCATCAATTCGATCAGTGCCAAGGATTTCAATAACGGCGAATACAAATCGTTTGAAATGGGCATGGATGTTATGGGTAAAATGCTTTCTGCTCCCGGACTTGAATCGATCATGACTGCTCCCGACGGACTGAAGGAAAATAACCTCGGTACATTGGCCTACTTCAAACCCTCTGCAGGATTAATCATGTTGCGTGAACAGGTTTTGGGCAAGGAAAGATTCGACCGTGCCTTCAGGGCTTATGTCGAGCGGTGGGCATTCAAGCACCCGGCGCCGGATGATTTCTTCAGGACAATGGAAAACGTCGCCGGAGAAGACCTAAACTGGTTCTGGCGTGGATGGTTTCTGAACAACTGGAAGCTTGATCAAGGCGTTACCGGAGTAAAATATGTGAAAAATGATCCGAAAAACGGCGCCATCATTTCTTTGGAAAACAAACAGAAAATGGCCATGCCTGTTGTAATGGACGTCAAAATGGCCAGCGGAAAAACGAAAAGGATCAGCCTCCCGGTGGAAATATGGCAACGCAACACCACCTGGTCCTTTAAGGCGGATACAGACGAGGAAATCGTTAAAGTAACATTGGATCCCGATGATGTTTTCCCGGACAGCGACAATAGCAACAACAGCTGGTCTGCGCCATCCAAAGACGGACAGGCTAATACAGCAACCGCACCGTCATTGAAAAACTTCGAAGGTAAGTATTCCAGTAAAACCATTCCGACAAAAATCGAATTTTCATCCGAAAATGGTGAATTGACAGCCACCATTGACGGGGAAGGCCCCATATCGCTGACGAATGAAGGCGGCAATAAATTTTCGATAGAGGGAGAATTGGAACTTGAATTCAGTGGTGATGGTGCCGAACTTCATTTTAGGGCCAGTGGTTTTGATTTCCTTTTTACAAAAGAAAAATAGGTTTTAAAAAAAAACTCCGGAACGATCCGGAGTTTTTTTTTACAGGTTGGCCACTGTATGCAGCCCTTCGCGGATTTCTTCCACCATTTTTTTATTGAATGCGGGCAGGTCTTCAGGAGTGCGGCTGGTCACGAGTCCCTTATCGGTAACGACTTCTTCATCAGACCATATCGCACCGGCGTTGATCAGGTCGATGCTGACGGCTTTTACAGATGTCATTTTACGTCCTTTGACGACTTCTGCGTTAATCAGTGTCTGCGGACCGTGGCAAATCGCAGCTACAGGTTTTCCGGCCACGAAGAAAGATTTTACAAAGTTGATCGCTTTGTCATTGGTTCGGAGCTGATCCGGATTCAATACGCCTCCAGGCAACACTAATGCGTCATAATCATCTGCGGAAGCGTCGTCCAAAACAATATCAACTGTGTATTCTTTACCCCAATCCTTACCGGACCAGGCTTTGATCGATCCTGATTTCGGACTTACGATTTCAGCAGTCCAGCCCTGCGCTTCCAAATGTTCCTTAGGCGATTGCAATTCGCTTTCCTCAAATCCGTGTGTAGCCAGAATGGCAATTCTCTTACTCATAACGTTTATATTTAAATTTTTTGAAGCTTAAAGTTAGCCACTATGAGGATAGCAATTTTTTGAAAAAATATCAAAATTTCAAGGTGTATATGAAAAAAGCCGGACAGCACTTGCCATCCAGCTTTTCCTGAAATATTGCCATTAAGGTTTATCCCTGCCTGAAGACCAGTTTCCCATCAAAACTGTCGAGCAGGATGATGCTTTCCGTATTGACTTTCCCCGAAAGGATTTCTTTTGAGAGTTCGTTCAAGACTTCTTTCTGTACCACACGTTTTACAGGCCTTGCCCCGAAATGAGGGTCATAACCCTTTTGCGCAAGGTAAGCTACCGCTTCCGGCGTGGCATCCAGCGTGATGTTTTGCTGTGCAAGCATTTTGGTGATGCCTTTCAATTGGATGCCCACGATGTCGCGGATGTTGTTTTCCGTCAATGGCGTAAACATCACAATATCGTCTATACGGTTGATGAATTCAGGGCGTACGGTTTGTTTCAGTAAGCCAAGGACTTCATTTTTCGCCAATTCGGTAGCGGCTTCGACGCTGCCTTTTAGATTCGAAAACTTTTCCTGGATGATCTCGCTTCCCATATTCGAGGTCATGATGATGATGGTATTGCGGAAATCGGCAAGACGGCCTTTGTTGTCGGTCAACCTCCCTTCATCCAAAACCTGCAGCAGGATGTTGAACGTATCCGGATGTGCCTTTTCAATTTCGTCTAAAAGCACTACCGAATAAGGTTTTCTTCTCACAGCTTCTGTTAATTGCCCGCCTTCATCATATCCGACATATCCCGGAGGTGCCCCAACCAAACGGCTTACGCTGTGGCGTTCCTGGTATTCGCTCATATCAATCCTCGTCATGGCACTTTCATCATCAAAAAGGTATGTTGCCAGCGCTTTTGCCAATTCCGTTTTTCCGACACCCGTCGTGCCCAGGAACAGGAAAGTCCCGATGGGTTTCTTCACATCCTGTAATCCGGCGCGGCTCCGGCGTACGGCATCGCTGACGGCTTCGATCGCTTCTTCCTGCCCGACCACGCGTTTGTGCAGTTCTTCTTCCAGCACCAGTAGCTTTTCGCGTTCGCCCTGCAGCATTTTCATTACCGGAATTCCGGTCCATTTGGCTACTACTTCGGCGATGTCTTCGCGTGTGACTTCTTCTTTAATTAATGAAGTGCCGCCGTTTTGGTTTTCAGTCAATTGATTTTGTAATTCCTCAAGCCTTGCCTGCGCATCCTTGATTTTCCCGTAACGTATTTCGGCTACTTTTCCGTAATCGCCATCGCGTTCGGCACGCTCGGCTTCGTATTTGAAATCCTCAATCTCAGTTTTGACTGTCTGGATGCTGTCGACTACATCTTTTTCTGATTTCCATTTGGCAAAAATCTCGTTGCGGTCTTCTTTGAGGTTTGCCAGTTCCATGCCGAGGCCTTTAAGCTTGCTCTCATCATTCTCACGCTTGATGGCTTCGATTTCGATTTCAAGCTGCATGATTTTCCGGTCCAGGACATCGAGTTCTTCGGGTTTTGAATTGATTTCCATACGCAATTTCGAAGCCGCTTCGTCCATCAGATCGATCGCCTTGTCCGGAAGGAAACGGTTGGTGATGTAACGCTGCGACAATTCGACTGCGGCGATAATCGCTTCGTCTTTGATCTGGACCTTATGGTGTGTTTCGTATTTTTCCTTGATGCCACGCAGGATGGAAATGGCACTTTCGGTATCCGGTTCATCAATCAAAACCTTTTGGAAACGACGCTCCAGTGCTTTGTCTTTTTCGAAATATTTCTGGTATTCATCTAAAGTCGTCGCCCCGATAGCACGCAATTCTCCTCTCGCCAATGCCGGTTTCAGGATGTTTGCGGCATCCATGGCGCCTTCACCACCGCCGGCTCCTACAAGTGTGTGGATTTCGTCAATGAATAATACGATGTCGCCTTCAGCCGCAGTGACTTCTTTTACGACAGACTTTAACCTTTCTTCAAATTCACCTTTAAACTTGGCTCCGGCAATCAATGCGCCCATATCCAATGAAAAGACAATTTTGTCTTTCAGGTTTTCGGGTACATCGCCGTCGACGATCCTGTGCGCCAAACCTTCGGCAATGGCAGTTTTACCCACACCTGGTTCTCCGATCAGCATCGGGTTGTTTTTGGTGCGGCGGGTCAGAATTTGCAGCACGCGGCGTATCTCCTCATCGCGCCCGATAACCGGGTCGAGTTTGCCATTTGCAGCGAGCTCATTAAGGTTTTTGGCGTATTTGTTTAAGGAATTGTACGTCTCTTCTGCGGAAGCGGAAGTCACCCTTTCGCCTTTGCGCAATTCATCGATAGCGGCTTTCAGTCCTTTTTCTGTCACGCCCTGATCTTTGAGGATCTGCGCGACTTTGCTTTTGGAATTGAAAATGGCCAGTAAAAGATGCTCAATCGATACGAATTCGTCGTTCATTTTCCCGGCGATGATTTCGGCTTCGTTCAAAGTAGTGCCGGTAAAGCGGGAAAGCATGATGTCACTTCCGGAAACTTTGGCAAAGCTCTGCAGCGTACTGTCGATCACCTGCGTGAATAAAGGAACGTTGACATTTAATTTCTTAAGAAGAAAAGGTGCTACATTTTCATCGACTTCAAAAATCGCCTTCATCAAATGCTCATTTTCGATTTGCTGGTGGCCGTAGCCCTGTGCAAGCTGCTGTGCCTTCTGGATAGCCTCCTGCGATTTGATTGTAAATTTATTGATGTTCATATTTTTTATTTTTGCCTTAAGGAAACCTTAAACGGCGTATGATTTTAATATTGTTTACTTAACTTTGGCTGGGTTACGCAAATTATAGTCCATTTGGAACTTACAGACAAAATGTCGCGCGAAGCCCTGTAAATAAAGACAAATTGTCTTAAAATATGACAAATATGAGCATCATCAACAGCATATTCGGGAGTAAGGCTAAGGCGGAAAAATCACAAACAGAAAATTGGGAACACCTGGAAGATATGAATCAGCTGGAAAACTTGACGGAGGTGTCTTTTACAATACCGGTAACGATATTCAAGCACAGTACGCGCTGTAATATCAGCAGTTTTTCGTTAAGGCAGTTTGAGAGATCCTACAATATCCCCGCCGACAAAATGAAGCTGTATTTCCTGGATTTGCTGGCGTATCGGGCGATTTCAAATGAAATTTCGGTACGGTTTGGCGTAGCGCACCAATCACCGCAGGTTTTGGTGATTAAGGACGGGAAGGCCGTTTATGACGCGTCGCATGAAAACATCCATGCGGAAGATTTGGTGAAATTTGCAGAATAGGTCACGAAACGTTATGGGAACGAGCCGCTGCGCCAGGGATCGAAGCAAGGTGCCGCGCACCGCGAAGAGCCCGGCCCGCAGGGGGCGCCATAACTTTAAACAGCAGGCTCCTGCTGGCTCAGGCAATGGAAACTTCCCAATCCCCAGATTAAATCCACGGAATCTATCCCCACCACTTTTCTGTCTTTGAAACAATCCTGAAGGATGTCCAGCGCTTTGCTGTCGTTTTTATCATCATTGAAAATCGGGACAATCACATTTTCATTTGAAATATAAAAGTTTGCGTAGGATGCCGGCAATCTCTGGTCTTCGTAAATGATCGCTTTTGGCATGGGGAGTTCAATGATATTGAGTTGTTTTCCGTTTTCGAGTCGCATGCCTTTCAGCATGTGCAGGTTTTCCTGCAGCAATCCGTAATTCTCATCGTTCTTATTTTCCTCAACAACCGTAACCACAGTATCTTCATTGACAAATCGCGTGATGTCATCGATGTGGCCGTCAGTATCATCGCCTACAATACCGTCGCCGAGCCATAGGATATGGTTTACGCCATAATAATCGGACAGGTATTTTTCAATCTGGTTTTGGCTTAAATGCGGATTGCGGTTTTCGTTCAAAAGGCAGGCGGTCGTCGTAAGCAACGTACCTTTTCCGTTGAATTCCACGCTGCCACCTTCCATCACGATTTCAGGATAAAAAACGGGAAGATTCAGCTCCTTAGCGATCAATGTTGGGATATTGTCATCCAGATCGTAAGGCGGGTATTTGTCGCCCCAGGCATTATAACCCCAGTCTACAATGGCTTTCTTTTTTGTTTCGCGGTTTACCAGAAAAGCGGGGCCATGATCACGGCACCACGCATCATTGGTAGGATGGAAATAGAAATAAATGTTTGCAAAAAGATTTTCTACGGCAACATGTTTCCCATAAGCGGAATTGCGGATGGCATTCACGGCAAAATCCTTCATCGCCTGGTCGGCCACATTGATGCAGACCCTTTGATGCGAAGCTACACGAAGGATAAATTCACAATAAGAATTGTAGATCAGGTGGATTTTCCCCGGCCAGGATGCTTCTTTATGAGGCCATGAAAGCCAGAGTGCGTCTTGCTTTTCGAATTCGGCAGGGAAGTGGAAACCGAGTTGGTTAGGGGTAAAGTCCGAAAGTCCGAAAGTCCGAAAGTCCGAAAGATTATTAGTGTTGGGCATAATTTAGTTTTTTTGAACCAATGATTTCTTTAGACCATTTATCATTACGATTATTTCTTCGCAGCGGCAATATATGTTGTGAAAATCAGTCAGATTAATTATATCTCTTCTCTTAGCAAGATGAATGCAAGCGACAACTTCAACATTAGAACGTAATGCCATGTTCAGAAATCTCGTAAACTCTGCAGAAGATTGTCCTGTCGAACCTTCAGCTATATTCAAAGAGATGGAATCAGTAGCTCTTTTTATTTGCGAAGTAAGTATGTACATTTCTTCTTTTGGAAATGATTTTACAATTCGGTTAACTTCATCAGATAAATCGACTGCTTTTTGCCAGACAAGCAATTTTTCAAATTTAAAAGGCATATAAATATTATTTAGGCGTGTAATTAAGTTGTCAAATTATCTTCCGGACTTTCCGTCTTTCGGACTAAAAACTATTCCTCATCTATAAATCTCTTCGTAATCGGCTGGTAACTGTCAATCCTGCGGTCGCGCAAAAATGGCCAGTGCATGCGGAAATGATCGGCATCGTTTAAATTCACATCGACCACAGTCGTTTCTTCATTTTCGTGTGAGGCCATGTACAGTAATTTCCCCTGTCCGTTGGCTACGAAACTGCCACCCCAGAATTTCATTGCGCCATGCTGCTCAAACCCGACGCGGTTTACGCTGATCACGGGAATGCCATTGGCCACGGCATGCGAACGCTGGATGATCTGCCATGATTCATACTGGTCCTTATTGGTTTGCTCATCCTGGTCTGTAGCCCAACCGATGGCTGTCGGGTAAAACATCATATCAGCGCCCATTAAGGCGGTAATGCGGCTCGCTTCAGGATACCACTGGTCCCAGCAGATCAGGATCCCGATTTTAGCGAATTTGGTATTGAACACTTTATAGCCCAGATCGCCCGGCGTAAAGTAAAATTTCTCGTAATAGGCCGGATCATCCGGGATGTGCATCTTGCGGTATTTGCCCAGATAAGTTCCATCAGCGTCGATTACTGCCGTGGTGTTATGGTATAGGCCTTCGGCACGTTTTTCAAAAAGGGAGGCGATGATTACAACACCAAGTTCTGCCGCGACTTCTGAAAGTGCTGCGGTAGATTTCCCGGGAATCGGCTCAGCCAGCTTGAAATTTTCATAATCCTCGACATCACAGAAATACAACGAAGTGAACAATTCCTGTAAACAAACAATCTGTGCGCCTTTTGCAGCGGCGACACGGATTTCGCGTATGGCCTTATCAAGATTTGCCTGCTTGTCGGCCTCACAGGACATTTGTACCAATCCAACTTTTACATTTGACATAATTGCGTGAAATTAAATTCGGTGCAAAATTAATTAAAAAAGCGCAGCCGGAAAACCGTTGCGCCTTAATGTTATTGTAAAATTAGGAATTGCGCATTATGAATTACGATGGCTGCTTAACTCATAATTCGCAATTCCTGATTTAGATCATTCCCTTTTCAGTCTGTTCCTCGTAATAATATCCTTGAGTTTCGCCTTCAAATCCTCGCCAGTATCATAAACCATCTGTTCATTGCTTGGGAAAGGCATTACTTTATGGTCAAAATAGGTATAATATTCCTGCTCGATCGCACGCTTATCCCCGCGGAAGGTAGCGTATTGGTTTTCAAAAATAAACTCGCTCGCTAATGGGAACGACTGCAGCAACTGGTTTGTCGAAAGATTCATGTAATCCACTTTTGCGGTCACCTGGCAGGCCTTCATTTGTTTAAACTCATATACCGAGCTTTTTACCGTACGCATGTCATCAACCATGATCGCTTTACCTAAACTGTCTTTTACGACGTTCCCGCGTGCATCCAGTAATTTCTTCGTGCCGACTTTCACCATTTTCTCTTTCACAAATTCTTTTTCCTTGACCTGCTCGGGCGAGATATTGATCTGGCGGAAATTCAGCACAATCGCATAGTCATATTCAATACCTTTTTGTTTATTGCTGTGGTACGCCGTCCATTTGTCATTGAGGCCATAGGTGCTGAAATCGAGTAAATCGGCTTCCAGACGATTCGGAATCACCATATTCGTTTCATTTTTCATGTACACGCTCACATAATCCGTGCCTTTAAACTGCGCCTCTTTGATGAGTTTTTTCACGTCTTTGTAATCCGGATTGATTTGGTCGAGGTACATCAGGTCGTCGTAAGCACGACGGAAACTCTTTTTCTCTTTCGTTCCCAGCAAAGCCTTTGCATTGTCATACAGGTATTTCGAAAGCGCATTCTTACTGTCTACAATCTGCTCCGAATAATCCTGGAAAACGAATTTTGCATCGCGGTTTTCCTTCATCAGGCGAATGGGCAGCAACGGCCTGATCTTCTCCTGGCGGTTGTTGAGTTTGTGATAGGTCGTAAAAACTTCTTCCAGGTTCCGCGGATTCGCATCCTTGATCAGCAAATCAATCTGCCTGAGGTCACGATCCTGCGCTTTGGCATAAGCTTCCTCGAGCATATACACATAAGGCTGTTTCCCTTTTTTATTCTTGTTATTGCGCAAGGCGCTTACAGAATTGTCGATCGCATTGTCATAATCGCCGGAATTAAGCATGTTTTCAGTCTCTTTTTTTCCGCAGGAAACCAGGATAAAAAGCGAAAGAAGGAATGTAATTTTCTTCATGGTGTTTTTGGTTTTTGGCAAATATAAGGAAAGTGGCAAAGTTACAAAGTGGCTGAGTTGCAAAGTTTTTTAGGAGCTGATCCGGCTGTCCGCTATATCTTTTTTATTTTGGCTGCGTTGCACTCCGTCAAAATAAAAAAGGATGCCGCTTCCATCCGGGCTAGGGAATCCAACTCCAAATGAAAATCCCGGAAATGATGATGTCCGGGATTTGTCTTAATTTCTTACAGCGAAGCGGTCTTATAATCTTTTGTATAAAGATTAACTCCTCACAAACGGCGGTAGCAATTTACTGCAAACCTCCCCAAAGCCAATCCTGACTTCATTGTTCTTACACCAGCCACGGAATCGCACCGAGTCGTTGTCATTGATGAATTTGCGTTCTGTACCGTCTTTCATGATGATCGGGTTTTTACCGCCCCAGGTCAATTCCAGCATCGATCCGAAACTGTCCGGTGTCGGGCCTGAAATGGTACCGGAACCCATCATGTCACCGGAATTCACCCGGCAGCCGTTCGACGTGTGGTGTGCCAGCTGCTGGCACATAGACCAGTACATGTATTTGAAATTCGACTGGCTCACTAACGTGGGCTCGCAGTTTTCCGGCTCGATTTCCACTTCGAGCGTGATATCGAATGCGTGCTTGCCTTTTTGTTGAAGATAGGGCAGTGGAGTTGGATCCTGTTTTGGCCCTTTCGTACGGAACGGTTCCAAAGCATCCATCGTTACAATCCACGGCGAAATAGAGGAAGCAAAGTTCTTCGCCAAAAACGGCCCGAGCGGCACATATTCCCAACGTTGTATGTCCCTCGCGCTCCAGTCGTTCAAAAGCACCATCCCGAAAATATAATCCTCGGCTTCGTGCACCGGGATATTTTCGCCCATAATGTTCACGTCGGTGGTGATAAAGGCGGTTTCCAATTCAAAGTCGATTGACCTGGAAGGCCCGAAAACCGGAGTCGATTCGCCAACAGGAACGGTCTGTCCCATCGGTCTGTGCACCGGGATCCCCGAGGGTACGATAGAAGAACTCCTGCCGTGATAACCCACCGGAATGTGCAGCCAGTTTGGCAAAAGCGCATTTTCGGGATCACGGAACATTTTCCCGACATTGGTCGCATGTTCCTTACTCGAGTAAAAATCAGTATAGTCGCCAATCAGGACCGGCAATTGCATTTCCACTTCATCGATGTGGTGTACAATGGCATCACGATGTTCCTGATTGTCTTTAAGCTCGTTGTTTTTAGCATCAAAAATATCGGCGATGCGGTTGCGTACCAGACGCCAGGTTTTCTTTCCGTCAGAAATAAAATCGTTCAGCGTGTCCTGCATGAACATGTCATCGGTAAGTTCGATTCCATCAAAATAATTGAGTTGCTGTAAAGCGCCCAGATCAATGGCATGATCGCCGATCCGGGTCCCTATGGTGATCACATCGTCTTTGGTCAGGAACACCCCGAAAGGGATATTCTGTATCGGGAAATCGCTTTCAGCCGGTACTTCCAACCATGATTTACGGTGTGGATTGTTTGCGGTAATTGGCATGGGCAGAGAATATTTAGAGTAGTTAGTTTGTTAAAAAATTCAGTTATCAAATATATTATTATATGTCAATTTAACAAACGATTTTCGTAATTTTGAACCGTTTTTAACAAATCTTATACCATGCAGCACGACCAGGAAATTTTCGACCTGATCCTTGACGAACAGGACAGGCAGATACACGGAATTGAACTTATTGCGTCAGAAAACTTTGTAAGCGACCAGGTGATGGAAGCTGCAGGTTCCTGCCTTACAAACAAATACGCCGAAGGCTATCCCGGAAAGCGTTATTATGGAGGCTGTGAAGTCGTCGACATCGTTGAGCAGATCGCCATAGATCGTGCAAAAGCGCTTTTCGGGGCGGAATATGCTAATGTTCAGCCACATTCCGGATCACAGGCAAACACTGCAGTGTACGCCGCCTGTCTGAGACCGGGAGACAAAATCTTGGGTTTTGATTTATCACACGGCGGCCATTTAACACATGGTTCCCCGGTGAACTTTTCAGGTAAATTGTACCAGCCCGTTTTCTATGGTGTGGAAAAAGAAACCGGACGTTTCGATTATGATAAAATCCAGGAAATCGCCACGAAAGAGCAGCCCAAGATGATCATCGCCGGAGCATCAGCTTATTGCCGTGATATGGATTTCGAACGTTTCCGTAAAATCGCCGATAGCGTAGGGGCATTGCTTTTAGCCGATATTTCGCATCCTGCCGGCTTGATTGCGAAAGGTTTGATGAACGATCCTGTCCCGCATTGCCATATTATTACGACCACCACGCACAAAACACTTCGGGGGCCACGTGGCGGCATGATATTGATGGGTAAGGACTTTGAAAACCCATGGGGATTGACTACACCGAAAGGCGAAATCAAGATGATGTCGAACTTACTTGATATGGCCGTTTTTCCAGGCAACCAGGGCGGGCCATTGATGCACATTATTGCTGCAAAAGCGGTGGCATTCGGAGAAGCATTGACCGATGAGTTCTTCAATTATTCGATGCAGGTACAGAAAAACGCCAAAGCCATGGCAGAAGCCTTTATGAAAAGAGGCTACAACCTGATTTCAGGCGGAACAGACAACCATATGATGCTGATCGACTTAAGAAATAAAGGCATTACAGGTAAAGAAGCAGAAAATGCTTTGGTTAAAGCGGAAATCACCGTGAATAAGAATATGGTGCCTTTTGATGACAAATCGCCTTTTACTACGTCGGGAATCCGTATCGGGACACCGGCCATCACGACGCGCGGTTTGGTGGAATCGGATATGGAAACGGTTGTGGCATTGATCGATAAAGTCCTTACAAACATCAACGACGAAGATATTATCGCCGAAGTGGGCGACCAGGTGAATGACATGATGAGTGAACGCGCGATGTTCGTTTTCTAAAGACTGTTTAATACCGCAAAGTTCGCAATCTATTATAGAGCCTATAGTCAACTTTGCGTATAAACTTTTAGTTTAAAATTATTGCCAATGCAAATATTCTAAACCCACGCCAGTCGTGGGTTTTTTATTTTATGCTCAAAAATATTTAAAAAAAAATAAGCTAATAATTTGTTCGTACGAAATTTTTCTTACCTTTGAAACGTTCAATTTAAAATAGAAAAGAAATCATGCAGGCGGAACCGACAAAATCAGAATTGGAAATCTTACAGGTGCTTTGGCAATTCGGGCCATCGACGGTACGGTTTGTAAATGATACCTTAAATGAGCAGAAACGCTCAGTGCAATATACATCCACCTTGAAACTGATGCAGATTATGGCTGAAAAGGAAATGCTTACCACCGATAAATCCAGTATGAAGCACGTATACAGCGCGGCAATCGAAGAAAAAAAGACCAAAGGTTTCCTGCTTGAAAAATTCGTAGACAACCTTTACAACGGATCCAGTTCCAACTTAATGATGCAATTGCTTGGCAATAAAAAGACAACCAAAGAGGACCTTGATGAAATCAGGGCGATGCTAGACAAAATCGAAAATAAAAAATAATCATGATTTTCAGCGACAACATTATAAAGGCGGTTTCATGGACATTGGTCCATTCCATCTGGCAGGGAATATTCGTGGCAGTTCTTGCCGGAATCATCATTTTGGTTACCAAGAAATCTGCGGCAGTGCTGCGGTACAATTTATTATCGCTATTGTTTATTGTTTTTTTGGTATCCGTCTGGATGACTTTTAATTATGAGTTTTCACCGGAAGTTTTGCTGCATGCAGGCCAGTTGGATCTGCCGTTACTGCAACAGCAGATCATCATTAATCCAGGCGCGCCCGATTTCGTCAATACTGTTTTTAAATTCGTCAATGACAACAGTTATGCCATCACGCTGATTTGGCTGGTCATCTTCGGATTCAAATTACTCGGGATTTTCAACGCATTTGGGAAAATTTACAGGGTCAGGAATTACAAGACTTTTTCGCCTTCAGAGTATTGGAAAAACAGGGTTTCCGAACTTGCTTTACAGATAAACCTTAGTAAGCCGGTGTTATTGCTCGAATCGGCATTGGTCAAAATCCCATGTGTCACCGGATATTTCAAGCCGATCATTTTACTTCCGTTCGGCATGTTATCGAGCCTGCCGCAGGACCAGATCGAAGCGATTTTATTGCATGAACTCGCCCACATCCGCAGGAAAGATTACATTGTGAACCTGTTGCAGTACTTGGCGGAGACGATTTTTTTCTTCAATCCCGGCCTTTTGTGGCTGTCTTCATTGATCAAAGACGAAAGGGAAAATTGTTGCGACGATATTGCACTCGGGATTATCGGCAATAAAACCGATTTAGTGCACGCCTTGATTTCTTTCGAAGAATACAACAGCCAAAAATTGTCAGTAGCTTTTGCCGGTAAAAAAAATCCTTTATTACAGCGCGTCAAAAGGATTGTTTATGACGATAACAAGTCGTTGAATGTGATTGAAAAAACGTTTCTATCTGTAAGCCTTATTCTGGTTGCGCTTGTGGTCACTGCTTCAGTGAATCCTCATTTTAGCGGTGGTCCGATAGAAATGCAGGAACCAAAAGAGATTGTAAAAGCTGCTGAAGCTGCAGAGGAATCCCCGGTTGCAGAAGAATCTTCGGTGGCTGCCAGCGATTTGTATAAGGACAGTGCAGAAGCTGTTGAAACTGACGAACAGCCGGATGCAACGGGTAATGAACAGTCCATTCCGGTGTATAATTATGGTTATCAAACAGCGGAACCTGCCCCCGCGTGTAAACCTGAGTCAATTGCCAGGACTGCACCGGCTGAGGTTTCAAAAACAACCAGCGTTACTACCCGCACTGTCAATTCCAAAACCAAAACAGCCCATACTTTTGACCGAGAAGTCACCACTTATGATTCCGATAATCCAGCGAAAAGGGGACATGCCACTTTGCGTACAGGCATCACCGGCGAAAACCTTCCGGACGACATGAATGTAGATAACCTCACGACCAATATTATTTCAGATTTAATCACTGAGAATATTATCACGGATACCAGGGGATTATCGTTTAAGCTTTCAGGGAACAGCCTCATTGTTAATGGCCAAAAGCAATGCGAAACCGTCCATGCTAAGCTTAAGAGGAAATACTTTAAACCGAAAGTAAGCGCCATCTGTTACAATTATGAATACTCCGGCGACCTATAACAATTCTGATTAATCACAGCGTTTCACCCGAGCGTTAGCGAACTGGCGAAGCAATCATCATCATCAATCAAAAAACGAACCTTATGAAAAATTTCATACATTTTCTTGTATGCCTGTTACTTTCCGGGCTAACGTCTGCGCAATCCGGAAAAATCAGCGGAAAAATCACCGATTCAGACCAGAAGCCCCTCGATGCGGTTTTAATTTCATTGCTTTCCGCAACCGATAATTCGCTCCAGAAAACTACTTTTTCAGAAGCAGACGGAAGTTTTATCTTCAGTAACCTTCCCGATAATCAATACCTCATTTTAATTGACAGCGACGGTTTTGAAACCTATCAAAGCCAGCCGGTTGCGATTGCCCGGAATGCTACTGACTTGCCACCGATTGTCCTTTCAGCTGCTTCCAGAAAACTCGACGAAGTGGTTATCGTTAAGAAAAAATCATTTGTCGAAAACAAGATTGACCGCACCGTTGTTAATGTTGACGCGCTGATGTCGGCGGCAGGTTCCGATGCGATGGACGTTTTGGAAAAATCTCCCGGAATTTCCATCGACCAGAATGGGGTAATCACTTTTAAAGGCAAAAGCGGCGTTGCGGTTTTTATCGATGACAAGCCGACCTATCTTTCCGGTGCCGATCTGGAGGCATACCTGAAATCGCTTCCCGCATCTACATTAAACCAGATCGAATTCATGACGAATCCGCCTGCGAAATACGATGCTGCCGGAAGTGCTGGTGTCATCAATATCAAAACGAAAAAAAGCAGGCAGAAAGGTTTCAACGGAAGTTTCAGCTCCAGGGTGTCCAAAGGAAAGCGCGGACGCGGCCAGAACAGCCTGAACCTGAATTATACTGACGGCAGGATCCGCCTTTATGGAAATGCGGGTTTTTCTGCAGGGGATGCCCTTACGGACCTTTACATCTTCCGGCGTTATAAAAATCCTGATGGAAGAACGAAGACATTATTTGATCAGAATTCTGTGCTTACCGGAAAAAATAATTCGGCCAATGTGCGGGTCGGGATGGATTATTATTTGTCTGAAAAAACAACTTTAGGCATCAGCGTTAATGGGTTTTCAAGTTCGGCGAAAAATATTTCAGATGTGCGAAGCGTGCTTACAAATGCGGAATCCGTACTCGATTCGACCATCGTAGCAGACAACAAGGAAGACAAAAAATTTAAGAATGGCGGCATCACTTTTAATTACAGCCGTGATTTAAGCGAAGGTAAAAAACTCACTGCCGATGCGGATTTCCTGACCTATTCCGATAAAACCGCGCAACTGTACCGCAATTATGTCTACCAGCCTGACGGTAGCCTGAGCAGCAGTGACCGTTCGACCGGAAATTTGCCTTCCAAAATTTCGATTTATGCCTTCAAAACCGATTATTCCCAGCCATTTAAAGGCGAAGCGTCATTCGAAACGGGTTATAAAGTCAGTTATTCCAAAACGGACAATATTGCCGATTATGCCGACATCATTAACGGTGTCCCGGTGCCGAATTTAAAAAACAGCAATCATTTTAAATACGATGAAGTGATCCACGCCGCTTATGCCAATTTCAATAAAAGTTTCAAAAGATTCTCGCTTCAAACGGGTTTAAGGCTGGAAAATACAATGTCAAAAGGAAATCAGCTTGGCAATGACACCCCGAATTCCGCTTCCCGTTTTACAAGATCGTATACCAATCTTTTTCCGACCGTATATTTGATGTATAAACTGGATTCCATTGGCGACAATCAGTTGGTTACCTCATACGGAAAGCGGATCAACCGCCCGTATTACCAGGATTTGAACCCATTTTTAAGTCCGCTTGACAAGTTTACTTTTTACTCCGGCAATCCTTACCTGAACCCGTCTTTTTCACATAATGTGGAGTTGTCATACCGTTATAAGGGTATTTTCAGCACTACTTTGAGTTACGGGAAGTCGAAAGATGATATCAACGAAACTATTGAAATCAAGGACGAGATTTATTACAGCCGCCCGGGGAACATCGGCAGGAGCGAATATTTCAGCCTGAATGTGCAATCCGATTTTGAAGTCGCAAAATGGTTCTCTACCAGTTTATACACTGAAGCAACCCATTCCAGTTACAGAAGCGCGCTTTACACTGAAGGGCTGGATTCCAAAGGGGCATTTGTCTTTTTCTCTTCAAACAATCGCTTCACGATCAGTAAAAGCTGGTCTGCGGAACTCAGCGGAAGGTACAATTCCAAAATCACTTCGTCCCAGTTTACGCTCGGAGCGCGGGGAAGTATCAACATCAGCATACAGAAGAAAATCTTAAAAGACCAGGGGACCTTGAGGCTCATCGCCAATGATATTTTTTATATGGGCATCAACAATGGCGTGATCAACAACCTGCAGCTTACCGATGCCACGTGGAAAAATAAGCCGGACAGCCGTTATGTGGCGATTGCATTCAGCTATTCGTTTGGGAAAATGTTCCAATCTAAAAGCCAGGAGCGCAGTGGCGCGGAAAGTGAGCAGAGCAGGGTGAAGGGATAGTTGGAAAGTCCGGAAGTCCGAAAGTCCGGAAGACACTTTTGGCTTCCGGACTTTCGGACTTCCGGACTTCCGGACTTTTTGCTAAATTTGCAAAAAAAAGCATGTCCACCTTCAGACTACAACTCCCAACCGACCCGCGCTGGGTCAATATCGTCGAGAAAAACATTTCGGAAATCCTGACCGACCATGCGTGGTGCGAGCAGAAGGCGGCTTCGAATGCCATTACGCTGATAACCATCAACTCGGAGTTTCCCGATATGGTTACCGATATGCTGGCTTTGGCCAAAGAAGAACTCGAGCATTTCGATATGGTCCACGAGTTCATCAAGAAGCGCGGCTATAAATTAGGACGTGAGCGTAAGGATGACTATGTTGGCGAACTCGCGCAGTACATGAAAAAAAGCAATACCGGAAGCCGCGTTTCGGGTTTGGTGGAACGGTTGCTGTTTTCGGCGATGATTGAAGCACGGAGCTGTGAGCGTTTTAAAGTCCTTTCTGAGAATATACAGGACGAAGAGCTTGCTGTATTTTACCGTGAATTGATGGAAAGCGAAGCGGGGCATTATACGACATTCATCACTTATGCCAGAAAATACGGAACGGGCATCGATGTGGAAAAACGCTGGCGGGAATGGCTTGATTTTGAAGCGTCCGTGATTGCCAAATACGGGAAATCTGAATCGATACACGGATGATTTAATTTCAAATTGCGAGTTGTGAACTACGACTCTCATAATTCATAATTTAAAATGCATATTACAGAAGCCCAGCCGAACGAATTCAACCTCATACAATACATCGTCGATAAGACATGGCCTGTGGCATATGGCGAAATCCTTTCTAAGGCGCAGTTGGATTATATGATTGCGCTTTTTTATTCATTGGAAGCGCTGAACAAGAATGTGGAAAACGGGCATCGGTTTTATTTCGCAAAGGATGATGATGCCGTTTTAGGCTTTTTAGGGATTGAACATCATTACAAGGGAAATCCTGTAACGCGAATCCATAAGATTTACATGCTTCCTGAATCACAGGGCAAAGGTGTCGGAAAGCTGCTGATTGAAAAGGCAGCTGAACTGGCTAAAGAAAACCAATCAGAGAAACTGTCGCTGAATGTGAACCGCTATAATCCTGCCATTCATTTTTATGAAAAACTCGGATTTGAAAATATGGGCAGCGAAGATGTTGCAATCGGGAATGGTTATCTGATGGAGGATTATATGATGGAGAAGCAACTTAGCTGACGATAATTTCATGTTTCGCCAGCAGGCCTTTCAAACCATGCTTTGAAAACACTGCCTTCCTGAGTTTGGTGCGCGAAGGATCGATTGTAAAATTTTTGCTCAGGCTGAAATCACATTTATTTGCAATGGCCTTATCGAATTCAGCGCGGTATAAATTACAATCCGGAAAAGCACAGGACGTTACATCTGCAGCCATAAAATCCACCGCAATTAAACTGCAACCGGAAAATGTGGTGCCTTTTAATCTGAGGGTATAAAATTTCGCAAAATCCAGGATGCAATCTGCAAAACGGATGTCGAAAATCAGCTTGTCGCACATCGCAAAATTCACTTCACGGAAACTGCATTGGTAAAAATGCGCAGTCCTTAAAGACACATAGTTGATTTTCGCCGTATCGAAATTGCAGCGTTGAAACACACAGTCAATGAATGTTACCCCGACAAATGCCGACGCACTGAAATCACAATCGTTAAACGTACATCGCTCGAAATCGGTGAAATCGGCAGTGTTTTTTTCGTATTTGATGTTGTTGAATTCTGTTTCGAAAACGTATTGGATTGACGGCACACAAATATTTTCCGTAAAACTACAGAATTCTTTTATTCCTCATGCGTTCAGAATCTACTGAGGCTGATTAAAATTTAACGCGTTTTCATGTTTATACCCAAAAACCTTTCCGCCGAAACCCGTAAATTAGCATCATGCAAACCGAAACGCCCACTCCAATCCCCCGCAAGGGTTTTATCAGCAAGAATCCATCATTGAAAATCCGTGAATTCCGCTCGTATTTAACGCTGCGGCTCGGGATTATCTTTGCGTTGAACATGCAGTCCACGACGATTTATTATTGGGTGTACCAAATGACCAATGATAAGCTGTCGCTGGGTTTTGTCGGTTTGGCAGAGGTTATCCCCGCGATTTGCTGTTCTTTCATTTCCGGGCATTTTGTCGACCTGAGTGAGAAAAGGAAGATGATTACGATTTGTCTTTTCGGATACATCGTTACTGGAATTTGCCTGTTATTGTTGGCGCTGCCGGCTGCCGGGCAGCAGTTGGATCCGTCATGGATATTGCACCTGATTTACGCGTTTGTGTTCCTTGGCGGGGCATTGCGGTCATTCTACAGTCCGTCGATGTTTTCGCTTTTCGGGCTTGTCGTACCGCGACAGGATTACCCGAACGCCACCGGATGGAGCAGTATGGCATGGCAGGTTGGGGCAGTGTTGGGGCCATTGGCGGCCGGATTTGCGATTGCTTCACTCAGCGTTTTATCAAGCCTTACTATTGTTGTGGTAATCGAATTTTTATTGTTGTTTCCTTTGTTTTCAATAGCCGTAAAGCCCATCATCAAAAAGGAGAAAGAGGCCATTATGAAAAGTGTCACCGAAGGGTTGCGCTTCGTATGGCGTACGCCGGTATTGCTTTCTGCATTGGCGCTCGATATGTTTTCCGTATTGTTTGGCGGTGCGGTGGCTTTATTGCCGGTATATCAAAAGGAAATTCTGCATGTGAATGAAATGGGTTTCGGGTTGCTGAGGTCGGCACCGGGAATTGGAGCCATCATGACCTTAGGCTTGCTGGCGTTGTTGCCTCTACGAACCAAACCCGGAAGGAAACTGCTGTTATGCGTGGCGGGATTTGCGGTATGCATTATTGTTTTCGGGCTTTCGACAAATTTTTACCTGTCATTCGCGATGCTGCTGTTCTCGGGCATGTTCGATGCGGTAAGCGTGGTCATTAGAGGGACCATCTTACAGCTGGTCACGCCCGACCATATGCGCGGAAGGGTTTCCGCAGTGAATACGATGTTCGTCAGCTCTTCGAATGAGTTGGGCGATTTCGAGAGTGGTGTCATGGCGCACTTCTTCGGAGCGGTCAGGGCTGTTGTGATTGGCGGCTGCCTGACGTTGGGTGTTGTCGGGTACACTTTGTTCAGGGCACCGCAGTTGCGTAAATTTACTTTTGATGAAAAGAAACCCGAATGATATGAACGATACGAATAAAGCTGCTGCTGTTTTCGATAAACATGCGAAAGGGTACCAGGAAAAGTACATGGACCTGGATTTATATGATGGTACGCTGGATGTTTTCTGCGGAAGCGTCATAAAACAAAATCCCGATATCCTTGATGTAGCCTGCGGTCCGGGCAATATTTCAAGGTATTTGCTGAAAGTACGCCCTGATTTTAAAATCCTCGGAATCGATCTGGCACCGAATATGATTGCGCTGGCTCTAACCAATATTCCTGAGGCCGGATTTAAGGTAATGGATTGCCTCGATATCCTGAACCTCGATGCAAAGTATGATGGGATTGTGTGTGGGTTTATCTTTCCATATCTTTCAAAAGAACAGGCTTCACGTTTTATTGCGGATGCCGCTTCCATGCTGAATGAAGGCGGTGTGCTTTATGTGAGTACGATGGAAAATCATTATTCGGCATCCAAATTGCAGATGTCATCTGACGGACAGGATGCGGTTTTCCAGCATTTTTACCTTGCGGAAGATATTAAAGCCATGCTTGAACCAAATGGGGTAGCGGTTTTTTATGAGCAAAGGATCGATTTCCCGAATGCTGACGGTTCCTCAACAACTGATGTCGTGATTATCGGCAGAAAATAAGAATTCCACCCAAGGCGCATCACGATTGGAATTTAGCTCCGCTCATTTCGGCTGCGCCTCGCGTGGAATTCGTAATTTGAAATTCGTAATTTGAATTATTTATTATTATCGATGATGTAATTCAGGACTTTCGTCATCAAATGCACGCGGTCTTTACCCAAAACGTTGTGTTTGTGCATCGGGTATGCGAAGAAATCGATTTGTTTTCCGGCTTCGATGAATTTTTTCAAAAGCGCAAAATTCTGCTGCATCACTACCACATCATCACTCGTGCCGTGGATCAGTAACAATTTGCCTTTCAGTTTGTCGACATAATTTAACGTGCTTGCCTCATCAAAACCTTGCTGGTTTTCAGCAGGCGTGTCCATGTACCTTTCGCCATACATCACTTCGTAATATTTCCAGTCGGTAACCGGGCCCCCGGCAACCCCCACATTGAACGTCCCGGCTTTTCGCAGCATCAGCGACGTTGTCATGAATCCGCCGTAGCTCCAGCCGTGAACTGCCAGCCTGTTTCCGTCAACGTAGGGCAACGATTTCAGGTATTCCACACCTTTAAGCTGGTCTTCCATTTCATTTACACCCAGTTTTCCGTGGATTGCTTTTTCGAACTCAAAACCACGGTTTTCAGAACCACGATTGTCGACTGTAAAGACAAGATACCCTTGTTCGGCCATCCAGTACATCCATAAATTCGCGCCGTCAAGGTAAGTGTTTGTAATCATCTGCGCATGCGGACCGCCATAAACATACACCATGACTGGATATTTTTTATTCGGGTCGAAATTGCTCGGTTTGATTAACCTGGTATACAAATCGGTGGTGCCATCGGCGGCCTTGATGGTCCTGATTTCTGCGGAGCCCATAGCGTAGCCATCATATTTATTGCTGCTTGTGAGTAAAGTTTTGGCCTTGCCTGATTTGTCGTACAGCAATGATTTTGAAGGCGTGTTATGATTTGAGTATTCATCAAAAAGCCAATTGTCATCGGTGCTTGCCGCGAAAGTATGTACGCCGTCGTCTTTGGTAATTTGCGTCTGCCTGCCTTTCAAATCGACTTTATACACGAGCATGTTCGTTGGATTGGGACCGGTGGCATAAAAATAGACTTCCGTTCCGGCGTGGTTTGCGCTGATGATGGATTTGGTAACGAATTTATTCTGCGTAAGCTGTTTGATCAGCTTTCCGTCGAGGCTATAGTAATAAAGGTTGTTGAAACCATCTTTTTCACTGATCCAGATGAAGTTATTCGATTTCGCATCGGGGAAAAAGGCAGGATGTTCCGGTTCAACCCAGTTGTCGTTTTTCTCTTCAAGCAACGTGCGTACAAAGGCGCCGCTGTTGGCATCATAAAGATTTAAGCGCATGTCATTTTGCCCACGATTCAATGCTGCAATAAGGACGTATTTTTCATCAGGAGTCCATGATAAGTTGGTCAGGTAATCGTCAGGATTCCCTTGTGGTGTAATAAAAACAGTTTTCCCACTTGAAAGATTGTAGATCCCGACACGTGGTTTTTCGCTTTTCTGCCCGATCATCGGATATTTGATATTCACAAGTTTTCCCGGCGTTTCATTGATGTCGAGCAAAGGATAATCAGCTACATCGTTTTGGTCTTTTTGGTAAAATGCCAGCAGGTTTGATTTTGGCGACCAGAAAATTCCGCCTTCAATCCCGAATTCATTCCTGGCGAAGAATTGCCCGGAAACAATATCTTCGTCGGTTTCATTGGTGACGGCAATTTTTTTGCCATTGGAATTCAGAAGGAAAAGGTTGTTCTTTTCGGTAAAAGCGATACCAGAATGATTGTTGTCAAAAGTGGTGTTTTCCGCTTCTTCGGGCAATTCTGACGTTTTTTTACCGGTTTTGGAAATCAGATTGTATTCGTAGTACTTATTGCCATCGGCGATTGCCATCGTATTGGCATTCTTAAACGAAATGCCGGCAAAATTTTTGAGGCTTGTACCTAAAGCTTTGTTGAGGTCGGCTAGCGAAATGAATTCGGTCGCCTGTGCATTCTTGCTGTTCGCCGTCATCAGTTTCCTGGCGCTGTCTTCAAAATAAACATATTTATCTGAATCCGGAATCCATTGGAATCCGATTAATTTATCTGCACGGAATTGTCGGTTTTGGGCCAGTACACCCTCTTCAAGCGTGATTTTTTTTGTTTGCGCGAAAGCCGTTGAAACAAAAAGTATCGCAAGCGCAGTAATCGAAAGTTTAGTCATAAAAGTCGGTTTAATTAAAAAAGGATAAAGCACAGTCCCATAGGTCTGCCGGCTTTATCCTTTGTTACATTATCATTAAAAAATATCAGTTTCAGACGTTGCCGTCCTCGTTTTCCTTGTCAAGGTATTCCTGTACGATTTCGATCGCATTGGTGATTACATCGCTTAAAGCCGTAATAAAAGTGCCTTCTTCAGCAATATTCATGGCATGCTTGATGGCATCGGTTTCCTTGTTGATGATTTCGTAGGTAATGTTTGTACGTCCGGATTCCGAAATACCCTCCATAATCAGGTTGATGATTTCCTCTTCGCTGCGCCCGCGCAAGTGCTTCTCCTGGCGGATGATGATGTGGTCGAACATGCGCGCCGCGATTTTAGCGCATTCGCGGATGTCTTCATCGCGTCGGTCACCCACACCGGCAATAATCCCGATTTTCTTATTGGCTTCGACGCTTGACAGATAGTCTTCAACACCTTTATAACCTGAAGGGTTGTGCGCAAAATCAATCAACACCTTAAACCTCTTGAATTCAAAGATGTTCATACGACCGGGAGTCTGTGCGACACTTGGGATAAATGTCTGCAAAGAAATGCTGATGTCTTCCGTCTTGAACCCGTAAAGATATCCGGCTAAAGTCGCGGCGAGTGCGTTCGCAATCATGAATTTCGCCTTACCGCCTAATGTTAAGGGCACATGCGTCGCGCGTTCCACACGGATTTTCCATTCGCCTTTTTTAATGGTAATGAATCCATTTTCATATACGGCGACGGTTTTTCCTTCCTTGCTACATTTTTTAATCAATTCATTTTCCTCATCCATACTGAACCAGGCAATGTTGCAATGCAGTTCTGAAGCGATTTTGACACACTGTTCGTCTTCCGCATTCAGGATCGCCCAGCCGTCTTTTTTCACGCTTTTTACAACAGTACTTTTTACGCGTGCCAAATCATCCAGGGTATGGATATCGCTTAATCCCAAATGATCTTCCTGGATGTTGGTTACAATGGCGATATCACAACGGCTGAAGCCAAGCCCAGACCGTAGGATTCCCCCTCTGGCAGTTTCTAAAACGGCAAATTCTACAGTAGGGTCTTTAAGGATATATTCCGCGCTGATGGGCCCGGTCGTATCTCCTTTTTCCATCATATGGTTCTGGATGTAGATACCGTCAGAAGTGGTAAAACCAACTTTATAACCGTTGTTTTTCACCATATGTGCCAGTAAACGCGTCGTGGTGGTTTTTCCGTTCGTTCCGGTTACCGCAATAATCGGAATGCGGCTTGGTTTTCCGGGTGGATATAGCATGTCAATCACCGGAGCGGCGACGTTCCTTGGCAATCCTTCCGATGGTGCGAGGTGCATGCGGAATCCCGGCGCGGCGTTTACTTCCAGGATGCAGCCTCCGTTTTCCTTTAAGGGTTGTGTAAGGTTTTCGGCCATGATGTCGACACCACAGATGTCCAGCCCGATGACGCGGGAAATCCTTTCGGCAAGGAATATATTTTCAGGGTGCATCATGTCGGTAACATCAACGGAAGTGCCACCAGTGCTGAGGTTTGCCGTCGATTTCAGGTATACAATTTCCCCGTTTTTAGGAACCGTTTCCAAGGTGTAATTTAATTTTTCAAGCAAATCCATCGTATCGCGGTCCACATCAATCTGTGTCAGTACATTCTCATGTCCGTAACCGCGCCTTGGGTCAAGATTGGTTTCATCAATCAGTTGCTGTAAATTATCCTGCCCATTTCCGACAACGTGTGCCGGAACGCGTTTGGCTGCAGCTACGAGTTTATTGTCGATCACCAAAACCCGGAAATCAAATCCGGTAATGAATTTCTCCACGATGACACGGCGGCTGTATTTTTGCGCATAAACCAATCCGGCTTTGGCATCCTCAATGTTATTGACATTAATGGAAGCGCCTTTTCCATGATTGCCGTCTAAAGGCTTAATCACAATCGGATAACCGATTTTGTTGATGGTTTCTTCCAGATCGTTATCATCAACGCAAATGCTGCCGCTTGCTACAGGAATCGAAGCCAGTTGCAGCATACGCTTTGTTTCTTCCTTATTACAGGCTATGTCCACGGCAATGTTACTGGTTTTTTGGGTAATTGTAGCCTGGAAACGCATCTGGTTTACGCCATAACCCAATTGTACCAAAGAATTTGTTCCCAATCGGATCCACGGGATGTCACGTGCGACAGCTTCTTCAACAATACTTCCGGTACTTGGCCCGAGGCGCACACGTTCCCTGATTTCGCGCATTCTCTGAATGTCTGCATCAAGGTCATAATCGGTTCCCGCAATAAGCGCCTCAGCGATATTTACGGCTGATTCCGCTGCAAAAATGCCCACATTTTCCTCTGTATAGCTGAAAACGACATTATAAATCCCCGGAGTCTTGGTTTCCCTGGTTCGCCCGAAACCGGTTTCCATCCCGGCAAGTGTCTGGATTTCCAGAGCGATGTGCTCAATGACATGCCCCATCCAGGTGCCTCTTTCGATACGCATGAAAAATCCCCCGCGAACACCTTCTGAGCAACGGTGGTCAATCAGTGTAGGCAACAGCGCCTCTATCCGTTCCCGGAAACCGTCAATCTTATTGGTTGGAAATTGCTCCATTTCTTCAAGATCGAGGCGCATCTGAATCAGTTTTTTCCTTTGGACACTCCATATATTAGGGCCACGGAGCGCCTGCACTTTAAGTATTTTCATAAACTCGGTTGGTTTGTTTTGTTTTGGGGGCAGTATCAAAAGTAGCTTTTGGGTTAATTTGGAAACTGCCGCATTTTAGTTAAAAAACTTAGAATATAATGGCAACTAAAATAATTTTTTTGTTGAACTAATCAAAATTTAATCATCAAAATGTAGAATTATTTCTGCGTTATAAAAAAAATGAAAAAAAAAATTTGGCAAAATTGCATACTTTAACTTTTTGGCTATTTTTACAAAATGAAGATACGAGGAAAACTAGTTATTATTGGTGGTGCGGTGGATAAAGGCAGTTTTACCGAAACTGACCTGGATAAGAATGCAGCCAATAACCTGAATTTTTTTGAAACAGGCATCCTGAAAAGAATCCTGAACGAATCAAAGCACAAAGCCGATTCCAGGATTGAAGTCATCACTACAGCTTCAAAGATCCCGAAGGAAATCGGGCCTGAATATGTAAAGGCACTGAATTACCTTGGTGCCAAAAACGTTGACGTATTGCATCTCGACAAGCGTGAAATGGCCATGCAGCCGGAATATCTTGAGCGTTTGCGCAATGCTGACGTCGTGATGTTTACCGGTGGCGACCAGCTCAGGCTGACATCAATCCTGGGAGGAACGCCTTTCCACGACCTGATGCTCGAGAAATATTACAACGAAGATTTCATTTATGCCGGAACTTCCGCAGGAGCCGCTGCCGCTTCGAATAATATGATTTATCAGGGAAGCAGCTCGGAAGCATTATTAAAAGGTGAAGTGAAGATCACCAGCGGCCTTGGACTCATTGATGGTGTGATCATTGATACGCATTTCGTGCAACGCGGCCGTATCGGGCGGTTGTTCCAGGCGGTGGTAGGAAATCCGAAAGTTTTAGGCATCGGACTCGGGGAAGATACGGGACTGCTCATTAAGAACAATTCCGAAATGGAAGCCATTGGTTCGGGATTGGTGATTTTAGTGGATGGCCGTGAAATCAAGGATACGAATTTAACCCAGGTAGAATTGGGCCAGCCGATTTCCATCAACCATCTCGTGACGCACGTCATGAGCAAGTACGATACATTTGACCTCAAGACCCATAAAATGCATATTCAGTCTTCGCAATATGCGGAGAAACTGCAATTCCTTTCAGACGATTAATACATGAAAATCATCATACATGGCGGATTTTTCTCAGAATCCTCGACCAGCCAGGAAACCAAAACGGCCAAGCAACAGGCGCTTATCCGCATTGCGAAACAATCTTTTGAATACCTCAAAAACCATTCAGCAGTAGAAACGGTAGTTTATGCGGTTTCTTTATTGGAAGATGATGATCTGTTCAATGCCGGTATCGGTTCCCAGATACAAAGTGACGGAAAAATCCGGATGAGCGCGGCGCTGATTGATGGTTCAAACCAAAAAATGAGCGGTGTCATTAATATAGAAGAAGTTAAAAACCCGATCCAGGTGGCCAAAGTGCTTCAGGAGTATGACGATAAGGTTTTGGGCGGAAGCGGCGCTACAAACTTTGCCCGTAAACACGGATTCGAAGCCTTTTCAACTGAAATTCCGCAACGCCGCGCAGAATATGAGGCGAAACTCGAAGCCACCGGAACAGGAACTGTAGGCTGCGTGGCTTTGGACAAAAACGGAAAATTAGCCGCCGCAACCTCTACAGGCGGGAAAGGTTTTGAGATTCCGGGCAGGATTTCGGATTCGGCGACAGTGGCCGGGAATTATGCCAATCCATATTGCGGTGTGAGTTTAACCGGAGTGGGGGAGGACATCGTCAGCAATGCGACTGCAGCGAAAATCGTAACCCGTGTTACCGATGGTTTTTCGTTAAAGGACGCTTTCGATAAAACTTTTGCAGAATTAAAGGAGCATGACGGTTTTGCAGGAGCGATTGCGATTGATAAAGACGGGAATATGTACCATCAGGATTCTTATCCAAGTATGGTCTTTGCGAGTTTTGATGGTCAAAATACCGAAGTTTTCAATTAATTTCCATTCGCATTTCAAACTGCTGCAAGGTTTCTTCAAACCCTATTTTCTCCAGGAAATTTATACTCCCTTTGTCAGCAGTATCCAAATTGATCAATGTAACCGGTTTATTGCCAATGATTTGCTGTACCTTATGAAAAAGTGCGTGCCCAATGCCCAGTTTCCTTAAACCGGGATGCACGCCAAATTGCTTCACCCTTCCGTTTGCTTCTGAAAACACAATATATCCGGCCAGTGTATTTTCTGCGGAAGCAGTATAACAAATATGCTGCGCAGGATTTCGTTTGATCGTATTGAAACTGTTTTGGTAAGCAGGGCGATGGTTGCCGAATTTTGAAATAACCGTTTCATCAGGCAGCGGAGCGGAATCGATTTTAAATGATATGTCATTTTCAGGAACTTTCATATTTCCTTTAAAACAGTTAAGCAATCGCTGTTGCTTGAAACCAATCTTTTTATAGGTGCTGATGGCGCGTTCGTTTTTGGTGATGACTTCTAACTGATGAGTGGTAATTCCTTTTTCCAGAAGATATGGCGCCAGGAAGGCATACATGTTTTGGGTCAATTGCTGTCCGCGGAATTCAGGAATGACACCGGTTCCGGCATTGTAGGCGATGTTTTTATTATCAAATAAATCTGTTCCGATAAGCATAAATCCGACCAATCGGGTATCGGTAAAAACCCCAACTGAATCTTCCAATCGGATGTTTTCTGATAACATTTTTGACTCCAGATCACTTTGCGTCAATTGAAAAGGCAGGATATAATCTGCGAAAGCGGCATTGAACGTTTCAGCGAGATATTGCAGCGGAATATTTTCGAGGGTTTTTATTTCCATCATATGTAAATGTAGCAAATTTGCTGCATAAATAAACCGCGGATTGTGGTGTCCGCGGTTGATGAATTGGTTTTACGGTCGTCAGAAATCGGTTGAAACGGTCAATTTTTTCCAGTTTTCCAGTTCGGTTCCCATGTTTTCCATTTTTTGTTTCGCCAAAGCATAAGCGTCGCTGCCAAGGAATAAATGCAATGGCGGATTTTGGTTTTCAGCCGCTTCGATAATGGCTTTCACGCCTTTTACAGGATTTCCGGGCTGGTTGTTGTTCATCTGATCCTGATGGAATTGCTGTGATTCGCGCGTGGTTTTATAATCGGCCATGATATTTTTGGGCGTAACCAAAGAATCCGAATTCAGGAAATTGGTGCGGAAATAACCCGGCAGTACCGATGTCACGTTGATGTTGAACGGTTTCACTTCCATCGCCAACGCTTCAGAAAATCCAACTACGGCAAATTTTGTGGCACAGTAAATTCCGAAACCTGGAAAATCACCCAAATAACCACCAATCGACGACACGTTGAAAATTTGCCCGGATTGCTGTTTCCTCATCTGCGGAAGCGCCTGCCTGATGACATTTAATGTCCCGAAAACATTCACATCAAAGTTCTGCCTTGCCTCTGCATCGGATAATTCCTCAACAGCGCCGAGCAATCCATAACCCGCATTGTTTACGACAACATCGATCCGTCCAAACCTGCTGATGGTTTCATCGATGGCCGTTTTGACATTGGTTTCGTTAACCAGATCCATTTGCAAAGGAAGGAAATTGGCATGGTCAGCGATTATTTTTTCCAATTCCGATCTGTTCCTTGAGGTGGCAGCGACGTTTTCACCTTTTGCCAGAAGCTGCTGTACCAATTCCAATCCCAATCCTTTTGACGCTCCGGTAATGAACCAGGTTTTAGTTTGTGTCTTCATAATAAAGTATGTTTTTAATTATGAAGCAAAGTTATGCCGGAAGCTAAGCTCAGGACTTGCCGCAATCAAACGGTAAATTGCAAAATTCAAACATTTCGGAAAGAAGAAGGTGTAAGCGTGGTTTGCTTCCTGAAAAAGTTATTGAAATGCGACGCTTCATCAAACCCCAGCGTATACCCGATTTCGGAAATATTCCAGTTGGTGTGTTTTAAAAGCGCTTTAGCTTCATTTGCAAGGCGTTCGGCAATAAGGTTTGTCGTCGTTTTTCCGGTTGTATTTTTAACGGCACGGTTCAAATGATTCACATGTATAGAAAGTTGCCCGGCAAAATCCTTTGCGGATCGCAGGCTAAAACGCTGCGAAATGCTTTCAATCGGGAATTGGCGCTCCAATAATTCCATAAAAACCGAAGTGATGCGCGAATTGGCATCGGGATGTTTGTATATCGTTTCTGTAGGTTGCCGTTTTAAAGCAAAATGCACCAATTCCATCATATATGTAGAAAGCAAATCATATTTAAAGGCATACTCTGAATCAATTTCCGACTTCATTTTCAGGAAAATAGCGGTGACCTCTGCATCTTCTTCTTCAGAAAGTGCATACGCGGGTTTGCCTGATGGGGAAAACATAGGGATGTCGGCAGGGTTTCCCTTGAACCTTTCCGTAAAAAACGACTCTGTGAAAATACAGAAATGCCCGCTGATCTCACCCGAAAGCAATTCCCAGGTGTAAGGCACATGCGGATTGTGGAAGATCAGCGTCGATCCGGAAACATCAAAGCTCTTGTCGGCATAATGATAGCGGTAATTTCCGCGGATCAGACTGATTTTGTAAAATTCGCGCCTGCTGTAGCGTACAATCATCCGCCCGTCTGAAAAACAATCTTCAGAGCGGAATACATTAAAATGCCCGAAGCCTTTGCGGTGCTGTTCGGGCATGCTTAATGTATTGTGGTAAAAATCTTCGAGTGTTACTGTTGTTTCCATCATGCGAAATTACGGAATTCAAACAATATGAAGAATGATTAAAGTAAGAAACCTCCCGAAACTTCGATACGCTGCGCATTTACCCAACGCGCCTCATCAGAGCAAAGGAAGGCAACCACACCGCCAATATCGTCAGGCAACCCGACACGGCCCAGTGCGGTCTGCGAGGCTACGAAAGCGTTCAGTTCCGCATTATCGCGAACCCTTCCGCCACCGAAATCGGTTTCAATAGCGCCCGGAGCAATCACGTTTACACGGATTTTCTTGTGGCCCAGTTCCTTCGCAAGGTATTTCGTAAGCGTTTCGATGCCGCCTTTCATGGTGGCATAAGCGGCATAACCCGGTAAGGTAAATCGCGCCAATCCTGTAGAAACGTTTACAATTCCGCCGCCATCATTCATCAGTTTTTGTGCATGCTGTGTCATGAAAAAAGTAGCTTTCAGGTGGATGCTTACCATAGAATCGAATTGCGCTTCAGTGGTTTCTGCAAAGGGAACATGAAGCCCGATGCCCGCATTATTTACCAGAAAATCGAATCCGCTTGCGGCGAATTTGTCCTTCAAAACTTTGGAAACCGATTCGAAGAAAACAGGAAATGATTTGGAATCCGCGACATTGAGCTGTAAAGCTGCCGCTTTTTGTCCCATGTTTTCGATTTCCTTAACGACTTCCAATGCTTCCGCTTCTTTGCTATTATAAGTGAGGATAATGTCGTTTCCTTTTTGGGCCAAAGCCAAAGCCATGTTTTTCCCAAGTCCGCGGCTGCCGCCGGTTACAAGTACAATTTTAGTTTGTGTCATCATCATTTGTTTTTAATTACAAGGCAAAGTTATGTTTGGATTTGCGTTGAAAAATGGTGAAGACTTCAGTTTTTTAGTTTGCGCCTACTGAGATTGGGACTGTACACTTTTTCTATACTGTAACGGTGTCATCCCACACATCCCTTTGAAGAATTTAATAAAATTCGTCGGTTCATCGTAAGCAAAGACCATCGCAATTTCAGCGATAGGCAAATGTGTTTCGCGCAGCAGCCGTTGTGCTTCATCAAGAATGCCATGTTCCATCCAGTCGCAGGGCGATTTTCCGGTGGTCAGTTTTATGGTATTGGTCAAATGGCCGGGATGGATGAACAATTTCTCCGCGAATTTTGACGAAGACATGCGGTAATTCACTTTTCCGGCAAATAGTTCAGACAAATGCGCTTCATATATTTTGATGAAGTCGGCAGTAATTTCGTCTTTTCTGGAAAGGATTTTTAATGGGATAGGCATATGTAAAGATAGTTAATTTTAATTTTTATGGCGTGCCCCTGCGGGTCGGGCGCTTCGCTTCAATCTTTTTACCTTCCGTTGCACTACAGGCAAAAAGGATTTCCGCTGCGATCCCTCACGCGGTCGGGTGTATATTTCGCGTACCAAGTCTTTATTAACGATAGTACAAATAATTTCCAATCGGCAATGTTGTCATCCTGAGGAAGGAAGTCCAGTCCATTTCACAACGTTGTCATCCTGACAAAGGAAGGATCTCAGGATTATTCGCTACGCTCATGATCCTGAAGTGGGATTGTTGCTCATCAAAAGTTGAAAAGCTGGCGCTTTTCACTTTCTTATTCAAATATTTGTTTGGAAATTGGGAACGCAGGATTACTTCGTTATCCTGGAATGGGGTAATTGCTCATCAAAAGTTGAAAAGGCAGAAAAAACCTTTTTTAATGAGCTTAGCTGCGGCTGGGGACTAGACAGGATTACTCGCTGCGCTCGTGATCCTGGAATGGGTAAGCTGCTCATCAAAAGTTGAAAAGCTATCGCTTTTCACTTTTTTGTTTTACGTCCGTTCGCTTCGAAGCAAAGCTTCGGCGCACTGTCGTAAAACAAAAAAGCTGAACTTTTACAAGTTCAGCTTTTGATGGTCGGGGTGGCAGGATTCGAACCTGCGGCCTCCTGCTCCCAAAGCAGGCGCGATAACCGGGCTACGCTACACCCCGAAGACGGTGCAAATATAGAATTAAATTTCTTTACACAAAACTTTTGCTAAAAGTATTATTAAAGGAAAAATAGCGGGATGCTCAGGTCCCGCTATTTCAATTAACTAACTCAAACAGAAACTTAAATTTATGGCGTCACAAGCCTGATTTCAACTGCCGCACCACCTCCGGGTGCAAGATTCAGGTCAAGCTTTGTGTTATGGTCAACATTTTTCCTTGATATATTTACGGGATAAGGATTGGTTTTGTAATCCGCTCCGGTGCCGTCAGTGTATAAAATTGCTTCGTATTTTTTGCCTGTATCAAGGAAATCGAGCGAAATTTGAACCAGCCTGGCTTCTTTATTAGTGACCGCACCGATATACCAGTTTTTTTCCTCCCGGTCTTTACGGGCCATGACAGCAAATTCACCTATTTTGGAATCCAACACTTTGGTGTAAGACCAATTGCAAGGCACATCCTTTATAAACTGGAATGCTGGTTTTCCGGTATAATTTTCAGGTAAGTCGGCAGCCATCTGCAAAGGGCTGAACAAGACGACATACAGTGCCAGTTGTTGTGCCAGTGTCGTTTTTACCCTGGCCCCCGAAGGTGTTTTATAATCGAAATTGAAAATTCCCGGAGTATAATCAAACGGTCCTGAAAGCATTCTTGTAAATGGCAATACAGCTGCCTGGTTGGTATCATTACCACCATCCGCAGACCAGGCGTTGTATTCCTGGCCACGTCCGCCTTCCCATGACATCAGGTTTGGGTAAGTGCGTTGCAATCCGGTGCCTTTTACGGGTTCGTGGTTGTCAATCATAATGTGGTATTTTGCAGCGGTTTCAACTACTTTCCTGTAATGCCTTACGCCATATTGGCTGTCATGCCATTCTTTTTTGTCCAGGTATTTATTTACATAACCTGTTTTGACGGTATTCACCCCCATTTTATTATACAGCCTGAAAGCGTTTTCCATCTGGCTTTCATAATGTTTTGAAGCGCCGGCAGTTTCATGATGCCCAATCAGCCTGACATTTTTTATGGCTGCATGTGCACTGATATCGGCAAGATCGAAATCCGGATAAGGTTCGGTAAAACTGAAAGCACGGCCATCCGCGGTCCAGTCGCCGTCCCAGCCTTTATTCCAGCCTTCGACAAGCACACCGTTGAATCCGTTTTCGGCAGCGAAATCGATATATTTTTTTGTGTTTTCAGTCGTGGCACCATGTTTTTCACCGGAACCCCAGGTGTATTTTTCAAGGTGCATCCCCCACCAGATCCCCATGTACTTTGAAGGCATAATCCATGAGATGTCTTTGATTTTCGAGGGTTCATTCAGATTCAGCATTAAAGTTGAAGTGACCAGTTCGCCCGGTTTTTCTCCGATGATAATGGTACGCCATGGGGTGTTAAACGGTGTTTCTGCATACACTTTTACCCCATCAGCCCACGGCACCAATTCGCTTTTGTATTGGTTTGCCGAAGATTTCAACAACGTCATGGAGGCAAAATCGGTTAAATCGGCTTCGTGTATTGCGAGATATAAATTGTCACTCATTTCAAAAGTGGCTGGTGTATTGATCGTATCGGTCCGGCTCATAGGCGTTTTGCGATAAGTGCTTTCATAATAACTGTTGTCACGGTGCACGGGGATTGACCATACCTCATTGTCATTTTCAAAAGTAAATTGTGTGACTTCATTGGAGATTTTTACTTTTCCTAAATTTGGTTGCTTCGGAAAAGAATACCTGAAGCCGATGCCGTCGTCAAAAACCCGGAAAATGATATCCAATTTGCGCTTGTCGCCGTTCGATTCCTCCAGATGTACGATCAATTCATTGTGGTTGTCACGTACTTTTTTAAACTCGCCCCACGGCTGCTCCCAGCTTTCATCGACGGAATGTTTTTCTGTGGAAACGACCTTGAAATCTTCGGTCATTTTTTTAATTCCGTCAAATTCAAATCCCATCAATGACGGCTTTATGACGGCTTTACCTCTGGTATTCAGCCAATATTGCGGCTGGCCCTTATCGCTGAGCTGGAAGGAAAGTTCGTTTTTATGATCTGGCGATTGCACAGAAATCACTTTCCTGGAACTGCAGCCCGGCATTAAAACGGCCATTATAAATAGTGCTAAAGGCTTGTATATGCTGTATTTCATTATTGTTTAGGTTAAATTATTCAATCCCATCAATCAGGGCAATCGCTTTATCGGCCTGCATGGAAACGAAATAATAGAATGACTGGTCGAGCTTTTTCTGGATTGCGGCATCGCCTTTATGGGTTTTGCGTAAATCATATAATTTGCTGATGTTGGTAAAAACATCGGCTGAAGTGATTCCCGCAAATGCTTTTATCTTTTGGAGATAACTGTAGCCGAATTCCTTTGTAGGTTCGATCATAGTGCCTTCGCCGAAATCATTCCACGTAATCAGCTGTACATAATCTACACCTGAATTCTCTGCCAATGATAGCGTGGCATCCAAAGTGGCTCCGTTATTATGATCGATTGCCCATCCCAAAGCACCGCCCGCACCACCTTCCTGGTAATAATCATGGAAACCCGGATAAGCACCGCCCATAGCAACATCGAGATCCGGAAGCCTGTTCATGTAAAAGTTGCTTAAGTGCGTATTATTCTGGTAAACCCATGCAAACTCACCTGAAGCATTATTTCCCGCTTCGCCTGATTCATTCCATAAAGTCAGGAAAGTAGGTTTTGGATTTAAATTACTGAAAGCAGTCGCCCATTGATCGGGTGTGGTTAGCGTAATCGGGCCGAAATCCATCAGCAATGGCTTATCTTTGATTTTGATGTAATTCGAATCATTGAAATAATGGCTTTGCAGCCAGTTCATGTCCGTTTTAGCTGCCGCCGTAACTGATGGTGCTTTGTCAGCATTCACAATATTGGTTAAAACCCTGTCTTCGTAAACAATCGCATATTCCAGTCCTACTTTGTCCAGCAAGGCAATAATCTGTTCCGTATTATCCTTGATGATTTTGTAATCATACAAGTCGTATGTACCATACCAGTCAATCAGGATGCCGTCGATTCCGGAGTATTTCATCATCAGCAAATGATTTTCAATCACGTCCTTATCGCCAGAATGATATGGTCCGATCATCGGATAATAATGCGATGCGATCTGCCTTTTTCCATTGGCATCAACAATGTCCGGATTTCTATTGGCCATGGTCCAGTGATAGCCCCAATTGCTGTCGGCGCTGCTTTCATTTGTTTCAAACCATGCCATATAATGCGCATATATTTTGGTATTGTTGGTTTTTGCTATGGTCACAGGTGCTAAAATTTCGAGCTCAGGCTCAGTTGAACCACCACCACTATCGCTACTGCAAGCCGTTGTAATTGTGCCGATAATCGCCAGTAAAAAGATTTTTGTTTTATTCATTATGTTGAAAATAAAAACCGGCCTCCCACGAATTGCCCGGTGTGGAAGGCCGGTAAAAGTTTAATTTGGATATCCCGGATTTTGATGCAAATTCGTATTCGTTGACAATACCGATGCAGGAATCGGGAAGATGGCTTTGTAAGGTTCGGTAGTGCCTTTTTCCCACCATGGTTGGAAGAATGTCCCGAAACGGATGTTGTCCGTACGCCTCCTGCCTTCAAAAGCAAATTCACGAAGCAATTCCTTGTTGATGAAATCGAGGTCAATTACCGCAGGCATTTCAGTGCCTGCACGCGAAGTGATCTGCTGGATGAATGGCGCTGCCAGATCGGGTGAACCCAAACGGACATAGCATTCTGCCTGCATCATCAGGATTTCAGAATAGCGGATTAATACCCAGTCATTGTCGCGTTCCCATTTATCACCGGCACGCATTTCATATTTTCCGATACGCACGCCTTCATTTTCTTTTGCGTCTGCAACACTTGTAATTTCTTCGGTGTATGTGAGTGGTTCTCCGTTGTCCATCATAATGACCGAACCGGTTGCCAGGCTGATCTGGTCACCTGAAATCATCATTTTTTTGCGTTTATCGGCATCGTCAAACGAAGAGAATACGCCAGGCTGTGCACTGATTCCGTTGCCGCTCCAAGGGTAATCGCCGGTTGGCGAAATCGTGAAGCGATGCAGGTAATGGCAACTCATCGAAGATAGGTAATTGCCTAAAGTACCCGCATTTCCATCATAAGGAATCGAGAAAATAATTTCAGGTGAAGTCTGGTTGTTCGTTGCGAAATTGGCAAAATAATCAGAAGCCAAAGTGTACCCCGTCACATTCTGGCACATGTTGATGCAATCCTGCCAACGCGGTGTGCCTACGAAAGCCTCGGAATTCAGGTATAATCTGGCGAGTATGGAATAGGCAACATTTTTCGTAAACTTAGAATATACAACATTAGCAGGCAGATACGGAATGGCAGCAAGCAGTTCAGATTCCACAAAATCATACACCTGCTGGCGGGTTGAATTGGCTGGAAGACCTGTATCCTCAAAGTTGGTTACGATCGGCACATTCCCGAACATGTCCAGTAAATTGTAATAATAATAAGCCCGGATCGCTTTCAACTCGGCATAAATCGGTGCTTTCTCATCAGCAGTCAACCCGGATTTGTCGATTTGGTAAATAATGGAATTGACTTTGGCTATCCCGGAATAACAATAACGCCATGCTGACAGCATCAGGCCGTTGTTCGCAGTCCAGGTATGCCTTTGTGCCTCCTGATATTGTCCGCCGTCGTACCAGTTGGTGCCGCGGGTTGGGATTGTAGCCTCATCTGAGGCCACTTCATTCAGGAAAAATACATATTCGCAGGTAGGATAGGAGTGGGAAATGTTATCGCTGAACCCCCTCAGTGAGGAATACGCGCCACCTACAAGTGCCTGGATTTCTTTTGGAGTGGTACCAAAATCGTCGTCCTGCACCCTGTCGTACAAATCTTCATCGAGATTGGTACAAGAAACGGCAAAACAGGCGCTTAATACAAACGGAACTATCTTATTTATTTTCATGAGCTAAATTTTATGTTAATGATTAAGCGAAATATTGAGTCCGACGGAAATGGTTGTCGGCCTTGGGTAGTTGTTGAAACGATCGATTCCGGGAGTGGAAAGGCCTGTAAGGTCCACCTCAGGGTCGGTGCCTTTGTATTTTGTCAGGACAAAAAGGTTCTCGCCAAGTACATAAATCCTGAATTTCGGCAGGTTTCCTTTCAGTGGGACGGTGTAGCCTAAGGTCAGTGTCTGTAACCTGAAGAACGATGCATCTTCTATCCAATAGCTTGAAAACGTTGGCGCAGAAGTGATTGCACTGCCTATGAAATCATCAGGGATATTGTAGGCTGGCATCCTGTTTGGATCGTAAAGCATCATATTGGTGGCGTTCAATACCTTTTGGCCGAAACTACCGTAGCCTGTAAATCCTAAATCGAAATCCTTGTAAGTGAAATTCATCCCGATTCCCATGGTAAGATCAGGTTGTACATTGCCGATAGCCTGTTTTTCTGTGCTTAAGATAAACTCCCCATTTTCATCCAGTCCCTGGTATTGATATCCCCAGAAAGTCCCGACCGGATAGCCCTCCGCGATAATCTGTGAATATTGGTTTGACATGCCTGAAAGCCCGTGTAGTGAGCCGCTGTAAATCACATCGGTCTCATAAGTATCGTTTGAAAGCTTTTCGATTTTTTGCTTATTGTGCGCTAAAGTCAGGTTTGCATCCCAGCTGAAATCGTTGTGTTTCATCACGTTTGCGTTCAGCGTGAGTTCGATTCCCTTGTTTGACAATTCGCCAACGTTGGCCAGCATCGTCCCGACTAAGTACGGCGGCTGCGGCACTTCATAGGTATATAATAAATCCTTGGTTGTTTTGGAATACCATTCAAACGTTCCGTTGATGCGGTTGAAAAGGCTGAAATCAATCCCAACGTTGAATTGTGCAGTCGATTCCCATTTCAAATCCGGATTCGGATTCTGTGTCGGTGAATAAGCCAGACTCCAGTTTCCTGTTGCCGGATCATAATAGCTGTCCTGGCCTACGCCTAAAATAGAAAGCGATTTGTATTCACCGATGCCATCCTGGTTTCCGGTAACACCATAACCTGCACGGATTTTCAGGTTTGTCAGCCAGTTTTCAGTCGGTTTCATGAAATCTTCACCGGCAATACGCCATGCCGCCGAAACCGATGGGAAAACGCCCCATTTATTATTCGCCCCGAAACGGCTGGAGCCATCACGACGGATTGTTCCCGTAAACATATACTTTCCGTCATAAGAATAATTCGCACGCCCGAAAAACGAAACCAATCTTGATTTTCCTTTATAAGAATACACATCACCCAAACGGTAATCCTGTCCGGCACCCAGATTATTGTAATCAAATAAATCGGTGGTGAATCCGCTGCGTTGCGCGCCAAATCCTTCATAAATGTTTTCAAGGAAGGAATATCCTGCCATGGCATTAATGCTGTGTTTGCCTGAAATTTTATTGTAATTCAGGTACGTTTCGAGTTGTGCATTGGTGTAATCGCCGTAGATACGTTGTCCGTAACCGTCTTCAGTCTGGCCTTCAAGCACGGCATAAGTCGGTTTGTAAATGCCGCCTTTCATAGCGTTGTGTTCCATCGAAAGATTGGCGACAGCCTGAAAATTGTTGAATATCTTCGCTTCCGTTTTAAAATAACCTAAAACCCTGTGGCGTTCGCTGTCAGAAGTCCTGTTGGTCAGGATTTCCACCGGATTTTCATAAAGTGTCCCGCCTACAGATGAAAATTCCCCAGTTGCGGTTCGCACCGGAATCGTAGGATTCAGGTTAAAGGCGCGCTCGAAGATGCGGTAATCCAACGGATGCCATTTGTCAATGTTAGCATACACACCGACGTCAAATTTTAAAGCCTTATCCCAGGCATATTGATAAGTACTGGCATTAACGGCAAGACGGTTCAGGTTGGTTGTTTTTACGATTCCTTCGCTGTCAAGATAGGAAACCGAAGCACGTAATCCGCTTTCTTCTTTTCCCGAAGTGATGTTTAACGTATGTGATTGCGTTACGGCCGTCTGTTCGAGTTCATCCTGCCAATCTGTGTTTCCGCCATAATCAACGGCATCGGTCAGTGCATTGTCGCGTACGTAATTGCGCCATTGGTTAGCAGAAAGCATGTCGATATGGTTTGAAGCGTGGCTCACACCTGTAAAACCATTATAAACTACTGAAAGCCCTTTGGAGCCGCCTTTGGTGGTGATGATGATGACGCCATTGGCACCTCTTGACCCGTAAATTGCAGTAGCCGAAGCATCTTTCAATACATCAACAGATTTAATATCCGAAGCCTGTACTGAATTGATATCGACACCCGGAATTCCATCTACTACAATCAGCGGATTATTGCTGGCAGTCAGTGAAGTTCCGCCACGAAGTCTTAATGAAGAACCGCTGCTTGGGTCACCGGTGCCGCGCATGACGACCAACCCGGCTACTTTTCCCTGGAGGATCTGTTCTGTGGAGACGATGGTCCCTTTCACAAGATCTTTTGCCGAAAGGCTGGTGATAGCACCTGTCAGGTCAGATTTCCGCATAGTACCATACCCGACTGAGACCACTTCCACGGTTTCCAGCGTCGTTTGGTCTTCCTTAAGGTCGAAACGCAGTCCGCTGCCGGTTGAAGCATCGATTGTCAGTGTTTGGGTTACAAATCCGACAGACGATACTTTTATAGTATTTCCTGCGGTCACCTGTAGCGAAAATTTTCCATCGGCATCAGTCATCGTACCATTTGTAGAGCCATTTTCGGTAATTGACGCGCCTGGTAAAGAGATTCCGTTGCTGTCATAAACCGTACCGGAGATGAGTTTCTTTTCCTGTGCATAAATGGATGCTGAAAAGAGGAGCCCCATCAACACCATCACAAGATTGGCCCATACCTGAGACGGGCGTGTTTTTATATGTTTATTGTTCATCAGTTTTTTGTTTTAATTGGTCTTGAAACGCTAGTCCAGGGTTTTCAATGGAATGTCCGTATCTGAAATCGTGTGGTTCTGGTTGTCTTTTACCAAAACATGGATGGTATTGACATCGACATTTTGCAATGCTGTAGGGAGGTTTATAAAGCCTTTGATTTCATTGACTCCACCCATGAATTCACCATTTATTGTCGTACTTCCGGCAGTGATGGTGTAAATAAGCTTATTGATTCCGGGTTCGTTGTTTTTCCTGATGATGCCCAGGAAATCCTTCTTGCTGATTTGCAGCGGAAAATACCTGAATTCCGGTGGCGGTGGCGCAACATATTCGGCAGCATAAATAATCTGGTCCGGAATGGTACCGGCCCAACTGTCTTTGACCATCAGGAAAACAATATTTTCCATGATAAATCCGTCCGGCGCATTGTAATAGGTTTTCGGAACCAGATCCATTCGATAGAAACCGCCGCCCAAATCCTTAAGCTTGGTTTTTTCCACAATTTCAGGAAGCCACGCCTGGTATTCCTGAAGAATAGCCCAATTGTTCAGGCCGCTGTGCATATGAACGCTGGTAGCACCCTCAAATCCCGGAGCCATATTCGCATTAAAGAGGATGCTTAAACCACCTTCCAGTGTAGGATGCAGGGGATACGGACGAATCAATTCGTTGGCAGTGTAAAACGATGAAAAATCGGTGTAAGCGATATTGGCAACATCTGACTGCTTGCTTCCGGTTTTGTCTTTCAAGCGAAGCCAGAATCCTGCACTGCCTGCAATGGCTTCGGGAGTCATCGAAAAATAATCCGTTGGGGTGAGGGTCTTGCTCCAGACCATGTTGCCTTCATAATGGAGTTTGGCAAATTCCGAGGAGTTTCCCCAATTTCCCGCATCAGGTTCAGATGGGGACCAGATCCAAAGGTAAACGTCTTCATTTTCGGCAAATGTAGTCGTAGAAAGGTCAAAATACCATGTTACTTCCTCGTTGTATTTATAAACCACAGGATAGGAAGAAATCTTGTTGATCGGGCCGGCAGCATCCTGGGCATTCATGGAACCCGGTAACAAAGCGACGGCCAGTAAAAGGATGTGTATCATTTTTTTCATAATCAAAGCGCATTTAGTTTAAACTGATAGGAAATGAAGGGCGTTCCGCCTGATTTGCGGATAAGCTGTATTTCCATTTCGTCATTGCTTCCCGGTACTGATGTCAGCTTCAATTCATCGGTAAGCTGCGTTTTTGCCGCGTCACTGTAGAGATAGATCATAATACTGCCGGAATTCGTAGGCTGGAAGTCGGTACTCAGGTTCCAATATCCCGAAAGTGCAAACAATGCGGGAACATCGCCGGCTACTTCATAAGTAGTGGGTCTCATTTTGTCGTCAACATTCAGGTGCAACTGAAAATTTTCATAATTGAACAGCGTGCTGATATTCTGTTCATTAGGCTCAATGGCATTTGCCTTTGCAAATTCATCGACCATTTTAAGGCTCATGAGCCCCCAGTCACCACTTACTTTCTCATATAGCGTAATGGGGTCAACGTGGCTGCCGTCATCATCCTGTGTACAGCCAATGCACAGCAGAAAAATAGCGAGCAATCCATAGATACTTTTCATCCTCATAATTTGGTTTTTTAGTGATTATTGATTCGTTAAAAATTAGTTAAACGAAACTAAATCTTCTATAAATCAAAATAAAAAGGTGTGCTTAAAATCAAGATGATTTTTCTATTATTTGAAATATAAATACTTGAATAACAGTGACTTAATTTGATTATAAATATTTAAAAATCAAGGCCTTGTTTAGATGAATAACATCTTGATTTTTGAATATATGAATGTGAAAATCAAAATTATATGTATCTTTTTTTTTGAAATGGATATTTTTTGCCAAGCTTTTTTATTGAAAATAAAATTATATCTTATATTTAAGCAATAATTGCAATTTGGTTAACAAACAAGTTGAAACGCTCTGATGCAACTCAAAAATCCACGATTACACTTGCCTGTATTTTTCCTGTTTTTTACAATTTCGGTTTCGGCATCCGGAATAGATTCGATTATGCAGCAACTCGATAAAACCCTTTTGAAAAAAGAATACTACATGAAGAAGAAGTATTCAAAAATAAGGGAGCTGAAAAGAAATGTGGGCAAGTACACCTTAAGCCAGGACAATACAAGCCTTTATCATTGTTACATGGCTTTACTGGAAGAATACAAATCCTTCAAATACGATTCTGCCTATTACTATCTGGAACAGGCAAAGTCGCGTGCATTTATCCTGAAAAACCCTGATTTTATTGCAAGAACCAGAATTAAGGAAGGTTTTGTGCTTTTATCTTCCGGGCTATTTAAAGAAGCTATCGATACTTTAAACAGTGTTGATGTGAATCGCCTGAAACAGGATGGAAAATTTGACCTTTATTCTATCAAAGCCCGTGCTTATTACGATTTGGCAGATTATAACAAAGACCAGCGTTACAACATCCATTACGTGCAGTTAGGCAACCAGAACCTTCAGGAAGCATTGGCTTTGGTTAAGCCGAATACCAATAAATACTGGGCAACTGAAAGCTTAAAACGCATGAAGCAGCAGGATTGGAAGGGCGCCGAGTTTGCTTTTAGCTACTGGATCAATAATTTCGATTTGCCTGCCGGGTATTATGGTATTGCAACTTCCAGCCTCGGCTATATTTATTCTGAACGGGGATTTACCGAAAAAGCCATTGAATACCTCGCCCTTGCAGCCATTGCCGATATCAAAAATGCCACTAAGGAAACCGTTGCGCTGCGCAATGTGGCCAATGAATTATTCAAACTGGGCTATCTCGAAAAAGCCAACCGATACATCAACCTTGCTATGGACGATGCTACGTTTTATGATGCGCGCCACCGCAAAATTGAAATTTCGACCATCCTTCCGATTATTGAAAAAGCACAGCTTAACAAAGTAAAGGATCAGAATGACCGCCTTGAGAAAATCGTAATACTGCTCACGCTTCTCGCAATCATCATCATCGTATTCCTTGTAATCATATTCAAGCAGCTTAAGGAAAAAAATGCGGCCCGGAAAGCTATGGCAGCTTCTTACACACAATTGCAGGATATGAACAAAAATCTTGGTGAAGCCAATATCATCAAGCAGGAATATATTGCCTATTTTATTAAGGCGACTTCCGATTTCATTAATAAGATTGACCATATCCAGAAAAGTACCATCCACAATATCATTGCCAAGAAAACCACCGAAGTCATCGCGGCCCTCAAACGCTATAATGTAAAAGAAGAACGCGAAAACCTGTTCCGGCAGTTCGATGAGGTCTTTCTGAAGCTGTTTCCGACCTACGTAAACGATTTCAACGAATTATTCCCACCCGAAAGCCGGACCCAGATCAAAAAAGGGGAATTACTCAATACCGAAATGAGGATATTTGCACTCTTCCGGCTCGGAATCCAGGATGGCAACCAGATTGCCGATTTCATGGAACTCTCCGTATCGACCATTTATACATACAAGACGCGCATCAAAAGCAAATCCAGCTTCAGGGACAGTTTTGAGCAAAAGATTATGGACATTAAAACGATATGATCCAGTACCGAAACTCTTTATAACTTCATAACAATTCTTGATAACTCGTTTGGAGTAAATCGACAATTTAGCCTTAATTTTGCCATGCTAAAAAACAAGCTAATACCATGTCTGATACTATCGAAAGAATAAAATGCCTGATTATTGGCTCCGGCCCTGCAGGTTATACCGCTGCGATTTATGCAGCAAGAGCGAATATGTTTCCTGTGTTATACCAGGGGATGCAGCCGGGCGGCCAGTTGACAACAACTAATGAAGTGGAGAATTTTCCGGGTTATCCGAAAGGTATCACCGGACCTGAAATGATGGTCGAGTTGCAGGAGCAGGCGAAACGTTTTGGATCCGATATCCGTGATGGCTGGGTAACTAAAGTGGATTTCTCAGGGCCTGTACACAAGGTTTGGGTCAATGATGTCATCGAACTTCACGCTGATACCGTCATCATTTCAACCGGCGCTTCCGCGAAATACCTCGGGTTACCGTCTGAGCAGCATTACCTCAATACAGGTGGTGGAGTTTCAGCCTGTGCCGTTTGCGACGGATTCTTCTACCGCAATCAGGAAGTGGTCATCGTTGGAGCAGGGGATTCTGCCTGTGAAGAAGCGCATTACCTTTCCAAACTATGTAAAAAAGTGACTATGCTCGTCAGAAGTGAAAATTTCCGTGCGTCAAAGATTATGGCAGAACGTGTCATGAAAACCGAAAATATCGAAATCATGTTCAACACCGAAACCCTGGAAGTTTGCGGCGACGGACAAGTGGTGAACCAGGTAAAAGTGATTGATAAAAATGCTAAAGAAGAAAAAATTATCCCTGCCACAGGGTTTTTTGTAGCCATTGGCCATAAACCGAACACCGACATTTTCAAAGACTACATTACACTCGACGAAACCGGTTACATCATCAACAATCCAGGAACTTCAAAAACAAATGTTGAAGGTGTATTCGTAGCGGGCGATGCGGCTGACCATGTTTATCGCCAGGCCATCACCGCTGCAGGAACGGGCTGTATGGCAGCTCTCGATGCTGAGCGTTACCTGGCATCTAAGGAGTAGTTTTCAGTCGCAGTCTCAGTAGGCAGTAATGCGAAAGAGCGCAGACAAAGCACCATAAAATAATAAATCCCGCAGAAGCGGGATTTTTTATTAAGAAGCTATTGGCACTGTGACTGTGACTGAAAACTATTTCAAAGCCTTCTTCATCAATTTCGCGTTGTCTGCAAATTTCTTCAAATCAATTTTCGGTTCTCCGTAAATCGTGACTTCTGAGCTGCCGGATGCTTCAAGGATTAAGCTCGTTTCAGCATTCACGCTGCAGTTCACATAACCTTCAGTTGTTAGGGACATATTCTTTACAGTCATGCTTTTGCCGGTATACGCAGCATTGTTGTCCATCCGTAATATCATGTCGATCACATCGCCTTCGATTTTGGCCGATGCTTTTTGGTACAAATCACATTTTAGTGCAGTAGCAGAAATCAACGCTTTTATTTCGGCATTTTTACTTAACACGAGATTCCCGCTTTCCGCTTTGGCATTCAACTCCACTTTCGATTTGTCATCTGCCGTAATCGAAAAGGATTTGCAACCTAAATTCAGGTACAGTTTGGAATTGTCAAAACACTGGAACGCTATGTCATCAAGTTTCACTTCCTCCAGCGCATTGGCTTTAGCGTCATTTCGGGTAATGATGGTTTTAAAGCTGTCGGTGTAAGTTACCCGGACGCTGAATTTCTTTTCGCCCGTAATGTCTTTCGCCATCGACAGTATGATCATGCTTCCGTTCATGCTGATGCCCAAAGCCGATTGCAGGTTGTCGTCGGCCTCGAGTTCTACGCCGGCTTTATCTCCTTTAATGAGCGACACTTCGAGGTTGTCACGCACTTCAAGTCCGTCAAAAGTGTCCACCTGCTTTTGTTCAATAACAACGATTTTCGAACCTTTGACCTTTTCTTTTCCTTGTGCCAAAGCCATTCCGCTGACCAAAAGCAGCACCAGGGCAAATGTAATTTTTTTCATTTTTGTATGATTGGGTTTGCCAAATATATGAAAAGTTGGCAATGTTTAGGAACGGATGATTATTGCACCTCATAAAAAATCTGCGCTCCTGATGTAGTAATAATTTTACTACATCAGAAGCGCAGAGTATATAGCAGGGAATAGGATAATTACTGCTGTGCCAGGTCTGATTCCGTATGCATCGCACAAATCCAGTTACCGTTTTCATTTATCCATGTAGAAGTACAGGCGCATTTCATAGGCGGTTTTTGGTCATCGCCTGTTATGGTTAGAGTGATGAGGTAAGCAATAATGGCTGTGTCGCCAATAAGCTGCGTTTCGGCACCGGAAATTTCCATGACCTTTATTTTGGCACCCGCACCGGAGTCGAACATTTTCTTAAAGGAGGCTTCATCCACACTTTGTACCCCATTTTTTCCAGCCACGATGCAGGGGAACCGCGTCAGGTTCTTTACCGTTTCGTAATCATGGCGTTCCATACCCTGCCAATATTTTTTTTCCAACTCAATAATTTGCGTTTCCATGGTCGATTTTTTTTATTGGATTAAACGTTTTGTTACATAAAGTTCAAAATAATAATCGGTTAGAGGGAATGGTTTAACATAGATTTAATGGTGTATACCTTTAATTCCCGAACCACCGAATCAGAATCCGAAGTTCAATATTCCCGCATTTCAAACCAATTACGAGGCATAAAAAAACATCCGCCCAAAAAGGAACGGATGCTCTCACTAACTTTAAAAAAGATTATTGTTCAGAAACCCAGCCTCCGCCGGACTCCGACTTGTTCAGCTGCTTTGGGATTTTGTGGTAACTGATCCCGCCTCCGCCACTTGCATCTGCAGTAAGGCTCAATATCGGATACACGGAGATGCTGCCCCCGCCACTTGCATCGGCCTTTACATTATTCGCCTGCAGCTGCTCTGCATCTATCGGACTGCCTCCGGAAGCATTCGCCTCGACGTCCAATGCCTTGCCACGCGCATGGATGTTGCCTCCGCCACTGGCATCCATGACAAGCTTATCGGCTTCTGCGTTAACGTCCATACTCGCACCACCTTCTGAAGTCAGGACCAGCCTGTCACTGATAAGTGTGCCGTTGCTGTGCAAGTTTCCGCCACCGTCAACGCTGAGTTCCTTGATGTTGGGCATGGTTACCGTTATAACCGGGCCGTTTTGGGAGGAAAAACTGCCCTCTGTTTCGATAACCAGCACGCCGTCGCGGACTTCAGTTTTGACCAGTGGCATGATGTTGTCATCGGCTTCTACTTTCACCTGCACTGCGTTGCCCTGTTCGACAACCACTTCAAGTCCGCCACCAGTACGGATCCCCGAAAAGTTTTCGGTAACGTTGCGGGTTTGGATAATTACGTTTCCGCTGCCTTCCACGCCGTCATTTAAGTTAATGTTGTACCTGCAGGAAACAAACAGCAGGCTTAAGGCGGCTATCAGGATGATTTTAGTCAAAAGGATGATTGCTTTGGTCATGGTTTTATTTTTTAATGATGGTTCCGTTTTTATCGGTGGTCAGGCCTTTGCCGCCTGTTCCCGGTGCTGCTGGCGCCGGAGGTGGGGCAGGGGTCTTGGTTTCTATAATCACTTTACCGTTTTCATCACGGATAGTCGTCGTCGTTGTTGCAGTTGTGATCGTATCGCTGTTGCTGCTTACCTGCACTGCGCCTGCAACGTCGCCAAATTCATTTTCATTTTCCGGGCAGTTCAGGCATTTCACCTGTTCGTGCTCCACTTTGTAAATATATTCGTCCGAGCTGAAATGCAGGTTGAAAAATTCATCATACGAATTGTCATAGTCCCTGACGCTTTCATCAGCCTTGAACTTTGTCCCTTCCGGAAGGTAAAGGTGCACTTCTACATCCTGGTCACGGAACTTATTGGAAGTATCTGTCAGCCAATAATTATCCAAAATTAATTTATTTCCGCTGATTTTGTAACTGTAACGTATTTTTTCCGCTACTTTTCTCGCATTGGAAACCGAGTTGCCGCGTGCCTGTTTTTCAATCGAGATGTATGGGGAAGCTTCGCTCGTTTTTTCAATATACAAGCGTACATTATTGGAATACATCACTGGCGCATCGGTAGAATCCTGCGTGATTTTGATTCCGTCACGGTCGTGTACGTTGCGTGCATAGAAATCATTATGTTTAAAGGAAATCTGTAAAGTGTCCTGCGGGTTCAGCGTAAAACTTTGCTTTTGTGTTGCCCTGCCTTCTTCAGATCTTTCGACAGCTTCATTGATTCCCATGGCAATCAGCAATCCGATTGATACCAGCCATAATCCCAGCAGCGTATATTTGGCAGCACTTCCGATAGATCTCATATTGGTGATCAGTAATTTAAATCCAAGCAGCGCCAGGAAGAAAAACGGGATCCCGATCGAGAAGAACATAAGCAATCCAAAGACCCAGATCGGGTATTCTGAAAAGTTCCCCGCTTCAATATAATCCGACCACGGATAACGCATAAAGTGTATCGAGCCGAGTGTAAAGACACCAATCAACAGTGATATCACCACAGGAATGGAGCAGATGATCAGAATCACCCCGAATACTTTTGCAAATACCTTGAAGATGTTTACGATCACATCACCGATTGACGTACTGAACTGGCCTGCGGTATGTTTAGCCTGCTTGCCCATCTTGTCATAATCGGCATTCTTGATGCGTTCCGCTACATTGTCAAATTCTTCGCGCACTTTCTTTTCTATATTCGATATCGTGATCGGCTCTCCGTGCATTTCGAGTTTTTCAGAGGTAGTTACCGCTTCCGGCATTACGATCCAAAGGATGATGTAGGCCAGGATGCCAGTGCCATAGAAAAATACGAGCAGCAATAAAGCAATACGCAACCAAACTTTATCCACCCCGAAATAATGGCCTAATCCTGCCAGTACACCGCCAACCATTCCGTGTTCACGGTCGCGGTAGAGTTTCTTTTTTACCGGTCCGTTCGGGTTGCTGTCAAATGTATTGCTGTTTTTTGCAGTTCCGTCATTGTCTTCATTATCGAGACGGTAATCTTCCGGTTGTCCCATGATCTGGATGACTTCGTCGAGTTCCTTCAGACTGATCACCTGTTTAGGGTTCGTATGCTTTTCGGAAATCAGCTCTGCAATACGCATTTCAATATCGCGGATGATCTCGTCCTGTCCGTTCGAGTTCGACAAGGAACGTTTTATGGCGTCAAAATAGCGGGACAGCTTTTGGTAGGCATCTTCATCGATGTAGAAGAACATCCCTCCTAAATTTATATTTACCGTTTTGTTCATGACTATTTATTATTTTGGTTAGTGATTATAGACACCGCATCGGATAATTCGGTCCAGGTGCCGTTAAGTTCTTTCAAAAATGTTTGTCCTAATTCGGTCAGGCCATAATATTTCCGTGGCGGCCCCGAAGTTGATTCTTCCCAACGATAGTTGAGCAGTCCGTCGTTTTTAAGCCTGGTCAGCAGCGGATAAACCGTGCCCTCAACCACCAGCAGTTTTGCGTTTTTCAAGGTATCCAGGATTTCCGAAGTATAGGCATCTTTTTCCCTCAGGACCGATAGGATGCAGAACTCAAGAACACCTTTACGCATTTGGGCTTTCGTGTTTTCAATATTCATAGTTTCTTTGCTGTTTTTTAATTCATTTCAGGTTCGTGCATTAATTTGCTGATAACCCGTCTTTGCTTTTGTCTTTTATCGTTGCCAAAGCGCCTTCGCTGTATTTCACGCTTTTCGGTGTGCCGGAATAAGTCACTTTTGCGGTGTCCGATATATTCAGCGACATATTTGACCCCGCGTGTATGTTTAGTGCGGCTGCCTCTGAAGCGAAGATTGCCGTATTTTCGGTATCGAGGTTGCGGGCCGATATGATGGCGTTGTTGTTGGCATAAAGAAAGGCTTCATACACTTTTCCGGCAAGCACCACACTGGCATTTCCGGTGAAATTCCCTGAAAGCCTGCCGGTTTCGATGAGTCCGTTGAAGACCGCATCATCAGATACATTGACCGTCGTGGTTGCCGAGGCTTTCACGATTCCGGTAAATTTCGCACCGGTGGCAAGCCTGATGTCCATCGAACGTGTTTCCACGATCTGCGGAAGCGTAATGGTCGCCTTTGATGACGCTGAAAAGGCATTGATGCCATGGTTGTGGACGTAGACCGTTACATCATTTACAGGATTCTGGTCGGCGGTGTAAATTTTTAAAGTGCCGTTTTTTACTTCCATGACGATGTTGCTAAGGTTTTCGTTGCTGCCGCTTTCCACTTTCGCGGAAGGGATTGGGTCGTTGGAATAACTGAGTGCGATTCCGTTTTTTACTTCGATTTTAGAAAAGTCGGTGATAGTCCTGTTTTCTGAAACCTGTGCCTGTGTTAACATTCCGATTAAGAATAAAACGATTGTTGTTGTGATTTTTAACATGATGATTGATTTTGAATTGATGATTAAATTGATTGATTGATTGATTTTAATTTGATGATTGAAACTTCGACGATTATTTTAAAAATTTGATTGATAAAGGATATTTGAAATCCAGCCCGTTTGATGTCTTTACAGCGGCCAGAATGGTCATAAAAAACTCAAACAACTGAAGCAAACCAGCCAACACTACGGCTACAATGGCGAAAATTACAATTCCTGAAATATCAGACCCCTTGATGCTGTGGATGAAAACCTCATTGTCATGAAAGACGGAATTAAATTCAACATGTTGCAGTACGGTGCATAAAAAAATCGGGATGGCGGTTAAAACCAACACGACCTGATAGATGAAAACACTGAGTTGAAAGTTGATCACTTCTTTCCCCTGCTGGTCTACATACTCCGATTTTTCTTTCATAGAGCTCCAGATGATTACCGGGAAAATAAAATTCCCGAATGGAAACAAATATTGTGAAAACGTGCTCATGTGCATGATGCTGGCTGTCGAGTTGTAATTTGTTGTTTGCATGATTTTTTTGATTAATCTGGTTTTGATGATGATTGAAACTCTGATTCCTTACATTACTATTGATAAGCTATTAATTTCTTATACAAAGATAAGGTTAAAGAATGGTATTATGCAATACAAAGTAGTTTATATTAACAAAATATTAACATTTATAACATATTGTATTTATGCTTATATTTACAGAAATACCAATGATATATGGACTTTACGCCGTTTAAAATTAATTTGTTCGTATTCGCGAAATTGCCTTCAGCTTATCTTTGCGGGGTGCGTGCGAAGGAAATTACGCCCGATTTTTGCAAAGTGTCCGTCCGTTACCGGTGGATAAACCAGAATCCATTTCGTTCCATGTACTTCGCAGTGCAGGCCATGGCAGCCGAATTGTCCACTGGTTCGCTGGTGATGATGTATATTAAAACCTCACAAAGAAATGTTTCCATGCTGGTCGCTTCGTCAAAGAGCAGTTTCTCTAAAAAAGCCACCGGAACCATTACCTTTATATGTAGTGATGGTCAAATGGTCAGTGAAACCATCCAAAAAGCCATCGTTACAGGAGAACCGCAAACCATGTGGCTTAAATCCATCGGTACGAATGAAGATGACATAATTGTTTCTGAAATGGAATTCGAATGGACAGTCAAAGCAAAGCCGTAAGCCAACGTTAAAGCCACGCCAATTAACTTTCGTTTTCAAGATTACAAATGTAAATTTGGGAAAACCTTACGACATGAAGATCCTTATTACCGGAGCGACAGGCCTGATCGGGAGCGAACTTGTCTCGACGCTTTTAAAACATGGGCATCATATACATTACCTCAGTACTTCAAATGAAAAGCTGGCCTCGGAACCCCACTACAGAGGATTTTACTGGAATCCTGAAAAAGGTAAAATAGATGATCGTGCAATCGAAGGCATAGAAACAATTATCCACCTGGCAGGCGCCAGCATCAGTAAACGATGGACAAAAAAGTACAAACAGGAAATCATCGAAAGCCGCGTCTTATCGGCAAACCTATTGTTCAGTACGCTGAAAAACCACCCCCATCAGGTAAAACACCTCATTTCAGCATCTGCTATCGGCATTTATCCTGACCGTCTTAAGAATATTTATACAGAAGAAACGAAAGAAGTCGATGAAGGATTTCTGGGTTATGTGGTTGAAAAATGGGAACAGGTCGCCGATAAATTCAGGCTCCTTAATATAAAGGTGGCCAAAATCCGCACAGGAATCGTATTATCAGACAAAGGCGGCGCGCTGATGGAAATGGTAAAGCCGGTGAAATTCGGGCTTGGTTCTCCTTTCGGAAGCGGCAAACAATACCAGTCCTGGATTCATATCAGTGATCTGGTTGGGATTTACCGTATGGCAGCCGAACAAGAGTGGACCGGCGCTTTCAATGCCGTAGCACCGCATGCCGTAACAAATAAAGAACTGATGAGAACAATAGCCGATACACTCCATAAGCCGTTCTTTATGCCCAATATCCCGGAATTCCTGATGCAATTGGTTTTGGGGGAAATGCATACGATTTTATTTTCGAGCCAGAATGTGAGTTCCACAAAGGTCCGTGATAATGGCTATCAGTTTCAATACGATTACCTGGAAAAAGCTTTGCATGCCTTGCTTGTTCATGCCTGATCCGCTTTAAGCGGATTTTTTTATGCCCGTTGGTTTGCTTTACTTACTTTTGCGGAAATTTACAATGTCCGGTTTGGTGACAATTTGACATTTTTAACAGCTTTGGCAATACTTTTGCTGACAGCCTCACCGATGAAAAAGACATTCAGGGATATTTTTAAAAATAAAGCAAAAATGAACACCGAAATCAACGAAAACGAGCAGGAGTTGGATGAAACTACAATTGAAAACAATGCTAACGGCGAACAACTCATTATTGAGGAACTGACACCTGAAGAGCAGATGGCAAAAGATCTTGCCAACGAAAAAGATAAGTTCCTGCGCCTTTTTGCCGAATTTGAAAACTACAAAAAAAGAACTGCCAAAGAGCGTATCGAGCTGTATAAAACGGCCAATCAGGACGTATTGCAGTCGATGCTGCCGGTTTTGGATGATTTTGACCGTGCCATGGCAGAAATTAAAAAGTCGGAAGACGATGTTTTACTGCGTGGTGTTGAACTAATCCACGAAAAACTTAAAAACACTTTGGTTTCAAAAGGTCTGGAAGAAGTGTCGATTAAAGCGGGAGATATTTTCGATGCGGATATAGCGGAAGCCATCACACAGATTCCTTCGCCTTCCCCTAATTTAAAAGGCAAGATTGTAGATGTGATAGAGAAAGGATACAAACTCGGAGACCGTATCATCCGTTTCCCGAAAGTCGTAACCGGCCAATAATATTCCCGTTAATACAAGACAAAGATGAAGAAAGATTATTACGAAATATTAGGCATTTCAAAAGGGGCCGATGCTGCTGAAATCAAGAAAGCATATCGCAAGAAAGCCATTGAATACCATCCCGATAAGAATCCCGGCGACAAGCAGGCTGAAGAAAACTTCAAGGCTGCAGCCGAAGCTTATGAAATATTAAGCGATCCGCAGAAAAAAGCAAAGTACGATCAATTTGGCCATCAGGCTTTTGACGGCGGTGGCGGTTTCAGCGGCGGCGGAATGAACATGGATGATATTTTCAGCCAGTTTGGTGATATTTTTGGCGGATTTGGCGGCGGTTTCGGCGGATTTGGTGGCGGAGGCGGAGGCCAACGCAGGGTTAAGGGAAGCAATCTTCGCATTAAAGTGAAACTCACGCTCGAAGAAGTGGCGAACGGTGTCGAAAAGAAGATAAAGGTAAAGCGTAATGTACAGGCGCCAGGGGTCAAATATAAAACCTGCCCAACCTGTAACGGTACGGGCCAGGTGATGCGTGTAACCAATACGATACTGGGAAGGATGCAATCCGCATCAACCTGTAATGCCTGTGGCGGTGCCGGGCAGATTATAGAAAGCAAACCAAACAATGCCGATGCGCATGGGATGATCTCCCAGGAGGAAACCGTATCCATTAAGATTCCGGCAGGGGTAACCGACGGCATGCAGTTGAAAGTGGCGAACAAAGGTAACGATGCGCCCGGCAATGGTATTCCGGGTGATTTGATTGTTGCGATTGAAGAACTTGAACACGAAACTTTGAAAAGGGAAGGGGAGAACCTGCACCTTGATTTATACATCAGCATCGCAGAAGCGGCTTTAGGGATTTCGAAGGATATCGAGGCTGTAAATGGCAAAGTCAGGATCAAACTCGAAGAAGGAATCCAATCCGGGAAAATCCTGAGGCTTAAAAATAAAGGCATCCCAAGTATCAATGGTTATGGTACAGGAGACCTTTTGGTGCATATCAATGTATGGACGCCAAAGAACCTTACAAAGGAACAAAAGCAGTTTTTTGAGAAATCACTTACAGATCCAAACTTCATTCCGAGCCCGGAAAAATCAGAAAAATCTTTTTTTGAAAAAGTTAAGGATATGTTTTCATGATATTTAAAAAAATATTATATTTGGACTTTACTAGGTAACTAGTAATTTCTTTTTCATAGCAATTTTTCCCATCCTTGTGCAAATAAGGGTGGGTTTTTTTTTGATGCCCGATTCCCTTTTCGCTTTGAATTCCCTACTTTTACACAAATCAATTTCTGCATGAGCAATATACTCGAAGTGAATAAAGTCGTAAAGCAATACGGCAATTACACTGCTTTAAACGAAGTTTCCATTTCCGTCCCGAAAGGCAGTATTTACGGGCTCCTAGGGCCGAACGGTGCCGGAAAGACTTCCCTGATCCGGATCATCAACCAAATCACCATGCCGGACAGTGGCACCGTTTTACTCGACGGAGAACCGCTGAATCCAAAGCATGTGCAGCATATCGGTTACCTTCCGGAAGAACGAGGTTTGTATAAAACGATGAAAGTCGGTGAGCAATGCCTGTACCTGGCCCAAATGAAGGGCCTTTCAAAAGCCGAAGCGAAAGCCCAGCTCGAATACTGGTTCGACCGCCTGGAAATCCGTGGCTGGTGGGACAAGAAAATCCAGGAACTTTCCAAAGGGATGGCACAGAAAATCCAGTTTGTCGTCTGTGTATTGCACAAACCCAAATTGCTGATTTTCGATGAGCCGTTTTCAGGCTTCGATCCAGTAAACGCGAACCTGATTAAAGACGAAATCCTCGAACTCCAAAAGCAGGGCTCGACCATCATATTTTCTACACACCGTATGGAAAGCGTGGAGGAACTTTGCGACCACATCGCATTGATCCATGAATCCAATAAACTGATCGAGGGGAAGCTCAGCGATGTCAAGAAACAACACCGCACCAACAGTTTCGAAGTGGGGATCATGACTTCGAATGTAGAAGGACTCATGTATGACCTGACGCAGAAATTCACTGTAGGCCAGGCCGATTTCAAATCGTTGAATGACGACCTGAAACTCGAAATCCAGATTGGCAGCTCGCCTTCAAACGAATTGCTGCAAATCCTGATGCAACGCGGACAGGTAACCCATTTCATGGAAAAAATCCCAAGTGTAAACGACATTTTCATCCAAACCGTCAGCCGTAAATAACCAAAACATGAGTACCTTATCTTTAATTATAAAAAGGGAGTTTATCGCCAAAGTACGCAACAAATCCTTTATCGTCATGACTTTCTTAAGTCCGTTGCTCGTTGTAGGCCTGATATCGTTCGTAGCATTTTTAGCTACGATGAAGTCGGATGCAAAAACCGTCGCCGTACACGATGAGACCGGTTTGTTCGTGAAGGATTTCAAGAATTCCGACGAATATAAATTTGCCGATTTTTCATCTGTCGATATGAAAATCCTCAAAGACAGCCTGATTGCCGAAAGTTACGAAGGCATTATTTTCATTCCGAAGGTAACAGATAACGCAGCACTGCAAAGTAAAATCCAATACATTTCGAACGACAGCCCGAGCATGGGTTTCATTGCTGATATACAGGACATCATCGGAGCAGGCCTCACCAAATCGAACTATGAACAAATGGGGCTTGATATTGCAAAAATCAAAAATGCAGAGGCCAAAGTCAATATCAATTTGGTAAAATCTTCAGGAGAAGCTACTATCAAAGGCTTGAATGAACTTAAAATCGGCGTTGGTGCCGCATTCGGTTACCTGATCATGATGTTCATCATCATTTATGGGAACATGGTCATGCGCAGCGTGATTGAGGAAAAGACGAACCGCATCATTGAAATCATCATTTCTTCTGTAAAACCATTTACGCTGATGATGGGCAAAATCATCGGGACTTCGCTGGCCGGAGTGTTGCAATTCCTGATTTGGGCGGTGATTGGAGGGACATTGATCTTTACGGTTTCCAATGTTTTTGGCATCGATACCGGTGCAATGAGCGTAACACAACCGGGATTCATCAGCGGGATTTTCTCCTACCTTGATGTTGTTTTGGATTTGCCTTTGATGTCATTGGTGGTTTTCTTCCTGCTGTATTTCATTGGCGGGTATTTCCTTTACAGCTCGATTTATGCCTCCATCGGTGCGGCAGTCGATAGCGAAACTGATTCGCAGCAATTCCTTTTACCGATTATTTTACCGCTGATGCTGGGCGTATACGTTGGATTTTTCAGCGTATTGAATGACCCGCATGGGACAGTGGCAGTGGTGTTCTCCATGATTCCATTGACCTCACCGATTGTGATGCTGATGCGTATTCCATTCGGCGTGCCATGGTGGGAACTGGCTATTTCATTGACGTTATTATTCGCAACATTCTTGTTTGTTGTTTGGTTTGCTGCCAAAATCTACCGCGTCGGCATTTTAATGTATGGCAAGAAGCCAACTTATAAGGAATTATTCAAATGGCTTAAATATTAATGGAACTCAAGAAAATAAACCCAAACCTCAAACAGGCGTTGATTGAAAACGGCCTTACGGAAGCCAACGAATTGCAGGCGGAAACTTTTTCAACGATCAAGAGTGGCGCAGATGCGGTCATACAATCTGCGGAAGCGTCAGGAAAAACAACCACAATAGTCCTCAATATTATCCAAAAACTGGAGAAAGCAGCCGACGAAAGTACGCGCGCGTTAATTTTGGTCCAGGACAAAGATAAGGTTATCGAAATGGCAACACTGTTCCGGAAACTCGGGAATTATACGGATTTAAGGGTTTTCGGCGTGCATGAAAAAGGCGATACCGATTTTGATAAAAACCATATTTCACTTGGGCTGGACATCCTTATCGGAACACCGGAGAAGATCAACATGCTTTTTTCAACCGCTGGTTTCAACCTTAATACCATTAAGATCTTTGTGGTTGATGATGCCGATAAATTGTTCAAAAGCAGGATGGATGCCGTTGTGCAACGCCTTTCTATGAGTATTGAAAAGACACAGCGGTTATTTTTTACTTCTGATATTACTGAAAAGGTGGAAATCCTGGCCGAGAAGATCATGATTGAACCATTTTGGTTTGAAATGGACGACGAAGAATAATGGCGCTGCTGAGGGTTTTTGAAGGCGGCGCAATCCTGGCACTACGGCTTAAGGAAATGATAGAGTCTGAAGGGGTTAGTGTCATTGTAAAAGACGACATACAATCGGCGATCTGGGGAGGTTATGGCACGTCAGACCTTGCCGTCGAATTGTACATCCATGAAGATGATTATGGATTTGTGGCAGATACCATTGACGAATTTAACAACAGCCTTGACACATGATGAAGTTTATTGAAACACCAAGGCTTTTCATGCGTGAAATTGTTGTTGCAGATGCGCCGGCAATGTTCGAACTCGATTCTGATCCGGAAGTAAACCGTTATCTTGGGAATCGGCCGGTAACGTCATTAGAGCAGGTCTATGGGATTATTGATTTCATAAGGGCGCAATATGCAGAAAACGGCATCGGGCGTTGGGCAGTTATCTTAAAGGAAACCAATGAATTTATCGGCTGGTCAGGACTGAAACTCGATAAGGATAAAAACGGCTACGGTCAGTTCTATGATTTAGGCTACCGTTTCATCCCGAAATTCTGGGGCAAAGGTTTTGCTACGGAAAGTGCCAAAGCCTTCGTCGCATATGGTTTTAATGAAATGAATATCGATAAGATCTGTGGGCATACCATGATTGGAAATGTCAATTCGGGTAAAGTATTGCAGAAAGCCGGGCTGCGTTTCACAAACACTTTTGAAGAAGATGGTGAAACCTGCAATTGGTATGAAATGGACAGAAAGACTGGGGCGAAAACGTAAAAACTATTTTGTCTTTTTCGATTTGGCCGCTGCCTTTTCCAGATTTTCCCTGACGCGGAAAGCGACAATACGCCCGATTAAATCTACCGGTACAGGTTCATCAAGCGGAAATTGGATGGAGCCTTTCGCCGTCTTATATTTGGCGATCTCATCCTTGAAATACGCCACGCCTGCGGCACCGGGATAAAATCCAATGTGATTCTTATAGCCTGAAAAATACACCAAAGCGCCATGAAATTTATATGCGGGCATCATATAACCGATATATTCTTCCGCATCGGGAGCTGCATTATGGATAGCTTTACGGACATTTTGAAGCATTTCGCGTGTGTGTTCCGGGAATGCTTCAATAAATGCGTCGACTTCAGGTTTCGCCATCATCAGGATAGGTTCTTTTCAAAGCATACACTGTTCTCAATACCGGCATATTGTCCAAAATTCGGAATGATTTTATAACCGTTTTTATGATATAGCGCAATCGCTTCAGGTTGTTTAATGCCCGTTTCGAGGATGCAACCTTTATAGCCCAATTCCTTAACCCATTCCTCAAGCTCAGAAAGCAGTCCTGACGCAATGCCTTTCCCGCGTAGCTTCTCAGGAACGAACATCCGTTTCACTTCTACTATATCGGGCGTATATCCCTTAAAAGCGCCACATCCTACCGCTACATGATTTTCATAAGCGACTATAACATTTTTCAGCGTGGCAATCTTATTGAACTGGGCGTAAAATGCATGGTCTTCTCCGTCGCGTATGGCGAGGTCGGCATCAAGAAGGCACACCAGGTCGATGAAATCCGGGTTTTCGGAATCCGTTCTTATATATTTAATCATAGCAGTGATTTTTTTTACGAATATAACAAATGCTGCGAGTAACCCAAAACAAAAACAGCGCGGTAAATCCAGCGCTGTTTAATTGTTTAAATGATTTGGTTTAGATCTTAACGGAGCTCCAGTTTTCGCCGCTTTGTATCCTGCGAATCTGCATTTCGCTGACACCGAATTGTTTGGCAATCATTTTCAGCCTCGTTTTCCTGTTAGGGTCCTGCAGGAGTTTCTTGATGTGGATTACTTTGGTAACACTGAGTTTCCTGCCATCAGATTTGATGTTGTATTCAATCAGTTTCTCCTTGGCCTTAATCACATGTGGGCTGGCCCTATGGTGCGCTAGCTTTTCTTCATATGTGGCCCAAATCAGGTTTTTTGCATGATCATTTGCACGATCGTGGTCCTTGTGCAGGATGTGTTTGTGCTCGGGTGATGGAGGCGGAATAAATAATTCGGCAACCAACCGGTAAAGCAATATATTCTTATTTACGAGCCGGCCGTCGATACGCACTTTGCAATGCAGTGTCCTGTAGCCATCTGAGAGTCCGCCTTTAAGCAATTTTCCTTGTTTTGGATCGTCTGTAAAACTTACGAGGCGTCCGTGGTTGGAAACTGCATAACGGAGTTTCAGATCAAAGGGAACCGTGACTTCCCTGAATTCTTCATCCGGAAATAATCTGAACATTTTTTAGGGGGATTTGTTAGTGTCGTAAATTTAGCCAAAAACTCATTATTTCTACAATAAGCATTCGGGATATTAACAAATCTTTGGGAAATCAAACGTTTTCAGCCTTTAAACGCATCCACGTATCAAAATCCATCTCAAATTTGATTTCACCCTTTCCATGTGTACCGACTTCTTTCCAGCCGGACATGCGGTAAAAAGTTTCCGCGCGTGTGCCCGGAGCAGTTCCCAGCCATACATTTTCCCTGGTTTGTGAAAAATACCAATCCATCATCACATCGTGTAGCCGCCGCCCGATGCCGCGCTTTTCAAAATCGGGATGCAGGAACAAAGCCCAGATGTTTTTGTCTTTCATATCGACGATGGAAAATCCAGTAATGGTTCCGTCAATTTCACAAACCCAGCCTTTTCCGCGCACATTGATGAATTCTTCACAATCCGCATCGCTTACCAATGCCGGATTAGATAATGTATTCTCTTTTACTGCGTTTCGGACAACCTGAATTTGCTTAATATCCTGGGTTAGGGCTTCGCGTATGATTATATTTTTATATTCCATGGTTGTTACTTGTGTGTTTACAGCTATTTACTCAATACGATCACGACTTTGTTGAAATCGGCTGCAGCATTGATTACGGCGCGATATTCCTCGAATTTATCGAGCGGATAATTGATGATGTTGTAATATTCCGTGTTTTCGATCAGGATTTCATCACCTTTCTGAGTGTATTTGCTCGTGAAGGCCGCTTCTGTCTTTCCATTGATCACGGTCTTGTAATCCATGTTGAATTTTTCAAGATTCTGCACTGTGGCTCCTTTCGGCAAGAGAAGGTGGATTTTTCGGGTATACGAATGCGGATAATCAATCTCTACCGGAAGTGTGCGCTTGTCTTCCTGATACAATTCCATCTGCCTGCCGATGACGAGCCCGGCCGAGAACAGGTAATTAGGCCCGGCTTTCTGGATGAGGTCCTTACCATCAAATGAAACCAGCAGCGTAAACGGCTTTTTCCCGATAAATTCCGTACCGTCATTTTCAGATTTCAGCGTTTTGTATTCTGCATCGACGGTATAGTTTTCGGCGACGCTTTTCAGGATGGACTGATACTGTTCTGCGGAAGCGAAATCCTTGATAGGCTGGAAATTATGCGCGGCATATCCCCCGAAATCAATGCGATCCGAAATCACCGGGCTGTCCATATCGGCGGTGAAATCCACGGTGATGTCCATCACATCATGGGTAACGTCGGCACCGGGAAGCTCGATAAATCCGACCTCGCCGATACCCATCGAGACGCCGCCAAACGTCTTTGATTTGATGAACAAGCCATTGTTATTGCCTAAAGACGGCGGGAACAGTGGCATGCGGAATTCGATTTCTGTTGGCGTGATGTATTTTTTGATAGCCGGGAAATAGAACAGCATGTCGTTCAGGTTCTCATAACTTTCAAAATCCGGGTCGAACGGCAGTTTGTAGCGGCTGAGCGTGAAAACCATATTGTTTTCAATACCGAATTTCCTGAATACATTCAGGTACAGTTTCAGGATGTCGGTTTGGTTGGCTTGTTTGGAAGCGATGATTTCGCTGATGGTTTCCTTGGTTTCAATAAAACGGTTGTAGGTGATGGTTTTCTTGATTTTGTTTTCGATGTTCCAGACCTGCTCCTGCGGATCATCGGATTTCGGGATCGACTTGCAGAAATCGTCGATGGATTTTTGCTCTTTCTTCGTAAGCTCCGCATTAAAGCGTTCGTAGATATTTGTGGCGAATTCTTTGTAATTGTAAAGATTCCTTGAATTGTTGTACAGGTTTTCGTCGAGTTTGTAACGCAGCATTTTGAGCATCACTTCACGATTCGAATATTTTTCTTCATCATTCAGCGCGGCAATGTCTTTTACCTTCACCGATAACGAGATTTTGCCCTTGTATTTTGCCTCATCCTTCACCGGTTCCGGAAGGCCATTGTAAGATTTCGTCTTAAAACCAAGATGTTCAGGATAAATCAACTCAAAATCCAGGTCTGCTATCGGGTATTCATCCTGCATCTTAATGGTTTCGCCATCGAGTTCGGGCATTTCCCTAAGCACATACATCACTTCAATGACGGCACCCTTTTCAAGTCCGTTGACGGCAAAATAATTGTATTTTACGCCACGCTCCTCATCAGTTTCCTCCTTAATGTCCTTTTTATCGAGGTGGATGATCTTGCCGTTCTGGAGGATTACGCGCGCTTTGGTGGTGATGACGCTTTCTTTTTGGCTGAAAGGGATGTAAATCCTGTTGTTGCGCTCGATGGCATCATCAGAATTGATGTACGTCTGGTCGTGGATCAGGTGGAACTGCATCGCTTTATTGTCAATAACAGACAATTCGGTCTTGATGACGCGTTTGAGGATGACCTCATTTTCGTTTTTATATCGTTCGGGGATTTCGATTTTTTTGGCTTTTTCATCCCATTCGTAGTCCTTGAAGGCATAATCCTGCGCGAAGAACATGGTGCTGCTCATCAAAGCGATAAAAAGATAAAGTGTTTTTGGGAATGTTTTCATGTTTATTTTTCCTGTAAGATGATGGTTTCGTTGTAGGCACTTTTTAGTTTACGGATGCTCTCGTTCCATTTTTCGAAATCGGTGTTGTCGAGCAATATTTTTTTCTGTTTCAATTTTATGGTTAAAGCGACATTGTTATCGCGGACTTCATGCGAAAAGTCGGCTTTGAAATAGTCGTTGTCCATGCTGAACGCCGGCGGAAGTGATTTTACGGAATAATTCGCAGGGATTTCCAGTTTATAAGCACTGTTGGTGTACATCAGGAAATCAAACTCATATTTTGCAATGCGGTCCTTTTCGATGGTCAGTTTTTCAAAAGCTTTATCAAGGTACATATTCACATACATTTCCCTGCCCATCTTAATGATGTAATTGTCCAGGTTAAAATTGAAGTCAATGCGGTATGGCTGGTCGCGGTCTTTCACATTATTTTCCTTGTAATCGATGAGGCTGAATTTATTATTGCCTTTCAGCACCAGGCTTTTCACCATGTCAAAACGGGTCTTATTTACGGCATCTCCCATTTGCGACAATACGCTGCTGCGGCTGAAACCCTGGTATTCTACCTTTCCGGTTCCGGTGAGTTTGTTGTTGTCGATTTTGAGTGCCAGTTCTTCATGAATTTCATTCATTTCGGCGGGAACCACCGGAACGGGAATGATTTTGTAGGTTTCGCCATCATTGTACAGCGCTTCTTTTCCTTGTATGAAAGCAGTTGGGATGCCATAACGCGTTTCCTTATCTGTGCCATCCAGGAAAACATATTCGCCGCCATCCTTAAAAACGGCAATCATATGGTTGTCGACAGCCGGCGTGGAAAGCTCTTCATACGAATACGGAATGCTGCGTGTGCCGATCCAGGATACCGAAACATCATTGACACCGGCATAATGGGCCATGGCTGTGATAATACTGGCCATATCTTTACAGTCACCGAATTTCCGCTCGCAAACCAGTCCCGCTTCTCTTGGGATAAAGCCTTCATAACCGTTCTCAAAAGCGATGTATTTGATGTTGTCCTTTACCCAATAAAAGATGGCTTTCATTTTATCCTTATTTGAAGCCATTCCGAAAGTCAAGTTCGTCGTGATGGCCTTGAGTTCGCTGTTTTCGGTCTTGTTCAGGTTTTTTACGAAACCTTTATAATAATTGAAAAGCTTTGGGATGTCATCGAGCACGGGAATGCTGGTTTTGTCGACTGTATAATCCTTAATATACACATCGATATGCGGCACGACGTACAGGTAACCGGGCGAATTCGATTCGAATTTGAGTGGCTTTATATCCGTCAATGTCCATTTATAGACCCATTTCCCTTTCTTTTCTGATTTGGTGAAAGCAATGGAATTGTTTGGGTCGTTAAAGATTTTGTAACCGATATTGATGTCTTTTTCGGTATGGATTTCCAGCGTCGAATTCTTAATAGGCAGGCTGTTGCCAAAGATGAACTTCTGCAGCAGAAACGGATCCAGGAATTCGGTTTGGTAATCGTAAACTTTTCTGGCACCTGTTTCCAGGTTTGGGAAAATCAACTGACGCTCTTTCACATCATTGTAAAAAACGGAATTGTCACGCGCCAGTTTTTCATTGGACTGCGTTACCTTGATTTTCTTTTCCTTTCCGTTGTTGCTTACAACGGAATACGCATCGTAACTTTTCAGTTTCACCAATTCCGAATACGTAAAGCTTTCCTCGTTGTTAAGGATGCCGTTTTCGGACAAAATCATCGATTCATAATGATTATCCTGTATCACTTTCAGTTTTTTATCCTTGATGGAGAAATCGTACACCAGGCTTTCCTCAAGGATGATTTCGTTGAAGTCGGGCCAGGCTTTTTTATATTCTGCGAGCGAGAGCTGCGCATGCGAAACTACGGAGGCTATAAGGAAAGCGAATGTGAAATATTTATTTGATGATGTCAATGAGTTCGTCCGAGTCATATTTTTTTGTAACCGATAATTTGCCATTTTCATAAATCTCTGTATTGCCGTGTAATTCATCGTTTTGATATGCGGCCTTCAGGCGAAGTTTTCCGTCCTCAGTGTAATATTCCTGAATGCCTTCGTAATCATTGTTTTTGAAACTTTCCTTTTTATAAACGTTTCCGTTGCTGAAATATTCTGTGCGGCTTCCCTGAAGAAGTCCTTTATCATACATCGCTTCAATCTGCAGCTTTCCATCCTCGCCAAAAATCTGGTATTTGTTGTTTAAGGCGCCTTTTTCAAAACCCAGCCTAGCAGCGGTTTTTCCGTTTGCATAATTGGAAACGATATCTGCGGTGCCATTTTCAATCACCACCTTTTCATCGAGCTGGCCGGTTTTACCACGTCGGATGTAGTATTCAAGTTCGTCGTTTACATAACCGAGGATCAGCAGCGGTTCGCCCTTTTGGTTGAAATAAGTAAGCGGTCCATCCTTAACCCCGTTCAGGGACTGGTGCTCGTACTGTTTTTGCTTATTGTGGTAGTAACGCGTAATGGTACCGTTGTCTTCTCCAAACGCATAATCGTTGGCAAGCCGCAGGTTCCCCGCCAGGTCGTAATATCTGGCCATGCCATTTTCCTTGCCGCAGTAAAATGTAATTTCATACAACGGGAGGTTTAGCGGCCCATACATTATGGCTTTTTTATGCCTTACATTATTGATGTACTCGCTTTCATAAGTCGTTTTTCCGGACTTGTCTTTGGTAATGTTCAATCCGTTTAAAGCGCCATTGATCAGGGTGGTGCTCACATCCAGATTGTCAGACCGCCTGTAGTGGATTGTTCCCGTAGCGTTTTTATAATCCAGTGTATATTGTCTGGTGCCGGAAGGATCGAAGAAATCGATGGACATCGCTTCTCCGTTGTGGTATTTTATTTTGGTGGAGAATTTGCCGCTTTGCCAGTAGTCATAGCCTTCATCATTCAGCTCATCATTTTCATAAAAACGTGTTGTAGCCATTTTACCGTCATTGTAAAACCCGAGTTGCGGACCGGTAGCTTTTCCGTTTTTATAGGTCAGCGTCCTTTTCAGTATACCGTCTTTATAAACTTCGTAAAGTCCGTTGATGGTATCGTTCACATAATTCACAACCGAAGTTTTGTTGCCGTTCTCATCATAATTGTAAACAAGCCCCTGTACCAATCCGTTTTTGAAATTTTCAATGCATTTGATGTTGCCATTGTTGTAATTATAGCGCCATTCGTTTTGCTTCATATTTTTTTCATAGCCGCCGCTGCTTCGGATATTGCCATTGAAATTTTTGATCGTGAAGGTTTTCTTATCAGAATTGATTTCAACAGGTTTCGGGTTTGCTTTGGTGAATTGCAGGCTGCTTTTAAAATTATCCGATTTGAATTTGTCCTGTAAATATAAATTTCCGTCCACATCAAAGTAATCAATGGTTTCGAGATCCCCTTTGCTATTGTAATGATTCACAGATTGCCTATTGCCATTTTGATAATAATCAGTGACCAATTTCAATTTTACGCCGTCATACTCCACGACCCTTTTCGGGGATTTGTTTTCATAGTAGGATTTGTAGGTGCCCTGGGCTTTACCGTTAATGTACGCCGTTTCGGCCTTAATGATCCGGCCGTCATAGTATTCGGCGTACTGCCCGTCGAGTTCGCCATTTTTGTAGTTTCCGGTTTCAGTGAGGTCGCCCGCTTCGTTGTAATAAGCGTAGACGCCATTGAGCTGGCCGTTGCTGTAATTGGCTGTCGACTTCTTTGTCCCGTTAGGATAATAGCACGTAGTGGTACCGTCAATATCGCCGTTTTTGTAGCTGACCTCGCATTGCTTTCCGCCGTTAAGGTGATACGTAGTGGCAAGGCCGTCATATTGATCGTCCTTATAATTAGCGACTACGCTAAGGTTCCCGTTCGGGTAGTATTCTTTTTCGATGCCGTTGCGCCTGCCCTGGATTTGGGTTGTTTCTTTGGTGAGTTTTCCTTTGGAATAATATTTCTGGATGCCGTCAAGTTCGCCGTTTTTAAGGTTCAGTTCCCCAATGACGATTCCTTCATGATTGACCATCTTGTACGGCCCTTCGTTTTTGCCGTCGATAAATGCCCCTATTGTAAAAGGGAAACGGTCCTTGTACGCAATATTTACGGTTTGCATTTTACCGAAATGCTCCATTTTTCTTTTTGAAAAAACTGCCCAGAAATCGTTGCCGATATAATTCCTGCTGAAGTCCTCTATCATCTTCTTCTTCGAAGTGATTTTTTTACCCAGATTGTCTTTCTTGCTTTGAAGCATGTAGTATGTATAAGCTTCGAACTGTTTTTTTGCCACCATATCCTTAATCCACGGGATGTAGGTGTTTTCAAAAAAACCGTCGCCCATCTTGTGATCCTGGCTAACATATTCGGCTATGGCCTGTACCTGCCTGGTCAATACATCATCAATATCCGACTGGATTTTATAGGCTTTGTTAAGTGGTAGTTGGTTGCGGAGGATGGTTTCGAGTTCTTCAAAATGATCACCCGATTTAGAGAAAGTGACGCGTGGTTTTTCAAGGAAATTCTGCCCGTATTTCTGGTTCAGCTTCAAAACAGCATCACCGGCATGGATGCCTCCAGGATCAAGAATAAGATAGGTTATCATGGCCAGTGAACCTTCGACAATTTTTCCGTTTTCATAAGCCAGCAGGCCCAGGATGTAATGTGAATTGCTGTGATATGGTGAAATGTTGATGGTTTTCTCTAAATATTCTACGGCTTGCTGCTGCTTTTCCCAACGAATGTACATCACGGCAAAATTATACAGCAGGCTTGGGGAATCCGGGATTGTCTTTTCAGCCTCGATGTAGATTTTTTCAGATTCTTCGAATTTTTTCTGTTCGCTTAACAGATTTCCATAAGCGATATAAAGCATAGGCATGTCAGGAAAACTGCCTTTTTGGTAAAGGCCTGATAATAATGCGGCTTCCTCGACATATTTTTTCATCGCCGAAAGCGTCAGTGCTTTTTCATACTGTGCTTTCAGGAAGAGCGGGTCATAGCTGACGATACGGTCGTATTCTGCTATGGCGGCCTCATATTTCTGATCGTCATGCAGTACATTTCCTTTTTCTATAATTGCCTCATTGTCGTAGATGAAAGTGTAGTCGGTCTGACAGTAAGCCGGGGAAATCAAGCTTACAGCCAGCAGCAATAGCCAGTGTTTCATTGTTTTGGGTTTTGCCTCAAATATATATTTTTTCGGATTTGATTTTGAGACTTTGGAAAATATTTTTCATCCTTCAGGCTCAATATCACGGATATAATCCGAGTATTCATGGAAAAAGCGCTCGAAAGCATCCATATAAGTGTAAAAAAAGTCAAAAATACCTTCCCAATGGTTGCGGTTGCTCATGCTGAGCCCGGTTTTTTCTATCCAGGCACGGCTTACGGTTTTGCCGGTTTCCAATACAAAATTCTTTTCGTAAACCAGGTCCTGTATAAATTCCTCTTCCAGGATATTTTTCAGCGATTCGAGTTTTTCAAAATACTGGATGCGCTTGTCGTCGTTGCGCGGCTCGATTTCTAGAAGCACCTGTGCTTTCTTGTTGTCGGCATAAAACTTGAAAGACAAATCCTTGATTTTTGTGTCATAAAGCATCCATTTGCGCGGATATTTATCTGCAAATTCAATCCAGAATTCGCGTTTGAGCCGTTGTGTTTCTTCTTTGCTGTACATGGTTTTTGGTGATGAGGAAATTCTGCCCTACATTTATCAGAGCAAAAATAACGCATTTCATGTACTTTGACGATTTTCTTTCCCTGCTTCCGAAAATAAAGAAACAATCGCTTCCGGGAGAATCCGCACATTCGAAAATGTCGCCACCCGAGCGCAGGGCTGCGATGCAGAAACTGGACTGGGAGACCATTAATCCAAGAAAGGCGGCCGTGCTGGTTTTGTTTTACCCGAAAGATTTAAAAACCCATTTGGTGCTGATAATCCGGAATTCGTATGAAGGCGTGCATTCCGCGCAAATTGCGTTTCCTGGCGGCAAAGTCGAATCTTATGACACTTCGAAACAAGCTACGGCCTTACGTGAAACCGATGAAGAAATCGGAGTGCCACTGGAATGCATTGAAGTCGTGATGCCGATGTCCGAAGTGTATATTCCGCCAAGCAATTTCCTGGTGGCTCCGTTTCTGGCCATCAGCAGGAGTGGGCTGACATTTTTACCTGATCCGCGCGAAGTGGCCGGAATCATCGAATTGCCGCTCGAATCGCTTTTGGATGAGGCGAATGTGATGATAAAATCAATTGCCACTTCTTATGCGAACAATGTGCATGTACCAGTTTTTGATTTTGGAGGGAAAATCGTCTGGGGTGCCACCGCGATGATGCTCGGGGAACTTAAAGAAGTAATGAATAGCGCGCTCGAAGGTTAAGTTTTCGTATGTTTGCAGTTCATTTTTTTAAAGCTTACTATGGGATTGTTTAAAAGAAATCCTTTCGGACATATTCTATTCCTGAAAAAATGGCTCATCCGCATTCTCGGAGCCATGACCCACCGGCGTTACCGGGGTTTTAATGAACTTCAGATCGACGGTTCAGAAATCCTGAAGACCTTACCCGATACGAATGTCCTTTTCATTTCCAACCACCAGACTTATTTCGCCGATGTTGTGGCGATGTTCCATGTATTCAACGCCAGCCTGAGCGGAAGGGAGGACAATATAAAAAATATTGGATACCTCTGGAATCCAAAACTAAACCTATATTATGTTGCCGCGAAAGAAACGATGACTTCCGGGATATTACCGAAAATCCTTGCTTATGCCGGCGCCATTACCGTAGAGCGGACCTGGCGTGCCGAAGGAAAGGATGTGCAGCGCGAGGTAAACCCGAATGACACTGAAAACATCCGGATTGCTTTGGCAGACGGTTGGGTGATTACGTTTCCGCAGGGTACGACCAAATCGTTTAAACCCGTCAGGAAAGGGACGGCACACATTATCCGGGATTATAAACCTGTTGTGGTCCCGATTGTGATTGATGGCTTCAGGCGTTCTTTTGATAAAAAGGGCTTGCGGATGAAAAAGAAAGGCATCCTGCAGACTTTCCAGATCAAGGAACCGCTTCAGATCGATTATGAAAACGACACGATTGAGCAGATTGTTGAAAAAGTGGAATATGCCATCGAGCAGCATGCGTCGTTCCTGAAAGTGATTCCGCAGGAGGAATTGGAATTACAGGAAGAATTGAATAAGCAGCGGGGATGGTGATATCTTTGGATTTTAAGATCTTAAGACTGTAAGATTTTGAGATTGTAGGATTAAGACTCGAAAATGCTTTCAGAAGGAAACCTTGTAATTTGTATTGACTGATTTCTTAAAATCCTAAAGCGAAACTTTCTTACAATCCTTTCTTCCTAATTGACCGCTTTCACAGTATACCCTTTCTTACGCAACAGCGCAATCACACCCTTTTCACCGCCAAGATGCGCGGCACCTACACCAAAAAATGTCGGTTTTTCAGTAGCGATCTTAATGATGCGCGGAATCCAGTTGGCGTTGCGGTTTGTGAGCAGTTCGGCATCGAATTTTGAGGTCATTTCATTTTTGGATTCCTTCGACATTTCGAGCATGCCGTTCAGGTCCTGTTTTTGGTATAAGGCATACAATTCCTGGAATTCCTTTTTATCATTGGCCATATCATCTTTGGCAGTCTTTACCAATTCTTTCATTTGCTCCTCATAAGGAATCGCATCAAAAACCGACATCTGCTCGTCAACGGTTTCCAGTCCTAAAACTTCTTTATTGCTTTCAGTAGCTTTTTTCATCAATTCCTGTTCGATAGACAGCATCGGGCAATCGAGCAATTTGGTAATCATCAATGAACTGACAAAAAAAGGCTTGAGTGTATTCATGGTTTTAAGTGAAATACCCATATTTTTCTTAAGGAAGGCATCGACGGTCGCATAATCCTCAGGCGTGGCAAGGTCGGACATTTTTTTTCCGCCTGCCATATTGAGGCCTTTCATCATTTGCAGTTGCAGCGAAGTGTCGTCCATATCGAGCTCGAGGTACAATTGCTGGGTATTGTCCAGGCCTTCGGTTACTTTCGGGCTTAAAGTAGCATCGCAGGTGGCATGCATCGTGCCGAACAGATACGATGTTTTCAGTCCGTTGCCGCTGATTTCCCATAGCAGCGATTTTTCAGTCGGGGCCTGCGCCTTGGAAGGTACAAAAGCAAGCAGGCAAAGCAGTTTGAGGAAATGGCGTATCATTGTTCGGTTTTCTTTAATTCGTTGTAATTGTTGTACAGTTTTTTGAGCAGTATGCCGTAAAGCAGGCGGTAAAATAACCATACGGCAACTATCCCGATGGCAAGGATCACAATCCCGAGCCCTACCAAAAGCAGTGCAGCCGACATGCCGCTGTTTTCTGTGTTTTGGCGCAATGTGAGCAGTTTTTCATCGTGGTAATATTCCATAATCAAGGTCATCACGATGTCGAGTGCCACAATCCCGAGGTTGTACCAGATGTAATATTTGACGGTTTTCCTTGTCGCCAGGATGTTTTTCATCAGTTGGCGTGTGGAATCGGTGGTGGAAATGGTTTTGTAATTTTTGTAGAAAAAATAAATGAAGAACAGCAACACGCCATAGTTGACGATGTTCGAAATGAACATAAAATCTTCCAGGCCATAGCGTGCTACTTTGGCGTTGTATTTGTCATCGGTAAGCAATACCGAAATGGCAATCCAAAACAGGAATTCGACTACGCTGATGATGAGAATCCGCTTCACGATCGAAGACGATTTCTTGTGGATCATGGTATTGATCTGCTCTTCCGAAACCTGCTTAAACGGCTGGCCTTCCTTTTGCCAGTCTTTCTTTAATAAATCCAACTCTTTCATATAATTACCTTACGGATTTAATATTTTTTTCAGTTTTCCCTTAATCCTATTCATTTTAACCCTTGCGTTTACTTCGCTGATACCCAGTGTTTCCGATATTTCCTGGTAATCCTTATCTTCAAGGTACATGAAAATCAGTGCCTTTTCAATATCGTTGAGCTGGTAAACCGCCTGGTACAATAATTTAAGCTGTTCTTCCTCTTCATAATTGTACTCTTCCTGCTTGATAAAATGTTTGGTATTATCATATTCAACCGTCGATAACGAGCGCGTGCTTTTGCGGTATAGCGTAATGGCGGTGTTTAATGCCACGCGGTATGCCCAGGTTGAAAATTTACTTTCGCCGCGAAATTTCGGGTAGGCCTTCCATAACTGAATCGTGATTTCCTGGAATAAATCCTTATGCGCATCCTCACCCGAAGTATACAGCCTACAAATCTTGTGGATGATATTCTGGTTGGTCTGCAGTTGCTGCACAAAAGATTTCTCTAAACTTTCAGTCATATTGGGCGTTAGTAGTTTAATCGCGGTTTTGTTACACATAGCAAACCGGATTAGCGTAAAAATACAAATGTGTTTCGGTTTTATGAACTTAAAGCGGCTTGTTTTTGTAATAATTCACCATCAGTTCTACAAAACGGCTGTAGCCTTCCATGCCGTCTTTCTGCTGGTTCATTTTCAGGAACCGGTCATAGAATATTTTGAAACCAGATTCGATGAATGTTTCATATTGCTGCCAGAATTCCCTGCTCTCGCGGTAATTTTCGAGGATTCCTTTATTGATCAGCGGAAGGAATTCCTTGCTGCTGCCTTCTTTTTTCCGTTCAAAAGTATTCAGGCAATAACGAAGCGCAAACGAATACGCAGCATATTGGAAATACGGATCGTCATTGCTTTTTGCCGATAAGAATCCGATGAAATTCGCCTCACTTTCCGAAGCATAACCCAGCTGGTGCGCCATTTCGTGGCAAACCGTGACCGGAAATGAATACAATGGCATCTTGTCATTGACCTGGGCTTCGCCCGTAAACGGATTTAAATACCCTGAAAAGCCCATATACGTAAGCGGCAGGCTGTAAATTGACCCTTTGATACTGGAATGTATATAATCGAATTGCGGATATTGTTTCGAAAGGTGGCTGTATCCATTCAAAACCTTACCGTAAATGGTTTCGCGCGACTGCGGGAAAACGACTTTTGCATTTTGGTCTTTGGTGATTTTAAACTGGATGGCATTGGTCTTTTCAATAAGTTTCAGTGTAAATTCGCGCAGTTCGGTTTGCGTATAATCTTTGCGGATGCCTAAAGTTTCGTTTAGTGGGATCCTGTAATAATTGAATGCCCAGAGCAAATGGAATACGAAATATAAGACAGAAATGAAGCCTGTGATATGAAGTACATTCGCTTTCCAGTGTATTTTCCAGGTTTTCCTTTTCAGAAAAATCCACCGGAATATGAAAAAGAATACCACCGAATACAAAATGTCACCGATGGAAAACGGGATCCATCCGAATAAAACCCGCATGGCTTTCGAAATGGGTTGGTACAAACCGTTGCTGTAAAGGTATTCCACAGTGTCAGGAAAATACCCTAAAATTTTTATGATAAGTATTTGTACGAACAGTAGGGCAGGGAGGAGGTGTTTTTTTTTCAAAATCGGTTTGTAGATTTTTCAGTTCATAGAAGTTAGCTCCGCAAAATCTTCTCCATTGCCTTTCCTTTGGCCAACTCATCGATCAATTTATCCATATAACGGATTTTCTTCATCAGCGGATCTTCAATCTCTTCAATGCGGTAGCCACAAATAACACCTGTGATTTTTGGCGCATTCGGATGCAGTTGCGGTGCCTGCTTGAAAAAATCTTCAAAATTGGTCTTATCATCAATCTGCTGTTGCAACGCCTCCGGGCTGTAGCCAGTCAGCCAGCAGATGACAGTGTCGACTTCTTCTTTCGTGCGTCCTTTTTTTTCAGCCTTATTGATATAGTGAGGATAAACGCCGGCGAACGACATTTTGTATACTCTTTGGTTGTCAGTGTTTTTCATTTGTCGGTTTTACATTTAAAAGCCCGGGTATTTTATTTTCCCTGACCATCAGGAGGTTGACCTGCGGAGCGATCTCGAGTACCAGCGAATCATTTGCAAATTTCACGATTTTAGCCGCCCGCCAGTCGCCTTTTTCCTTCATGCTCAGTGTGGCTTCGTTTTCCACTTTCCATGTACCTTCAAGGGTAGTGAATTCGGTACTTCCTTTTTTTAATTTGCTTTCAGTATAAGTATTGTCGCTCCTGAATTCGGTCTTCATTTCTTTTACCGCCATCTGGCTGAATACCTCAATCGACAATGTTTGCCCAATTTTGGTGTTGATAAAAGCGTTCCATTTCCAGGTTCCGATGAGTTGCTGTGATATGCCTTGCTGCGGCGGTATCATTTTCGAGCTGCTCAATACGGCGAGGGTGACAATCGAAAATGCGATAATTTTAATTTTCATAAGAAAAGAATTAGTGACTTTCCAAATATAAGGAATTTGGCGTTTGATGGAAAGCATATGCATTTCTGGCGTAAATTATTTCCCTGTAGTTTGCCATCAGCACAAAACCCATTAACTTTGGCAAAACTTACTGTAAACTAACTTTTACCGCAAACTATGAGCAACGAAATACGCAACCTCGACCCTAAGCCACTTTGGAATAAATTCGCCGACCTGAATGCTGTGCCGCGACCTTCTAAAAAAGAAGACCGTGTCATTGAATTCATGAAGGATTTTGGCAACAGCCTCGGGCTCGAGACTTTTGAAGATGACATCCGCAATGTCATCATCCGCAAACCAGCGACCAAAGGCATGGAAAACCGGAAAGCAATTGTCATGCAGGGACACCTGGATATGGTGCATCAAAAAAATAATGATACGGTTTTCGATTTCGATACGCAGGGTATCGATATGTATGTAGACGGCGACTGGGTCCGTGCGAAAGGGACGACACTTGGCGCAGACAACGGCCTCGGCGTGGCGACCATTATGGCGATCCTTGAAAGCACCGACATCGCGCATCCTGCTATCGAAGCCTTGTTTACGATAGATGAGGAAACCGGAATGACAGGTGCTTTAAACCTTAAAGGTGGCATCCTGACCGGCGATATTCTGCTTAATCTGGATACCGAAGAAGATGACGAGATCGATATCGGTTGTGCCGGAGGTGTTGATGTCACTGCTTCTGCAGTTTATGATGAAGAAGATACGCCTGAGGGTTCCGTAGGCTACACGATTACTGTGAAAGGGCTTAACGGTGGACACTCCGGAATGGATATCCATAAAGGTTTGGGCAATGCCAATAAAATTATGAACCGGTTGTTGTTTGGCGGTTTTGAGAACTTCGGGTTGCAGATTGTTGAGATCAACGGCGGAAGTCTGCGCAATGCCATTCCTCGTGAAAGTGTTGCCAAAGTGATTATCGCAGGCATGTATGACGAAGCTTTTGTATTCGACATGCAGGAAGTGATAGGTGATATTAAAAAAGAGTTCAGTACTACCGAGCCAAAGTTGGAAATCCTGATTGAAAAAGCCGATTTGCCATCTAAAGTGATGCAGGTACCTGCACAGGAAGGTTTCCTGCGTGCCGTATATGCAGCGCATAACGGTGTGTATCGCATGAGCGCCGATATGGAGGATTTGGTGGAAACTTCAAATAATGTGGCAAAGATTACAGTGAAGAATGGCGAACTGGTGGTACAATGTCTGACCCGTTCTTCAGTGGAAAGTTCAAAATTCGATCTGGCGAATGCACTACGCTCTGCGTTTGAATTGTGTGGGTGCGAAGTCACATTCGGCGGTTCCTATCCGGGATGGACACCAAATGTAAATTCGGAAATCCTGGAGGTTTTGGTAAATATTTACGAAAAGCAAAACGGTGAAAAACCTAAAGTCGTTGCCTGCCATGCCGGACTGGAATGTGGTATATTAGGCACAAATTATCCGGATATGGATATGATTTCCTTCGGGCCTACGATTCACGGAGCACATTCCCCTGATGAAAGGGCAAGCATTAAATCGGCACAGAAATACTGGAAGTTTGTTTTGGAAATATTGGAGAATATTCCGGTAAGGAATTAAAGTATCAGCGAATGCTTTAATTAGCGGATCAGAAAATGAGATAATTAGAAAATGAATGGAATCCCTGCTTTTTTTGGCGGGGATTTTTATTCCGCATGTTTCATAATTGTTACAGTGTCAAATCCACTCGCTAATTACCACACTATCTCATTTCCCAATTTTCTAATTCTTCCGTTTCATACTGAAAATTTCCGTCTTTGGCTGTCCTTTTTCAACTCCTGAGATTTCGGCGATAAGGCTGTCTGCTTTGTGTGAGTAGACAATCTTTTGCGGGAAATCGTGCTGCGGATTCTCAAAAACCATCTGGTTTGCCCTGAACGAAGTCATCCTGAATGCTACTATTTTATTATTATTCTGCCCATTAACTTTGGCAAGATAGGAAAGCGAATCCTCGTGTTGCTTTAGCTGTAGGTCCTCAGAGAAAACCGTGTCCTGACCGATAATAAAATAAGCATGCCCGATCAGCATACTGTCGTTAAATGCCATCCATTCTTCAACAAGTTTGCCTGCCCTGGAGTCGTTTTCCCAACGTCCGATGAGCCATCTGGTATTTTCAATTTTCTCATAATGGCGGTCTTTCTTACAAGAAGACATAAAGGCACATAAGGCCAATACGGGGAGGACTTTGCGTAGCATACATTATTGTTTAGGTCAGCAAGATAACAAATTATGCTTTCTGGTACGTGTAAACCGTAAAGGGATAGAGTGATTTTGCCGTAAATTTTGCCACAAAACAAATCAGCAGTGCCGGAACGAGCAATGTATAATCGCCAATCAGCCCGCAGGTAAGGAATACCGCGGTTAAAGGCGCATGGATGCTTGCGCTGAGCATCGCACCCATGCCAAGAATCATGAAATTCAGCGGGATGACCTGTGCGCTGAAAAACGTATTGTGCAGCAATGCTATCAAAAGCCCGAGGAACGCGCCCATGAAAAGGCTTGGTGCAAACACGCCCCCATCGCCACCGGAGGCAAGGGTTGCAGATGTCGCAATGGGTTTCAACAGCACAATCGCCGCGAAAAGCATAAACAATCCGGGTGTCAATACCAGTGTTTGCGCGTGCTTCATATTTTCGGTAATGGCGTGGTAACCTTCACCATACAATTGTGGGAGCACAAACAGCAGAGATCCTAATATCACCGAGCTAATGACGATTTTCGAATAATAGGAATTCAATCGGGAATAGGTGGCTTTGAAAAACAATACGCAGCGCGTAAGATATACTGAAAGGCAGGCTGCGATTACGCCCAATAACAGGAACCAGGGCAACGCATGCAAATGCCAGCCAGTCAGATGAATGTTAAAAAGCGGTCCGTCATGGACCAGGTTGATCAGTAAAGTGGCGACTGTCAGGGCGACCAAAACCGCGGAAAGTTTCAACAGGTTCCATTTTTTGGAAATGATTTCATAACAGAAAAAGAAACCTGCGAGCGGGTTTCCGAATAAGGCAGTAATCCCGGCAGCAATTCCGCAGTTAATTAAGGTGGTTTTGTATTTGCGGAAACGGCTTTCTTTTTTCCGTGCCATCGAGCCGACAGTGGCTGTAGCAACCACCGTAGATACTTCAATTCCGGTTGATCCGCCGAAAATCACAGTAAGGAACCCGTTGATGAAATGCGAAGGGATCTTATAGGCTGGAAGACTGTTGCGTTTGTTGCTGACCGTTTCAAATATTTCGGTAATGCCCTTGTTTTCCTTTTTCATAAAGACCTTTTCACGCAGCCAGTGAATGACTGAAAGTGCCACAAACGGAAACAGGAAAAATAATATTGGGTATTCCTTCGCTTTCAGGAAAAAAGAAACCTCGTAAACAAAGGTTATGTTCTTAAGCACCAATGCCAGCAATGTGGAAAGCAGCCCGATTATTGCCGCTGCAGTAAGTAACAGTATTGTGAAATGTAATTTAGAAGTATGCTTCATTGTGAATCGCGGAATGAGTTGCAAAAATAACCATTGCCATAGCGAATGCCTATTTTTTTGGCAGTACTTTAACCTGTTAACAGTCATCAATGAAATGAAATGGCTAATGAATGTTTAATATTTGCTGCGCGTTTTACGTAAGCTCATGTTTCGGGAAAATTGTATTTTACCTTCAGGGAAGGGGATGGTGTTTTCCCTAAGAAATATAAATGATTATTTATTACGGAAAATCCACAGCAGTTGTTAAAGTTTTTAAATCTGTCTCAACTGTATCAATACATTAATCCGCGAATGCTGAATAAAAAAAGGCATCCGTGAGGACGCCCTTTGATAGAATCAATGATTCAGGTGATATTAAAGTGCTAATTTAATAATTGTGTTCTTTTTTGTAATCGTCAATGTCTTTATTGACGTCATCGACACTTTTTTGGACGCGTTCCTTGAAGGCATCCCAGCGCTCTTTTCCTTTGTTCGCCCAGTTATCGAGGTCTTTCTGCAATTCCTCGTTTTTGGCTTCGAGCTTGTCAATCTGCTTCTCGAATTTAGCCTGGTTTGCGGCTGATTCGGTTTTCAGTTTTACTTTAAACTCTGCAATGCGCGTTTTATTGTCGGCAATTAACTTGTTGGTTTCTGCTTTGAGTCTGGCATAATCAGAAACAGAATCGGTTTGTGCTGCATCAGCCTGTTCTTTTGCAATCTGCTCATCCTGCCTTGCCTCGATGACATCATCTTTGGCATCTTCAATGTCTTTTGACTCATTTTTACAGGAACCCAATAGCATGAGTGAAAAGATGGATGCAGCTGCAATCGTAATATGCTTTTTCATTTTTAATGGATTTTGAATTGTCATCCAAAGTTGTCAAAAGTACAATAAAAATCGTTTATGTGAATTTTTTATAATGTTGTAAAATTTCTTTTTTACTTCTCATAAAATTCGATCGGTAATTTGTCCGGATCTGCAATAAAGGTGAATTTTTTTCCTGTAAGTTCATCAGTGCGTAAGGGTTCTGACGCAACATTAAGGGATGAAAAATATTTTACAGCATCGAGTACATTGTCAACTTCAAATGCGAGGTGGCGCAGTCCCGTGGCTTCGGGCCTCGTAATCCTTACGGGCGGCGACGGGAATGAAAACAGTTCGATGCAATAATCGCCGTTCATGCATAAATCGAGTTTATGCGAATCGCGTTCGGCACGATAAGTTTCCCTGATGATCTCCAGTCCGAGTACTTTCGTATAAAAATATTTCGACACTTCATAGTCTGAACAGAGAATGGCAATGTGGTGGATGCGGTTGATCTTAAGCATATTTTTTTGGATTAGGCATAAAAAAAGCCTGACAGGCAGGCTTATGTAATTATTTTTCGTTGGCGCAAAGTCCTGCGATTTCATGGAATATATCATGGATTTCGCTGAGCAGGATAGTGATTTCTTTGTCGCTGCTGCCAATCTTGATTTTTTTGTGCAACGCCCAGCTTTTGATCTGCAGTTTTTCAGTTGCTACGAGGATTTCTTTTGTGCTGAATTCCTTAGGTTTTTCGCCCATGTTAAGCCTTTCTGCTTTTTGTGCCAGTTCCAGTGAGCGTGATTTTATCGGTTCAAGATTGCCTTCTTCGGAAGGGTGGAAGGTTTGTGAAATGATTTCGTGGAATTCCTTCATGGCCGGCCATTTATCAAAAGTGGATTGTGCAAATCCGGCGGGGGACACTATTATGACTAACAATAAGAATAACTTTTTCATAAGCTGTAAATTATACTGTACCAAAGATACGAAATCAGGTTGATTAAGCAATTATCCAGTGAACAGTAAATTTGCTGGGTCACTTACAGGCTTTTTGACTGCATTTGATAAATAATTATACGCACTTATCATTTTTAAGAATAGTGGCCAGACTTAAATAATAAATTTGGAAGCTGTTAAGACCACATTGGGGGAGCTATTCCGATGAAATGCTAAAAATTACGCTCAACGGTTGTCATACAATAGCTGTTAATAGTTTCTTAAAGCTATACAGTTGATTATTAAAAAATAAAACTATTTTTGGAAGCTTTCTTATGACTAAAAAAGCCAAAAACTAGACTATAAATTCATGTTTATGAGGACAAAAATTACTTCATTTTTATTATTTACATTACTTTTTATTTCCACATCGTACAGCCAATGCTGGCAAAGCGTTACTGCAGGATATGAAAGCAGCGCAGCTATAAAACCGGATGGAACACTCTGGACCTGGGGGTGGAATGGCTTCGGGCAACTGGGCTTAGGGAACACAACCAATGTGACGACACCTGTAAAAGTAGGGTCTGCCACCTGGAAAATGGTCAGCATGGGTACTGAAAGTACCTCTTCAGCCTACGCGATGGCAATCCAGACCAATGGCACCTTATGGGCCTGGGGTGGAAACGGCCAGGGGGAGTTGGGGATTGGAAACACGGTGCAGCAAAACAGCCCGGTACAGGTGGGCACTGCCACAAACTGGAAATACGTATATGCCGGCCTCAACCACACTGTAGCTATCAAGACAGACGGCACTATGTGGGCTTGGGGAAGGAATATTTACGGCCAGCTGGGTGACGGTACCAATACAAACCGTCTGAGCCCCGTCCAGGTGGGAACGGCCACAAACTGGAAGATGGCCGCTTTGGGAGGAAGCAATACGTTTGCATTGAAGACCGACGGTACGATTTGGGCATGTGGCGACAATGCAGGCTATTATGGAAATGGCACCACTACAAATTCCAATATTCCTGTACAGATCGGCACCGCAACAGACTGGCAAAGCATTTCACGTACCATGGGAACCATACTTGCCATCAAAACAGATGGTACGTTATGGGGATGGGGCGATAATAATTACGGCGAACTAGGTATCGGCAGCACTGCAACGGTAAGTTACACCCCTGTACAGGTCGGCACTGCCACATGGACATCGGTTTATGCCGCATGGGGTTCTAGTTTTGGGATAAAGACAGATGGCACGCTCTGGGCATGGGGCGATAATACCAAAGGACAGCTTGGTGATAATACGACTGTAAATAAACTGTCTCCGGTACAGGTAGGCACCACCAATAACTGGGCATCCATGGGGACCGGACTTACTTATACATTTGGGATCAAAACTGACGGCTCCATGTTTGCATGGGGTGCAAACCAAATGTCACAGCTTGGACTGGGCAACACCACGGAATACCATGTGCCGACAACAATAAATTGTACAGGCTGTGCAACAGCTGCAGAAGGGTTGTATCCTACAGCCACATTTACTCCGGCATGTACGGGAAGCCAGGAAACAATCACTGCAGATGCCTGGGCAGGAGAATACAGCAATGTGAATGTAGTAGCCAACAGGTCTTACACTTTCAATAGTTCCGTAACGACTGATTATGTTACCATCACCAATGCTGCCGGCTCAACCATTTATATCAGTGGGTCAGTACCGCTAACCTGGTTTTGTGCAACATCGGGAACCATCCGTTATGTATTGAATACGAACGCATCTTGTGGAACACAACAGACAAGCAGGACGAGGTATATTACCTGTAATGACGTATCCTGTACCACGCCTGTTACAGCATTAACGGCAAATAATATCGCATCAAATTCGGCCACCATTTCATGGACGGCTCCTTCGCCTGCGCCACCGTTGGGATACGAATATTTTTATTCAGATGTGAATGCAACTCCGGGTGCCAATCCATCCGGTCTTGGAGGAGTGGGGGCAGGGGTGTTAACCAAAACCCTAACCGGATTAACGACTGGCGTACGTTATTATTACTGGGTACGTACCAAATGTACGTCAACAATAAAAGGAAGCTGGGTTTCCGGTGGCAGTTTTGTGCCGACAGAAAACCCACCTTGCCTGAACGGAACCCAGTATCCATCAACGAATTATACGCCGACCTGCAGCGGTAGCCAGGAAACGATTGTCACCAACGCATGGGCTGGAGAATATACGCTGGTAAACGTGCTGGCCAATAAAGTCTATACTTTTAAAAGCTCTGTCGCGACTGATTATATTACCATCGCGAGTACAGACGGGTTGACGATTTACGCTACAGGAGTTTCACCGGTAGTCTGGACTTCGAATGCAGTAGCGGGAACGATAAAATATTTTTTCCATACCGGATCGGGTTGCGGGACATTGCAGACGAGCAGAATCAAGTACATTACCTGCGCCGATCCCTGCAACAATGATCCTTCAAACCTGGCGGCAGGAAATGTATATGCTACAAGCGCAACCCTATCGTGGACGGCTCCGGTTGTCGCTCCGGGACTCGATTATCAATATTATGTAAGCACGTCGACAACCGCGCCAACTGCAAATACATCACCCACGGGATCTGTAAATGCAACACTTACATCAGTAGCATTAAATAACCTTTCCGTTACGACGACATATAATTATTGGGTACGTTCCAGATGTTCAGCCACTTCAGTCGGCAACTGGATTCCAGGAACAGCATTTACGACTACAGGTTGTAACGCACCTGCAAATATTAATGTCAGTAATATAACGGCTGGCAGTGCTACACTATCATGGACGGCGCCTGCTTCATTGCCGGAATTTGGATATGAGTATTACTACAGTACTACTAATGTGGCTCCAGTAGCGGGAACATCACCATCTGGCAGCATCAGTTCGGGTGGTACTATTGCAGCTTTGGACCTGCTTCCGGACAGTACTTATTATGTATGGATGCGCTCAAGATGTGGTGGATCGGTATATGGCAGTTGGGTATCGGCAGGAAGTTTTACGTCTTTAAGCTGTAACCCACCGACGGATGTTTCTATCCGGTCCGTTTATGAAGGATTTCTTGTAGTGCAATTCGTAAGGCCGGCCGTTGTTCCTGAAGGATATGATTATTATGTCAGCACTGCAGCTACAGAACCCACTGCATCAACGCCGAAATCGGGCATTTTTTACATGAGTTCAGTCGATGAGGGTTATATATTCGACCTGCTGCCTGACACGACGTATTATGTGTGGATGCGTTCGAACTGCGGAAACGTTTCAAAAGGCGCGTGGATTTCTGCTGGATCGGCTACAACGCTGAGCTGTATGCCACCGACTGGCGTGAGTGTGGCCAATGTATTTTCAAGCACCGCGGAACTTTCTTTTCAAGGTCCGAGTATCGCACAGTATTATTACAATACTACTGGCGTTGCGCCTGATACATCAACCCAATATTCAGGTTTGGCTTTCCAAAATCCATACACAATAACGGGGCTAACACCTTCAACTACATATTATCTCTGGGTACGTACTTATTGCGATACTTATGCTTACAGTGATTGGATTGCCGTCGCTCCGTTTACGACTGAAGAAGGCAGGGAAGTTATGGGCACCTTTGTGAATAATACGACAGGAAGTACGACTTCATTTAATCAATCCGATTCGGTAACCTTTACATTCGGCCTGGCGACACCTGCTTATTGGGCAGGGTCCGGAAACTTATATGTATGGGCTTATTCTTCAGATATGGCTCAGGGCAACTTCCAGCCTTCGCCAAATAACGGCGCATTCGATGCCCCGCTGCCGGCGAGTACTTTGACCCTTAATCCAAATGGGACATATTCGATTACATTAAACCCTGTAAGCAGCTATTTTTCGAATCAGCCTTATATCGGGCGACTGGATTTTATCGTAAAGAATGCCAGCGGCAGCAAATTCAGTGCGCCAAACTATGCAGTGTTGGTTAATCCTGTACCAGCACCAACGGCCTTGAATCAATTATTCTGTTCACACGCAACAGTAGCCGATCTTGTGGCAACCGGCCAGAACATAAAGTGGTTTACAAGCGGCGCAGGTGGAACGTCGTTGGCGCTATCTACCCCATTAACAACAGGTGCTTATTATGCTTCACAAACGATAAACGGTAATGAAAGTCTGGGACGTGCCATGATTACCGTTACGGTTAATGAAGTATCGCTTTCGCCTGATTCGGCTACCCTTTGCGGCGATATGATCCAGCCGCTCACGGTAACCGCTGCCAACACGACAATCGTACTTAAAATAGGCACAGAAACACAAAGTAACGTCAATTATACACCTTACCAGGGTTATTGGGGAGGCGCAAGGTCGCAGGCAATTTATACCGCGGCTGAACTTGGTGCTATCGGATTGCAGGCAGGAAGTCCGATCAATTCCATAGGATATAAACTACAAAGCGGAACACCTATCCAGCTTAGTAATTTTACGGTTAAGGCAGGATTTACAACCGCATCGCTATTGCCAGGTTATATCGAAAGCCCTGCTTATACCGTCTTTACCGATGCCACATATGTACCAGCCACAGCAGTTGGTAATGTCGATTATATCTTATCCACACCTCTCATATGGGACGGTACCTCAAATTTACTGGTTGAAACCTGTTATAACAACAATAATAACGGGGGGACTGCTGCAAATAATTTAAGTGTCGAGTCTTCGTCAATTTCCACACAGCTTTATAAGCACAGGAAAATCGATAATGAGCCGAGTATCTGCACCATCACATCAACTGCAGAGATGACGCTAAGGCCAAACCTTCGATTAGGTACGACCTTTACCCCGATAATCAGCTGGTCACCTGCTAATGGATTGTATTCTGATGCATCTGCAACCATACCTTACACCGGAGAAAGCCTGAAAGTTGTTTATGTGAAAACAACTACGCCTTCCAGTTATAATGTGAATGTAACCACGGCGGGTTGTACGGCAACCTTCACGGCGACGATTGATGCTCATTTTACACCTGCTCCTGAGTCCGGCAAGCAATATTTCTGTTCAGGTGCGACTGTAGCCAATCTCGTTGCTACGGGAAGCAATATCAAATGGTATGACGCTGAGAATAACGTACTGAATTCAAGCGCATTATTGCATACAAGCGTATATTATGTTACACAAACTGCACACGGATGCGAAAGCACAAAAGCTGCGGTATCGGTTATTATCAACGATACCCCCGCGCCAGAAGTTGCCGCGCAGTCATTCTGTTCTGAAGCAACTGTGGCAGATTTGGTTGCCACAGGAACCGGGCTTCAATGGTTTGACAATGCCAATCATGTTCTGGCGTTGACTGAGATTATTCATACCGGGATTTATTATGTATCACAAACAGGCCATGGCTGTGAAAGCCCGAAAGCTGCATTTGCTGTAACGGTTAATGTTACCGCTGCTCCTGTTGCTGAAAATCAGGTTTTTTGTAATGCTGCGATTGTAGCAGATCTTGCAGCAGCAGGTGATAATATCAAATGGTATGATGCGTCAAATCATATTTTGAATGCTTCCGATGCATTGCAAAGTGGTATTTATTTTGCCACACAAACCCAAAATAACTGCGAAAGCGACCGAACCATGATCACCGTTACGGTAAACACTACGCCTGCGCCGGTGGTTGAAAACCAAACCTTCTGCGGTGCGGCATTGGTTTCAGATTTAATAGCTTCGGGTTCTGATTTAAGATGGTATGATGCTGAAAATAACGTTTTGGCAGCGAATCATAATCTCTCAACCGGAACGTATTATGTTTCCCAGACAGCACATGATTGTGAAAGTGAAAAAACGGAAGTGACCGTGACCGTCAATATTACAGTCGCACCTGTAACGTCAGCTCAGACTTTCTGCTCAGGGGCAACCGTTGCCGACTTAATAGCCACAGGAAATGACATAAAATGGTATGACAATAACCATATGCTTTTATCTGGAAATACTTTGCTCGTGACCGGTACTTATTATGTTTCTCAAACAGCCCACGCTTGTGAAAGTGAAATGACTGCTGCAGTGATTATGGTAAACCCAAACACTACCACCTCTGAAATGGTCACTGCCTGCGATTCCTACACCTGGAACGGGCAGTCCTACACTCAAAGCGGTGACTATACCCATACCAGCACCAATGCTTCAGGCTGTACACATATTGCAAATCTCCACCTGACGATCAACCACAGTACAACGATTTCCGAAACGGTAACAGCCTGCGGATCATATGCATGGTATGGGACTACTTATACTGCCAGCGGCGATTATACCCATACGGGTACCAACAGCTCAGGCTGCACTGAAACCGCCACGCTGCACCTTACGGTAAACCATACGCCTGCCCCGACGGCAAGCTCACAGTCGTTCTGCAGCGGCAGCATCGCAAACCTGACGGCTGCAGGTACCAACATCAAATGGTACGGCACCGCTTCGGGCGGCACGGCCCTGAGCACCGATACGGCCCTTGAACAGGGTACCTATTATGCCACACAAACCATCAACGGCTGCGAAAGCCCAAGGACTTCGGTAAGCGTTACGATCCAGGTAGCCATGCCATCGGCGCCGTCACCGCAAACGTTCCTTTGCGGTGCGAGAAGGACCAACCTTTCGGCTACAGGCACTACACTGAGATGGTATACCACCGCCACGGGCGGCACGGCCATGGCCTCGGCAGACCTGCTTGCCACGGGCACCTATTATGTTACCCAGACCATCGACGGCTGCCAAAGCTCGAGAAGGGCAGTGGAAGTGATCATCAACACGATCGCCCCACCGACGGCAAACGACCAGACCTATTGCTATAATGGCACCGTAGCGAACCTTATGGCCACCGGCACCGATATCAGGTGGTATGCCACGGCTACGGGCGGTACGGCATTGGCCACCACCACGACGCTAACCGCAGGCACCTATTACGCATCCCAGAAGACAGGCACTTGCGAGAGCCCAAGGACACCAATCAATGTGACGCTTTCCGGACCTGCACTCCCTGATGCGGCCTCACCACAGACCTACAACTGCGGTGCAAGGAGGACGAGCCTTACCGCTACGGGTACCGGACTCAAATGGTACACGACCGCCACGGGCGGCACGGCCATGCTGTCCTCAACACAGCTTGTTGCCGGATCGTATTATGTAAGCCAGACGATTGACGGCTGCGAGGGTGCGAGACGGGAAGTACAGGTAACGATCACATACCCGACCCCACCTACGGCATCCACACAGGTGTTCTGTACGGCGGCCACGGTGGCGAACCTTTACGCCACGGGCACAGGCGTCAAATGGTATGCGACAGATACGGATACCACACCTTTGGCATCATCCACACCGCTTTCCAGCGGGACCTATTACGCTTCACAGACCAACTCGATGGTGTGCGAGAGCACACGCACGGCGGTACAGGTGATCACGGGCGGCGCCCCTATGCCTGATGCCCCATCACCACAATCGTTCGTCTGCGGAACGAAGAGGCCGGCCCTTACGGCAACGGGCAGTTCATTGCTTTGGTACACCGTACCGACTGCAGGCACGGCACTGTCCTCAACAGCAGTGCTTGTCACGGGGACTTACTATGTGAGCCAGACCCTCAACGGCTGCGAGAGCACCAGAAGGTCGGTATCGGTAACGATCACGAACCCTGCGGCACCATCGGCATCGGCACAGACCTTATGCTCTGGATCCACAGTGGCTAACCTTACGGCAAACGGCACCGGCCTTAAATGGTACAGCACCCCGACAGGCGGCACGGCGTTGGCTTCTACGGCTCAGGTTACCGCCGGGACTTATTATGTATCACAAGGTTCGGGCAGCTGCGAGAGCGAGCGTACTGCGGTAAGCGTGGCAATCAATACCATCGCCATGCCTGATGCGCCATCACCACAGGTATTCAGCTGTAACGTGAAGAGGCCTGCCCTTACCGCTATGGGAACAAGCCTGTTGTGGTATACGGTGGCAACGGGCGGCACGGCATTGTCCTCGACGGCGCAGCTTGCTACGGGAACGTATTATGTGAGCCAGACCGTTGACGGCTGTACCAGCGCCAGGCGTGCGGTATCGGTGACGGTGAACGCTACGGCGCCACCGGCGGTATCGGACCAATCGCTTTGCCAGGGCAAACTGGTAAGCGACCTTACGGCTACGGGTACAGCACTGAGGTGGTATGCTGCGTCGAGCGGCGGGACACCGTTGGCACCGTCGGTGCAGCTTACGGCAGCAACGTATTATGTGACCCAGACGATCAATGGCTGCGAGAGCCTCAGGGCTGCATCGAACGTGACACTGATGCCTTGTGCGGTGAGGATGCCTGAGACGGCTAAGGATGATACCACATCGAATGAGGATATCGCTTCAGCGTACCACATCAGGATATTCCCTAACCCGACGGCTTCGGTGATCAACATCAAATCGGATGGTGATTTCAAAGTAGAGCGGGTGGTCATCCTGGATTCAGCGGGAAGGGTAGTGCTGGAGCAATCCGGAGCAGACCAGGTGGATGTATCACGATTCGCAAGAGGGGTGTATATCCTCCAGGCATTCTCAGGAGAGCAGCGCTACCAGGCGAAGTTCATTAAGGAATAAGCTTAAGCTAAAAATAAATAAAAAAAAGCCGGACCCAATGTCCGGCTTTTTTATGGTGCTACTGTTACCTGATGTAGAGGTGATGCTTCATTTTTACGGGGGACTGCAACAGGGATAGCAGCGGCATCCTTTTATGGCGCAGCGCAGCGGAGCCATAAAAGATAGAGCGGATAGCCCGGCCCGCAGGGGTTGCCATAAAAAAAGCCGGACAATCAATTGACTGCCCGGCTTTTTATTCTTTCCTTAAATACCAATTTCCTTTGTACTTTTTAAAATCCTTCAAGTCTTTTGGCGTTGTTCCGGGAACGATCCTTAAAAGATTGGGAAGATCTTGTTCGGTCGGATTGATGTAAACGTTGCCTGCCGCGTCTACCCCGATGACCTTCAAATCATATTTCAGGAATGCTTTCGTATAATCAGCGATTTGCTCTTTCTTAAAATAGGAAGCGCAGTTTTTATCGGATTCTTTGATGAGGTGGTCATCAGTCTTAACCAGTTCCTTGGTTTTAGGATAAATGGTTGCAATGTATGCGGGACAATTCAGGTCGAATTCGGCCACCATCAGCATGACATTGGCAGTTTCATCCTTTCCGCGATAGCCTACATAGGAATTCTTTAAGGCGGAAAAATCCTCAGTGTCATATTTTTTGATCACAGCATCAATTTGTGCCGTACTTAATTCTTTGTGGCAGGAACATAGGGCCAGCGCTGTTGTTGCCAGGACGATTTTTTTTAACATTGTTAGTATTTTTCTTTTGCGATTTTTTCGTGTAACTCCGGAATTTCCTGTAATGCGGCAGTGCAATACAGCAGCGTAAATTCGGCTTCCAGGATGTTGGCTTTTATGGCCGGATCATTTTCTGTCAAGGCCTTTGCTTCCTCAACCGAATTGACATTAAAAATATAAATGCCGCGGTAATTGCGGTCGTTTTTACCGAAAGGCCCTGCCACGGAAAGTTTGCCATCAGCAGCCATTTTATTAATATTGGTCATATGGCCCTCGAAAAGGACTTTAAGCTCTTCCTGCGTTGCGGTAGTATTGGTTCCTGATTTCAGCAGGCAGAACACATATTTCCGCATGCCGTGCGAATCGGCGTTAAGTTTTTTGGCCAGCACTTCATCATAAACCGGTTTGGTTTCCTGGCAAAAAACCGGCAATGCAATGAGTGCCAACAATAGTAAATACAGGTTTTTCATAAATTTAAAATATTTGATAGGAAAGCATGAGCTGTATCGATCCATAACCAATTGACCAGGTATGAGAGCTGATCAGGCCCTGCACAAAGTTGTATCGCGATTTTATGCTGTATTTCTTATAATTGTATCCAAAACCAAGAAACATATTGGAACCTTTTTCCAGCTTGAATTCCGTTCCGCCATACTTCAAAGTAGATGACAATGTAACCCCGATGTTATAACCACCGTCAATGAAAAGTCGTGATTGTTTTTGTAAAAACATATAATGCCTGAAGCCCAGCGGGATATTCACGGCTTTATAATCCACTTCAAGTTTCACATTTGATACCGACCCATCATATTCGAACCGGTGAAAATTCGGGTTTACAAATAATGACCATTTATTATGGTTGAAAGGCAGCACCGACTCCAATTCAACCCCAATGCCGGGCGTAGCATGGACACCGGTATTGGCATCAACAGTAGGGCTTTCGAACGAAACTCCGGAGAAATTTATGCCGCCGCTAACTGAAAAGTGTAGTGAACCCTTTGAAATCTGTTTTTCTTTACTGGTGAAGGTTTGTCCGCTGCCCGCATAATATTTTTCGAAGATGGGAATAAGGGAAGACTGACGGTATTCCAAATTTTGAAAATCTTTTTGAGTAAGCTGTTCCGATTTCAGGGCGTTGAACAATTGTTGCCTGAAATAATTGTTTTCAGCGATCGTTGTCGCGTCTACAAGATAATTTTTGCAGATAAGCTGTTCGACTGTGTCCGTTTCTTTTTTATATATGAAATACCGTCGTTGATTGCCTTGATCATAAGACAGCAAACTGATGTCACCTTCAACAAGGTATTTCAGGAACAGCGTCTGTTCACTGAATTCCGGTTGCTTAGAAGCACTTAAAGCATTAATTTCATTGGACGATTGGTCTACATCGACTTTAAACCGCCTGAATTGCGTACCGTCATCAACCCCAAATGCGGAAACTTCTGAAATATGTCCAATCTTTGCTTCAGATGCTGCCGACATTTTATATTGAAATGTTACCGGATTGTCTTTCCATCCTTCGTCACGCACCAGACACGTGGTCGTCTTGTTGTTATTATCAATAAAATATCCGGGGACAAATTCAATTTGTGCTATAGCGGGAAAGCATATAAGCAATAGAAGGTATTTTTTCATGTGTTGTTTTTGGAAGCATCAAAATAAAACTATTTTTTATTATTCCTTACAATTCATCATCAAAATTCCACATTTCAGTCAGTAATAGTTTTATTGCAAAGGATAAGATTGCACATTTGCGGTACCAAAAAACATCTTATGAAATCAATCCTTACTTTTTTTATGTTGCTGCTTGTCAGTGCGGGGTTTGCCCAAACGAAAATTTCAGGCAAAGTCACCGATCCGAAAGGAAATCCGTTAAACGGTGCCAACGTTTTCCTTGACGGCACTTACGACGGTGCCACAACCGATACAGAAGGGAATTTTTCATTCACGACTACCGAGACGGGAACCGCAACGCTGAAGATTACCTACCTCGCTTTCATGGCCGTTTCCGAAACTTTTGAAGTAAATGCTTATGTCCCTAAAACATTTTCGCTTAAGGAAAGCCTGAATTCGCTTGATACCGTAGTCATCAACGCGGGTACTTTTGAAGCTGGCGATAAAGCACGCGTTTCAGTACTCAAGCCACTGGATATTGTCACTACGGCGGGTTCTGCAGGGGATATTGTGGCGGCATTACAGACTTTGCCAGGCACACAGACCGTGGGCGAAAGCGGCCGCCTTTTCGTTCGTGGCGGCGAATCCGATGAAACACAGACTTTTGTTGACGGGCTCAGGGTACCGCAGCCTTATGGCGCTTCCGCAAATAATATTCCGACACGCGGGCGGTTTTCGCCATTCCTTTTCAGTGGGATTTCCTTTTCAACCGGGGGTTATTCAGCGGAATACGGTGAAGCTTTGTCGAGCGTTTTGCTTCTCAATACCACTGACGACCCCGAACAGGAAAAGACAGATGTTTCCCTTATGACAGTTGGCCTCGGCGTGGGCAACACGCAGATGTGGAAGAAAAGTTCGCTGAGCGTAAACGTGGCTTTTATTGACCTCACCGCATACCAGGCTGCCGTTCCGCAGGCGGTGGACTGGAACAAGCCTTACCAGTCGCTTTCCGGTGAAGCCGTCTATCGCTATCATTTTGAAAATAATGGATTGCTGAAAGTGTACGGCGCTTTTGATGCTTCAAATTTCAGCCTGAACCAGGTCGATATCAACCAGCCTGAAAAGGTGCGTTTCAACCTTCAGAACAATAATTTTTATTTCAATACCATGTATAAAGGTTATTTTGGTGACAATTGGCAGCTCGTGGCCGGACTGAGCCACGGTTTGGGCAAAAATGACATCGGGATTGATGAAGACGATGTAGACAATACCGAAAATGCGACGCATATGAAACTGAAACTCAAAAAAAGCTTTTCTGATAACGTGAAGCTGAATTTCGGTGCGGATTATTTCATCACCACTTTTGATGAGCATTTCCAGCAATTCGGCGGCGCGCGGTACACTTCAGGTTATGATGCCAATATCGCGGCAGGTTATGTTGAAGCCGATGTATTCTTTTCCAAAAAACTGGCGGGAAAATTCGGCTTCCGCGCTTCAGATAACAATTATTTAGACCAGTCGGCCTTTATGCCAAGGGCTTCGCTGGCATATAAAGTGAGTAAATTCGGGACGGTATCTTTTGCTTATGGCGATTTCGTACAGGCTCCAAAGCAGGATTATATTAAATATTCAAACCAATTTCAAAATGAAAAAACACAGCATTATATCCTGAATTACCAATATGCGAGGAACGGGCAGACTTTCCGCGCCGAAGGATATTACAAAAAGTATGATGATCTGGTAAAATTTACACCGACAACATATAGCAATGACGGTTTCGGGTATGCCAAAGGAATCGATCTCTTCTGGCGTGATAACAAAAACATCAAAAACCTCGAATATTGGTTTTCCTATTCTTACATCGATACGCAACGCGATTACAGGGATTTTGCTTATGAGGTAACGCCGAGGTTTGTGTCAAAACATACCGCATCATTGGTTACCAAATACTGGATACAAAGCCTGAAATCGCAGGTAGGGTTTACGAATAGCTTTAATTCCGGAAGGCCATACAACAACCCGAACGAAACGGGATTCATGCAAGGCAGGACGAAATCTTACAACAACCTGAGCCTGAGCTGGGCGTATTTACTGAGCCAGCAAAAGATTTTGTATTTTTCAATTTCGAATGTACTCGGGACGAATAATGTGTTTGGGTATGAATATGCCAATGCTCCTGATGCGAACGGTGTTTATCAAAGCCGAGCGGTTACGCCAACGGCCGACAGGTTCTTTTTCGTGGGCTTTTTCTGGACCATCAGTAAGGATAAGAAAAGCAACCAGTTGGATAATCTATAGCTTTCAGCTGAAAGCTAGCAATTCATCATCAAAAAACGACAGTTCAGTCAGCATTAATTTTAAATCGATAATCACAGGATTACATTTGTACAACAAAATAATAATCATTTAAAAATCAACATCATGACAAAATTTTTTACCATCATTACGCTATTCGTTACCAGCCTTTTCTTTGGCCAGGGAAAATATGAGGAAGGCATGGGCAAGGCTTTCCAACTGTGGGGAGAAGGCAAAAACACCGAGGCTTCGGCTATGTTTGAAAGGATTGCTTCCGCAGAAAAAGACAATTGGCTTCCAAATTATTACGTAGCCTTGGTGAATGTGACCGCAGCTTTCACGACCCAGGACAAAGAAAAATTAAGCGCACTGCTTGATAAAGCCCAGGATGCCATCGATGCAGAACTGGCAAAAGCACCTGAAAATCCTGAATTATTAGTAGTACAGGCCATGATTTACACTGCCTGGATAGTGTATGACCCGATGACCAACGGACAGAAATATGGCGCTAAAGCGATGCAGGTTTACGAGCAGGCCATCAAGATTGCTCCTGAAAATCCAAGGGTAGTTTTCTGTAAAGCCGAATTTGAGATCGGAGGCGCGAAATTCTGGGGTACCGATACCAAGCCTATGTGTGCTGAAGTGGACCGCGCGATCGGACTTTTCGCAACCTTCAAACCGGAGAATAAATTCTCGCCAAGCTGGGGACTTGACAGGGCTTTGCAGACACAGGAAGCTTGTAAAAAATAATCTCGAAAAGATACTTTGCCATGTTAATACAGAAAATTTTCCAGGTTGTCATAAGAGGCTTTATTATAAGCATCGTCATTTTCTTTGCACTCAAAGGAATAGAAATGGCGTTTGGCAAACAATTGGTTTTTGATAGTGCACTGGCAAGGGAAATCGGATATTATTGTATTTACGGAGTTAGTCTTACAATAATCAATTCGCTGTATTTCAAATACCTGAACAATGAGGTTGTATGGGTTAAATATGGCAAATATCGGATACTTATTGGAGCAGCAGGAAGCATTTTACTGTCGTTGATAGGTATATTCTTCGTCCGTTTCTTTATCAATGTAACGCTGGAAGGGCAGGATGCACATGATTTCATGCAGAAAGAACAATTGAAATTTTACATCGTTCCGCTGATTGTCACCATTATCATTACACTGGTTTTCCATCTCATATATTTTTACAAGGCGCTAAATGAGAAAAAGATTGTGCAGCAAAAGATCATCGCCGGTACCGCATCGGCGCAATTCGAAAGCCTGAAAAACCAGATTGATCCGCATTTCCTGTTCAACAGCCTGAATGTCTTAAGTTCCCTGATCGAGGAAAATCCCGAGAACGCACAGAAATTCACCACGTCGCTTTCCAAGATTTACCGTTATGTTCTGGAGCAAAAAGATAAGGAACTGGTGAGCCTTGAAGAGGAACTGGCTTTTGCAAAAACCTATATGAATTTGCTAAAGATGCGTTTTGAAAACAGCCTTTTTTACGAATTGCCCCAAAACGATTGCAATCCTGAAGCGAAGGTCGTACCGCTTTCCTTGCAATTGCTGCTCGAAAATACGGTAAAGCACAATGTGGTCAGTGAAACAAGGCCATTGCACATCAGGATTTTCATTAAAGATGATTATCTGTATATCCAAAATAACCTTCAGAAAAAAGAAGTGCTGCAGGACAGGCGTGGCGTAGGTTTGCAGAACATCGTCAGCCGATATGCGATTATCACCAAAAAAGCAGTGTATGTAGAACAAGGTGAACATTCATTTACAGTAAAAATTCCAATTCTTACAAAACTACTCACCATGGATAGTACTCCAGAATATAATGAGAATAACGCCTATTACCGCGCAAAGAACAGGGTAGAGGAACTTAAAGGATTTTATGGCAACCTGCTTTCGTATTGCATCATTATCCCGATGCTGATATTCGTAAACCTGAATTATTCGCCGGAATTCCACTGGTTTTGGTTCTCCGTTGCCGGCTGGGGTTTTGGGCTGACAATGCATGCGTTCAAAGTATTCGGATACAGTTCAAAATGGGAAGACAGGAAAATACGCCAGATCATGAACAAACGGGAAAACAACCATACGTGGAATTAAAAAATAACATCATGCAAACACATTACGAACAGGAAGAACGCTTCCGCCTTGCAAAGAAAAGAGTTGATGAACTCAAAGGTTTTTATGGAAACTTAGTTTCCTATATTGTAGTGAATCTTGGGTTGATGATCCTGAACCTGATGACATCACCGGAGCATTTGTGGTTTTTCTGGCCGATGTTCGGCTGGGGAGTCGGGGTGCTGTTCCATGCAATGAAAGTATATGGTTTCACGCCTTTCTTCGGAAAAGACTGGGAGGAGCGCAAAATACGACAGTTCATGGAAGAAGAGAAAAAACGCAACGAATCATTCAAAGGAGAATAATATGAAACTTTATAAATCCAGCCGATATAGCGATTCCCTTGTAGACGAGAATTACGCTTATGCCGAAAAGAAAGTGAAACGGATCAAAGGTTTTTATGTGCATTTTTTTGTATATATCGTAATCAACCTGGCGGCATTGGCAGCGGTTTATTATGAGGTAAAGACCAGTGCCGATTTCTGGAAGCTGAAAAATTTCTGGATGGCATTGTCGTGGGGAATTGGGCTTGCAGCACACGCCCTTTCCGTATTCGGGCCACATTTGCTGTTCGGGCCGAAATGGGAAGAAAACAAAATCCGCCAGATTATTGACAAGGAACGAAAATCACAAAACTGGGAATAAATGCAACTGATCATCATCGAAGACGAAAAACCCGCCGCAAGGCTGTTGCAGCGCAAATTGGAAAAAATGGGATTACAGTCTGCAACCATGCTGCATTCGGTAGAAGAAGCTGTTTTCTGGTTCCGGAACAATCCGCATCCGGATTTGATTTTCCTGGACATCCAGCTTTCTGATGGGCTTTCTTTTGAAATTTTTGAAAAAGTAGACATCAAAAGCGCGGTGATTTTTACCACGGCTTATGACGAATATGCCTTGCGTGCGTTCAAACTCAACAGCATCGATTACCTGCTCAAACCGATTGACGAAGACGATCTGGAAGCGGCATTGCATAAATTCCGCGCCATAAAACAACAAAATCCATTCGACTTCGAAGCCATCCGGAAAATGTTCTCAAACCCTACTGAAAAGACTTATAAAAACAGGTTTACGGTGAAAATCGGCCAGCATATGAAAGTCATTGCAATTGATGAAATCGAATGTTTTTACAGCGAAAATAAAGGCACTTACATCCATACGACTGACAACCGTGATTATTTGATTGAAAGTACTTTGGAAAGTTTAGAGCAGGAATTGGATCCTTCGAAATGCTATCGCATCAGCCGTAAATTCATCGTGCCGTTGCAATGCATCCGTGAAATCGTAGTGTACAGCAATTCGAGGTTGCGCTTGATTTTGCCCACCTACAAAGCAGATGAAGTTGTCGTAAGCCGTGAGAAAGTTTCGGATTTTAAAACGTGGATTAGTTAACCTGTAATGTAAAATTTCAGGATTAGTTTTAACATTAAGTACGTCTTTTACGCAATGCCATGTCGCGGAAAAATTGTATTTTACCTTCAGGGAAGGGGTGGTTGCGGTCCCTAAGAAATTCCAGCTGATTTCCATTACGCAAAATCCACACCATTTGTTAAAGTTTCTTATTTTCTTGAGATTTCCCATCTGACCACTTAAAAAAAAGCTGTTTCGCTTTAAACTAGCGCGTTTAGAACGGCGGTTTAAAACGAAACAGCAATGGTTGTGTTGTGTGCGGTTTAGTCGAACAAGGATTTTATCTCTTTCTCGGTTTTTCCTAATTTCTGTTGCAATTTTCCCCACATTTCCTGCTCTTTACCTTCCTCATACAACAAATCGTCGTCGGTCAGGTCGGCAAATTTCTGTTTGAGTTTTCCTTTAAACTCTTCCCAGTTTCCTTTAATTTCTGTCGAATTTGGCATAGCTTTTGTTTTTTGTAACTAAATAATTTCTTTTTCAGTTACAAAAATGGGTTTAAAAGCCCTGAATCCTGTTACGGAATTTTTTGCGATTGTTACAATATATTTTTTGAGTGTTTCGCTTCCGCAGATTCCATGCAGAGGTAAAATTGCAATCCGAACAATAATGATGCTATGACCAGGTGAACCGTTTGCGATCCAAAAGGAAAATCCAGGTAATATATAGCGATTCCCGAAAGGATTTCAAAAATAATCATTCCCATGACGGCATTCATTTTGCCAAAGCCCAGTTTTTTATTTCGATTGAGCATGAACAACCAAACTGTCAGCACAAAAACCAAAATCGAAAAGGAGCGGTGGATGTAAAAGATTATCGGGGGATTAATTAATGAATCGTCAATATTGTGATGCCCGAGCTCACCGACTTGTTCGTCTACAAATTGGCGCACCTGCGTTCCCAACGCAATTTGTGTCAATGTCAGGAACAACGCAAAAACCATCAGCCTGCTGAATTGGGGATCGTAAATCATATGGGCACGGTTTCCTTTTACTTTCCGGATAATGTACAGCAGCACGGCAACAATGAGCAGTGCGACGACCATATGCAGTGTAATTTTTACCGGATTTAACACCGAATACACCACTCTGGCACCCAGCCATCCCTGTATCCCCATCATGATGACCGTCAGCCACGAAAGAAGTGTTATTTTTTTATTTCCTTTCCAAAATGCAAATGAAAATACTGCCATCAGGAACACCGCGAATCCTGCCAGAGCCCCAGCGAGCCTGTTCAGGTATTCAATCCAGGTGTGTGTAGGGTTAAAATCGGCGTAATCGTGTTTTGTATACGGCCGCCAGTGCGAAGCATCGTAAGTTTGCCCGGTTGTGAAATCGTCTTTGGCTACCCATAATTTTTCGTCTTTGATGATGACCTGCCCTTCTTCGAATCCACGGTTTGGAGCCCAGGTGAGTTCCTTGATGTCTGTAGGCGGGATGTAATATCCGAAACATTTCGGCCAGTCCGGGCAACCCATTCCGGAGCCGGTCATGCGGACAAGCGCTCCGGCGATGATGACGAGATAAACGAGGATCAGTGAAGTTTTAGCGAAAATTAAGAAGTTTTTTTTCATAAGAGTTGCAAAGTAGCAGAGTTACAAAGTTTTCCTGACTTTGTCTATAAATGAACTTAACATACGTTCAATTTCCCGGCTTTTTTCATATATATTATTAAATTCTGTTTCTGAATAATATTTTAAGTTGTAAGCTATCTCAATTTGGGTTTGAAATTCAAATAAAGAGCCTAAAGAGATTTTTAAAAAGCGATGGTAATCTCTGTTTGTATTTCTTCCAAAACCTTCCGCAATGTTACTCGGAATGGAAACAGCACACCTTCTTAACTGTGAAGTCAGGCCAAACTGCTCATTTTTTGGAAAGGCATTGGTTATGGTATAAGAATCGGTTACTAAGTTCATGGCTTTTTGCCATATTAATAAATCTCTGAATGTTTTCATCTGTCTGGCGTATATAATTTAACTTTGCTACTTTGCTACTTTGCTACTTTGAGCCCCATTTTCCCAGCCTTTTCCATCATAAACCGATACGCGGCATCATATTCATTCGGAATATCGCCCTCAAGGATTGCTTCCTTAATAGCTTCTTTCAGTACCCCGATTTCGCGTGACGGTTTCAGGTTAAAAATCTCCATAATTTCTTCGCCTGTAATCGGTGGTTGGAAATTGCGTACGTGGTCGCGTTCTTCCACCTCAACAATTTTTTTGCGTACCAAATCAAAATTCTGGTGGTACCGCTTGAACTTCACCGGATTTTTCGTCGTAATATCAGCTTCACAAAGGATCATCAGGCTTTCGACATCTTCACCCGCATCGAAAACCAGTCTCCTCACAGCCGAATCAGTCACGATTTCCTGTGACAAAACAATCGGGCGCGAACTCATCATCACCATTTTCTGCACGAATTTCAATTTTTGGTTCAAAGGCATATGCAACCGCTCGAAGATCTTTTTAGTCATTTTCCCGCCAACGAATTCGTGCCCGTGGAATGTCCAGCCCTGCTTTTTGAAAAAGCGTTTCGTCGGCGCTTTTCCGATGTCATGCAGCAGCGCAGCCCAGCGTAGCCATACATCTTCAGTATTTTTACTGATGTTGTCGACGACTTCAAGTGTATGGTAAAAATTGTTTTTATGGGTATGGCCTTCAATTTCCTCTACCTGGTTCAACGCAGTGAGCTCCGGTAAAATAATATCTAATAATCCGGTTTTGTAAAGTAATATGAATCCTTCTGAAGGTTTTTCGGCGGCAAGTATTTTATTGAGTTCCTCCACAATCCTTTCGCCGGAAATAATCCTGATCCGTTCTTTGTTTTTTGAAATGGAATCTAAGGAGTTTTTTTCAATCCGGAAGCCCAATTGCGTCGCAAACCTTATTGCACGCAGCATCCGCAACGGATCGTCAGAATAGGTGATATCAGGATCCAATGGCGTACGGATGATTTTTTGGTCAAGATCTTCCAATCCGTTGAAAGGGTCAAGAAGTGCACCGAAATTATTTTTGTTCAGCGAAAGTGCCAACGCATTGATTGTAAAATCGCGACGGTTCTGGTCGTCTTCAAGCGTACCGTCTTCTACTAACGGATTGCGGCTGTCGGATTGGTAAGATTCTTTCCGCGCACCGACAAACTCGATATCGGTATCTTCGAAACGCAGCATGGCCGTGCCGTAATTCTTGAAAACCTGGACTTTCGTTTTTTTTGGCAACATCGAGGAAACTTGCTGTGCCAATGCTATTCCGCTGCCCACCGCGACGATATCAATATCTTTTTTGGTGCCCCTGTCCAGGATCAGATCCCTTACAAATCCACCGATGACATAGCTGTCAACGCCCAATGCTGCAGCAGCATTACTGATAATCTCAAAAACCTTATTGTGAAGCGCTTCCTTATAATGTGTCTTAACCAAAACGTAAATTGTCAATTATTTCCTGATAATCTTAACCTGCATGTCATTCGTCAGTTTGATAATAGCTGACGGATTCCCACCGATCTTATCACGGTGCAAATTTACAACATAGTCCACGCCATTGATGATTTCCGGACTGATTTCTTTGAAACTTTTCGGTGTCGGCTGGCCTGAAATATTCGCCGATGTCGATACAAGCGGTTTTTTCATCCGTTCCATCAGTTTGAAGCAAAATGGCTCTTTTACAATACGCACGCCTAAAGAATTGTCCGGGCTGATGACATTCTTCGCGACATTCCGCGGATTGTCAAGGATCAAAGTCGTCGGTTTTTCACTCAGGTCGATAATCTGCCAGGCGGTTTCGGGTATTTCCTTAAACACATTATACATCATTTTTTCGCCGTTCATCAGTACAATCATGCTTTGGGTTTCCGCCCTTTTCTTAAGCGCGAATATTTTGGCAACTGCCTCTTCATTTGTAGCATCACAGCCAATTCCCCAAACGGTATCAGTAGGGTAGAGGATGATGCCGCCGTTCTGGATCACTTCAAAAGCCTGGTGCACTTCCTGGTTGATATCGCCCATAATCAATTCGTTTTGATGTTTTTTTTCTTTGTTGCCTTCAGGTTATTTCCCTTCATCGTATAATGCCAGGTCAATGCCATATAGCGGTTGTAATCATCGGTCAGCGGACTGTTGTCCATCCGGCTTTCGCCAAAAGTACGCAGGTTGATTTTCTCGATCTTGGCTTCTTTCGGGAAATAATACATTTCATCCGGCACCACCATTTTGTCCAGCCCAAATGCTTTATTTTTCGCCTTATCAAATAAAGAAGACCCGAAACTATAGTATTTGAAGCCTTTCGGCGCAATCATTTCAATTAATGTAGGCATAATGTCGACATGGCTTCCAGGCGTTCGGTTGATTGATTTTGGGATTGATTTCCCGTACATGATAAACGACACCGACGACTTTTCATAAAGGTTCGGGTTGTGGTTGATAAAACGCCTGCCATAATGGTCGCCCGTAAAGCAGAACAGCCCGTCGCCGTATTTTTTTGCAGCCGTGTCCATAAATCCCCCAATCGCTTTGTCACCATACCACAAATGCCCCATTTCCTTCATCGTCATGCCACCATCATAGTATTTGCGGACGCTTGACGGAAAATCATTTTCAGTATGGTATGAGAATCCTTTGGCGTAAATATCGATTGCATAAGGAGGATGATAGCTCGAAGTCAGGATAATGTTCAGCGAGTTTTTCGTCGGATCCGTATTTTTCAATACGAGGTTAAAAAGCTTCTCATCCTCAATTCCCCAATCGCCCGAATCGGATTTTCCTCCGGCATCAACACCCGAAAAAATGCGGTCCACGCCCTGGTACCTGCAGAAATCACCGATATTTTCCCAGGATAAGAATCCGCCGTAGAACAAATTGGTTTCATAACCTAATTTTTTAAACTGCTTAAAAATCGAAGTTTCAAAAGGCTCGTTTACCGTCCCAAGCTGGCTGATGTTTACCCCACAGTGCGGCACATCGGTCACAATAGCGCCAAACGAATCAAATGTGGCATTGGCGGCAGGAAGGAAATCGGTGAACTGCGTCCCGTTTGCAGCAATGCGGCTCAGGTTTTCCGAAAATTTAAAAGGTTTATACTTGTCCATTAATGGCCATGAATCGTAGCTTTCCATGACCACAAGGAAAATCTGCTTCGGCTTTTCGATTGTGGCACCCTGTGCGGTTTTTTCAAGCAGATCGGTGATTTTGGCCTGTGGAAAATCGGCATTGAACTGTTTTTCGCTTAAGAAAGGATTTTTCCCCTCGAGCAGGTTCAGTTCATCGAAATCCTCCAAAGCATATTTAAGCGACCGGAACGGGTTGACAATCGTTTTATTCAGGAAGGCATCTTTGGAAACACCGGCCCATTTCCGAATCGCGGGAACTGAGGAAAACGATCCGCGCAAACTGCACACAAACAGCGCTATGACAAGGATGACCAAAATCGGCCTGCTGTACCTGAAACTGAATTTCTGCAAGATGCGGTATAATACGTCGCGTCGTTCGGAATAAACCAATATCAGGATTCCGGTGATGAGGACAATCACAAAAGTCATCATATTGAGTACCGGATGGTACTCATCGGCCATCAGCGTTTTGGCAACGGCTTTCTGATCGTCATACAATGCCAGGAACAGGAAGTTGTTGAACTGGTCGTGGTATTCCTGGAAATAGCCAATAGTGATGATGCAGATAATCGTCGAAAGGATTACAAAAAGCACCTGTACTATTTTCCGGCTGATGATCGCCGGCCTGAATTTATCAAATGGTGAAAAAATCAGCAGCAGCAGGAAAGGCAGGATCAGGAAGTAGCCCATCACAGTACAATCGAAGCTGAAGCCGGAAGACAATGCCTTGAATATTTCGCCACCATCTGCGGAAGCGCCCAGCTGTTTCCTGAAAATATAAATGAAAGTAATCCTGAAAAGCGTGAAGAAAACAATTCCGAAAAACCAAAAGAAAATCTGGTTGCCCAGTTCTTTAATGAAATTTTGCCACTTCTGGGTTTTGTCCATAAGAAAATGCATTTGTAAGACTGCGAATTTACGATAAAAATTCCTTTAAGAAATTGTAAACCACTGCAGTTTTTTTATGGCTGGATCTTCTGCTGGTGCCTGATGGAGGAGGCCATAGGCGGACCGAGCGCAATCAATTTGAACAGCAGCCTGAAGTGCTTTGGATTGAAAATGGATTTGAACAGAAAGATTAAAATGAAAAAAGCCTTTAGCAGCGCATAACTGAAGAAGCCATGGTTTTTGCGGACGATATAAAGATGTGAAATCTTAAGCTCGATCTTTTTTGTATACCCTAAATTGGTGCTTGCACCGTTAATGTGCACATAATCGATGGAAGGGAAGAAAATTGTCTTAAGGTTGTGGTTGAGCAGCCTTTTGCAGATGTCCATTTCTTCAAAATACAGGAAAATATTGGTATCGAATCCGCCGATAGCGTTGAAATGCGCGGCTTTAAAAAGCATGAAACTGCCTACGACATAATCGGTCTGGACGGGTTCCGTATACACTTTATGGCGTTTTGCTTTGGTAGGATTGAGTTTTTCATAAAGCCAATACCCGAAAAACCTGTTGCTGAACGTATCGAAATGCCCGAAAGCCACCTGTGTCCGTTTATCAGCAAAAACAGGCTGTATGCCCATAACGCCGGTATCAGGATGCGCATCGAAATATTGGAAAAGCGGGGTGAAAGAATCGGCGGTCAGCTCGACATCATTGTTGATGAAGGCAAGGTAATTTCCGGATGCAAACTGTACCCCGAACATATTCCCCGAAGCAAAACCGGTATTGATCCTGCTGCGGATCAGTCGGATTTTGTCATTGTGGAGCGCATCCAGTTTCTGCTGCAGATCGAGGAAATCCTCTTTTTTAGAGGCATTGTCAACCACAATGATTTCGTAGCTGATTTCCATTGGCGTAGTCTCCATAATCGAAACGACGCAATTGTAAGTCAAAAGCGACGTGTTGTAATTGATTATGACTATGGAAACATCGATCATGTTTTTTATTTTGGAGCGCTTTGGTACAGCCGCCTTAATTCCTTGTAGCGATGGGACACGCTGAGTGCGTTCAGGTAGCAGATGATAATCCCCTTCTTGCCGTCAAGTATGCCAAGCCTTACCAGATACTGGTACAGGAAGTTGTAAGCGGAATGCCCGAAATAATGAAAAATGGTCGGCTTGAATCCTGAACGGAATTTCTCCATGGCTTTCAGTTTTCCGTAGGCGATCATCTTCGTTTTATAAGATTCATAATCCGCATAAGAATAATGGATCAGCTTATTTTTGAACACGGCAATGCGTCCGTTGACATCCAGTTTTTCATGTACGAGCCTCTTGGCCGTGTAACGAGCCTTGTCTTTCCGGAAGAGCCTGAAAATCCGGTCAGTCTGCCATCCGCTGAAATGCAGTTGTTGCTGTTTGAAAAAGAATTTGCGGTAAAACAGGTAGGCGCTGATGTCGCTGTCATTGCGTTTTACGGTATCGATGATTTCCTGTTTGAGTTCTGGCGTGAGCCGCTCATCGGCATCGATAAAAAGGATCCAGTCATTTTTTGCCTGGCTGATGGCAAAATTGCGCTGGCTCGTAAAATTCTCAAATTTATTTTCAATAAACCGAACGTTCGGGAAAGATTCCGAAATGGCTTTTGTCTTGTCTGTACTATAGGAATCCACTACGATTACTTCTTCTGCGAAGTCGAGGTCACTTAACAATTCCTTCATGTGTACCTCTTCATTTAACGTGATGATAAGAACCGATATGTTGGCTTGCGGCTTAAATTCCATTCAATATTAAATATTCAACAAATATAATTTATTTACTATTTTTGCAAAGGTTTAATTCAAAAAAAACTCAAATTTACCGGATTTTGAGTCTTAAACGGAATTTGTGTATATTCGTTTCCGAAAAATCAAAAGCCAACTACGCCAGCCCATGAAGATAACCGTTGTCATAAGTACTTACAATGCAGAGAAATGGCTTGAAAAAGTCCTGATAGGCTACAGCAACCAGTCTTACCGTGATTTTGAAGTGATTGTGGCAGATGACGGTTCAAGGGAATCTACTAAAAACCTGATTGAGGGTTATGCACAGACTTACCCCGTCCCGCTCAGGCACCTCTGGCATGAGGATAAAGGCTACCGCAGGCAGGAAATCCTCAATATTGCGATTATGCAGGCGGCAAATGAATACATTATTATGACCGATGGCGATTGTATTCCGCGCAAGGATTTTGTCGCCGTACATGCAGCATATGCTGAAAAAGGGCGTTTCCTTTCCGGCGGTTACTGCAAGTTAAATATGCAGGTGAGCGAAGAAATCACCGGGGACGATATTCTTTCAGGGCGTTGTTTTAATGTAAAATGGCTTAAGACGAAAGGCAAGCTGGGCTTTTCGCAAACGCTGAAATTGTCTTCCAACGGTCTTCTGGGCAACATCCTCGATACCGTTACGCCAACAAATCCTTCGTTCAATAATTGCAATTCTTCAGGTTTTCGTGAGGACATGATTGCGATTAACGGTTATGACGAGCGTATGAAATATGGCGGCCCCGATCGTGAATTCGGGGAAAGGCTTGAAAATTTCGGTGTAAAGGGATTGCAGATCCGCCACAAAGCCGTGTGCCTGCACCTCGACCATGCGCGAAGTTATAAAACGCCGGAATCTTTGGCGGCAAACTTAGCCATCCGTAAAGAAGTGAAGGAGAAAAAACTTTCCTGGTCTCCTTTCGGCATCATCAAAGGCGAAAAAACCGCTTAAAAACCAGACAGGTATTTATCTAATACAGGTATAATCAACTCAGGGGAATATTCCTGGTACAATTCCATGGCCTGCTTTTTCATGTCCTTGGGAGATTTTTCGCCGTACAATTCAGGCTTAAAATCTTTAAGATGTACTGAAACATTGATTTTTCCATCTTCAAACGAGCTCCACGCTTCCTTTTTGATCCAGGTGGAAAAAATGGTAAACGTAGGGATATTGATGGCCTTCGCCATGTTTACCGCACCGCCTTCGTTGCCAATCAAAGCTTTGCAATGATAAGTGATGGAAAGAAATTCGCGGATGCTTCCGGGAACCACATCCAGCCGTATTTTTTGCTGTGTTTCCGGCAGGCACAAGCCGTAGATGGTTTTCGCCTGCTGGGTTTGTGACGGCATGTAATTGAACAATAAAGTGGCACCGGTTTTTTTAACCATGTAATCCAGCAATTTCGCCATGAATGGGAAAGGGTAGGTTTTGTTATTGCCGCTTCCGAGTGCTCCAATCATGATGATATTGTCTGCCATGTTGATGTGGTGCCGTTTCAATATCGCTTTGCCATTTTCAATTTCAGCATCGGTAAGCCAGATTTTTGGTTTAATGTCTGCTGCTGCAGTCGAAGGTTTCAGGAGATTGAGCAGGTTGATGCGGTTTTCCAAAGCCGTGCCTGCGTTGGTAAGTGGTGCTGGGATTTCCTTAACTGTATCGGTATAAAGGAAACGCGTATATTTTTTGTAAAAGCCTAATTTCACTTTCGCACCGGAAAATAAAACGATGAGGTTGCTTTCCGTTTTTCCGTAAGCATCAATCACCACATCATATTTTTGTTTACGCAGGTGCATCGCAAAACGGAACAATGCCATTTTGCTTTTCCGGTATTTATCATCAAACAGGATTACATTGTCGATGTTCGGATTATTAAGGATTACCGCCTGTGTAAACGGATAAACAAGATAATCCACCTGGGCTTCAGGATAGCGTTGCCTCAGGTTATTGCAGATGATACTCGTAGCGAGTACATCGCCAATCATTTTCTGCTGGATGACGAGGAATTTTTTTTGAAGTTGCTGAGTTGCTGAGTTGCTGAGTTGCTGAGCCATCTGTATCTTAATAAAGGTTTAAAAAGTATTTTGAATTGTTTAGAAAGTTAATTTTGCACTCAGCCACTCAGCCACTCAGCCACTCAGCCACTCAGCCACTCAGCCACTCAGCCACTCAGCCACTCAGCCACTCAGCCACTAAACCGCCACATCATACTCCCGAAGCGCGTCGTTCAAACTCGTTTTCAAATCGGTTGAGGGTTTTCTTTTCCCAATGATCAGGGCGCACGGCACCTGGTATTCGCCTGCTGCAAATTTCTTCGTATAACTGCCCGGGATCACTACGGATTTGGCAGGGACCACGCCTTTCATCTCAACGGGTGACACCCCGGTTACATCGATGATTTTGGTGGAAGCTGTAAGACATACATTGGCACCTAAAACCGCTTCCGTTTCTACACGGACACCTTCTACGACAATGCAACGCGACCCGATAAAAGCACCGTCTTCGATGATTACGGGAGCAGCTTGTAAAGGTTCCAATACCCCTCCGATACCGACGCCTCCACTCAAATGTACGTTTTTCCCTATCTGTGCACAGCTTCCCACTGTGGCCCAGGTATCGACCATCGTGCCTTCATCAACATAAGCACCGATGTTTACATAACTTGGCATCAGGATAACGCCTTTGGAAATATAAGCACCGTGCCTTGCTACCGCATTAGGGACTACACGGATGCCTTTTTCCGCATAATTCCGCTTCAACGGGATTTTATCATGATATTCGAAAATCCCGGCTTCGAGCGTTTCCATTTTCTGGATTGGGAAATACATGACGACCGCCTTTTTAACCCATTCATTTACCTGCCAGCCATGGGCAACAGGCTCGGCAACGCGTAATTTTCCGGTGTCAAGCAATTCAATCACTTCGCGGATGGCGGCAGTGGTTTCGGTATTCTGTAATAAGGAGCGGTCATTCCAGGCAGTTTCGATAATGGTTTGGAGGGAGATCATTTTTTTGTTGGTTAAAAGTTTCACGTACAAGGTACCGGATAAGGGCCCAAAGTTAAATAAAAATGGCGCTAATTGATATTCCAGAGCTGCAAATTGAACCCTGTAACTTGTACCCTGCACCTTTTTTACTATTTTAGTATCATTAACCAACAACAAATCATTATGAAAATACTGAAGAAAATTTTAATTGCAATCGTGGCCCTTATTGTGTTGCTGCTGATCGTGGCCCTCTTTCTTCCGGAAGAATATACGGTAAGCCGCTCTGCTGAAATCAACCGCCCGAAACAGGAAGTGTTCGATTATGTAAAATCACTGAAAAACCAGGAACAATACAGTGTTTGGGTAATGGAAGACCCGAAAATCCAGATGACTTATACAGGAGTTGATGGTACTGTGGGCGCATCATCTGCATGGAAAAGCGAGAAAATGGGCGAAGGCAGCCAGACCATTGCAGCCATCAGCGACAACAGGATTGATGTCGACCTGAATTTCATCAAGCCCATGACCGACCAGGCCAAAGCGTCGATGGTTGTGGAGGGAGCAGGAGGTGAAAAATCCAAGGTTACCTGTACGTTTTATGGGAAGGCGGCTTACCCGATGGGAAGGCTTTCCTCTATTATAGGAAGATATTTCGTAGGTGATGCGTATGAAAAGAACCTAGCAAACGTTAAAAAGAATCTTGAGAAATAATACCAAAGGCAGGCCATAAACCTGCCTTTTTCTATAGCATGAATGGCTTACTTTAGTACCCTGAAGTGAATTTATTGGATAAAATAAACCTGACTGGGAGTGAAATATCCTAATTTTAAATAACAAGCAAACAATACCTGAAATTGCCGGATCCTACAGAAAATAATACAGCAAGACATAAAATATTAAGCCTGGACGCAATGCGGGGTGCCCTCGCGCTGATGGTGCTCATCAGTCATGTCAATCTGATCCGGTTGTATTTCCGCGGAAACCAGGTATACAATAATCCTGCGGTATATCACTTGGGGCGTGTGGCGCTGGTCGGATTTTTCGTGCTCAGTGGCTACCTGATCACCTTTACGATTTTAAGGCGGATGGAAAGTGGGCAATGGCATTTGCGTGGGTTTTACAGGGCAAGGATTTTCCGCATCTGGCCGTTGTATTATACGGTTATATTACTTGCCATATTCGTATTGCCACACATCGATGCACTGCATTTTACGATGCCGCCTTCAGTTATAAATGCGCATGATGCGCCTGAATATTATGCGTATTATTTCTTCTTCCTGCCGCAGATACCATCGTTCCAAAGGGTAATATTGCCTTTTGCAGAGCCTACGTGGTCCATCGGCGTAGAGGAAATATTTTATTTGGTGATACCCTTGGCTGTACTTTTGGCAAAAAGAAAACTGACACTCCTGCTGTATGTCTTCATTATTTTATTCGTAGCCATAAAATACGCTTGCGTATTATTCCCGGGTTTTTCAGGAAAATTTCTTTACAAGCTGATGCATTTTTACCGTTATGACTGCATTGCTTTGGGATGCCTTGCCGGTGTAATGCATTTTAACAACAGCAAATGGTTTACAAGGATTGGCGCAAAGCATTTGCTCATGGCCGGAATTCCGATATTACTTTATTTTTTCCGGATGGAGCGCAAAAGTCTGGAATATTTCCCTTTTGCCATTTACTTTGTGATGATCATCGCTTTTTTGGTCAATAAAAACCATGTAATTAAAAGTCCGAAATGGCTCGTTTATTTAGGAACGGTTTCCTACAGTTTTTACCTTACCCATGAGATAGCGATTGTTTTCCTTGTCAATAAAGGGGTTGATGACATTTCGATGCCACTCATGTATGTACTTTCGTTGATGAGTACCCTGGGCCTTGCCTCGGTTTTTTATTTTGCGGTGGAAAAGCCTTTTATGAAATGGCGTGAAAAACTGGAAGCAAAACCTGTGTAATATTCTTTATCTTTTTAAGGCAAAATGGCCTTTGATAATGCGTCCGTCTTCCAGGTTCAGGACATACCAGTAATCGTCTGAAGGTAAGGGCTGGCCAAGGAAAGTTCCATCCCATCCGCCTGTGTCATGCCTTGCAATTTCCTTGATGAATTTACCGAAACGGTCGAATATCAACACATTGGTTTCTTTATTGAAAACCACATCTACGCCATCAATACGCCAGAAATCATGAATTCCATCGCCATTCGGGGTAAAGTACTGCGGAATCCCGAGTACGGCAATCAGCCTTGAAACGGTGCCACAGCCGTTTTCGTCTTTTACATATACCGTATGGATTCCCGGAGCGACGTTATCAAAGAAATTTGACTCCTGGAACGATCCGAATTCGTCGTCCATGCTGTATGCATAATTCCCGATGCTGCCAGGAGTCAGGTTTACGGTAACAGTATTGGTTTCGAAAGTGATATCCTGTATGTCAATTGATTCAATTGTCGCATCCACCGAGGGAAAAACCTCTACGGTACGCACCTTCCGGCATCCGGTGGGCTTGATTACAGTCACTTTGTAAGTCCCTGGATGATTGACCTGTACGGAATACGTATTCATATGAAACGGAATCCCATTATATTCCCAGAGATATTCATAATCGCCAAAAAACGGGTCCAGTACCGCGGCATCAATCGTGATGAATTCATCAGGTTTATTGGAACACACAAAGTCATTGCCGTCGCTTTGTACCACAATATTGGGCAGTGTATTGACAACCAGGCGAATGCGTCTGATGATATTGCAATCCAGGTCACCGTCATTGATCCTGGCGTACACGAAGGACAGGTAAGCTTCCGGATTGGGAAAAGCGCTGGTGTTGCTGATCGGGTTTTCCTGCAGCAGCGCTTCATCCGAAGTATTGTAATAAGCGAGTGTCTGCCCGTTCACCGGGGCAATATTACTGTCGTTTAGGTCGAATGTCGTAAAGCCGTTTTCCTGCCCCTGAATGTCGCAGGCGTTTAATATGATGTCTGGCTGGATCTCATCAGTATTGCCATGGAGTACCAATGTGGAATAGGATATACAGCCCGTTTGCGGATTGGTTTGCATGACGACAACAGGCTGGGGATTGGTAGTATTTGTATAAAAAGCGGGCAAAGGATCATTATTTTGCACGTCAGTCATACTGGCAAAATACTGCACAGTAATGCCGGGATTCGGAGTGGTGAACAAACCATCGGCCCTTTGCAATTCGAAAACGGTGATGCCGTCAGGATGATCTTCAAAATCACATTGAAAAAAGTGCCCGGTGATTTTCTGCGGCAGCGGATTTACGATAAGTTGTATTTCAGCAGTGCTGGTGCAGGGTCCTTTTATCGCTTTGATGATGACTGTCTGCATGTTGGGCACCGTGTTATAAAAAGATTGCGGCAACGGATTTTGGTTGTTGTCGGCGTCAGTCTGGTTTCGGTAATATTTGATATCATAGCCGTTGAGGTCATTTCCTGCGAAAACGTCCTGCGTTACCTGATCAAGATTAAAAAATGCCTGACCGTTGCCATCATCATTATCCCCGTTTGTATTATCGCAGATGGCAGATTCGGTTACCGGAAATTCAATATTATTTACTGAAATGATAAACTCAGAATTGTTGAAACAGTGCGTGGTATTGTTTTCAATACGTGCGTAGATGGTTTGCGGGTTTTGTGTATTTATGAAATTACCTGTATTGGCAATGGCATTGGAGCCTACCAAAGCATCGTTTTGCGTGATATGGTAAGTGACAGCGACGTTCGACTGATTTCCTGTAATTAATGGCGTGTTCGCGGACAGGTTAAATGGCGTGGAATCATCATTTGTGCCATCGACATCACATTTTTTGATATCCAATGAAGTAACGCCCGTGGGCAGATCAAAAGTAGGCGGGTCGAAAAAACCAGCCGTTCCCGTCCATTCAATTGAAAAATTACTGATACCTACAGGCCTGTCCACAATAAGGTAATATGTGTCGCCTGCGGTCACGTCGAGCATGCTTAAAAAACTGTTCCCATCTTCTCCGGGGCCTTCGGACACGTCAGTTTCGGTGCTGTTAAGTCCGGTATGGTTGTTTGCCTGCTGCGTTGCCAGGGGATTGGTAGTGGAGCATCTTTGGATGGTCCCCAGGTTATTGCAGGTCGCATTTGGCCCGAACATAAAAAAATCAAAATCCTCAGTAATGTCATCGCTTTCCGGAATCAATGTAAAGCCAAGTGTTCCGGTGGTAGCGATATCGAGCCTGAGCCAGATAGTGTTGTTTTCGCTGCTGCCGCAGGTAATGCCGTTATTGAGCTCCTGTACGCCAATACCCGTCACCGTTAATCCGCTGAAACCGGAATTTCCACATACTACTATGGCTTCCACGCAATCGCTTTGTGAAAAAGAAAGCTGGTAAAAGAATAATAAAACGATCAGCTGTAAGTAATGATGTTTCATAAGCGCGATTATCGTTTGAGTGCAAAATGGCCTCTTGCCGTGCGGCCGTCATCGAGTTTCAGCAGGAACCAATAATCATCGGCGGGCAGCGGGTTTCCATTGTATATACCGTCCCAGCCCATATCAGCACCCGAGGGGATTTCCGTGAGTAATTTACCATAACGGTCAAAAATATAAACGATGGAATTTTTATGGTAAAGCGCATTCATTCCCTTTATTTTCCAGTAATCATTATAACCGTCGCCGTTCGGCGTGAAGAAAGCTGGTGCACCTACTACGGCTACGGTTTTAGTTGCCATTCCGCAACCATTTTTATCATTGACAAAAACCTCATGTAATCCCGGTGTCACATTGTCAAAATAAGCGCTGTCCTGGAACGGCCCTACAGGATTGTCAAGGCTGTATTGATAATTTCCAACCCCCGTGACATTAATGCTTATTGAATTCACATCGGAAAGGTCATCAATATCCACCGTAGTGATGGTTGCTGTTTGAGAATATTCGACCGTATTGGTCCTCGTCCTGGAACAGCCTGTAATTTTATTGATAATTTTGGTGGTGTATACGCCATCCTCGTCAACAGTAAGAAAGTCGATAATGGCATTTGGGATAAGGATGCCATTTCTTGCCCATTCATAGGCGTAACTGCCCGGATTGCCGTTTGCAAGCCCGGCGTACAGTGTGACGCTTTCATTGACAATGCCTGAGCAAATAATTTCCTCATTATCGTCAAGTATTTCAGGCAGTGGATTTACAGTGAAGGCAATCATGGTAGCATCTGCACAATCAGGATTCAACGGATTTTCCACTACAGCTCTCACGTTTTGTGTGCGGCTTTGGAAAGTAGGCGGCAACGGACTTGAAAGCGGCGTGCCATCTTCATCAAAATATTTTATGATGAATCCTGTCTGTCCCTGCAATAAATCCGATTCGATGGTGGTGGTATCAAACGCGACAATCCCATCGCTGTCGTCCGGGAGGTCATCACATTGCGCAGGAACAGTCACGGCATGTGCTACCGGCCTTGCATAGACTATAAAAGAAATGGTGCCTTCTTCAGTACAATGCCTGCCATTATCATTAGTGAGCACCACCCTGATGTTTTGGGTTGCTGTCCTGAAAGGATTCGGTAATGGACTCGGTAACGGATTGTTGTCCTGGTCAAAATAGGCCACACTTACATCTGCCTGTCCGTTCAATATCGCATCCTGCAGTCCTGCCGTCTGGAAATCGTGATCAATAATAGCATCCGACACATCACGGTCACATTCTTTTTGTAACGGCACCGCATGAAACAGTGGTAGTGCCTCAACAGTCAGTGTGATATAGGGACCAAGCCCGAAACAGGCGTTGTCGGCATTACTGTCGATACGCACCCAGATGAACTGCTGGTTTGGATAGCCAGTATTACGGTAATTGGAAACATCATTGATGGCCAATGCATTTCCTGCAGCATCGTTTTCCTGCAAGGCATCAGCCTCGTTTTTGTAATATTTGATGGTATAATTGCTGCCGTTGCCTAAAATAGCATTGATATCAGCCGTAACTGAACTGAAGTTAAATCCTGTAATGCCATCGTGGTCATCATTTAACACATCTAAAAAATCGTCACATTCTGAAAACGACCTGGAAAAACCGGCAGGTATTTGTGTGGCTGATACGATAAGGTCAATGCGTGTCACATTATAACAGCCATCATTGTTTGTAATGCGCACCCAAACCGTATTGCCGTTACTATTATTATAAACGGTCTCGTTGGTGATCTGTTCGCTGACATCATTGGTCTCTGCACCATTTTGGGTGGTGAAATAAGCAAAAGTTTCATTTGCCGCATTGGCAGAAATCTGGCTTTCCTTTTGCCTGAGATTGAAATCCGAAAGATTGTCCAGGTCATCATCACATTGGACTAAAGTTATTGAAGCTGCTACGACGGGCCTCGCCAATACCGTAAGTGTAGCCAATGCAGAAACCAGGCCGCAACTGTTGCCGTCCTTTTGGAGCAGCACGCGATAATGGTTGCCTGACATGGATGGCGTGAGCATGGAAACCGTCAGCGAAGCGGTGTCAACGCCGGAATATTGGGTATTGTTTACAAGATCCGTAAAACCTGCTTCATTTGAGCCGACCTGCCATTTATAGCCGTTGACCGTATTGGTGTCAATCGTAAAAGTAACCTGTTGGGCTTCACAACCAGTCTGGTTTATAGGTTGGGTGTTAATAATGATTGGCGCAGCGATAATGTAATTGTTGTTAGGCAACGCCGAATAGCCCGTTGCCGAAGTGACTTTGCCATTGGCCGGATTCACGGTAACCGGCGCAACTCCTAATCTTCCGTCGCCATCGCCATCGTTAAGCCCTGCTTCAATGACATCATTACAGCCATCCCCATCACTGTCTGCTGATAAAGAATCCGGGATATTGTCAATGCTGTCCGTATTGGCAATATTGAAATTCAGTATGCCACTGTCAGGCGCAGTTTCCAAAGCATCCAATAAGCCATTTATCCCGAATGCATTGCCGTCAATAACGCCGTCACGATTGGCATCGGTAGCATTTGAACCAGATTCCGTGACATCATAAATTCCGTCATTATCACTGTCGAGATCGTAAAAATCGGGTACATTGTCACCGTCGGTATCGAGTTGGCCAAGCCCGGGCTCGATAGTGTCGTTCATTCCATTATGGTTTTCATCGGTAATAATAGCGTTAATCGTAAGATTGCCCACAGCTTCAATGCTGTCCGGGATACCGTCATTGTCTGAATCGGAATCACTCCTATCTGCAATGCCATCGCCATCAGTGTCTTTTGGAAGGCATGGCAGGGATAAGCCGAATGTAGCTTTGGTATTTCCGGAATCGATGAGGTTCTTTTGGGTAAAAATCAATGACGTTACATCTTTTGCCCTGAATGAAAAAGTACCACTTCCTGCGGTGAGTGGCAAACTGCCATTAAGCCTGAAACGTACTTCAAATGATGAAAATTGTGTGATGCCACTTTCAAAAATCCCGTCATAATTCGTATCAACCAGCAATTGGTCATCAGGATTTAACAGCGTGATGGTCTTATCGGTTGATACCTGGAGTTTATATTCCCCATCCGGAGTAAGGAAGTCGTTAACATCTGCCGTGGCCGGATAGTCAAGTACTATGCTGGCCGGATTCGTAAAATTGAACTGTTCCGATGTGGTGTTTCCAATCCCGGCAACGGTTTCCATGATAAAACTTCCTGTGGCACTTCCGTTAAAAGGTGTTGGTACCTGGGGACCGGTAGCTGGGCCTGCGGAAAAGGAATATTGATTCATATAAGTCCCGACCTGTATTTGCCCTGTACTGGCAGGCGATAAATCCAGTGAGGCATTTCCGTCAGATTCGACACAATTGGAAATTCCGTCATTATCCAGGTCTACGTCGGCATTGTCATTGATGCCGTCGTTATCGCTGTCCGGTGCGCAGGAACTTACGGGGATTTTGTCCGAAATCAGTTCCGTATTACAAGCTGAAATCCCGGCTTTTACGTAATAAAATCCCGGAGCATCCGGAATATAAGTCCTGCCCGTAGCGCCATTAATGGCAACATCGTTAAAATACCATTGAAATTCGTCGAATGCAGTGAGGACATTGACAGACAGTTCGATATTCGGGATGCAGTTTGATGCCATGCTGGTATCCAGGTTCTTGAAAGCCACTTCGGGCTTGAACGTGAACCCTGAATAAAATCCACCGTAAGTTGCGGCACCGCTTGACCCGAAATAGGAAAGATATACCTGTTTCGTAGAATAGACCGAGATGTTACCCTGAAGTCCCTGGAAAGTATACGTCTCATAAGCTGTATTCCCAGGAACACTAAAAGGCCCGTTTGCAGTAATCCCCGGCGGCAAATCTGCGAATGAATATGTTTCGCCATTGATGATGAAACTCAGCGTGGCGCCAATTTCCGTCACAATATTCACCGTACCTATAAAGTCATTGAGGCTGCCGATCTGATTGATTAACGGGATATTATCAATCACCCTTGGGGTTTCACAACTCAGTGGCGGCAGGAAACACATATTCTGGTTGGCCTGGCTGATCTGGCCTCCCATTCCCTGATAAGCAAAAACGTTGTGTGATGTGCGTATATATAAATTGCCGTTAGGGCCATAATTAGCACCGTTTAATGAGAGATATTGTCCGGCATCGAGGGTAGCAGTTGGCGTTGGATCACCATTGAGGAACACCTCAGTATTGGGTTCGTTTGCAACGACAAGCGGCCGTTCCACAACATCTAGGCCATTTCCTTTGATGAAGATGTATTCGCTTCCGGTGCGTTCTGCCGAAACGATCTGGTCAAACCCGAGGTCAAGGTTCGAAGCATCTCCATCAGTACCGGCAATAGAACCGCAGTTTACGGCGATGGGTTTATTGGAACTGATCAATGTTCCGATCAAACCGTCGTCGTTGGCATTGTTCGGGCCCTGCACTGCGATGGTAAAACTTTCACCGCGGTTTAAAGTTACCGTTTGCGGGGTATTATTGAAGGTTTCATGGTTGATTAAGGTAATTCCGGTATTTGCGGGAGGAGGAGTGAAAGTGACTTCCGTGTTATTGTCTGTCGCCAATACGGAAGCAAAAGTGTAATGATTTTCATTGGTTGAAGGGATCAGGGTATTGATGAAAGCTCCTACCCGAAACTGCGTGCCGAGCGCCGCCAGTCCTTTTGAAACCAATCCGCCACCCTGAAAATTCATTGGTGTTGTGGTCATCCTGACCGTGACATAGACCTGGTCCTCGGCCTCGACGATATACCCTTTGTTCTGCATCACCGAATTTACGCTGAACGAACTCACCAAAAGTTGCGTATCGAATCCGGCACCGATATTGAATACGTAAGGATTGTCACGGGTTACGGTGCCATTGACCACTTCACCACCCAAAGCGATGATCCGGAAATTTACCGGTGTAAGGCTGGGGCAGGAAATATACATGAACTGCCCCTGGGGTTCCTGTGCATCAGAATTTGAAAGTGGTGGTATGTAATGTGTCTTACTGAATTGTGAAAAACAGTTTGCAGCCAGCAGCAGACACAAGAAAAACAACACTTTTTTCATAAGGATGCAAAGTTCAAATGTATGAAGTTTTTATCTTTTAAGGGCGAAATGCCCCCTGATAATACGATTTGTAATCGAAATTGAAAACCAGTAATCTGTTGAAGGCAAGGGTTTTGAGTTGAGCGTGCCGTCCCAACCGCTGCCATTGCCACTGAAGCCATAAACGACTTTGCCATAACGGTCGAAAATGATGACTTCCGATGACGGGTAAAGCCTCAGGAAAGGAATTTGCCAGTAATCATTCACGCCGTCGTTATTTGGCGTGAAGAATTTCGGATAATCCATTACGAAAATGGATTTTGTAGTGATTCCGCATTCATGCTTATCGTTAACATAAACCGTATATTCGCCAGATACTACATTGGTAAACATCGGATTATCAAAATAATGTTGTCCATCGAGTGAGTATTCATAATCGCCGGATCCACTCGCATTGATAAAGACGGTATTCTCATCGCCCCTGAAATCCTGAATGTCAACTGAATCAATAGTTGCTTTTTCTGAACCTGTTACAACAAATGTTTTTGTTGCTGTACAACCATTCGTATCGGTAACGGTTACGATGTAAGTGCCGGGCTGGTCTACATTGATTTTCCTTGTAGTGGAATTCGCCGTATCGTTCCAAGAATAAGAAGGAAATCCTGCCGGAGCTTCGAGCGGTATAGCGACTCCGTTGCACATAAAATCCACCATATCTTCCATTCCTGCTGTGGGGAAAATATTCACGGTGAGGTTTACAGGGATCAGCCCATAACAGTCGGGACCATTCGTGATGGCTGCCCAAATCTGTTGCTGGAATGCCTCGGTATTGTAATAATCATTGGAAAGTTCGTTCTGGCCCATAGCAGCATCCTGCGGATTCAGGTAATAGTTTACATCGAGGCCAGCAGGAAGCCCTGTTGTGATCCGTGGTGTCACTTCTGCTGGAAGGTTAAAGTGGTATAAACCGTCAGTGTCGTCATCACAGGTTTTAAACGGTGGCGGTACAGGCACAGTATTGTTCGCAATCTGAAGGTCGATTGGAACGGTTCCCGGACAGCCATATTGGTTTGCTATTTTGATATATACCGTTTTAGGCCCTGAAGTATAACTTTGCGGCGTCGTTATAAGATTCGTACCCGATGCATCTTCATAATAATTTATGAAACTGACATTCGGATTGTTATCCAAAATACGGTCGCTTGCCTTGTTCAGGTTAAAAATAGCCATACCATCATTGTTTTCGTCACATTGGAAAATACCGACCGTACTTTCGTCAAGCGGTGCGGCAAATTCAATTTTTATTTCTCCTGTAGATTTACAGGCGGTGGCATTCAGCGTAATCTCTACACTGTAGTCTCCATCCTGAAGAGGCTGAAATTGCGGATTGGTTGCTCCGGCAATGGCAATATTATTACGAAACCACTGATATGTGTTGTTTCCAGGCTCGGTAGCATCCAGGATTGCCGTGTTGCTTCCATCTGCACAAAGCGGATTCCCGTTTGCCATAGTGCGGTCTTCGCCAAGGTCTTTTTGCACCCTGAAGCTACCGCCACCCAAAAAAATAGCCGAATCATAACGGATGTTTTTAAAATCGGCGATAACCAGCTTGATATGGTATTTCACGTTCGGTGTCACAGCAGACTCTGCAGTCATTACCGCTGTCTGTCCATTGAAGTTGATAGGCGCATCCGGACCGTTGAATCCTCCAAAATAGCTTTCATTCATTGCAGGGCAACCCGGTGATGTGCCGTTCCCGACCTGTGGATGTATGTTTGTGACCAATACTGGTGTGTTCGTATTGGGAATCACAGCCAGATTCGTATAAGGCTCACTTAAATCCGCCGGCCTCAGAAGAAATGCAAATCCATCAGAGTATTGACAGGTGGCTGTGCCATGGTACTCTTCAGACGCAAAGATGTAATCAAAACTGATGTGGTTGCTTAACGGGGTAAAGTCGAATTCAAGTACGGTAGCGTTTTTCGTAGGTGTGGTCAGATTCAAAGCCTGTTCGAGATCTGTATCTCCAGCCCAGTCCGGAGAACCTTCATCAATAAGGTTGTTGTTGGGACCGGGGCTTCTGTTAGCCCTCGCGGTGCTCAATACGATTCCGTTTGCAAAAGGGAAACTGCTGCCGTTTCCGTTGAAAAAGGCATAACTGGTCTCTCCCGGATTAAATGTATCGCCGTTAACGGTAAAATTTTCAACATTGGCACAGGGACTATTGACCAGTACATCTTCTACAAGCTGCTGTGCAGTATAATGGTCATCAGTAGTAATATATTGTGCATCCGCAGTAGTTGCGAAGCCAATTAAGAGCCCGAGGGAAAGCGCTTTTCGTATATCATTCATAGCACCGGCAAAGATACTATAAATCTCTTTTTTGTAGTAATTTATATGATAATAATACAAAGATCACAATCCACGCAATGGCAATGAGCATGGTGCTTAAGTGGACGCCGTAATCACGCACGATGGCTGTGCCGTTGAGTTTCTCCAATTGCTGGTAAGCTTCGAGCCTGGTAAACGGTTGCCTGATAAGATTCGACATGGATTCCAGCGGTAAAAACAATGTCACGCTTTTAGGGATTGAAAAGGCATTGATGATAATCTGTTCAGCAATGGCCCAAACCACAAAAAATCCGATGGCAAAAGCAGAGCGCTTGATGAGCACGCCCAGGAATAAACAGAATGAAAAGAAAGCTGTGAGTTTGATAAGGTAAGCCGCGAGGTAATCCATTTCCGAAAATACGATTGATGGCTCATCATAAGAAGAGTAGGAATAGCCGAGCAGCAGCGTCACTATAAATATATATATCGTCGAAATCACTGCAAATAAAAGTACTGTCAGGAATTTTGATATGATGAATTCCTTTTTGGTCATCCCGTCAATCAGGTTTTGTTTCAGGGTTCCGTAGCTGTATTCATTGGAAATCATTGATACGATCACAATCGCCAGGAATATCTTTAAAACGGCTGCAACGTAAGTGTTGAAATGCCAGATATACGGGAAATTAAAAATCCCGATTTCGGCCGGGCGGATATCAATCCCGATAAAATTGAAATTGATTGTCGTAATCAACGCCAATGAGGTCAGCAGCACGAAGTAGGTAATGGTCAATATACGGCTGGAGCGGCTTTTCCAGATTTTCTGGAGCTCTATAGAAAGTAGTCTTTTCATGTTATTGTTTTTCGGCGGTTAATTCCAGGAATTGTTCTTCAAGGCTGTTTTTGCGCTTGTTCAGGTGGGTCAGCACAACGTTTTTCTGGAAAAGATAGCGGTTCAGGTCGTCGGCTTTCAAATCTTCTTTGAGATACACGATGACTTTTGATTCTTCCACAGCCGTTTTTGCTACGGATGGATGCTCAGAAAGCGCTTCGGTAAGCAACGATGTGTTTTCTGCCTGGAGCTCAAAAAAGCTTTCCTTTGAAGTCATGCCATCAACAGTGCCGGAATACAGGATTTCGCCTTTGCGCAACACCAGAACATGGGAACAGACTTTTTCGACTTCATCCAAAAGATGCGATGCCAGAAGGATTGTCGTTCCCGTTGCGGCAATCACACGGATGATTTCGCGGATTTGGTGGATGCCCTGCGGGTCGAGCCCGTTTGTGGGTTCATCAAGGATCAGGATTTCCGGATCGTTGAGCAGCGCCGAAGCGATGGCCAAACGCTGTTTCATACCGAGTGAAAAAGTGCTGAATTTACTGTCTTTTCGTTCCAGAAGCCCAACGAGTTCTAGTTTTTTATGGATGTTGTCGTACTTGACGCCCTTGATTTTGCAGACAAGCTTCAGGTTCTGTTCCGCAGTCATGTATGGATAGAAATTGGGGCGTTCGATGATCGCACCCACATGTTTGAGTGCTTCACTGTCTTTTAGCTTTCCGCCGAACCATTCGTAGTCACCGGAAGTTTTATTGACGACATTCAGCACAATGCCCAAAGTAGTCGACTTTCCGCTGCCATTGGGGCCGAGGATGCCATAGACATTGCCTTTTTGTATTTCGAGGGAGACATTTTTTACGGCTTTGACCTTGCCGTAATTTTTGTACAGGTTTTTAATGGATAGGATGGTTTCCAAATTGTTTCGGTTTTGTTAGGCGTAAGACGAAAGGTGGCGCGGTTTGTTACCGCGTTGTGAAAATTTTCTTAAATGTAGGGAAAATTTTGATTTGGACGAGTGCCCGCGCCAGGGATGGAAGCGGCAGCCCGGAGCCCGCAGGGCGAGGACTACAGCGGACAGCCCGGTCCCGTTGATGCGACGCAGGAAGCAACAACGGGAGGCGCCATGAAAAGTTTGCAGTAGGCACTTGCAGCAGGAGTTAGAACTCAGGCACGAGGTACTCCTGTACGAAAATAGAAAATGCGCTTCGTGTGGGGCGAAACGCATTTCCATTTAAAACAAAACAATTATGGACTAACCTAAAAAACCCATTTATATGGTAATAGACGCAGGAAAAATGTAAAGGTTGCTTCTTTAATTAATAATTAACAGTTGTGAATTATGAATTACACCTTGCAAATAAAAAAGCCGGACAGCAATGTCCGGCTCATATCGTAATTCATAATTTGCAATTTGCAATTAACTTTTCTGTTCCTTATTAAAATACACCAGGTAATAATACATCTGCTTTTCTTCATCCCAGCCTTTTTCGACGAATTTCTCTGCACTTTCCGGATTGATGAAATCGAGCTTGATCTGGATGTTGGTATCGAGGTTGATCACATTCTTCATTTTGCGGCGCGCATCTGAGACGGCGGCATTCGCGATGGGGAACTCAGTCACGTCCTCGATGCTGTATTTCTCGCCTTTATCCACTTTGTAGCTTTTGAATTCCGGAATCAGGTCCGGATTGTCCAGCACTTCATTCAGGAAATTGGTTTCCTCAAACTGGTCATTTTTCGCAAAATAATTCACGGAACGGTTCATGAACATCACTTCTTCCTTCTTGTCCTCAGCCGGAAGCACAACGTCTTTGGCAAAATCCTGGCAGAATTTCAGGTACTTTTTCGTGATGAAATTCTCGTCCTGGAATGCGTCCACGGAAAGGAAATATTCGAGCCAGTAACGCGCATCATAACGATTGCTGTCTACCGTCAGGATTTTGTAACCTTCTTCTTTTTTATAATTGAAGATCAGACAGCCTTTGTCCAGTTTATTCAGGTTGATGCCCTGCTGGAGGATCATTTCAAGGTCGGTTCCTTTCTCCTGGAACTGTAAAAAATCGGTCTGCAATTCACTTTTGAAAATCCCGATGGCGTCCACCGGATTGTTATCAATCGTTAAATTGTTCAGGTACGTTACATACACTTCACCGTTCTTAATATGCGGGTGGTTTGACTGCTCATACAAATGATTTGTAATTTTTTTCGAAACCTCGTGCACATTCAAAGGATTCTCGAAAATCTCGGCAGCATATTTGAACATGTCGTTGTAATCCAGGTCCACTTCATGCGCAAACTGGAAGTAATTTTCCTCCTTGTCACGGAAAGGCTTAAAGAAATATTCCTTAATCAACGGCACGATTTCATCCTTGAGCATAAACGGTGCATCGGACAGGAAAATGGCTTCATTTCTGGATTTGTTCCCAACGCGGTGGATGGAAAGCGACTCGATGTGGGTATTGTATAGGTTTATCATTTTTGGAGTGGCAAAGCAGCAGAGTAACAAAGTTACAAAGTTTCATTGCGTTCGTTTTCTTTAGTTACAAAGTGCCAAAGCAACAAAGTTGCATGGCTTGCTTTGCGAGATATTAATATTTATTTTCTTAAATTGATTTTGGATATGGATTTTGATTTTCTGATAGTCAAACTTTGCTACTTTGCTACTTTGCAACTCAATTCCAATTCTCCTCAAATCCATAATCCTCAAAATTCTCCCCGCTGTCGAATTCGTCCAAATCGTCCTCGTCATACCCGTCTTCATCATATCCGAACTCATTTTCATCGGCTTCAAACTGTTTTTCACCGGCATCGGCAGGCATTTCACCATGCGCAAATAACATGGCAGGATAACTTTCCCCTAAAACAGGTTCCTCAATTGCAGCCAGTTCCACCAGGAAGGTCCACATGTTCAGGAAATCGTATACGTAAATGATTTTCGTACTGTCCTCATCCACAATCTGCGAAAGCAAATAATCAGACATCGTCATCTGCTCGCCGGGAACATCGCCGCCATCAAAAAGCGGAATTTCCTCATCCTGGTTCCACTGGTCATCACAGGTATAGAACGATGCCATTTCCAAACCATCAAACCCGAAAGCATTCACGATCGCATTGTGCAGATCCTCCAGCGTATCATTATCCATAATGGCAATATCACGGAAAACATCTTCCTCTGCATCGAGTATCGCCCTGAATTTATAAACCATAATCTTTGATTTTTATTGAAGGGCAAAGGTAAAATTTAATTCTGTTTTCAAATCAAAAAGTAATCAACAATCATGAAAATTATTTGGGCGTTCCCGCCTGCATTGCATAAGTTTTTTCATAGTCAATCACAGTGGCAGGCGGTCGGGCTTTCCGTTGCACCCGGGGCCAAAGGCCTAACTGACCGAAGGTAATCTTTTTAGATTTCCTTCTAGCCTCCGAAAATCTAAAAAGGATTTCCACTACACACGAGCGAAGCGACTGCCGAAGGAATCCCTAACGCGGGATTCCGAAAGTCAGCAAAGTCCGAATGTCCGTAAGACATCAATCGTTAAATAAGGCACAAATAATCTTTCGGACTTTCCCAACTTTCGGACTTTCCAACTTTTTCCGTAACTTTGCACTCCAAAAAGTAAAAAAATGCTAGACAGGCTCCAATACGTAAAACAGCGTTTCGACGAAATCTCCGACCTGATCATCCAGCCGGATGTCATCGCTGACCAGAAACGCTATGTCGCGTTAAATAAAGAATATAAGGAAGTTAAGGCACTCAACGAGAAGCGTGAGGAATACATGAATGTGCTTGGCAACATTGACGAGGCAAACGAGATCATTGCTGACGGCAGTGACCCTGAAATGTCTGAGATGGCACAGCTCCAGCTCGACGAAGCCAAACAAAGATTGCCTGAACTTGAAGAAGAAATCAAGTTCATGCTCATCCCTAAAGATGCCGAAGATGCAAAAAATGTAATGGTCGAAATACGCGCCGGAACAGGTGGGGACGAAGCCAGTATTTTTGCAGGCGATTTATTTCGCATGTATACCAAATACTGCGAAGGCCGCGGCTGGAGAACATCCGTAGTAGATATGAATGAGGGCACTTCAGGCGGTTTTAAAGAAATAATTTTTGAGGTTACCGGCGAAGATGTTTACGGCACTTTGAAATTTGAAGCCGGCGTACACCGCGTGCAACGTGTTCCGCAAACAGAAACCCAGGGCCGCGTACACACTTCCGCAGCCACTGTTATGGTGCTTCCTGAAGCTGAAGAATTCGACATACAGATAGATATGAACGATGTGCGTGTGGACTTTTTCTGTTCTTCAGGACCTGGAGGACAGTCGGTAAATACGACAAAATCGGCAGTGCGCTTAACACACATCCCAACCGGATTGGTGGCACAATGCCAGGACCAGAAATCGCAGCATAAAAATAAGGATAAGGCTTTAGGCGTTTTACGTTCGCGTTTGTACGAACAGGAATTGGCCAAAAAGCAGGAAGAAGATGCTAAAAAACGTACTTCTCAGGTAAGTTCAGGAGATCGTTCCGCAAAAATCCGTACCTATAATTATGCGCAGGGCCGCGTTACGGACCACAGGATTGGTATGGACGTATTTGATATGGACGGTGTCATGAACGGCAAAATCCAGAAACTGGTCGATGAGCTACAGTTGGTCAACAACATGGAAAAGCTGAAGGAAGCCAGTGAGATTTACTAAGAATATATGAATGCCTGCCTCCAAGCGGGCATTTTTTTTAACTTTGATTTACAATAACTACTAATGACAACATCGCAACTCACCCAACAAATACGTCAAAAAAAATCCTTCCTCTGCATCGGCCTTGATGTCGATTTAAATAAGATTCCAAAACACCTTCTTGAAACTGAAGACCCGATTTTCGAATTCAATAAAGCCATCATCGACGCGACCCATGATTTGGCGGTTTGCTATAAGCCAAATACTGCTTTTTACGAAGCTTATGGTTTGAAAGGCTGGCAATCTTTAGAAAAAACCATCCATTATTTAAACGAAAACCATCCCGAAATCTTCACCATCGCAGATGCGAAGCGCGGCGATATCGGAAATACGTCAACGATGTATGCAAAGGCTTTCCTCGAAGACCTTAATTTTGATTCGGTGACGGTGGCACCCTATATGGGAAAGGACTCCGTTGAGCCTTTTTTACAATTTGAAAACAAGCATGCGATCATGCTGGCCCTGACTTCAAATGAAGGCGCTTTTGATTTTCAGACTTTGGAAGCCCATGGTAAAGAACTTTACAAACAAGTCCTTGAAATTTCCAAAACCTGGAAAAATTCTGAAAGGCTCATGTATGTAGTCGGTGCCACGAAAGCGGAATATTTTACGGAAATCCGTAAAATCGTACCGGACAGTTTTTTGCTCGTTCCAGGCGTGGGTGCTCAGGGTGGCAGTTTATCTGAAGTCTGCAAATACGGAATGAACGACCATGTCGGTTTGCTGATCAATTCTTCGCGCGGGATTATTTACGCTTCCGCAGAAAATGATTTTGCAGAAAAGGCAAGGGAAGAAGCGATGAGAATTCAGGAAGAAATGAGCGCAATTTTATTGAACCATTAGAAAATCTTTAAGCGCGCTGTAAGAAGTGATTTTCACACTTTTTTTCTCTTTTCCCAAAACGCTCTGAATCTGCTCCGGGATATCAAGCGTAATGCCTAAAAGCGGTTCCACGTTTTCAGGAAACTTTATCGGATGTGCAGTTTCTAAAAATACACCGATGCTTCCCGGACGCTTTTCCATTTCCTTTTTCAATCCAAGATATCCGACGGCCCCATGCGGTTCAGCAATATAACCGGTTTTTCCGTAGATTGATGTCATGGCTGATTTTGTGTCCTCATCTGTAAAGGAGTACGAGGAAAAATCCTTTTCAAATTCCGCCAAATCATGATGATACAATTCCTGGATCCGTATGAAATTACTCGGATTCCCGACATCCATCGCGTTTGAGATGGTCGCTTTGGATGGTTTCGGCTCATACTTGCCATTTTCAAGAAACCTTGGTACCGTATCATTTGCATTTGTTGAAGCTACAAAACGGGCTATCGGTAAACCCAATCTTTTCGCCATAATACCTGCACAAATATTCCCGAAATTCCCGCTTGGGCACGAAAGGATAATCGGCTTGTTTTGTTTTTTCAATTGCTTGTAAGCGAAGAAAATATAAAACATCTGCGGCAGCCAGCGTGCAATATTAATAGAATTTGCCGAAGTCAGGTTTCGGGATTTAAGATCGTCATCCAAAAATGCCTGCTTCACCATATCCTGGCAATCATCAAAAACGCCGTCGACCTCCAAAGCGGTAATATTCTGCCCTAACGTCGTCAGTTGTCGTTCCTGCACATCGCTCACTTTTCCGGATGGATATAAAATCACCACATCAACACCTTTTACGCCCAGGAAGCCACTCGCTACTGCACCACCCGTATCGCCCGAAGTGGCGACTAAAACCGTATTGTGCAAATCAGGATTATTGCGGTTGAAATAGGCCAGGCAGCGTGCCATAAAACGTGCGCCCACATCCTTGAACGCCATTGTCGGGCCGTGGTATAACTCAAGCGAAAAGACGTTATCATCCACTTTTACAGTGGGAAAATCAAAGCATAAGGTTTCGGAAATGATTTTTTTCAGTTCGCTTTCAGGAATCTCATTGCCTACAAATTGCCTGATCGTCTCGAAAGCAATTTCCTCGTTTGACAAACTTTCAATATTATCGAAGAAGTTTTGCGTTAAAGAGGTGATTTTTTCCGGGAAATACAATCCTTTATCCGGTGCAAGTCCCTGAATCACTGCTTGCTGAAAAGAAACGTTCGGCGCATTGCGGTTTAAGCTGTAATATTTCATTTTTTTGTCAAAAAGTTAAGAGTCGAAAGGCGAAAGTCTCTGTAAAGTTATTTTAGGGCCAACACTTTTATCCCATTATCATTTATTTTTGATACATGGATTTCATAAGGCAATTTCATTTCATCATATATTTTGCACATGGCTCCAGCCACTTTTTCTGCCGTTTCCTTTCCTTTGCTTAAAGCAAAAATCGATGGGCCGGAGCCGGAAATCCCGCTTCCCAACGCACCATTTTCTTTTGCGGTTTTTTTAATCCGATCAAAACCTGGAATTAACACACTGCGGATGGGTTCGACAATTTCGTCATGCAGCGAACGACCTATCAGATCATAATCTTTGGTGTATAAACCGGCTACGAGTCCGCCGACATTTCCCCATTGCGCAATCGCGCTTTTCAGTGAAATATTCTGTTTGAGGACCGACCTGGCGTCCGACGTTTTGAGTTCAATCTGCGGATGGATTACCGTGGCATACAATTCCGGCGGACTCTCAATTCTGATGATGTCTAAAGGATCATAGCTCCGGACTAACGTAAATCCTCCCAAAAGCGCAGGCGCGACGTTATCGGCATGTGCGCTCCCGCTCGCGAGCTTTTCACCCTGCATCGCAAATTTTACCAGCGCTGCCGCAGAAAATGGATTTCCCAAAAGCGCATTGATCCCGAAAACCGCCCCGGCTGAACTGGCCGCCGAGCTTCCGATACCGCTTCCGGCCTTAATCTTTTTGTAGATTTCGATTTCAAATCCGCAATCGGCTTCCATTTCATCCAGCAATGCCAAAGCCGCCACACCGGAAACATTTTTTTCGGTTTCCAAAGGCAGATCGGCACCGACTATCTTGGTAATACGTACTCCTTTTACATCAGATTTCCTTACAATCATCTCATCACCGACATTGTCAAGGCAAACGCCGAGTACGTCGAATCCGCACGAAAGGTTCGCGATGGTGGCGGGGGAAAATAGTTTGATTTCATTCATAGTAGCAAAGTTACATAGTAAAAAAGTAGCAAAGTTTCCAATTGTGGTCAAAAAAACTTTGCCACTTTGTAACTGAGCTACTTTGGTACTTTTTATACATTCCCCACCCGGATCACATCGGCAAAAATTCCAGAAGCCGTTACCGCAGCACCTGCTCCGGCCCCTTTAATAATCAACGGTTGGTCGACATAGCGGTCGGTGTAAAACAATACGATATTGTCTTTCCCTTCCAGATTGTAAAAATCGTGGCCTTTCGGGATCAGCTGTAAACCTACGGATGCTTTTCCATTTTCAAACTGCGCGACATATTTCAGGCGGCAATCCTTGTCTGATGCTTCCTTATAAAGTGTGTCAAAATGGGATGCATTTGCTGTAAGCGAACTGAAGAAATCAGGCACATTATCAGTATCCAAAGATGCCTGGGGCAAAAAGGATTTGTTTTCGATGTCATTGATTTCCATTTCATAACCGCTTTCGCGAATGAGAATCAGGATTTTACGTGCGACATCGACACCGGAAAGGTCGATTTTCGGATCTGGTTCGGTGAAACCCTGCACGCCGGCTTCTTTGACTACATCATGGAACGAGGCATTTTCGTTGAAATTATTAAAGATGAAATTCAGACTTCCAGACAAAACAGCTTGTATTTTATTGACCTTATCGCCGGATGCAATCATTCGCTTCAAAGTGTCTATGATTGGCAATCCCGCGCCAACGTTGGTTTCGAATAAAAAAGGGGCGTTGTATTTTCGGGATAAATTTTTAAGATTCCGGTAATTGTGAAATTCCGATGCGCAGGCGATTTTGTTACAGGTAACTACTGCGATATTCTTTTCGAGATATTGTGCATAGGTTTTTGAAATTTCGGCATTGGCAGTAATATCAACGAAAACGCTATTGCGTAGATTGAGCGCTTTGACGCGTTCAATGAAACGTTCCTTATCGGCTTTTTCACCGTCTTCAAGCATGTTTTTCCAATCTTTCAGCGGAATCCCGTCTTCATCGAAAAGCATTTTACGTGAATTCGAAACCCCGATCAGGCGCACATTGAGTTTCATGTTTTCCTTCAGGTAGCGTTTCTGGCTGCTGATCTGCTCCATGAATTTTTCGCCGACGTTACCGACACCCATGACAAAAAGGTTCAGTTGCTTAATGTTGTCCTCAAAGAAACGTTCGTGTAGGGTATTCAACGCTTTCTGTACATCTTTCTCATTGATCACCACCGAAATATTCCTTTCCGAAGCGCCTTGTGCAATCGCCCGGATATTGACGTTGTTTTTTCCAAGCGTACTGAACATTTTTCCGCTCAATCCCTGATGGTTCCTCATATTTTCGCCTACCAGCGCAACAATGCAAAGGTTTTTTTCAACGATGCAGGGATCGATCCTGTGTTGTGCGATTTCGATTTCAAAAGCCAGGTCGATCGCTGTTTTGGCCATATCAGCATCCGAATTCTGAACACCGATACAGATGGAATGCTCAGATGATGCCTGCGTAATAAAAACCACATTGATGCCATGATTCGACAAAGCCTCGAAAAGCCTTTTCGAAAAACCCGAAACGCCAATAATCCCCGAGCCTTCAAGCGTCAGTAACGCCATCTTATCCATATGGCTGATGCCTTTAATCGGATTCGATTGCAGGTTGTTTTCGTTTGAAATATAGGTTCCGAATGCTTCCGGTTCGAAAGTATTCTTGATCAATATCGGAATATTGAGGTTCAAAACCGGCTGGATTGTGGGAGGATAAAGCACTTTGGCACCAAAATGCGAAAGCTCCATCGCTTCCTGATAGGAGATTTTCTCAATCGGTTGCGCCTGTTTGACCAATTTCGGGTTTGCGGTAAACATCCCATTTACATCAGTCCAGATTTCGAGTTCGGTGGCGTTTAAGGCTGCTGCTATGATTGCGGCGGTATAATCAGAACCGCCGCGGCCTAAAGTGGTATTGTTGCCATCAGTTGATGAGGCCACAAAACCCGGCATGACGGTAACGCGTTGCTGGTTTTCGCTGAAATAATCTGAAATCATTTTGTTTGTGAGCTCGAAATTCACTGCCGCCTTTCCGAAACTGCTGTTGGTTTTAATCAGTTCCCGGCTGTCTTTAAATCCTGTTTCCAAACCGAAATCAATATCGTGTTTCATCGCTTCCGAGATGATGCAAGATGACAGGATTTCGCCAAAACCGACAATCGTGTCCGAAGTTCTTGCAGACAATTCGCCCAGTAAAAAACATCCGTCAAGCAAGGTGTCAAGATGGTTGATGACGCGTTTCACGTGGCTTAACAGCGCACTTTGATGGTTTACGGGAATCAATTCCTTAATGGCTTCAAGATGTTTTTGCTCGATCAGGCGCGAGATTTCCTTGTAGTTTTCATCTTTCGCGGAAGCTTCACCGGAAGCCTTCAGCAGCAGATCGGTAACGCCGCTGAGCGCAGAAACGACGACAACAAGGCGACTTTCTTTAGATTTATTTTTTACGATATCGAGTACGCGGCCGATATTTGCGGCATCAGCAACCGAAGTGCCGCCAAATTTTAAAATTTTCATGATCGGGTAATTTTGTAGAGATGTAATAGCGTTTTATTTTCTTTCGAAAAAACAGGAATAGGATGATATGTGACAAATTTACCCCAAAGGGGTTGTAGTAGTGCCAATCGTTGAGCCTGTGGCTAACGCTGCTGGAAGAAGTGTCAATATGTAAACAGGATTTGTCATAAGCGTTTTGCCAAAAATACATTTTTTTAAATATAATGATGCCTTCTGTGAAATTTTTACGGATATCTTATAAAATGTGTGATGTGTAACTTGTTAAGAGTTGATTTTTTATTTAATTATTGCAAAAAATACTTATTCTGAAATTTGAGCGGTAGTGTAACTTATAATTATTATCAACAAACTTTGGATTTTAACCGCCGATTGCGGAATTTTGGGCTTTCAATCAAACCACATAATGGACAATACCCACTATATCAGTTCGGATATACTGACCTTCGAACAAATCAACGACATTATCATACAGCATAAAACGGTAGCACTTTCAGAAGAAGCGAAAGTGAATATCCAGAAATGCCGGGATTACCTCGACAACAAAATGCAAATGCATGACGACCCGATTTACGGCATCAACACCGGTTTCGGGTCGCTTTATAATATTAAGATATCAAAGGAAAACCTTTCCAAACTTCAGGAAAACCTGGTCAAGTCGCATGCGTGCGGCATCGGTGATGAAGTGCCGCAGCCCATCGTAAAACTGATGTTGTTGCTGAAAATCCAATCGTTAAGCTACGGAAATTCAGGCGTGCAGCTGATTACGGTCGAAAGGCTGGTTGATTTCTATAATAATGATATCCTTCCTGTAATCTATACACAAGGTTCGCTTGGCGCTTCTGGCGATCTGGCACCTTTGGCCCATTTATCGTTGCCATTGCTGGGATTGGGAGAAGTTTGTTTCGGGCATAAGAAATTACCGGCGATGGATGTATTGACCCATTTTGGCTGGAAACCGATCGAGTTGCAGTCGAAAGAAGGCCTGGCCTTGCTGAACGGAACACAGTTTATGAGCGCTTATGGCGTGTATGTATTGCTGAAAGCCTGTAAATACTCATACCTGGCAGATTTGATAGGGTCGGTTTCGTTAGAAGGATTTGACGGCAGGATCGAGCCTTTCAACGAATTGATCCATTACATCAGGCCACATAAAGGACAGGTTGTAACGGCGCGCCGCGTGACCGAATTCCTTGAAGGAAGCCAGATTATTTCCCAACATAAGCAGCATGTACAGGATCCGTATTCCTTCCGTTGCATGCCGCAGGTGCATGGCGCTTCAAAGGATGCCATCGATTATGTGAAGAAAGTTTTCAAGACCGAAGTGAATTCTGTAACCGATAACCCGAATATTTTCTGGGAAAGAGATACCATCATTTCCGGCGGGAATTTCCACGGGCAGCCATTGGCGCTGGCCTTGGATTTTATCGCCATCGCGCTGTCAGAACTGGGCAGTATTTCCGAAAGGCGTACTTACCAATTGATTTCCGGATTGCGTATGCTTCCGGCATTTTTGGTTGAAAATCCGGGGCTGAATTCCGGTTTCATGATTCCGCAGTATACTGCAGCAAGCATCGCCAGCCAGAACAAACAACTTTCTACCCCGGCAAGCGTCGACAGTATTGTTTCCTCGAACGGGCAGGAAGACCACGTGAGTATGGGCGCGAATGCTGCGGTTAAAGCACTCAAAGTGATGGAAAACCTCGAAAGGATTCTGGCGATAGAATTGATGAATGCATCCCAGGCGATACATTTCCGCGAACCATTGAAATCAAGTACTTTTATTGAAAGCTTCCTGAAATCTTACAGGGAAGACGTGCCGTTGGTAGGCGAGGACCGCATTTTACATTATGATATTGCTAAAACGGTGGAGTTTTTGAATAGTTTCCAGATTGAGGAAGATCTGTTTAATTAAATCAAGCTTAAGACAGCCAAGGCATAAAAGAGATTTTTATGCTAACTTAAAATTGCATTATGAAAATTACCTGTTCCCATTGCCATGCTGAAAACGATGCCGGATTGAAGTATTGTGTTACTTGTGGGTACGCTTTGCCTGTGCCGGAAATTCAGCAGCAACCCATCACAACTAAAAGTGAAGGCAAACCAAAAAGGACCTCAAAAATAAATATGAAGACCATTATAGGAATTGTGATTGGCACCGTATTCGGTACTTTCATATCCCAATATATTTTCTTTCCATCGGTAGAGCGGCAATTGTCGAAAGCGGCCGAAGAAGTGAACCAGAGGGCACCCGTCGTTATCGACCAGGACCTCAGGTTGAAAAGCGCCGAGGCGTTGCCAAACCGGACTTTTCAATACAATTACAACCTCATAAACTTAACGCGTGCGGAAGTAAAGACCGACACGGTTAAAAAATACCTGTTCCCGTCCGTGTTGCAGGCGGTAAAGACAAAACCGGAGCTTAAGGCGTTCCGCGACAACGACGTGACACTGATCTACAATTATATGGATAAGGATGACGAGTTTGTCATTAAGTACGTCATTACCCCGGATATGTATAAATAAACCTGCACGGCAATCGTTTTGAAAAAAATAGTATGAAAATCGTTATTTCCCCAGCAAAATCACTCGACTTCGAATCGCCGTTGCCCACCGAAAGGCATACGAAACACGCTTTTATGAAACAAAGCCGCATCGTGCAATCGGTGGTGAAAAAGAAAAAACCTGCGGAATTGATGGAATTGATGGACATTTCAGACAATCTTGCGCAACTCAACTGGCAGCGCAATAAAAAATGGAAAACGCCGTTCACGCCTGAAAATGCGCGCCCTGCGATGTATGCTTTTAATGGCGATGTGTACCAGGGATTGGATGCCTACACGATCCCGTTGGAAAAACTGGATAATTTGCAAAGCAGCCTACGCATCCTTTCAGGCTTGTATGGATTGCTGAAGCCTTTGGATTTAATCCAGCCTTACCGTTTGGAAATGGGCACGCAATTGCCCGTTGGTGATAACAAAAACCTGTATGAATTCTGGAAAGCCGATCTTACCAAAGCACTGAATAAGGAATTGAAAAAAAATGAATTGTTCATCAACCTCGCCAGCCAGGAATACTTTGGGGCGATTGATGCGAAAGCTTTGAAGGTTCCCGTAATTACGCCCGAGTTTATGGATTTTAAGGATGGTAAACTCAAGATGATCAGTTTTTTTGCAAAGAAAGCGCGCGGGATGATGGTGCGTTATATTTTGGATACGGATGCAAAGACCGTAGATGATTTGAAAGGCTTCAACTACGAAGGATATCAATTTGATGCGAATTTATCGAAGGGGAATAAGTTGGTTTTTACAAGGTAAACTCATTGCTGGCTTTGCCTGATATACTTCGCCACCTCCACCATCGTGGTTACCCAGATATCTTTCTCCCGCTTCTTTAAGTATTCCAGTAATTTCTGGTGCTCTTCTAAACTGATGTTCATCGGATGCTCGCCACCCACGCCGTGAAACAGGAACACTATGAATGAGTTTGCTTTTTCAGCTTCTTCCACCTGTGCAATCATTTGTGCGGCCGTGGTACCGTCTTCAATAAACGCACTGATGTTGGTCAAATCCACATTTTTCGCAGGAAGAAATCCTGATGCCACGCCTCTTGCGCCCACGAAATCATTTTTCAGCTGATTATAATATAACGTATCATGAATGGTGAAATCACCGCAGGGGTAGGCAAATGTCCTTTCGTTTTTCCCGTCAATGGCTTTCAGGAAAGCGTTGTTGATTCGGATTTCATTTACGGCACGCGCGACGGTATATCGTGTTAAATCATTTTCATTTCCAACCCAATCCCGTCCGGGTAAGGTTCCATCACAGGGATGGTTTAAAGTATGGTTGCCCAATTCGTGGCCTTGCGCGGCAGCTTTACGCCATTCGGGAATCCGGTTCGTCACTGCGGGGGATGACCCGATGAGGTAAAAAGTGCCTTTAAAATTGAATGCGTTCAATGCGGGAATCACTTTGTCGAGATGGATGTTTAGCGCATCATCATACGTCAGGACGACCGCACATTTCTTTCCGTTCCAAAGCTTTGTATGGGGTTGGGAATAGCTGAGAAAATGAAATAATGATAGTAAAATAACAATAGGAAATTGTTTCAATCTCATGATGGAAAGGTTTGATTTCCAAAGGTAATAAATTTCCGAAGTGTTCCCGAAAGGTTTACATCAGTGCTGATTGATTGCGATAAATCCGGAAGCGATAAAATTTTTCCGCCAGATGGGCCATACATTTTCGAGTTTTTCATTTTCGATGTTGAATTCGGCAAGCAGTTTTTGTTTCGCTTCAGAAATGGACAAGCCGGATTTTATACTGCTTAAAAAGGAATATTGGTCAAAGCCGATATTGAATAATCCAAGCCGGTAATTTTGCCGGGACACCGCACAAAAAGTGTTCTGTGGAAAAGGCAGATCCGGGGACCTGTCCGCATTGAAATCAAGGTAGAAACTGCAAATAGGGAACTGGTGTTCAAAAAGGTACAGGGTTGGTGATGCGGATAGCCATTCATCGGGCGTATTTTCATTTGCTGTGTTTTCATCGGCGTTATTCTTCATGTCAAAAATTACTGATAAGGCAAATTCAAATGCGGCAAGTTCAATCATGAAATCCGGCCATGATTCCTGTTCGCCTTCCGTGTCGGGCCTTGTTCTGGAAAGAAATTCAGAAAATTTTTCACCTAAATTGTTCAAGGTATAACTGTGCGACGGATTGCTGTCGAGGTATTCATCGGCGAAAGCCTGAAACAATTCTTCGCCAAGTGCAAACGACAGAGCCTTGAACTGGCTTTGCATACACGAGCGCAACCTCGCAATATAACTGTGCCTGTAGATACTTAAATGCTGTGAAGCGCTGAGTCTTTCAGAATCGCAAACCACATCTTCGGCAGTCATTCCTAATGTACTGACCGGAACCGAATTGACCAACATCGATTGCATCCAATGCTGGATTTCCTTGATTGGCAAATCGTTTTTTTCTTTTGGCATTTTAAAATTTCATTTCGCTGACGAGGAAATCTACGGGATTTGAGATCACCGAATCGGCAGGATTGTGATTTGGAACCGCGTTGAACTGCGTGCTGAATCCATTCATGAATTGTTTCGACTTCATCAACTCCTTGTGACAGGTTTCGAAGTCAGGAATATTGCCATCCCATTCCAGTAATGTTGCGGTGCCGCCTGTGAGCTGCCATGCGAGCGAAAACAATTCCCAAACCGTATCGGTGACCTTCCTGTCGTGGGTATCAATAATGTAATCGCCGCAATGCTGGTGCCCGGCAATATGCATCTGGACAATGCGGTCGTGGGGCAATTGCTTAATGTAATGCATCGGATCAAAATCGTTGTTGAATGAGGACACATATACATTATTCACGTCAAGCAGCAAGCCACAGCCGGTTTCTTCCGTCATGTAGCGCAGGAAGTCGTATTCGGCAATGGTGGATTGCTTAAAAGTGAGGTATGTGCTGGGGTTTTCAAGGATTAAAGGCCTTTCCAGGAAATCCTGTACCTGATTGATCCGGCTGATGATGTGTTTCAGCGACGCTTCATTTAAAACTACCGGGAGTAAATCGTGGGTATTGAGCATGTTGATTCCCGTCCAGCAAAGATGGTCGCTGATCCATAACGGATTGATTTCTGCGGCAAGCGACTTGAGTTTTGAAAGGTATTCGAAGTTCAGATCATCGGTGCTGCCAATAGAAAGCGACACCCCGTGCATTACTACAGGATATCGCTCAACCAACTGTCTTAAGATATGGCGCGGCCGCCCGCCTGAATCCATAAAATTCTCTGAAATGATTTCAAACCAATCGACTTCAGGGCGATGCTCAAGTATGTAATCGAAATGGGTGCTGCGTAAGCCCAAGCCTAAACCGGGATTTGGCAAGGTTTTGACCATATCGCTGTATGCTGCTGCTGATTTTATGTTGTCTTTCATATAAATTTCATTTCTTTTATTCTTCTTTACTTTTTGTCTTGAAACAAAAAGTAACAAAAAATTCAAGCCAGCCTCTTCTGGCTCCGCCCAGTTCGGCCGCTGACCTCGGGTCGGCGACCTGCTATCCCTTGATTCCTAAAATCAAAAAACTCGCTGCGCTCAAACAGTTTTGATTTTTACGGAATCTTCGGAATGCAGGTGCCCGCCTGCGAAGCGGAAGGCGGAGTGACTTACTGAAGTATACGATGAATAAAGTATTGGGAAATAATTATCTATTCCTTCTTCCCTTCGCAAAGCCTTTTGGCATTGTCCGCAGGATTATTAAACCCAAAGGAACACGTCTTGTCGCCACTGTTTCCGCAGGAATCATAAGACCCTAATACCGAAACGAGCCAGGCCTGTGGCGGACCGCATTCAAACGGAGCAGGCCCGAAATTCCGGTTGGAATCCGTCATCCTTTTTTCAAAAATCACGCGGGCACGTTTCCAGGTGCTTAATCCCTGGTTGTCGCCGAGCGTACTGAAACGTTCGGCCTGGATGGGTACGGCACAGCTTCCCTGCCATGCACAATTGTTGTTTCCGGGATTCATTTGTTGCTCGGCATCGCCGTATAAACCACACCCGCCCTGGTTGCGGCAGTTGTTCAGGGTTTGGCAGTTGTGTTGTTCTGCGGTAGCGCAAAAACCTGTGCCGGCACAATTGTTTGCGCCCGTACGGTCATGCCCTTTGCAGGCATTGAGCCCCATGCAGACGTGAAGCTCTACAGGAACCTTAACGCTTTTCGGCGCGGAAGGTGCTGCAGGATCTGGTGCTTTGCCGCCGCACATTGATAATTCTGAGTTATATTTTGTTGTAGCCATAGTCTTTAGATAAATATTTACGAAATGAAAATTGGTTATTTTAAGTCCACGTCCGGGAGGTCATTGATCCTGACTCCGAGGTAGGAAATGGCCGGATATACCGCTACAGCCGCTGTGTACAATGCCTGTAATTGCGCTTTTGGCCTGGCAACGGGACTGAAATTGTAGTTTTCAAAAGTAGCAGAAGCATAATACTCGTTACCATCGTGCTTGTATTTCAGTTTCATGATGTCACCGCAAAGCGAATTCAGGATAAAGATCATGGACTTGTGGATGCCGAACATGAAGGTTTCATATTGGGTGCTGCCAGACTTGCGGTAACATTCTTCGATCATTACGAAGATATAGGTGTACACGCCATTGATCAGATCGGACACCGGAGCGATATGCGCAGGATAATCCGTGGTGGCAGGATTGCTGCGGATGTTCATGACAAACAGGTCACTGAAGTGGATGTCGGTAATGCCGAGTGCGTCATATTGTTTTTCCATCGCATAATACGACTGGTAGATTTCAGCGAATTTTTCAAAATGGGAGACTTCTTTGCCTGGTTGCGGCTTGAATTTGTATTTCAGCAAGGCCAGAAAGTCGAGGTTGTTGTCTTTGTCTAAATACGGCGCATCAGGAATGATCTGCCCTTCGCCCTGTTCGACAATCAGGTTGATGGCTGCGACTGCCGAATCCCTGTCTTTGACGCAAATCAGGTCGCCGCCTTCATTTTCATTAGTGAATACCGGCTTATGGTTCCTGTCATAGTATATGGTGTCGATATTGTTCTGGGCGTAAAATCCTTTTTCAGGGACCAGCTGCGGTGCGCGGGTGTTGTAGCGAAGCCCAGGATTCTTGTCGAGGCAGTCGATTACCATGTCGTAAAATTCCCCGATGGTCGGATACGGGATGAAATTGCGCGCTGCCTTTAAGGCTTTCTGCTTCGGTTTCATCGGTTTTTCGATATTCAGGAAGGTTTCAAGCTGAGCCATCGTAAGTTTGGAAGCATTGATCTTCAAAGCCGGTTTGTGTCCGGGAAGGTCGCAAGGCCAGGTTGCGGGTGAGCGTCCGTAAAGGATGGGCTGTCCGGCGAGCGCCTGCTTGATGTTCGAGGAAAGCGCCATGTGCAGCATTTCCTCAATGGCAACGCTCATGATGATCGCCCCGGCCTTGTTGGCAAACACCATAATATCTGCCGAAAGGTTTAAAGCGATTTCGCCTGCTTCTTCAAAAGTGTAGCGGGGTTCCTTGTCGATCTTAAGCAGCGCATTGGTCAGTGAATTGATCATCGCCTGCTGGTTGGGTGCCCTGTTGATGGAGTAGTAGGTGAAAAGGTAGGTCGGGATGGTCGAGATCTCAATCTCGATGGCTTGCTGTACCGCTTCGCCGAGATTCTCCGGAGTTACCTTTTCCGCCTTCTCGCCGAAAAATTGTTGGTGTATCATCTTAAGTTTTGGTTTTTGATTGTTTGTTTAAAATTGTCAGTAACCAAACTTAGGAAATAGGGTTGGGGTGTTTACGCGTATTTATACGTGATTTTTTTTGATTAGTTGTAGTGAAACCACCCCGGCCTTCGGCCATCCCTCCGGGGGAGGGGATTGCACGTGAAAACTGAAACAATGGCTTCCTTAGGCGCTGAGTGCCTTTTCATAGTTTACAAAGATGTTGATGTAGATGCTCCGGGAAAGGCGTGTGATCAGGGGTAAGAGTACTAACAAGGCGGTGAGTATGGAGATAAAAGACACGTCAACTCCTGCGTGGAAGCCGTAATGCGTGATTAAAAAGGTGAAAAGCCCCGCCATGACTGCAAGTCCGTAGCTGACGTACATCGCGCCGAAGAAAAAATTCGGTTCAATCATGAACTGGAAACCGCAGTGGCTGCAATGCTCGTGCATGGTGAGCATTTTGGTGAGATTATACGGGTTTTTATGGGTGTACATTTTGCCGGCCTGGCATTTTGGGCAGGTTCCGGTGGCGATGCTGTATAGTTTTGTTCCTTTGGTACACATGATGGATAAGAATTATGAATTATGAATTACGAATTATGAGTAACAAAGGTCCGGATATTTTGAATTGAATCGTTGGTGCATATTGCGTGGAAAGTTGTACTTTTAGGACATATGAATGAAATCGCGGTACTCAACATCAATCAGTTCCGGAAGGCGGATACTGAGGAACATTTTTACGCCAATACGCTGGCAAACCATCTGGTGACAAGCCATAAGCATATTGAGAAGCCTCATAAGCATGATTTCTATGCGGTGATATTGTTTACCAAAGGCACGGGGCAGCATCATATCGATTTCAGGACATTTGAAGTGCATGCGGGTAGTCTTTTCCTGATGGCACCGGGGCAGACCCACAGCTGGTCCCTTTCTGCGGAAGCGGATGGATTCATATTTTTCCATACCAAGGCATTTTATGATTTGCATTTCACGAAAGGCATGGATGGTTTTACGTTCTTCTCGCCGTTGCGGAACCGGTGTGAGTTGGTGTTGGAAGGAGCGGCATTTGACGAGGCCAAGCACAGGTTTGCCAGAATTTTAGCGGAATTTTGCGGCAATGCGTTCAAGCGCGATGCGTTTATGCTCAGTATCGTGAGCCAGATTTATATTGATTTTGAGCGCGCTGCCGCAGATGATATGCAGCCGGACGTGGGGCAGCATGTATATTACGGTAAGTTTCACGACTTTGAAAAACTCGTGGAGCGGCACTTCCTTACCGAGAAATCGGCGGAAGGCTATGCAAGGATGATGCATATGACGGCGAAACACCTGAACCGCATCAACAAAGCGGTGGTGGGGAAGACGACCACCGACATTATTGCCGACCGTGTAATGCTGGAAGCGAAACGGATGCTGATGTATTCCCGGAAAAACCTCAGTGAGATTGCGTATGACCTGGGATTTGAGGATTATGGGTATTTTTCGAAGGTGTTTAAACGAAGGGTTGGTGTTGGGGTGAGGGAGTTTCAGTCTCAGTCGCAGTCACAGTCGCAGTCACAGTCATAGTAGGCAGTACGGTTGACGGTCACAGTGGGAACATCGATGGTGAGGACGCGAACATCGATGGTGAGGACGCGAACGTTGATGGCGAGGGCGCGAACGTCGATGACAAAGACGCAAACGTCGATGGCGAGGACGCGAACATCGATGGCGAGGACGCGAACGTCGATGGTAAGAGCGCGAACGTCGATGTCGAGGACGCGAACGTCGATGGCGAGGACGCGAACATCGATGGCAAAGGCGCGAACGTCGATGTCGATGACGCGAACGTCAATGGCAAGGGTGCAAATGTCGATGGCGATGGCGCGAATGTCAATGGCATGCATGCGAACGTCGATAGCTAGGGTGCGAAGGTCAATGGCTAAGGCGCGAAGATGTATGACGAGGTTGTGGAGTGTGGCATCCACGAGGCGTGAATCCAACTTCATATATATTATGTACATTTACAAAAAAAAGATGAATAAGGGTGGACCCATAATTATCATTGAAGATGATATTGACGATCAGGAAATGTTAAGCGAAGTATTTTCTGATTTAAGCTTCAAGAATGAAATCATTTTTTTTGCTGACGGTGAAAAGGCGCTGGAGTATTTGACAGATACCTCTATTGAGCCATTTATAATTTTTTCAGATATTAACATGCCAAAACTGAATGGGATGGAATTGCGTGAAAAAATCCACCAAAATGAAGATTTAAGGATTAAATCCATTCCATATTTATTTTTCTCTACCAGTGCAGAGCAACAGAGCGTTGTAGACGCATATTCAAAATCAGTTCAGGGATTTTTTGTTAAACCGACAAACTATCAGGAAATAAAAGATACCATCAAAACAATAGTTGATTATTGGAACAAATGTGTTTCACCAAACTATGTTAAGTAATTGGAGATTGCAGATACAGTTATGGCGCTGATTGTAATTTTTTCCCACACATAAAAATATAAAGCAATATATTCGGGGATTTAAACCACCCCGGCCTGCGGCCACACCTCGGCGGAGGGGATGGAACCCGGTAGTCAATAATGTATGAATAAAAATACCAAAGTAAAACTGATATCGTTTTCAGGACGGCAAAGTGCGGAGCAGAAAATCCATGCTGAAAACGATTACTGGAAATTGATTGGCGAGATAGGCGTGGTGGTGGATGAAACCAGGAACAGTTATGGCAGGCTGCTGGTTTTGTTTGACAGTGACCTGGACGGCTTTGGCGTAGCGAACCACAACCCGGTGAAGCATTCGTTGTGGATTATGCCGGAGGATCTGGAAATTGTGCCATGATAATGCTTAAGGAATCTTTTGTACTTATTGCAGATTATTGGAAGAAAACTTCCGGTATAAAAATGGATCTGGATGTTTATATTTGTAATGACAACGCCGGCTGGCAGCGGAGGACCGGGTCGCAATATCCGCATGAATAAGGCGATTTCCCATAAATTAAGCCATAAAAAACGATGAAAAAATACTTAATAATGTTGTCTGCTTTTGCTTTTTTAGCGGTGGCTTCCTGCAGCAGCGATGATAAAGCCCCTGAAAACAAATCGAGACTGCTCACTTACAGGATAAGGACTTCAGAAAACATACAGCCCAATTATTTTGATTTAAGGGAGCAGAGCGGTTCGCTGTATCGATGGATTGTTTTTGAAGGATCGGAAAATCCGGAGGGCTGGCAGAAGCAGTTTTATGTAAACGCGCCTTTTGAGGCGTATATGAAAGTGGTCATTTCCAATTCGTGGATAGAGCAGGGCGTCGACTACACTTATGACATACTGCTGGACAATGAAGTCGTTGCGACCAAAAGCGGCAATACGGGATACCTGGTGCTTAGTAAAGACAGCATCAAATATACGGTACCGTCGCTTGCCCGGCGGTAAAGATTTTTATCACGGAATTGCAGGAGGTTTTTGGGTTGCCTGTAACAATATGATTTCAAACTGAGCGATAATGTCGGGGCAGGAAGACAATTTTGAAATCAATAAGGCTGCCAGAATTGCAATGCTGTTCTGGCTGGTGGAGATTGTCGCCACGACGGTTTATGAAATATATTGAAATTACTGTACTTTTCAATATCTTCGCCTTAAAGCAATGTAATGCATGACAAGTACAAACTGCCTCAACTGTGAAAAGGAATTAACAGATAAATTTTGTGCCGGCTGCGGGCAGAAAGCCGATACACACCGGATTTCTTTCCAGCATTTTATTTTCCATGACCTGCTTCACGGCACATTCCATATTGATAAAGGGATGCTGTTTACAGCCAGGCAGTCTTTGACGCGTCCGGGTAAGGCTGCGCTGGATTATATTTCCGGGAAGCGGATACGGTATTACAATGTATTTTACCTGGTGTTGATTACGCTGGGGCTTTTGCTGTTCGTACGACATTTTTATGATGAGCTTCTGATCAGCCAGATAGGGGAAGCTGCACCGGACCCTACTGACCAGACCGAAGCCAATAAGGCGCTGGACCAGATTTATACCCAAAGGAGTAAAATCCTGATCTTCCTTTTCGTGCCGTTGTCGGCATTGAATAGCTTTATATTGTTCCGAAGGAAAAGACTGAACCTGAGCGAGCACGCCATTATCGCAGGGATGGTGTTGTTAGGCATGCTGCTGATTTCGATGGCCGGGCATCTTATTTATTATATTAACCTCGTGATTCCTTTTAGCGGAGGCTTCGCTACGGTGATCGACATTTCAGTCGTGGTCCTTACGATGATTTATTTGGGGTATGCTTATATAAATGCTTTTCGCGCCGATTATTCCGGTTTCGCAATGGGTTGCAGGATTGCATTGATGTATCTGCTCATGTGCGTCGAGGTGGTGTTGCTTTTGGCATTCCTGATCGGATTGGTATCGCATTGGACCTATCAGGGTACGTTTAATTTAAATCCCATGGGTTAGTAAAAAAAAACGTTTATGAATTATACAAATTGGTACAGGATAAGCATGCTCTTTATCCTTGCGGTCGCATTGTCATCGTGTAAACTGGGTCGGTTTGTGGTTTACAATTTCGCTGATATCAAAGATTATAAGAAGTTCCCGTCGCGGGCTTTGGTGAGCCATGAGAATAAGTTCATGTTCGATTCGACTGCCCACGGAACCTATCCGAAGTCGATAAAAGTGAGTAATAAAAAAGACTCTGTTTCTTTAGACTGGCTTTTGGAACACCACAGCACGGTGGCATTTTTAATCATCAAAAACGACACGATACAATATGAGAAGTATTTTAAGGGATACAACAAGGAAAGCATCATTCCTTCATTTTCGATGGCCAAATCAGTGACATCGATCCTGATCGGCTGTGCGATTGATGACGGATTGATCAAGTCGGTTGATGAACCCGTGAAACATTACCTTCCGGAACTGGAGAAGAACGGTTTTGGGAAAGTGACTATTAAGCATTTGCTGCAAATGACTTCGGCATTGGATTTTAGTGAGAGTTATTTCAATCCATTCAGTGAAGCGGCCTCATTTTATTACGGCAGGAATTTAAAACGGGAGGTTTCGAAATTGAAACTGAAAGGCGAGCCGGGTCAAAAATTTGACTATGTGAGCGGCAATACGCAGCTTTTGGGAGCCGTTCTGGAAAGCGCGCTGAAGGGAAAAACCGTCACCCAATATTTCCAGGAAAAATTATGGACGCCGCTCGAAATGGAGTATGACGGGTCGTGGAGTATTGATAAAAAGAATCATGGCACGGAAAAGGCTTTTTGCTGTATCAATGCGCGGGCGCGGGATTTTGCTAAAATCGGGCGGCTCTACCTGAATAAAGGCAACTGGAACGGAAAGCAAATCGTGTCCCGGAAATGGGTAGAGGAATCGATAAAAGCAGATGCCACCGAAGGCGGTGCGGATTATTACAAATACCAATGGTGGCTTCCCTCTGCGAATGGGGATTTCATGGCTGAAGGGATCCTTGGGCAATACATTTATGTAAACCCGTCAAAGAAGATGATCATTGTGAGGATGGGTAAAGATGGCGGCGGGGTGAATTGGTCCGATTTCTTTATGGCGTTGGCGAATCGTTCGGATAAATAAAAAAGCCGGACTCACGCCCGGCGCCTTCACATTTCTATTCCATATATTTTGAAGTACGTTATTGCACCCTGTGCTCTGTACTTTGAACCTTAATGCATCGCCTCGGACATGTCCACTTTGTTCTTTCCTCTTTTCACAAACAGGATAATGGGTATACAGCACAGGAACAATATGCCCAGGTAAAGAAAAATATCCATGTATGACAGTACCGTAGCCTGTTTCATTACATTATAATCTAAAGCCTGGTGTGCTTTTGCAAGCGATTCACTGGCCGAAAATCCTTTCGACATGAAGGACTGTTGCATGCCATTGATGCGCTGCTGTACTTCGAGCCTGCTGCCGTCGAGGTGGGAAACCAGGTCGACGCGGTGCTTCTGCGTATAACGTGTGATGAAGGTTGTTATGATCGCAATCCCGAATGACCCGCCCAGTTGGCGCATCATCCCTGTAAAAGCCGCGCCTTCGCCGATACTTTTGCCTTTGAGCGTAGACAAAGCCATCGTGGTTATCGGTACAAACAACAGTCCCAATCCGATGCCACGCATGATCAATGGCCAGAATAAATGCTCCACTCCGGTGTCCGGTGTCATGGCATTGTGCATCCAGAATGTAAAGAAGAAGAAAATCAGGAAACCCACTGCGACAAGATAGGGTTGCGGTACGCCCTTCTGGATCAGGTTTCCGACAATCGGCATCATAAATGCGGTCGTGATTGAACCCGGTATCAGCAGCAGCCCGGCATCCGTTGCGGTCCATCCCAATATCTGCTGCGTGTAAATCGGAATGACCAGCGTCGATCCGTACAATCCGAAACCAAGGATAAAACACATGAATGTTCCCACCCTGAGATTTCCGTCCTTTAAAACGCTGAGGTTTACAATTGGATATTGATAAGTAAGCTGCCGCCAGATGAACAATATCAACCCGAATAAGGACAATACGCTCAATCCTGTGATCAAGGGATCGTCGAACCAGTCATCCTGCTGGCCGTGTTCCAACACGAACTGCAACGAGCCGATAAATGCCGCGAGTAGTATGATGCCGATCCAGTCGACCTGGTTGGCTTTGAGTTTTTCGCCGTATTTGGGGCTGCGAACAAAGCTCAGCGTCAGTATGACCGCAATGATCCCGATGGGGATGTTGATGTAAAAGATGTACGGCCATGAATAATTTTCTACGATATAACCTCCCAACGGCGGTCCAAGCGTAGGCCCGACGATGACGCCCATTCCGTAAATGGCCTGTGCCATACCGCGTTTTGCTGCCGGGTAACTTTCAGTAATAATGGTTTGTGCCGTTACGAGCAGTGCCCCGCCGCCAAGTCCCTGTATAAAACGGAAGATGACGAGTTCCCAAATGTTGCCCGCATTCCCGCAGAGGAAGGAGGATATTGTAAATATGACGATGGATACTGCAAAATAATTGCGCCGTCCGAATTGCTGCGAGAGCCAGCTCGTCATCGGGATTACGATGACGTTGGCGATGGCATAGGCCGTGATTACCCATGCGACATCGGTCAGTGTTGCCCCGAGGCTGCCGCGCATGTCTGTGAGCGCTACGTTTACGATCGTCGTATCCACAATTTCGAGCAGTGCGCACAACACGGCGGTAATCGTAATGATGACGCGCCTGAAGCCGTATTCTACTAAGTCATTTTCTTCCTGAACCATGAGTTTACAAATTAGATATCAGAATTGAGATATTAGAATTGATATTGTACCCGTTGATGTCTCAATTCTCACATCTTAATACTATTAATTCAAATGCACATCCACATCGACATTCATTCCCGGACGCAATAACTTGATCTTCTCTGTATCATTTCCTGCATCGAGGGTTATTTTTACAGGAAGCCTCTGGATTGTTTTTACAAAATTTCCGGTGGCATTGTCCGGAGGCAAAATGGAAAAACGTGCGCCGGTAGCAGGAGAGAACGAAGCTACGGTACCGTTAAATTCGGTATCAGGATAAGCATCAACCTTAATGGTGACTTTTTGTCCCGCAATCATTTTGTTCAATTGCGTTTCCTTAAAGTTGGCGATCACCCATGGGTTCTGGCTGCCAATAATGTAAAACAGTGATTGTCCTGGTTGGACAACCTGCCCCGGCTGGATGCCGATTTTTGAAATCTGCCCGTCGACAGAAGCGGTAACCACAGTGTAATCCACATTCAGTTTCGCGGCATCGACGGCAGCCTGGGCACGCTTGATGTTGGCGGCCGCTACGGAAGTCTGCTTGCTGGTCACGTTCGATTTTGCAATCGTAACCGATTTTTGGTAAGCGGTTGCCCGTTGCTGCTGCTGTAAGATCTTCAATTGGTTTTCGGCTTCAAGCTTGGCGGCTTCGGCCTGTTCGAATTGCTGCTTCGTAATCGAATGGTTTTTGTAAAGATTATTGTAACGCTCAAAGTCGTTCGTGGCACGTGTCAGGCGGATGCGCGCGGTTTCGATATTCCCGCCTGCTGAAAGTACGTTGGCTTCGGAAACGGAAATATTGGCTTCGGCGCTGCCCACATCGGCTTTGGAAACATCATAATTTCCTTCGGCTGCTGCCAGTGCCGCTTTGGCATCTTCTAGTTTTACGATATAATCGCTGTTGTCGATCGTGAAAAGCGTGTCGCCCTTCTTTACGAAATCATTGTCTTTTACATATACTTTGGTGACATAACCGGTAACACGCGGAATGATCGGATTCATGTTTTTCTCGATCTGCGCATCGTCGGTTTCTTCATGTTTCAGCGAATGTACGTATTTGAAAACACCATAGGTAACCCCAAGGATCACTAGTGCGCTGAGGATGAATATGAATTTTTTGTTTGTCTTTTTCTTTTCCATGATATTGTTAGTTTAGGTTCAGGGATTGTGTTAATTGGCCGGTTGCGTCAAGCAATTCGTAATATTTTAAAACCATATTCGCTTTCGCATAAGCCTGGTTTATTTTTGCGGTAAGGTCTTCGACATCAGCTTCGAGCAGGTCGTTCGTGTCTGAAAGCCCGTTGTCGTATTTGTCTTTGACAATGCGGAAATTCTCCCCGGCCTGATCCACCGCTTCCGAATACACTTTGTTTTGCTTTACGGAAAGGTCGTAGTCTTCCTGCGCTTCAACGATCTGTGATTTGATGCGGTCGGTAAGGATGGTTTGCTGGAGTTTCACTTCTTCAGAGCGACTGCGGGCGGCTTTGACGTCTTTACTGTTCTTGAATAGCGAACTCAGGTTGTATGACAATCCGACACCGATGTTCATCGCATTTTCAACACGGACTACATTTTGAAGGTCGATAAATGCATAACCGCCAACCAGCGACAAGGAAGGATAATAATTGCTTTTCGCAACTTTGATATTCGCTTCGGTAGCTTTTTGTTCAAAATCCAAAGCTTCCAGGTCCTTTCTGTTGCTTAATGCTTCAGCTTCGGATTTAATGGTTTTGGAGAAAAGATCCGGATCAAGATTGTCCGGGGATACTTCAATCATCGTTTCAGGTGACAGCTTTAACAGGGTGATCAGGTTGTAGTTAATAATCCTGACGTTTTTTTCGGCATCATCAAGTGAAAGCTGTATCCTTGATTCCTGGAGTTGCGATTTCAGAAGGTCATTGCGCGCGATAATCCCGTTTTTTTCCATTGCGGTAAAATCGGTAACACGTTGCTGGCTGCTTTTGAGGCTTTCTTTTAACAATTCGACAGACTTCTGTGCCTTATACAACTCAGCATAATACTGCACGACGCGCATTGCGGTTTCTTCCTTCGTATATTGCGCATTCGCTTTTTCGGCTTTATAAAAATTTTCTGAAGCGGTGATGCTGTGCTTCAGTTTGAATCCAGAAAATATAGGCATATTGGCATTGGCCTGTGCGAGGATCAATTGGTTTACCTTGGGGGAGGAAGCGGGTTCCTCGTTCGGGTCTGTGGATGCTTCGTTGCTCGATTTCAGCTTTACGTCGGCGTTGGTCAGCCTTAAATATTGCCCCGACAGCTTAAAATCGGGGTAGCGGTTGTTCTTTACCACTCCAAGGTCATACTCTTTCGTTTGGGCTTTGGCATCGGCTAAAAGCACTTCCTCATTTTTAGTGATCGCCATTTGTACGGCATCGTGCAGCGACAGGCTGGTTTTTTGTTGCGCATTCGCGGATACAATTCCAAAGAATAGCGGTACGGCAAGTATTAAATTACTGATTTTCATGGGTCAATAATGCTTTTATGGTTTGTTTGATGTGTGCGCTAAGGTCATTTTTGATGTAATCTTCAAAAGCTTCATCGGTGTCCAGGCCGAGCAATTCTTCATACAGCGGACGGTTCATCCGGAAATGGAAATAAGTCCCGAGGATGGTAGGAGGGATCAGGTAGATATTGACATCGTTACGGAATACGCCTTTTTCCTGCCCGTCGTTGATGATTTCCCTCAGGAATTCGAAATTCTTTTTCTTGACTTCGGTAAATGATTTCAGGTTTACTTCACGCTTTTTATTGGACAACTCAAAGTGGACAATCTGGTAAATGCAGCGGTTTTTCTGCATACGTGCGATGTAAAGGTCGATGAGCTTGTCCAGTTTCTGCATCGGGTTGATGGGCTCTTTTGTCAGGTTTTCCAACTGGATCTTAAGATCCGAAATCCGGGAAATGATCAGCGCTTCGAGCATTTTTTCCTTCGAACCGAAATAATACGAAACCATCGCGATGTTGATTTTTGCCACTTTCACTATATCCCTTACCGAAGTGCCGTCAAAACCTTTTTCTGCAAAAAGCTGTTCAGCGACTTGGAGGATATGCATTTGTTTATCATTGAAATCTGTCGTCATTTTCTCTTGCTAAAAATTCGGTTACAAAATTAAACAATTGTTTAATTTAAACGTTTGTTTGAAAATTTATTAACGATTTTTTAACAAATATTACATGTGCGGGTTGAAGTGTTACAGCAGTGAATTCGGCCGTTTTGAATGCGATAGAATAAATCTATATTCATAAATTAAGTAATTAATATTCAATAATTTAGATTTATTTATATAAACTAAAATATTGAATTTGATTAAATGGTATTATGATTTTAGCCAGTTTTTCAAAAGAAATTTTCCATCAGGAGTGAGGATACTTTCGGGATGGAACTGTACGCCTTTCAAATCGAAAATGCGATGCCTGAGGGACATGATTTCTCCATTTTCATCGACGGAAGTGGCTTCAAGTATTTCGGGCAAATCCTTATTTACGGTCCAGGAATGATATCGTCCCACTTCCATTTTGCTGCCGATATTCTGGAATAAAGATTCATCCTGAGCAATAATGTTGATTGTTGTGGAAACACCGTGGTACACTTTTTCAAGATTGATAAGGCTGCCGCCAAAAACTTCGGCGATGGCCTGCTGGCCCAGACAGATGCCAAGGATGCTTTTCGTTGCCGCATACGTGCGGATGACCTCCAGGAGCAAGCCCGATTCAGATGGAAGTCCGGGGCCGGGCGACAATACGATTTTATTGAAAGCGGCGACTTCCTCCAGCTCAAACTCATCATTTCGCCATACAGTGACTTCAGCGCCAAGATCTTCAAGGTAATGGCTCAGGTTGAAGGTAAAGCTGTCGTAATTGTCGATGAGGAGGACTTTTTTCATAGTGTACAGTCGCAGTGTTCAGTTGTTGCGCAAAATTACTGTTTAATGCAGGAAATACGAAATTTATATCCGATGCGCGATTGCGTGAGGGATCGAAGCGGAAATCCTTTTTTCCTGAAGCGCAGCGAAAGTAAAAAGATTGAAGCGCAGCGCCCGACGGCGGTTGCTGCTAAACGTGACTGCGACTGTAGACGTTCCAGCCGCCGGCACGCCCAAAAAAAAGCCCCGACGAAAACGCCGGGGCTTTATATTGCAATTTTTCCCTTATTAGAAGTTGAGTGCTACGCTCAATTCGAATTCATCGTTGATTACAGCGTCACCCAAACCTGAGAAAATACTTCCTGATTTGTATTCGATGCCATATTTAGTGCGGTCCACTTTGAATTCAGTGCTTGCTTTTTTGCCCATTACCACGATGTCAAAAGTTACCGGCTTGGTGATGCCTTTGATGGTAAGATCGGCAGTTACGGCATAGCTATTGCCTTTTTTTGGAGTCACGGTCTTGAATTTCAGGGAAGCCGTCGGGAATTTAGCCGTTCCGAAGAAATCGTCAGCTTTAAGGTGTCCTTCCAGTTTCTCTTTTCCTTCACCCGCTTTAAGGTCGGTTACCGCGATGGAGTTCATGTCGACCGTAAAAGCACCACCTGTAAGTTTGCCACTTTTGAATTCCAAAGCACCATCCTTAAGGTTTACTGTACCTGAATGCTGTCCTGTTACTTTCTTACCAACCCATGAGATCTGGCTGGTTTTAGTGTCCACTTTTTTAGTCTGTGCGTTGACTGATGTTGCGCCTAAGGCAATCATGAATGCGATAGCAATTGTTTTGAAATTTTTCATTGTAATTAAATTAGTTATTGTTTAAAATTGATAAAAGATTTGTGTTTAAAAGGCCGGATCGGTATTGCGGAATTTTTCGAGAAGTAAATTCAGCTGTACCAATTCTTCCTGTGTCATATTGCTTGTAAAGTTTTTTTCGTGGTTTTCAATGCGTGGGTCCAGTTCTTCGAGGAGTGAAAGCCCTTTCTCTGTAATGGCCACTTCCATTTTACGGCGGTTATTCGGGCAGACTTCGCGTGTTACAAGGCCTTTGAGCAATAATTTGTCGACAAGCCTGGTGGTGTTGCTGGTTTTGGCAAGCATGCGCTCTTGTATCAGGAACATGTTTGCAGGGCATCCTTTCTGGCCGCGCAGGATTCGCAATACATTGAATTGCTCTACCGAAATTTCGAAAGGTTTTAATATTTCAGTAAACTTTTCGGAAACGACATTTTGAGTGTATAAAATATTCAAAACCACCTTTTTATGTAAAGGTAAGGCTGATTTTGATTTGATAACTTCTTCAATTGTCATAATTGTAGCAACAATATTTGTAGGTACAAATGTATGTTATTTTAATTCATTTGTATATACAACTGTGTATTAAATTTTTGTTAAATGAAATTTGCACCAATAAAGATTGGGTACTTTTATGTTCCTGAAAAAAAAAGGATGGCGAAAATCGTTTTATTTTGTCTGGTGTTGGTGCAGCTGGCGGTTGTTTCGGAACGGCAGCATACGGCTTTAGAACCCAAACCTTTGAAGATTTATGAAAAGGATGGGGTCAGGGTTCCCGCGTATGATTTTAAATCACTTGAGTATTTCCTGAATAAAAAGAACGATACTACTTATGTGGTGAATTTCTGGGCAACATGGTGTGCGCCCTGTGTGGCTGAATTACCTCATTTCGAAAAATTGAATGCGCTTTACAAGAACCGGAAAGTGAAAGTATTGCTCGTCAGCCTGGATATGCGGAAAAAAATTGAAAGCAACCTGATTCCGTTTATTAAAAGAAAAAACCTGAAATCGGACGTGATCTTTCTCGATGACCTGAATGCCAACGAGTGGATCGGCAAGGTAGATGCCGGTTGGTCCGGCGCGATTCCAGCCACTGTAATCTTTAACAAAACAGAAAGAAAATTTTACGAGCAAAGCTTTACATTTGACGCTTTGGAAAATGAATTGAAACAAATTATAAGATGATTATTATGAACAGATTGACAATGCTCGTGCTTGCTGTTATTGTAACTGCAGCCAGTGCTTTTACGGGAAAGAGAACAATTGGCGGCGGTTATAAGGTAGGTGATACTGCAGCTGATTTCAGCCTGAAGAATGTAGATGATAAAATGGTCTCTTTGAAGGATTTCAAATCTGCGAAAGGCTTTATAATTATTTTCACCTGCAACCATTGCCCATTTTCGCAGGCTTATGAAGACCGCATCATCGCTTTGGACAAAAAGTATAGTGGGAAAGGTTATCCGGTGATTGCCATCAACCCCAACAATCCGGCCAAACAAAAGGACGATAGTTTTGAGCTGATGAAAGTCAGGGCTGCAGAGAAAGGTTTTACATTCCCGTATTTATTTGATGAAGGGCAGAAAATCTACCCACAATATGGTGCCACAAAAACCCCGCATGTATATGTTTTGCAGAAAGAAGGCAAGGCTTGTGTAGTAAAGTACATGGGCGCGATCGATGATAATTATGAAGATGAATCGGCCGTAAAACAAAAGTATGTCGAAAACGCCGTCGATGCATTGCTCAGCAAAAAAGAGATTACTGTAAAGGAAACCAAAGCCATCGGTTGTTCCATCAAAGCATAAGCAATTAAAATATCCATATGAATTTATCACAACAGGAATGGGCTTCGCAACTTGAAGCCGATTCGAATGCCGTCATCCTCGACGTCAGGACCGAAGATGAATGTAATGAAGGCATTATCCCAAACGCCATCATGATCGACATTTATAAAGGACAGGGCTTCATCTATGAACTTGAAGCTTTGGACAAATCAAAAAATTATTATGTCTATTGCAAAGCCGGCGGAAGAAGTGGCCAGGCATGTGATATTATGGGCCAAATGGGCTTTCAGAACACCTATAATCTCGTTGGTGGATTTATGCAATGGCAGGGCGAAACGAAACTCCCTTAAGTTAACTTTCTGATAATAAATAAATTTTTTTGTTTGTACTAAAATTTTGTTAATTTAGCCTTTGTAGAGATAATTCTACAAAGCCATGTAATTAAACACACAAACATGAAAAAAAATGTCGGTAAATCTGACATGATTGTCAGGTTTATTTTGGGAGCAATCCTGCTCGTATTGTCTTTTACGGATATCAGTCCGGATGAATTATTGGATAACCTGCTTGTCGTGGCAGGAGTTTATTTGTTCTTGACCGGGTTGATAAGATATTGCCTTATCTACTTTTTCCTCGGCTTGAGCAGTTATTCGAAGGGAAAGACCAAAATGTATTAATACCGCTTCAGGGCGGTATTTTTTTTGAAAGATATTTAACGGTTGTTCACATGAAGAAGTGGTTTGCGATTTTTATTTTTATAGAATTGAATCCGATCCTCAAATTACTTATTCCATCCACATGTCTGAACGAATCCGTGAAAAACTGCAAATCCTGGCCGACGCCGCAAAATATGACGTATCGTGCTCTTCCAGCGGAAGCAATCGTAAAAACACAAACAAAGGTTTAGGCGATGCGAGCAGCTCAGGAATTTGCCATACATACACCGAAGACGGACGCTGTGTCTCCCTGCTTAAAATCCTGCTGACAAACCATTGTATTTTCGATTGTGCGTTTTGTGTTTCCAGAAAAAGCAACGATGTAAAACGCGCCGCTTTCACTGTGGATGAAGTTGTCGAACTGACTATGAGCTTTTACAGGCGCAATTACATAGAAGGTTTGTTCCTGAGTTCCGGAATTTTTAAAAATGCCGATTATACCATGGAACGTTTGGTGCGTATTGCCAAAAAGCTCCGGCTTGAAAACAATTTTAACGGCTACATTCACCTGAAAACCATTCCCGGCGCAAGTCAGGAATTGTTGACAGAAGCGGGCCTGTACGCCGATCGTATGAGCATAAACCTCGAAATGCCTACTGAATCCGGGCTCAAATTACTGGCACCCGATAAATCACATGACGATGTAAAGAAGCCATTGGGTTTTATCAAAGACAGCATCATAGCGCTGAAGGATGAAAAAAAACTGATCCGCAGCACACCAAAGTTTGTACCTGCCGGGCAAAGTACGCAAATGGTCATCGGCGCCACACCTGAAACCGACATGGAAATCATGTACAGCGCCAATGAGTATTATAAAAATTATGATCTAAAGCGCGTGTATTACTCGGGTTACATCCCGATTAGTTATGATACAAGGATGCCAGTGATCGGTAGCCAACCACCGCTTTTACGTGAAAACCGACTCTACCAGACGGATTGGCTGATGCGTTTTTATGGCTTTGACGTACAAGAAATCCTAAACGAGAAAAATCCGCATCTTGATGTGGATATCGACCCGAAATTAAGCTGGGCGTTGCGTAATATGGAATCTTTCCCCATCGACATCAACACAGCCGATTATCAAATGATTCTGCGTGTACCGGGAATTGGGGTGGGATCGGCAAAAAAAATCGTAATGGCGAGGAAATTCGGCAGATTGCGTTCCGATCAGCTCAGGCAAATGGGCATTGCATACAACCGTGCCCGGTATTTCATCCGTTGTGCAGACAGCATTTTTCAATTGAATGAACCCGATGGTTTTGTCGTAAAACAAAGAATCCTCGCGGAAAGCAACAGCAAATATTTAAAGATCCCTCAAAACCAACTTACGCTTTTCTAATGACGGTTTTTGTTTTTGATGGCAGCCTTGAAGGATTGCTAACGGGTGTTTTTGAATTTTATGAAACCAGGCCCGTTGCTGTCAGAGTCGTATCTGAATCCCATTACCAACCTGGCTTATTGGAAGAATATGTTGAAATCATCAGCAATGAAGAAAAAGCGAACAGGGTTTGGAATGGGCTGAAAAAGAAAATCAGCCCGGACTGGCAGCTCCGCTTTTACAAATCATACCTTTCTGAATCGCCTGAAATGGTGCAGCATTTGTTTGATTTCTGCAGATATATCTTTGACAACCCGAAAGGAGCTGAGCAAAATTATGGGCATCCTTCGGTGATGGCCATTTCAAAAATGGACCGCAGCGTGAACCGTGAAAAGCATCGCATGAAAGCTTTTATCCGCTTTCAGGAAACTACCGATGGGATATTTTACGCGCCAGTCGAGCCAGACTTCAATGTGTTGCCGCTGATCAGCAATTTCTTCAAAAACCGTTATGCAGACCAGCCCTGGATCATTTATGACCTCAGGCGGCATTATGGATTGTATTATGATCTGAATTCCGTTTCAGAAATCAGGATGGAATATGTTCCTGAAATCCGTAAAGCTTCAGAAAACGGGCTTTTGCATGATAAAGAAAACCTGTATTCCGTTTTATGGCAGGACTATTTTAAAAGCACAAACATTCCCGCGCGCAAAAATATGAAACTCCACCTGCAACACGTCCCAAAACGCTACTGGAAATACCTTACGGAGAAACAGTGATATTTTTGCATGGGCTTAAAGGCCGACTTTTAAATATTTATTTTTTCCGGGCACATATCAAAAAGAATAGTTTTTTTCATACATTTGGGTACCAATAACAATCTTTTCAAACGGAATAGATCTGAACACAGATCAGCTCTTTCCCAGGGGCCATTCCTGAAAGCTGCAATTCCATATGTATTACATTTTGGACTATCAGTAAATGCTGGTGTGTCATGTTGGGCATAACGAATTGTCCTGCGCTAAGAAAGGGCTTTTGTGCCCGACATATATATGATATTAATTGTAGACGATAAACGGGAAAATATTATCCCGCTCAAAAAAATCCTGGAACTGCACCAACTTGAATCTGACTCCGCCGATTCAGGTGAAGAAGCGTTAAAGAAGACTCTTAAAAAGGATTATTCGCTGATTATCCTCGATGTGCAGATGCCGGGAATGGATGGTTTCGAAGTAGCGGAAGCGCTTTCGGGCAGCAACCGTACAAAAGACATTCCAATTATTTTCCTTTCGGCCATCAATAAAGAGAAAAAATATATTTCCAAAGGCTACCACACCGGTGGTGTCGATTATGTCACAAAACCTGTCGATGCGGATTTGTTGATATTAAAGGTAAAGACATTCCTCAAATTATACCAGCAGCAGCAGGAACTTAAAGGACTGCACAACCTCTTATCCAAAGAAATTGAAATCCGGAAGGAAGCACAGGAAAACCTCGAAGAAAAAGTCCTGGAGCGCACCAGGGAACTGCAGGCGAAAAACGATGAGCTTGAATTCCGCAACCATGAATTACAGCAATTTGCCTGGGTAGTTTCGCACGATTTAAAGGAGCCCATCCGCAAAATTGAAATCTTCGTCAGGCTGATTAAGGACCGTTACCTTATCGATGAGGCCAAAGCGCATGAAACCATCGAGCGCGCACTGGCATCGTCGGCAAGGATGACCAAACTGATTGAAGATTTGCTTGATTATTCAAGGTTATCGTCATCTGCCGTTCCTGAGAAAACCGACCTGAATGAAGTGGTGGGCGAAGTCCTTTCCGACCTTGAATACCTTATTGAACAGAAAGGCGGTACGATAATTATTGAAAATACCTTACCAACGATCGATGCCATCCAAAGCCAACTAAGGCAGGTGATGCAAAACCTGATCGGGAATTCTCTTAAATTTTCAAAACCTGACGTCCCGCCTGTAATTACAATCACTTCGGAATGCGTAACCGAAAAAGAATGCACTTCCCGTATGAATGAAAATGGCAATTTCTACAGGATTTCAGTAAAGGATAATGGCATCGGTTTTGACGAAAATTATGTAGGCAAGATTTTTACCATCTTCCAAAGACTGCACCACCGCGATGCTTATGAAGGCACCGGCATCGGTTTGGCCATAGCCAAAAAAATCATCGAAAAACACAACGGCCTGATTACCGCCCGAAGCACAGAAGGCAGCGGAGCCGAATTCATTATTATTCTCCCAAAATAATAGCCTATGCAAAGCAATTTTAAAAGAAATTTAATTGTCAGTTCAGGGATTTCACTATTGATCCTTCTGATCAGTTCGACAGCCTCATTCCTAAGTATCAAGAAACTGCTCGACAGCAATGCGATGGTGAACCACACCAACGAAGTCATTTACAACATCAACCAGGGCCATAATATCACGATTGAAGCGCAAAACAGCGTCCGTGGTTTCCTGATTACCGGAAAGACCACCCTTTTGGAAGCTTACGAAGGTGCAGAGGGTCGCGCTCAAATTTGTTACAATACGTTGAGAAGGCTCACGTCGGATAACTTCGCACAGCAAAAGAACCTGGCTGAGCTTGAGTTTAAAAGCAAAATATTTTACGATTACCTCAAAGTGCGTGTCAAAGCAAAAGCTGCAGGCTACGTCGCCACGGAAGAAAACCTGACAAAAGGAAAAGCGTTGCTCGATGGACTTCGCGCCTCGCTTCGTGCGATGGAAACAGAAGAGCAGCGACTGTTGAAAATCAGGGTGGAGCAGTCTGCTAAGAACGGCAATTACAGCCTCGTTTTAATTGTATTGGCCGCTTTGACGGCTTTGATTATCACCATCGTCTTTTTCATGAGGATGCTGAAGGATTTCAGGCAAAGGCAAATGCTGCAGATGGAACTCCAAAGGAATGAAATTGAAACCGCAAACCGGATCCGTGTCATCAGCGGTATCGCCGAACAAATTTCAGACGGGAATTATGAAATCCGCGTCAACGATACAGAAAGCGATGCTTTGGGCAGCGTGGCCGGCTCGCTGAACAATATGGCGGTTTCGCTGAACAGGTCATTCAATCTGCTCACCGAAAAAGAGTGGCTGCAAACAGGCATGGCACAGCTTAGCAACGTCATGCTCGGCGAGAAGAGTATAGAGCAGCTGACCAAAGAAATTATTGAATTCATTGCAGCATATACCAAAAGCAATGCCGGTGTGATTTACCTGCTACAAGGGGAAGAATTGCAATTGGTATCAGGCTACAGCTACATTCCTTCCAGGGAACGTGAACGTATACAGCTTGGCGAATCCCTGATAGGGCAGGCTGCAAAGTCAAGGAAGATGCTCGAACTGAAGTTACCTGAAACGGAAGATATCAGCATTTCTTATGCTTTAGGCGAAATCAAACCGGCCCATATCGTTGCCATTCCATTAATCGAATCCAATACGGAAGGTGCCATGGAACTCGCTTCTGTAAGGGAATTTACTGCTTTGGAACTCAATTTCCTTACGGATGCTTCTTACTACATAGCCCTTGCCATCAAAGGGGCTTTGGGCCGAAAACGCGTGCAGGAACTGCTCGAGGAAACGCAGGCGCAAACCGAAGAACTGAGCGTGCAGCATGGTGAATTGGAAAGCATCAACGCCGAGTTGGAAACGCAGACTGAAAAATTACAGGCCTCAGAAGAAGAGCTGAAGGTACAACAGGAAGAGCTGCAGCAAACCAATGAAGAGCTTGCAGAAAGAAGTGTCTTACTGGAAGAGCAGAATACTGAAATCCAGAAGAAATCCGAGGCATTGGAGTTATCCACACGATACAAATCGGAGTTTTTAGCGAATATGTCGCACGAGTTACGGACACCGTTAAATTCCATTTTACTGCTGAGCCGATTGCTTTCCGAAAATAATGAACAGAACATGAGCGCTGAGCAGATCGAATTTGCGAAAGTGATTCAAAGTTCCGGAAACGGACTTTTAGGCTTGATTGATGAGATCCTTGACCTTTCGAAAATCGAAGCAGGAAAGATGGAACTCGAAATCCTAGACATTCCGGTCCAGGAAATTGCGGAAAGCCTTAAAAACCTGTTTTCGGTTATTGCTAAAGAAAAAGGAATCGAGTTCAAGATTGAAACCAGCAACGCGCCATTGGTCATCAAAACCGATAAGATGCGACTCGAGCAGATATTGAAAAACCTGATTTCAAATGGCATCAAGTTCACTTCGAAAGGTTCGGTGACACTAGACATACACAAAGACCCTAAAAATGATAAACGGGTATGTTTCCTGGTGAAGGATACCGGTATCGGAATTTCGCCAACCCAGCAACCGCTGGTATTTGAAGCCTTCCATCAAGCAGATGGTTCGACCAAACGCAAATACGGGGGGACTGGTTTAGGGCTTTCCATCAGCAGGGAACTGGCTAAATTATTGCGCGGTGAATTGTCCTTGAAAAGCGCTATGAGCGAAGGCAGCGAATTTACGCTCTGCATTCCCATTTCGATTTCAGCTCCCGGGCAACTGATTCAGGAGCCTGTTTCAGAACCTAAAAAAGAAATGGAAGCAAAGCAATCTCCGGAAACCATAGATCCTTATGTCGTGCCAGTAATCCCGGAAGATGTCCCTGACGACCGTGATGATATTTCCGCGAGTGATAAAACCATCCTGATCGTGGAAGATGATACCAATTTTGCCAAATCATTACTTGATTATACGAGGAAACGTGGTTATAAGGGCATTGTAAGCGTAAGAGGGGATTATGCATTAAACATGGCGCTAACCTACAATCCGGTGGGAATCCTACTCGACATCCAGCTGCCGATAAAGAGCGGCTGGGAAGTGATGGAAGAGCTGAAAAGCAATCCGCAGACGCGCCCGATTCCTGTGCACATCATGTCATCGCATAAATTACGCCAGGAAAGCTTGCTGAAAGGAGCCATCAATTTCCTGGATAAACCTGTTGCTTATGAGCAGATGCCGGAAATCTTTAAGAAAATTGAACAGATTGTAAACCGTGATGCACAAAAGGTGCTCATCATTGAAGACAATTCAAAACACGCCAAAGCGTTGGCTTTCTTTCTGGAAACCCATAACATCAGTTCTGAAATCAAAAGCGAAGTGTCCGAAGGCGTTGTCGCACTCAAAAAACCGGATGTAAATTGCGTAATCCTTGATATGGGGATCCCGGACCGCCAGGCTTATGATATCTTGGAAAAAGTCAAGGAAAATCCCGGACTGGAAAACCTTCCGATTATTGTATTTACAGGCAAAAGCCTTTCAATGCAGGAGGAACTCAAGATTAAGAAATATGCCGATTCCATTGTGGTGAAAACGGCCCATTCTTACCAAAGGATGATTGACGAAGTATCACTTTTCCTGCATCTGATGGAAGAGAAGAAAGCAGATAGTACCCACAAAAACAGGCAATTCCAGCTTCTGAATAATGTACTCAGCAATAAAACCGTGCTTGTCGTGGATGACGATGTACGCAATATCTATTCATTGACCAAAGCGCTTGAAATCCTGCAAATGAAAGTCGTAACGGCCATAGACGGTAAAGAAGCGCTGAAGATACTGGAGGAAAATCCAGCGGTCGATGTCGTGTTGCTTGACATGATGATGCCCAATATGGACGGCTATGAAACGGCGCAGCGCATACGTGAAAATAAAAGGTTCAAAAACCTCCCTGTGATCGCGGTAACTGCCAAAGCCATGATGGGCGACCGCGAAAAGTGCATCAATGCCGGTGCTTCCGATTATATCACAAAACCTGTCGATGTCGACCAGTTGCTTTCGTTACTTAGGGTCTGGCTTTACGATAAACAATAGAAAATAGCGCAATGGATAAAAAAAAGATTCTTATTGTTGATGATGATGCGCGCAATATTTTTGCATTGACCGCCGTGCTGAAGTCAAGGTCTTATGACTGTGTTTCGTGCCAAAGCGCCCTCGAAGCTTTGGAAATGCTGAAAACCGACGGGAAAATTGATTTCATTTTAATGGATATGATGATGCCTGAAATGGACGGTTATGAAGCCATTCCGCAAATCAGGAAAATCCCGTCACATGCCAAAACGCCGATTATCTCAGTGACGGCGCAGGCGATGCTTGGTGACAGGGAAAAAAGCCTGAATGCCGGTGCCGACGAGTACATTTCAAAGCCGGTAGACATAGACAAATTACTTCAGGTACTCGATAAATTATAAACAGCCGCCCATGTTAAGCGACAGCGAAATCGAAGTGCTGATCAATGATGCACATGAATATTACGGATTTGATTTCGGAGGATATTCGCGCGCATCATTCAAACGCCGTATTGAGCGCCTTGCGCAAATGGATGGTTTAACTGATTTCCACAAGTTGCTATCCAAAATGCGCACCGATCCTGAATTTTTCAAGCATATGGTCGAGGAAATTACCGTCAATGTCACCGAAATGTTCCGAGATCCACACGTTTATAAAATCCTTCGTGACGAAATCCTTCCGGTATTGGCAACAAAACCCTTCATCCGGATCTGGCATGCTGGCTGCTCTACAGGCGAAGAGGTGTTTTCCATGGCGATCTTGCTGAAAGAAGCGAACCTGCTTAAAAAGTCACTGCTTTATGCCACCGACCTGAATCCTTCGGCACTTTCGAATGCCAAAAAAGGCATTTTCCCGTTGCGTATGATGAAACAATATTCTGAAAATTACATCGCTTCCGGCGGTATCAAGGATTTTTCCGATTATTATATAGCGAATTATGATCGTGCGAAATTCAGCGAAGAATTTTCAGATAAGATGGTGTTTTCGCAGCACAATCTTGTTTCGGACAGTTCATTCAATGAGTTTGATATGATTTTATGCCGCAACGTCATGATTTACTTTGATAAAGAATTGCAGGACAGGGCGCTGCATCTTTTCGATGACAGCCTTGCGAAGTTGGGTTATCTTGTCTTAGGCACAAAAGAAACCATTAAGTATTCCAACGTACAACCGCTTTTTGAGCAATTGAGAAAGGAAAAAATATGGAAGAAACTCAAATAATCCGTACCAAAGTAGTCGTTATGGGCGGCTCGGCGGGCAGCCTTGAGGTGTTGCTGAAGATTTTGCCACGCATTGCCATTATCCCTGATTTTGCAATTGCGATTGTTTTGCACCGCAAAAACTCTGAAGACAATACGCTTGAAGAGCTCATTGCCCTGAAAACCATGATTCCAGTAGTGGAAATTGAAGATAAAACGCCTTTGCTTCCCGGCGCCATTTACATTTGCCCGTCCGATTACCATTTGCTTTTTGAAAAGAACGGCACGCTTTCGCTTGATATTTCTGAGAAAGTGAATTACAGCAGGCCAAGCATCGACCTCGCTTTTGAATCGGCAGCAGATGCTTACGGTGATGCACTTACCGGAATCCTGTTATCCGGTGCTAATGCGGACGGTACCGCCGGACTTAAAGCCATAAAGGAATTGGGCGGAACTACCATTGTTCAAAACCCGGAAACGGCCGATATGCCTTTTATGCCAAGGAATGCCTTACAATTCGCCGAACCTCATTTCAGCCTTGACGCCAATGAAATACTTGAATACATTAAAGGCGTTTGAAATGAGATTCCTTGTGTTGTTTTTTTTCGGGTGTATGGCATACGCACAACCGGCTGAGGTTCTTTGCAAGCCAAAACTGAAGCGTTCCTGTATAAAACCTTCAAAAGCGATTTTACTGCAAAATGAACTCAATGAAGGTTCAGGGCTTGTCGCCTGGGAGGGAAAATTCTGGGCACATAACGATAGTGGAAACGCACGGCTTTTTGCATTGGATACTGCCAGCGGAAATATTATTCAAACCTATGACCTGCCTTTGGAGAATCGGGATTGGGAAGATTTGGGCCAGGACAAGACTTATTTCTATCTGGGGAATTTTGGGAATAATGCGCACCGGGTCGACACACTCCAGATTTACCGCATCCGGAAGGAATCGCTGTTGCAAAAAATACCATCGATTGACACTATTTCCTTTGCCTGGCCGGAAACCATCACGGGTAATAAAAAGGATAAAATCAACTTCGATTGTGAGGCAATGGCCATAGTCGGTGACAGCATTTGCCTTTTTACCAAAGAATGGAAACGCGGCCATCGCACACGACTATTTACGCTTCCGAAAGTGCCAGGAAAATGGACTGCGAATTATCGTTATACACTTAAAACAAGGATTTTAGTTACGGGCGCTTCTTATGAAGAAAATACAAAACAGTTGGTATTGTCTGGTTACAACATGGTATTAAGACCTTTTTTATTGGTTTTTCCTGAAACAAACGGCACAGATTTCTTTTCAAAACCTGGCAGGAAAATAAAAATCAGAAGGCGTTTCCGGCAAATGGAAGGCGTTACGACTTTTGACGGTGTAAATTACTTCGTCATCAACGAAGGTTTCCAGCTTTTTTTTATACATACAAGCCCACGGATTTATAAAGTCTCAGTAGGCAATCGCAGTAAGCAGTAGATTAAGCATTAATGCCACTGCATACTGAGACTTAAAAACTGCTGCTAATTAAAAGGGTTCGACCACTTTGCGTTTGTATACACATCACTGCCAGTCAGTGTTTTCAGGAAGGAGATAAGCGCATCCTTTTCCTGTGCGGTAATGTTGAGGTTTTGCGCCATACCACCCGGGCGCAGTTTCGGATCAAGGTTCGTATTGGCGGGATTGAGTTCGATCAGGTTGTAATGTGCGATGACTTCTTCCAGTGTTGCAAACTCGCCTGTGTGCATGAACGGTCCATTTGCAGTGCCGTTCGGTTTCAGTAAATTGCGTAACGATGGCGCCCTGGTATTTGTAAGGTCCAACACCGAAGCATTGCCTAAAGTACCAATAATGCCATTATTTCCACTATTCGGTGCAATGTCAAACTCCGGCGCAGCATGACAACCTGCACATCCGAGTCCGCCGCCTGTCCTCACACCAACGGGATTGAATTGGGGTGGCGCGAGAAACAGGTTCTTGCCCTGGTTTTCCTGCATCGTGAAATTGGTAAATGGCTGTCCGTCATTTGCAGCAGTTGCCCTTCCTGCATCAAATTTGGAATCAAATGACTGTATGCTCCTTATAAATTGTGCCAGGGCATTCTGGATGCGCGCTTCAGTGATGGTTGCATCGCCATAAACAAACGTGAACAATTCCTGGTAATACCCAACCTGCTGTAGTTTTGACAGCAAGGCGTTCAAATTCTCATCCCCGGCAGTACCGCTGAATCCCATTTCAATATGGTTTTGTATCGGTTGTGTGGTCTGGAATTCCAAAGTAGCAGCCCTTTCATCCCAGAAAAATTTACGCTCCACGGAAAACCTAGAATTCACAAGGCGCATGGCGTGCCTGGTTGTACCACCGTTAATGCCGTTACTGGCCGTGTTCGAATCCCCGAAAGCATTTGCCTGTATATGGCAGCTGGCACAGGCAACCGTATTATTCGCCGAAAGCTTTTTGTCATAAAACAAGACACGCCCCAGCGTTGCCCCTTTATCGGTAATGGGATTTGCCTGAGTATTGTCCCTGGTAATATAGGCAGGAATAGTCTGGGCTGCATAGTTGCTGAGGTTGTCGGGGTCAATGTTGTTGCCGAAAGCGGCCGTAATACCGGCATAGGGATCGACGGGAACATATTCACTGTCTTCATCTTTACTGCATGAGCAAAGGCTTAATAAGATAAAAGCGGGGAGGAGGAGTCTGTAATGCATCTTTGTTGGTTTTGGTTTAATGCATTAGACGTGAAAAAAAATGTTATCCTTCGCGGATGGTGTCTTTTATTTATATGGTCAGTAAAAACCAGCGGAAAATTAGCGAGGTGGCCTAAAGCACCAGCGAGGAATACACTATTTAAAACAGACTGATCTGAACAGTTTAACCATCCGGTGAATCGTCGTTAAAAAATATCCTTCGGATATGCCTTGCAAATTTTTGATTTGCCGGATACCGGCGGTGTGCTGTGATGTTGTTGAAAAGCATGGCTACTGAAAACAAAATCAGGCAGCCCGTCAGTACAGGCGATAATACATAAATATAACCCAGCGCCTTGATTTTCTCCGAACCGATTACGGCTATCAGTGCCGTTGCCCCACCCGGCGGGTGCAGCGTTTTGGTGACCTGCATCCCAACGATGGAAAACGCCACGGCAAGCGGCGCATTCAACCAAATGATGTCAGGGACGAGCTTGTAGACGGTCACGCCAATAAGTGCAGAAATCACATGCCCGCCGATCAGATTCCGGGGTTGTGCGAGTGGACTCTGGATCGCACCATAAATCAATACGCCCGATGCCCCGAATGACCCGATTAGGAATACGTTTTCAGCTTTAGAAAGCATAAAACCTTGTAAAAAAGCAATGAGCCCTATACCAAAAAATGCACCAAGGAAGGACCAGAAATGCTCCCTGCCATCAACCAGCGTTTCTCTGTAAATCACGTATCTTGATATACGGAATCCGCGTTTTATCTTCTTCCTGACCACTTTGTGTTTTTTAACGAAAATACGATTTAATTGCAGATGCTGCGCTAAAGACAGGCGCTTTGGAATGTGTAAAAAGTCTAAAATTATATAAAATGACTGTGTGTAATTATAACATTTGGCTTAAAGTTGATATATATAGCTATTTTTAATCAGATCATTTCAATTAACTTTATCGCACTTTAAAATTTAAGTATTAATGCAAAATTCTGACAAAAACGAAAAGACTGATACTGTACTACAGGCAACAGAAGGTCTTTATCATAAGATGGTTTCTGAAGTTCAGGATTATGCCCTTTTGCTGCTGGACTGTGATGGGACTATACTGAACTGGAATCCAGGTGCGCAAAATATAAAAGGTTATGCACCGGAAGAAATCATTGGAAAGAATTTCCGCGTGTTTTATTCAGACGAAGACCGAAAGCGACAATTGCCGGAATCCTTATTACAGCAGGCTTTTGATAACGGACGGGCAGCGCATGAAGGCTTCCGGGTAAAAAAAGATGGGAGCACTTTTTGGGGATCGGTGGTCATTACAGCCCTGCATGATAGCGATAATAAGGTCATAGGTTATTCAAAAGTGACCCGGGATCTTACAGAACGAAAAAATGCGGAAGACAACCTTGAAAAGCATGCCATAGCCCTGCAGCATCATAACGAGATGCTCAGGCTCAGCGAAGAACGCTATCACAGGATGATTGCCGAAGTCGAGGATTATGCGATCATACTCCTGGACACCGATGGCAACATTATGAACTGGAATAAGGGCGCTGAAAATATTAAAGGATATACGGAAAGTGAGATTATCGGGAGGAACTTCAGGAGTTTCTACCGTCCTGAAGACAGGGAACGGCAATTGCCTGAACAGCTTTTGGCTGAGGCTGTGGCGAATAATAAGGCTACGCACGAAGGCTGGCGTCTGCGAAAAGACGGTACCCATTTCTGGGGGAGTATTGTCATTACCGCATTGCATGATGATGAAGGGAATATTACCGGTTTTTCGAAAGTTACACGCGACCTGACTTACAAAAAGCAGTCGGACGACCTGATCCTGATGCAAAACAAACAATTGGAAGAATATGCCTATGTCGCTTCGCATGACTTACAGGAGCCCCTTCGGAAAATCATGCTTTTTATCGATCTGCTTCACAGAAATATAGACAATAAGGAAACTGTTGCCGCATATATCTCTAAAATAAATTCGGCTACAGAACGCATGTCGAACCTGATTAAGGCAGTGCTGAACTATTCACAGGTAACTGATAGCATAGCATTGAAGGCTGAGGTCGACCTCAATGCAGTATTGGCAAATATTGAAACCGATTTTGAAATCATGCTGGCAGATAAGCAAGGAATTATCAATCGTGGCGCATTACCAATAATCAATGCTGTACCGATACAGATGCACCAGTTGTTTTCCAATCTCATCAACAACGGAATAAAATTTAATGATGACCATCCTGTAATTGATATCATATACCTAAATGCGGCCCATTCAGGAAAGCAGGGTTTTATGAAAATTACCGTAAAAGATAACGGACGCGGTTTTAATCCTGAGCACACTGACAAGATTTTCCGTATGTTCCACAGGCTGCATGATAAGACGCAGGGTACCGGAATCGGGTTGGCGCTTTGCAAACGCGTGGTCGAAAACCATGGCGGAACGATTACCGTTGCCAGCAATCCAGGCCAGGGAACTGCATTTGAAATTTGGCTGCCCGAAACATTGCTTACACCACTAATATCGCCCTGAATCCTCTGGCGGCATAATAAGAATCTGCGCCATTGTGGTATAAAAACACTGTGTCATAACGACGGTCACAAAACAATGCACCTCCCAGTTTCCTGACATTCTCAGGAGTCTTGACCCAGCTCGAAGTCTTTAAGTCGAAAGTTTCGTGTTGCTGCAATTCGCGGTATTGCGTTTCAGTCAAAATTTCGATCCCCATAGCGGCTGCCATATCCAATGCGCTGTCTCTGGGTTTGTTTTCTTTGCGGGCATCCAGCGCTTTACGGTCATAACAGACACTGCGGCGGCCTTTCGGGCTTTCCACGGCGCAATCGCAGAAAATATAAGCGCCGGTTTCATCCTGACCGATTACATCAGGTTCACCTCCGGTGTTTTCCATTTCACTGAGCGACCATAATTTGTTGGGATTGGCGTTAAGCCTGGCCTCGACATCATTCCAGTCAATATTTTTATGGCGGTTTGTATTTTTATCGAATCGTGCTTTCAGTATATCGATTAATGCGTTGCGGTCGTTTGCGGAAAGTTCTTTTTTCATGTTAGCTATGTTTTTCAACGTAATTTTTAAACGCAGTCATATATTTCATGGATTGTTTCTTAAACATCGGCGTAAATAAAAAAGCCATGATTTTCATCAATCCTTTAAACTGGAAATAACTGTTGCTGGTTTGTTTGACACTGTGGTCTGAAATTTTTTCGAAAACCATTTCAACTTCATTATAACCCATCGGGCTCCTGTAAGCGAACTTCATCTGGTGTGGCATGTTTTGTTCAAGGATCGTTTCTGAAATCTTCATTTCCTTATTCCTGTGTAAGAAATAAAAATCAGTTTTGGCACCAACTTCGCCAGGCGTGCCCGACTGGGGTTCGATTTTCTGCAAACCCTCCATCCAGTGTTTTACGCCTTCAGGATCCTGGAATCTTCTGACTACTTCTGCCAATGGCTTTTCAATGGTATTTGATAAGGTGTATCTCATAATCGTATTTGTACCTTGGAAATTTACGATTAAGTTTTAAATTTTCAGCTTCCGGTTTAAAGAATTACGGCATCCATTTGCTGAGAAAATATCTGCATAAATAAAAAGAATGTTAATACTTACAAAGCGGAGTTTATAACACTTAATTTTGCGCTCAAAATTTTACAAGCCATTATGAAAATACTTTTCTCTTATATCAAAACCCATAAATCCTTATTGTTCCTGGCGCTCTTCCTTGCCGCAATAAACCAGTGTTTCTCGCTATGCGACTCCATCATCATCGGTAAGCTGATGAACGAATGTGGCGTGGGCGTGGCCAATTTCAACCACAATATGAATTCTTTCATGAAAGTGGTTTTGGGCTGGCTAGCACTATCTGTCGGGGCCGCCATGATATCCAGGATTGCCAAAAATTTCCAGGATTATTTTACCAACATCATCATCCAGAGGACTGGTGCCCAGATGTATACTGACGGGATCCAGAAAGCCCTGCAGCTCCCGTTCCAGGATTTTGAAGACCAAAGAAGTGGCGAAACGCTGGGCAAACTGCAAAAAGTCCGCACGGACTGTGAGAAGTTCATCACACTATCCATCTCGTTGATTTTCCAGTCCGTCGTCGGGATTGTGTTTGTGGTTGTGTACGCGATCAGCATCCATTGGCTGCTCGGCCCATTATTCCTGGCTACCGTTCCCGTCATTGCTTTCATCAGTTCATTTTTAGGGAAGAAAATCAAGAAAGTCTCACGCGAAATTTTAGGCGAAACCACGGCTTTGGCAGGAGCCACTACGGAATCGCTGCGCAATATCGAACTTGTTAAAAGCCTTGGACTGACGCAGCAGGAAGTCAACCGGCTGAATTCTACCACCACGAAAATCCTCGGATTGGAATTGAAGAAAGTGCGCTACATCCGCTCGCTGAGCTTCTTCCAGGGGACAACGGTGCATTTCATGCGGACTTGCCTTGTTTTTGCACTGTATCTTTTCATCTTCAACGGGATTATTAAACCGGGCGACCTGATCACACTGATGTTCTTCTCCTTCTTTTTGTTCAATCCACTGCAGGAATTGGGCAATGTGATTGCAGTGTATAATGAGACGAATGCTTCTATGGAAAATTTCAACAAGCTGATGACTTCTGCGAGCGAGGCCACGCCGGCCCACCCGAAAACCATGGGATTGATCAGCCACCTGCGGTTTTCGGATATTTCATTTAAGCATTTAAGCGCGCAGACCCCTGCCGTAAAAAACATATCTTTTGAAGCCAAAGCCGGCGAAACGATCGCATTTGTAGGTCCCTCAGGAAGCGGGAAAACCACTTTGGTGAAATTGCTCGTGGGCTTGTACAAACCCAATGAAGGCGCTGTTTTTTACAATGAAAAAGATGCGAATGATATCGACCTGAACGAATTAAGGCAGCAACTGGGATTCGTAACGCAGGATGCACAGTTGTTTTCAGGCACAATCAAAGACAATTTATTGTTTGTAAAACCGGACGCTACCGATGAGGAATTGTACGACGTATTGCACAAATCCGCCTGCCATAATCTGTTGAAAAGGGCAGAGAAGGGGATTAACACCACCATCGGTGAAGGCGGTATTAAAGTTTCAGGTGGTGAAAAACAAAGGCTTTCGATTGCGCGTGCCTTACTGCGCCATCCGAGGTTATTGCTGTTTGACGAGGCCACATCGGCACTGGATTCGATCACCGAAGAGGAAATCACGCAGACGATCAGGGACATTTCTTCAAAACGCGACCAGATCACGGTATTGATTGCACACCGACTTTCAACAATCATGCACGCCGACAGGATTTATGTCCTCGAGCAGGGCAATATCATAGAGCAGGGAAGGCACCAGGACCTGCTGGATGAAAAAGGGCTTTATTATGCAATGTGGAGGCAGCAGATTGGGGAGCGGAAATAATCTAACTTTATTGAACCGGCTGATCAATTACCATCAGCCAGTTCAATATCCATAGTTTTTAAAAGTCCGTCCTCAAAGGTATAAATGTGTTTCACAACGCCATCGAACAACACGTTGCCCTGCAGGTCTTTTACGTTTTGATGTACTTTCACCTCAAGGCTTCCATTGTCTCTTTCGGTAAATCCGACGGGCGCTACGTTTGGATTTATTTCAGTCCATTGCCTTGTCCAGTAGTCTTTAATTTCCTCGTGCCCTGAAATATAACCGCCTCCCAGGCTTTAGACCATTGGATGTCCGGCTGCATGGTGGACAGCGCATTGTCGATATTCCTTTCATTAAACGCCTTGTATGCTTTTTGGATGGTGTCTGTAAATTGGTTAGTCGTTGTTTTCATTATTTTGTTGAAAATTAGCCTATATTTATGTTGCATTAAATCCAAATCGTATGGCTGTCTCAAGGATGTCAATATTGATGTCGGCGAGTTTTTTGAATTTGATGCAATAACCGGTCACGCTTGCTTTTCCCAGTGTTTGCCCAAAGTTTTCTGCTAAATACTTCTTATCATCAATGCCCATAATGTAAACGGAAATGCCTGTAGTGTTTGCGTTTAAACCAATCTGGTAAAATTCCCTGGACGTTCCATCGGCATATTGTATCGTGTAATGCCCATACCCGATATTTGGATTGGAAACAATTTTGCCCTCACTGTTCTTGCCATCAAGAAACCATAATTTGCATCCAAGCCTTATTTGCAGGATGAGGTGGTGCAATGCCTGCATGTCGCTGCGTTTTGCTTCGGGCTGGCTGTTGATGTACTCCTGGATTTGTTCTTTTGTATCCATATAAATTTATTGGCTTGATTTTTAATAACATGCCATCCGCCGGATAAAGTTATACAAAAACTGGTTTTATTGTATACGGGACAGGCAATTCATCTTGAGGATATCATTTCCGGATGGGCTGTTTTTTTCAATATTCCAACATAATTTTCTAACCGCCGATTTGCCAAATAGTCTAATTAATTCCCTACTTTTGCCACGTTTTTTAAACAGCAGCAACAACACAACAAACAACTACATAATGAATCAGGTAAAATATATTTTTGTTACTGGCGGCGTGACATCTTCTTTGGGAAAAGGGATTATCGCGGCTTCGTTGGCAAAACTATTGCAGGCAAGGGGTTACAGGACTACGATCCAGAAATTCGATCCATACATCAATGTCGATCCGGGAACGCTTAACCCTTATGAACACGGCGAATGTTTCGTCACCGATGACGGCGCTGAAACTGACCTTGACCTGGGCCATTATGAGCGTTTCCTGAATGTACCGACCTCACAGGCAAATAACGTCACGACCGGAAGGGTTTACCTTTCTGTTATCGAAAAAGAGAGAAGGGGTGAGTTCCTGGGTAAAACCGTACAGGTGGTGCCACACATCACTAACGAAATCAAGGAACGCATGCAATTGCTCGGGAATTCAGGCGATTTCGATATTGTCATCACTGAAATCGGCGGAACCGTCGGTGATATCGAGTCGTTGCCTTACATCGAATCCGTGCGCCAGCTTGTGTGGGAACTCGGCGAAGGCAACGGAATCGTAATCCACCTCACTTTAGTGCCATTCCTCGCCGCTGCGGGCGAATTGAAAACAAAACCGACCCAGCATTCCGTGAAGACCTTAATGGAAAGCGGGATCAAAGCCGACATCCTCGTTTGCCGTACAGAGCACGAACTTTCTGACGAACTGCGCCAAAAACTCGCGCTGTTCTGCAACGTCAAAAGAGAAGCGGTCATACAATCCATCGATGCCTCTACCATTTATGAAGTGCCAAACCTCATGCTCGAGGAAGGGCTGGATGTGGTCGCACTGAAAAAATTATCGCTTCCGCAGAAAAACACGCCGGACCTCAAAAACTGGACGGTTTTCCTTCAAAGGCTGAAAAACCCAAAGCATGTCGTCAACATCGGCCTGATCGGGAAATACGTAGAATTGCAGGATTCTTACAAATCGATCCTTGAAGCGTTCATTCACGCCGGCGCGGCAAATGAGACTAAAGTCAATGTTGTTTCAGTACACTCTGAATACATCGATGAGCATAATGTAGCCGAAAAATTCGAAGGCCTCGACGGTATCGTCGTAGCGCCAGGATTCGGTGAAAGAGGCATCGAAGGCAAGATTGAAGCCGTACGTTATGCCCGTGAAAATAACATCCCGTTTTTCGGTATCTGCCTTGGCATGCAGATGGCGGTTATCGAATATTCAAGGAATGTACTCGGGTTGAAGGATGCCAACTCTACTGAAATGAACGTAGGCACTGCCCATCCCGTAATCGACCTGATGGAAGAGCAGAAATCCATCACCGACAAAGGCGGCACGATGCGCCTCGGTGCCTGGAAATGTGATATCACCGATAACTCGCTGGCCAAAACCATTTATGGTCAAAGCAGCATTATGGAGCGCCACCGCCACCGGTATGAGTTCAATGGGGATTATCTCGAAAGATTAGCATCAGCCGGTTTGCAGCCTTCCGGAATCAATCCTGAAACAGGCCTTGTGGAGATCGTGGAAATTGCGAAACACCCGTTTTTCATCGGGGTGCAATACCATCCAGAATATAAAAGTACCGTTGCCAATCCGCACCCCCTATTTGTGCATTTTGTAGCAGCCACCGTAAAAGCAAAACAAAAGTAATTTATAAACACGCATAGCACAGGCTATAAAACAAAAATGGAAGAAAAGAAGTTAGACGTAAAATCGATATTGGGTTTCGTATTGATTTTTGCAGTATTCATGTGGATGATGATGCCTAAGCAACTCACCAAAGAGGAGCAGGCCGCAAAAGCAAAAAAGGAACAGGAAGCCAAAGCGGCTGAAACAGCAAAGAAAACCCCACCGACTAAAGTAATTGCAGCAATGCCTACGGATTCCACGGCAGGTGATTCTGCACAGCTCGCAAAACTCAGGGGTACATTAGGCGATTTTGCTTATTCTGCCACCTTGCCATCCGCTAAGGAAAACTTTACGACCATCGAGAACAAGCTCGTCAGCCTGACCATTGCCAATAAAGGTGGTTACATTGTGGATGCCAAGTTGAAAGGTTACGAAAAAATCAAAAAAGGTTCTGGTAACCTCGTGGAACTGATCAAGGATAACAATGCTGGCCTGAACATTAAAATGCAAACTCAGGACAACCGCGTTATAGATACTAAAAACATGTACTTCGAGCCAGTGGTTACGAAATCAGGCGAAAACCAAATCCTGACCATGCGACTGAAAGCCGGAGCCGATGCCTTCCTGGAATACCAGTATGTGTTGAAGCCAAATGATTATATGCTTGACTTCAGCGTGCGTTCACAAGGGCTGAATAAAGTGCTGAACACCACAAAGCCAGCCGATCTGGAATGGAGCCTGAAAAGCTACCGCAACGAAAAAAGCGCTACGTATGAGTCGCGTTACGCCGATTTAAGGTACGAATATGAAGGGGATAAAAACGATTACCTCGGTCAGGGGAAAGATAAAACCGAAACGGTCGAAAAAGTATCGTACATCGCTTTCAAGCAGCACTTCTTTACGTCGATATTATTGACAGACAAGCCTTTCGCTAAAGCAGAATTGTATTCAGATAATCTCGTACACGATGAAAAAGTGGACAGCGTTTTCACAAAGCAATTCCGTGCTACGGTGCCGCTGGCTTTCGAAAATGGGGAACTGAACCACAAAATGAACTGGTATTACGGCCCGACCGATTACAAAACCCTGAAGCATTACGACCGAAACATCGAAAAGATCGTTCCGCTGGGGTGGGGAATCTTCGGATGGATTAACCGCTACCTTTTTATCCCGGCGTATGATGTGCTGAGTCTGATCATGTCACAAGGGTTGGCCATCATCTTCTTTACGATCCTGATCAAACTGCTGATGTCGCCGGTAACCTACAAGTCGTTCCTGTCACAGGCGAAAATGAAAGTGCTGCGCCCGGAAATCGCCGAATTGAACGAGAAGTTCAAAAAAGACCCGATGAAAAAGCAACAGGAAACCATGAAGCTTTACAACAAGGCAGGCGTGAATCCTATGGCGGGCTGTATCCCTGCGCTGCTGCAGATGCCGGTATTCTACGCCTTATTCCAGTTCTTCCCATCGGCGCTGAGCTTAAGGCAGGAAGGATTTTTATGGGCCACGGATTTATCGTCATTCGACTCGGTATATAAATTGCCGTTCTTTATCCCATTGTACGGAAACCACATCAGCCTGTTCCCGATACTGGCTTCGATTGCCATTTTCTTCTATATGAAAATGACGACGGGAGACCAGCAGGCATCCGCACCGCAACAGGAAGGGATGCCGGATATGGGCAAGATCATGAAAGTGATGATTTACATCTCGCCATTGATGATGCTTATTTTTTTCAACAACTACGCATCAGGACTCAGTTTGTATTACTTTATCTCTAACCTGATTACGATCGGGATTATGCTTGTGATCAAGAATTATATTGTGGATAACGATAAAATACACGCACAGATTCAGCAAAACAAACTGAAAGAGCCAAAAAAACAAGGCGGTTTCCAACGCAAGCTCCAGGAAATGATGGAACAGGCAGAAGCAGAGAAAGCTAAAAAAAAATAGTTTTAAAGTCAGGAAGACCGAAAGTCCGAAAGTCCGTAAGTGATAACTGCTTTCGGACTTTCGGTCTTTTACTGACTTTTCCAACTTAAGATATACTAATTTTGCAAAAAATAAGTTTTACGCCTATATGAAATCACAAATGAAATATTTCTTCTTCCTGCTTATCGGCTGCTCTGCTTTGGCGCAGGCCGATATCAATAAAACAGATGCAAATGGCAAGAAACACGGACTTTGGAAAGGCATTTATGAAGAATCCAAGCGGCCGCGTTATGAAGGTACTTTTGAACACGGCGTTGAAACCGGGACGTTTAAATATTTTGATGACACCAAATCCGGAACCGTTATCGCAACACGTGTTTTCAGCGAAAACGGCAAAGTGGCCTATACCACGCTTTTAGACCGTAAAGGTTTCGTAGTGAGCGAAGGCAAAACCGTCAACAAGCTCAACGAAGGCGAATGGAAGTATTATCTCGAAGAATCCAAGGAGCTGATCACACAGGAGTTTTACACCAACGGCAAGCTGAATGGGGTCCGTAAAGTGTTTTTTCCGGGAGGAATCATTGCCGAAGAAACCACATACAAAGACGGCGTAAAGAATGGCAGCTATAAAAAATACACCGAAAAAGGAGCCGTACTCGAAGAATCGAATTTCAAAAACGGCAAATACGACGGAGTGGCCATTTTCCGCGACGGAGCCGGTGTCATCGTATCTAAAGGCCCCTTTGTGAAAGGCGAGAAAAAAGGCATGTGGGAGTTCTACAAAGACGGCAAGCTGAAGGAGAAGAAAAAATTCCCGGAAAGGGTGAAATTCGCTAAAACCGTAAAAAAGCAAGAATAAAGTATAACCAGGTATCTGCGGAATTTACATAGCTTTACGATTGTAATTTCCATACTATGAGCATACTCGAATTAGGCGGCCGGTTTACCTTATTGGTCGCTTCTGTATTGATACTGTATTTCTTTTCAAACAGGAACAAGGCCGAAACCATCCATCCGCTGTACATGATCGTAGGGCTTTGCACGTTCTCGCTCTGCTATCTTTTCACTAAAATAGATATCGGTGTCGGGATAGGGTTTGGCCTGTTTGCAATTTTTTCCGTACTGCGTTTCCGTGCGAAGGCGTTTACCATCAATGGCATCATCTTTCTTTTCACGTCCCTGACGCTCTCGATCCTCGATGTGATGTATCCGGTCGAAAAATATGAGATATTGATTTTATTCCAATCGGCCATCCTTCTGTTTTATATCGCGGCATCGCTGATCGTTTTCGATAAGATATCGAAGTTCAGCAACAATTGCGAATTGATTGTGCCGTATGAAAAAGGCTTCAGTCCGGAGGACAAACATGTCCGTAAGACCATCAGGGAAAAAATGGACATTGAGGAGTTCCATTACGAAGTAGTGTCAGTGAATACCGTCGCTAGTGAGGTGATGATTAAGGTGTATTATTAAAATATTGCATCACATCCATAAATTTAAAATTATTGATGGCGTGCCCCTGCGGGTCGGGCTATCCACTTGTATCTTTTTCTAACCTTGCAGGATTGGAAAAAGGATACCGTTTCTATCCCTCACGCGGTGGGAAGCATCAGTTTGATTTACGGCATTATAATTTTAAGCAATAGTGGCAAATGTCATTCCCGCAGAATAATTCCTTAAATTTGCACCACAATTTATGGTTATGAAAAGAGTAGTCGTCGGTCTTTCAGGAGGTGTGGATTCCAGTGTTGCAGCTTATTTGCTGCAGCAGCAGGGTTATGAAGTGATTGGCTTGTTTATGAAAAACTGGCATGATGATTCGGTAACGATCTCAAACGAATGCCCGTGGCTCGAAGATAGCAACGACGCGCTACTGGTCGCCGAAAAACTCGGAATCCCGTTCCAGACGGTTGATCTCAGCGAACAATACAAGGAAAAGATCGTCGATTACATGTTCTCCGAATATGAAAAAGGGCGCACACCAAATCCTGACGTGCTCTGCAACCGCGAAATCAAGTTCGATGTCTTCATGAAAATTGCCCTGAGCCTCGGTGCCGATTATGTCGCAACAGGTCATTACTGCCGAAAAGGCGAAACCGAAGTCGGTGGCAAAACCGTATACCAACTCCTTTCCGGAGTCGATAACAATAAGGACCAATCGTATTTCTTATGCCAGCTTTCACAGGAGCAACTGGCAAAGGCCTTATTCCCGATTGGGGAACTCACGAAACCCGAAGTGCGTAAAATAGCTGCAGAAATGGACCTTGTCACTGCTGAAAAAAGAGATTCGCAAGGGCTTTGTTTCATTGGGAAAGTACGTTTACCCGAATTTTTGCAGCAGAAACTCCAGCCCAAGGAAGGACTGATCATCCAGGTTGATAAAAACGATCCCATCTTTTCCATCCCGAAACCTGACACCAGTTCCGAATCGGAATTACTTGCGTTTGAAGCCGCTTCATTGCCATTTGCAGACGCAACAGGAAAAGTCGTCGGCAAGCACCAGGGTGCCCATTATTTTACAAACGGCCAGCGCAAGGGACTTGGCGTAGGAGGGACCACCGAACCCTTGTTCATCATCGCTACTGATGTCGAACGCAACATTGTCTACACCGGACTCGGGAGCGAACATCCCGGCTTGTTCAAAAAAGCACTCTTCGTAAACCAGCCTGAAGTGCATTGGATCCGCGAAGACCTCACTTTAAAACCAGGCGAGACACTGCAGACCATGGCACGTATCCGTTACCGCCAGCCATTGCAGAAAGCGACTTTGCACCAGTTCGAACACGGGATGTACGTGTCGTTTGAAGAGCCCCAATCCGCTATAACCGAAGGGCAGTTTGTGGCCTGGTATGACGGCGAGGAACTGCTTGGCTCGGGAGTGATTTCTTGAATGGATTATAAGACAATAAGATTATAAGACAATAAGATTGTAAGAGATCAAGACGAACGTTGATTATCTATTGATTAATGCAACTTATCTTAAAGTCTTACAGTCTTAAAAGTCTTAAAGTCATTCCTAAATCAACACAAACGACCTTTCTTCATTTTCGTTATGAAGCGCTTTGAGTTTCCCAAACGAGATTTTCCCGGTAATATACCCGCTTTCACCATTTAAATAAGACTCATTTACGCTTGTGAATTCCTGCCGCAATGCTTCCGCAGCGGGTTTTTCATGCCTCAGCAGCACATCGAGTTCGATATTGTCAGTAAGTGTCAAACCCTGCTGCTGGCCTATTTTTTTATACTCATATTTGTAGTCATAACCCAAAGCGGAAATGTCAGACAATACCGCAGAAGCCGTCGGATGGGCACCCGCGCCTTTGCCTACGAAAAACTGCTCGTCAGCAAAACTCGTTTTCGTCACCACGCCATTAAATACATCGTCTACGCTGAAAAGCCTGTTTTCGGGATGCACAAATTTTGGCAGCACAAACGCTGAAACAGTACCATCAGTGTTTTTGAAAGCTTTGGCAATGAGTTTGATTTTCAATCCTTTTTCCTTAGCATATTTCAGCTCCAGTTTACCGATCCTGTCAATCCCGATGTTGAACAGCGCTTCGGGTTTGGCAATGAATCCAAAAGCATGCGCCAGTAAAATCTGCAATTTGTATTTCGCATCAAATCCGCCGGTGTCAAGGATGGGGTTGCTCTCTGCGAAACCTTTTTGCTGCGCCTCGAGCAAAGCGGCTTCATAGCTCAGGTTTTCTGCAAAAGTCTTTGTCAGGATGTAATTCGTAGAGCCGTTCACAATCCCTTCAATCGATTCAAGCAAATCATTGTCGTAATATTCCTCAAGGTTGCGGATTATGGGCAAACTCGCACAACACGCAGCTTCGTACAACAAGGGCACACCATATTCACGCTGCAGTTCCAGCAATTCGGTAAAGTGTTCCGCAATCATTTTCTTATTGGCCGACACCACCGCCTTGCCTTTCTTCAAGGCGGAGGAAACGATTTCAAAAGCCGCATCCGCATCGTCGATCAACTCCACAATCACATTGATTTCGTCATCGTTTAAGAGGTCATTTTTATCAAACGTAAAATTCGAGGGATCGATTTCGCGTTCTTTATCAGTGTTCTTCACACATATTTTCCGGATATCCGCTTTCAATCCCGGCGTTTTCTGCAATACTTCATATAGTCCGAATCCGACGCAGCCAAATCCGAATAATCCTATTTTTAATTTCTTTTGTGACATTTTTTTTATTTTTTTGGCAGACATTTCCCGTTATCGCCGCTATCTTTTTGCCTATCGCGTTTGTAAATTGGCATGAAATCTCCACGAAGGCAAAAAGGATATTGGCTCTACCGGGGCTGCGGTTTAGAGATTAAATTGAGTCTGTGGCAATCAGGACGTTTTCTTTCGCGACTATTAACGCCTGACGTAAATCGTCAATCAAATCCTCCGCATCTTCCAACCCGACCGACAATCTAATCAAACTATCCACCACCCCCGATGCATAACGCTTTTCCCTCGGGATCGATTTATGCGTCATCTCGCAGGGCAGGCAACACAGGCTTTTCACACCGCCCAGGCTTTCCGCCAATTTGAATAATTTCGTATTCGAAACAATGGCTGAAGCCAGTTCCTTATCATCGGTTTTCAGGTCGAAGGCAATCACGCCGCCGAAATATTTCTGCTGGCTTTTAGCAATCCCATGGTTATGGTGCGTTGGCAGGCCGGGATAATACACGTTGGCAATAAGGTCTTCGCTTTGCAGGTATTCCGCAATTTTCTGTGCATTTTCAGCATGTTGTTTGATACGCAATGACAGCGTTTCAATCCCACGGATCACCAGCCAGCTGTCAAAGGGGCCGAGTATTGCACCCGATGCATTCTGGATGAATTTGATTTTAGCACCGAGGTCGTCGTTCGCGGTAATCACCAATCCGGCAATCAGGTCGCTGTGTCCGGAAATGTATTTCGTAGCGCTGTGTACGACAATATCAGCCCCGAAATCAATCGGTTTCTGGGCAATCGGTGACGCAAAAGTATTGTCGACGCAAAATAAAATTTCATTGGCTTTGGCTATTGTCCCAATCGCCCTCAAATCTGAAATCTTCAATGTAGGATTCGTCGGCGATTCAATCCAGATGAGTTTTGTTTTTGCGGAAATGGCATCGGCTACATTTTGTGAATCCGTAGCGTCAACATATGTCACGCTGATCCCGAATTTCTCATAAACCTGCGTAAACAAACGGAACGCACCGCCATAAATATCATCGACAGCGATAATTTCGTCGCCGGCAGACAGTAACTTCACGACAGCATCAATCGCTGCGAGGCCGCTGGAGAATGCAAAGCCGTTCTTGCCGTTTTCAAGTTTTGCGGCAAGATCCTCAAGGACCTTCCTTGTCGGGTTGTTGCTCCGGGCATAATCGAAGCCCTTGTGTACGCCGGGCGCTTCCTGTACAAATGTTGAAGTCTGGTAAATCGGGACGGCAATCGATCCGGTGAGTTCATCTACAGGGATGTAGTTCAAAAGTTGGGTTTGCTCTTTCATCTTTCTGATGGTTTTAAAGATTGTTGTAAATATTTTTGTTGTTAAAAAATATTCCCAACCAGATATCGAAAACGCATAAAATAAAAAATGCGCTCCCGACAAGTCAGAAGCGCACATATATATTTCGAACTATAACGTACAGTTTGCTGGCTTATCTATCCCTTTTCAGGGTTGAATGTGGCACCTTATCTTTCGACAGGTTGCCAAGACGTCATAGGGTCAATTCCCTCGGTCTTTCTGGATAAGAATAATCTTTTAAAGAACTTGCCGCAAAGTTAGCGGATAAGTTTTGGAATATGCAAATTTATTTTTGGATTTTTTTAAAACTAATGTTTTTTCGTTTGATTTACTGCACGTTAGCAATTGGGATTCCTTCAGAATATAGTGCGGGTGACTGAAAAGCATTTTCCGCCATACAATTAAAAAGACAATATGCCTCGGGAATTATTTATTCAAACCTTGACTGCATATCACGGTTTCCCTACTTGATTTTGAATGCGTTTTTGCTAAATTATTTAATCGGAAATCGGTAAAATCCATATCATTTCTTTATGATCTTGCAGGTGTTTTTAGAATGTGAATTCAGGTTTTCGATAACCAATATGTACATTCCGCTTTCCAAAAACGAAAAATCCATTTTATTATCCGGGGTTTTCCTTTCATGAATCAATTTACCGTCTAAGGTAAATAATTGCAGTTGGTAATCCATATTATTTTCGCCATCCCAATGGATAGCATTCGTAAAAGGATTAGGGAAAATTTTTAAATGGTTACTATCGGCAGTTTCTGCTACTGAAAGCGTATTTGAGGAATTGATGTAAACCGATACCAGACCACTGACAAAATTTGGTTTACTGACAAATAAGTCTTTTTTCTTGTCCCCGTTGTAATCGAATAATAATAAATCTGCCCTGTCTTGAAAATAGGTATCGAACGAGTCTATTCCAAATTTTGTAAAATTTGTAAAATCTGTAGTTCTGTAATAAAAAATATCACTTGAGTAGGAATTTGGGTTATAATTCGTTGCATAGATTTCATATTTTCCATCTCCATCATTATCGTCGAACGCTATGTCATGGATATTGATGTTTTCGATAACAATTTTGTGAAAATTATTTTGGCCATCATTTCTATAAAATAAAAAAGGCCTTGTACTTTTATCATATATAAAAAAATCCAAATCGCCATCCTGATCGAAGTCCTTTATTTTAACCACTCCATCGCCATAATTGCCTGTCAGGCTTGCGATGTTTATGGCAGAGAAAACACCGTTCTGATTTTCAATTAAAATGACTTCATAATGGTATGCATTATTAGAATAATAATCACTTAGCATCAGGATATCACTGGTACCGTTATTATTTACATCACCAAAATCCAATGAGACCGTATCAACATCATGGGGATAATTAAAAGATATGGGTTGGATACTACCAAAGTCAATACCATTATTTTTTGCCCACATGAGTTCGTCGCCGGCGATATAAGGGTTTTTTTGAAAAAGCAAATCCCTGAACCCGTCGTTGTCAATATCTGCAAAATGCATTTTTGCCGTTAAGACAGGGATAGCAACATTTTGCACATATACAAAATGATCGTCTCCTAAATTTCTAAAAACTTTTGCGTACATGTCTGAAGAACTGTAATCAATAACATCGCCCACGCCGTCATTGTCAAAATCCATAATGTAATTCAAAGTATACATTGAGGCATTCGGGTTCACCATTACGCCTATTAAATTTTTTATGGCACCATATTCATTATTAACCATCGTTTTGAAATAACCCAATCCGTTCTGCTGCCCTATACAAACATCTTCCGCGCCATCACCATCCATATCAACTACCGTAAATCCATCTGTATTGATGGTTTGTTGTATACACTGGGTCTGGTCCGACAAATTATCGATGTCATAATTCACAAGGATCATGTTTTGTGAGTTGGAACTGGAGGAAAACACAAAATCAATAGCGCCATTATCATTAAGGTTGAGAAATTTATAATTGCCCAGCGTGAATACATTAATATCGAAGTCCGGCAATACCGCCTGAGGAGCGCTGAAAACCCCATTGCTGATATTGAATTTGTAGACGTCTGAATGATGCAATTGGGATTCTAAGGCAATGTAAACATCATAAACCCCGGCCGCTGTATTTTTGATAAATATGGCGCTGCCATTATTGGAAAATGTATAATATGAAATCCCTGGCGCAACAACCGAATCATTGATGACAATAACCTGATGTGTAGTGGGATCAAATCCGAAATATCTAGCCCTGATGGCGTCATTTTCCCAATATAAGACATCGTTATATCCATTTCCGTCGATGTCCAGTATTCCGTAATCTTCGAAGCTTGAAGTTATCTGAAGGGAGTCGGATACAACGAAGGTGCCATTGTTATTGATGTAAATTTTCAAACTATAGAAGTCGCGCACATATAAATCATAGTCACCGTCATTATCAATGTCATCGATTTTGTATATGTTCGTAGAGCCAAATCCCACTTCCATTAAATATTGTGCGGGTAAAAAACCACCATTCTGGTTGTTTAGCAGCACATAAGCGTCACCGTCATTATTTTTTACGATCAAATCAATAAAACCGTCGTTATTGTAGTCGAACTTAATCGGGGATATAGAATAGGAACCGGCAAAGCTCAGCAATGTTTGTTCCTCACTAAAGGTGTCATTGTGCAGATTATATAAAACTCCAATGGTGTCAAATGTATGATACGTAATCAGGTCGGGATAACCGTCGTTATTCATATCCAAAGACACAATAGGACTTACACCACTGGCTACAAGTGTTGGCAATTTTAAATTTAAATCCCCATTTTCATTTTTTTGCAGCAATACATTTCTTTCATTAAAGGTCCTGTATTTTATCAGGTCGATATCATTGTCGTTGTCAAAATCATCATAAATAATATCAACGCTTAATGAATCAACGTCATAAATGTTGACCCTTTCATCAAAATGTACCTGTCCGTAAATGGGACACATCACAAGCCATATAACAACTAAAAATATTTTTCTTTTCATAATAAGGATACTTAATAAACTATATTCCGCTGATCGATTTTGCTCTTAATTTTGTACGATAAACTGACTCGTTGAAATCCTCCCGGAATTGCCGGACACTTCGCATACGTAAGTCCCCGCCGATAAACTCCCGGTATCTAATTCTATCGTATTAAAGTGATTGTCCACCTCAAAAGTCTTTACAGGTTGTCCGGACATATTGTAAATGGTGACCTTGCCAATTTTCACATTTCCGGGCAACGTGTACGCAATGCTGATCTTATTGTTTTTCGTCGGATTTGGAAACAATCTGATATCAGGATGAATGATTTGAGAATCCGGCTCATGCAACGCCAGCGGAAGCGAACCCGGCAGGCTGTACACTTTTGCCGCATGGTCGGCTGAGGAATTCAGGATCATTTTCGTGCCGCCTGGTGCCGTGAAAATAGCATTGATCGCGTCTGAAGGTTCGTTTTCAGCCAGCCAGGCAGGAACTTCCCCAATCCTTTCAAATAAAATGGTCCCATCTTCATTATAGATTCTTGTAAGGTGTGTCGTGTCATCGAGGTTTCCGTAACTCACCATAAACTCCACTCCGTTGTCCAGGTCAAAGGTTTTTTCAGAGATATACCAGACAGTGACCCTCCCGGCATCAGGGTAAGGATCAAACGCCATGCTCTTAAAAATAGAATGGTCAGGATTGTACAATACCACCTGATTGGCATCTGGATCCACCATGCGGTACTTAAATCCGGAATCACTGAGATTGATTCCGGCCATTGCAGCCATAGAATTCGGATAAGTATGTTCCAGTGATATCTGTGAAACACCAGATTGGAACAATGCCATCGTAAATAAAAGCGTAAAGATTTTTTTCATTTTGGTTTAGGATTTTGGAATTGGTTAAAGGTTATCGCTTTCTCCGTATCGCACAATATCGGCAAATCTTTCGGGGCTTATGCGAAGTTAACGATTTTTGGACGCTCCCGCAGCGGATGCCATGCAAACCGAAGTTATACAAAAACATCCTCATTTTACAAACACCAACCACATCCGGAACCCAAACCGCCCCCCGCAGCCTTATTCTACTCCAAAGGCTCAAAGCAATCATAATTCCTCTGCCGGAATATCTTACCCTCCTTAAATTCAAAAAACTGTGCAAAATAAGCCGTCATCTGGTCCCCGGGGCCGAGCTTTCCCAGCGCAATGGACAGCGTGCCTTTCCATACCGCTTCCAGGATGACGGTATCGTCAAAGCTGTAAAGCTTCTTGATTTCATAATCTTCCTTAGACATGATTTTGCGGCCCCGTTCAGAGCCGGCTTTCAAATCCCCAAGAGTCCTTATGGCCACATTTTTCGTAACCAGGTTGGGATATTCGACCTGTTCCGCATCGCGGTGGTAAAAGGTCTCAAATGCGTCTTCACTGCGCCGCTCCGACATCATCCTGAGAAACGCAACTACCGTTTTTTCATTTTCGTTCATGGGTGGATTTGAAATTAGGCTTAGTATTTTATGTCTTTAGGCCCATATCGGCATTGAAAACAGTCCAAAAGCTTAGTTATTCGGATTTGTAAAAAGGAGTTATGGGATAAGTTGGTTCCTTTTACAGGGTTAGGAATAAGGAAATAAATTCACACCGTAGATTTAATTTTTTATTACCATTAATTAATAATAAATGTTTAAAAATTCAGATAAGATAATTTTTATTACCGCCTGCTTTTTCTAATTTTAAATCAACCATTATACTCTCTTTTTGCATTGTTTAATATGTCAGCAGTCGAAGGTTGCGGTGGATTAACAATTTGTTTAATTTCATCGACTTTTAAACTTGTAGTCAAAAATGTTTCTTTACATCCTCCTTTAAAAAATATAGTTCTAAATTCTATATGATCAACTATCCCCGCAATTTCTTTGGGATCAATGTGCCAATCTGCTCCAGTAGTTGATTCAATTTTAATTAATTTCATTTTACTTACTTTAAAGTTTTTTCAAATCTACTACTTTTTGGCGTTCGTTTTTAGGGAAAAGAGTTAACGTTCCTATCAACAAATCAGTTGCTATTTTTGAAGACATGCATCTCGGCTGGACAAAATGAAATTATGGAAAAAGACCTTTCATTTTACAAAAGAGGAGAAGCTACATCAACAGCTGTTTGTAGAGTCTTAATACACTATTACAGGAAATTCAATATTTTGATTTTCTGAATGAGGTCGGCAAATTTTACATTGAATTTTATGTAATCCAAGATACTTAGCATCAACAGAACAATGTGTTAAGTTTTTTGATTCTTTATCAATTTCTTGTGTTACATTTTTGTCTAATGCTGCTTCTGAACCGGTATTAAAGATTGTCCATTTTAGTTCCTCAAAATTTTTACGTGTGTATGCATGTCCTGTTTCAAATAGCTTGAATACAATTTTAGAGCCTTTAGGAATACCATTTGCATTTGGAAAATATTTAAATGTGGTATTTTCGAAGGTGTATTCACATTCAAGATAAATATGTTTTTTTTCATGTTTAAGATTCCCATTCGTCAATTTTTTGAAGTTTGGATGAATACTCAGGTAGTTCTTCCATTCAAAAACGTAAAATTTGTACGTTAGGGTTGAAGTCACATAATAAACTTCCTCTCGGGTATTTTTATCATTGTAATAATTGCTAATTTCGTTCCTTGTCAAATCTAAAGCTTGAACAATATTATTTCCAATAATTATGGAATTGTCAAAAGCTTTTGCTTGCAACTTTGCAGCCATATCTGTATGAAGACTTGTGGTTGTAAGCTCATCGCAGCCATACAATCCATAGTAAGACCAAAGAACATTTTTATCGTCACCGTAATCGATACCAATTCTAACTCTTAAAGGTTTGATTTCATTTTTTTTAAATATATCAGCTAAATCTGTAGAGACGAAATGTGCTAATATCGATGAAGCATTTAAAGCATTCACAATCGAATTCACGGGCTGTCGATTTCTTCTCACAAACGATATAAAGACTCCATCACCCTGAAGGCGTTGAATATGTCCGCCAAATTGGTTTGCGACCAAAACTACTAGTGAAATTAATGTGTCTTTAATGAGTCTTATTTCTGGCAAAGTATAGTTGTCGACTAATTTGGTTGAACCTTTGATGTCAACAAACATCGAAACACAATGGTGCATTAAGTAGTTAGTGTGATCTAGATCGTGAAAGTCAGGATGACTGCCAATCGTAACTTTTTCGAATGCATAATCATTTGATCCAAAATTTTCTAGTATAAAGTTTCGGTCATATTCGATGAGAGTTTTGTTCGTTTCATATTTAACCGGAATAGTCAAATTTTCAGAATTTTCGTTAGCCTTACTAAAAGTATGTAATTCTCTTGTCGAGAAATTGCGATTTTTTGATAAAATTGTATCAATTGTTGAAAGCGAATTTGTAAATGTTGGGCTCATATTAGACTAAGATCAAGATAAATATTGCGAGGAATATTACAAGTTCAAGATAAATTATATGCATTGATATATCTAACATTTTATATTTTCGCGTTACGCCTTTAGCAAGCACGAATGCTTGTGTTGCTAGATCTTCTGCAAATTTATTGTCGTCGAGTTTAGATAATGAAGATATATATTCTTTTGCGTTTTCAAATTTGCTAACTGATCCGAAATATATATGTGAATGATATTCATCTTTAGAAGAATTGCCAGAAAGGGTATATGGGAATAAAGCTCGGATTGTAAAAAATAATATAACGAGTGCTGCAAAACATAGGGTTAACAAAAGAATTTCGAAAAAGGGGTGATAATCAAGGTTTATTTTTTCTGAAATAAATGTTCTGTTAACTAGAACCGCTCCGACAATGAATGTATTCAATGTGACAATAAATGAACCTTTTACATTTGAAAAGTTAATATAATTGTCGTAACGAGTAATAATGTATTTAAGTTTTTCTTCCATATTATTCATTATGATAAATTAAAAATTTTCTACTAACCCTCAAATATACCCAAACTTTTCCTACACAATCCCAAATCCCCAAAATAAACGACAACAAACATCTATCAACGACCATCTACAACTACAACCCACAAAAACGTCCCAAACCCACCACATACTTTTGTAACCCCGCCATCAACCTTCGCGCCTCAACCATCAACCTTCGCGTTCCAACCATCAACCTTCGCGCCCTCGCCATGGACGTTCGCGTCCTTGCCACCGACGTTCGCGTGCCCGCCACCGACGTTCGCGCCCACGCCATCGACGTTCGCGCCCCTGCCATCGACCTTCACGTCCCCGCCATCGACGTTCGCGTGCTCGCCACTGACGTTCGCGCCCGCTCCATCAATCTTCGCGTTCCTTCCATCGACGTTCGCGCCCATGCCATCGACGTTCGCGCGCCGGCCATACGGTGTGCTGTCGCTGCCGGGAAACACATCATGCCCGAATTGACATTTAATCACAAAAAATCACATATTTTAAAACATAATACTGTTAAAGTTGTTATAAAGGTAAATTAGTAACAAAATATTAAGAAATAAACTGCTTATTTCGTCGCATGGTTCGCCAGAAGCGAGCCAATATTCCTAACCCATAACACTTTATAAAGATGAATGGAAAGCAAAAAAACAAGCTCGCGTCATACATCGTGACCGCAGCCATCGAAACCGAAGCCGATCCGGCAATCCTCGCCCAAATGCCCGATGCCCTGCTGCATCTCGCGGCCCTCAGGGCCGCCATTGCAAAGATCGAGCAGGCATCCGCAGCACAGCTGCACTACGCCCAGCGTGCCACCGGCAACAAGAAGGAGGCGCGCCTCGCGCTCGAAGAGGCCGTGTTCAACAGTGCCGCAGCGCTCTGTGCCCTGAGCACCAGGCTGAAGGATGTGACCCTCGCAGAGGAATGGAACCTGAGTGTCAACACGCTCCAAAAGATGAGGGACCACAACCTGTTCGCCACCGCCACCAACCTCGTCACGGCAATGCAGCCCTACGCCACCCAGCTCGAGGCCTACGGCATCCCAAAAAGCGGCAACACCGTCCTCACCGACACCATCGCGCTTTTCGGCGCGCTGATGCCAAAGCCACGCGAGAACCAGCTCAGCGAAAAGGAAGCCTCGCTACAGCTCCTCGAAGGCTTCAACGACGCACAGGCCGCCGCGACCGCGCTCGATACGCTCGCCAACATGCTGCGCAAGCGCGAACCGGCCTTCTATGCCGACTACCGCAACCGCCGCACCGCAATCAAAACCGCCGCACGCCCTTATGCCGCCACGGGCAGCGTGACAGACAACACCGGCAACCCGCTGCGATACGTCAGCGTCGCCATCGATGGCCTTCCGGACACGGTCAGGACCACCGATAAAGGCAACTTCCGCTTTCAGACCCTTCCGGACGGCGTCCACATCCTGCACTTCCGCCTTCACGGCTACCAGGACCAGTCCCACGCCATTTCCGTGAACCAGCACCGCAGCGACCGCATGGCCATCGAGCTCAGGGAGTCATAATTGGCGGTACCCTCAAGTCCCCCCAATGCGCCGACCCCTACGGCGCTTTTTTTATGCCAGTCTCCCAACCCTGCATTCAAACTTCCACCCGTAATATGGATCAGGTACTCAACCCCAAACTGTCACCGTGACTGAAGCTGCGACTGCAACTGGAGCATGTCACTCCGCGCTTCCGCTTCGAAGCGGGCACCTGCATTCCGAAGATTCCGTTAAAAAATCAAAACTGTCTGAGCGCAGCGAGTTTTTTGATTTGCTTCGCCTGTTCGCGCTAATGCGCTCGGGTTAGGAATCAAGGAATAGCAGCTCGCTGACCCGAGGCCAGCGGCCGAACTGGGCGTAGCCAGAAGGGGGTGAGGCTTGAATTTTTGCTTCTTTTGTTTAGCTCCGCTCAGTCGGCTGCGCCTATGGTCAAGACAAAAGAAGAAATAAGACCATACTTCCAAACTCACCGACATCCAAACTTTTTCCCTAAATTTGAACTATCTTTTCAAATGCTATGAAAAAAGTTATCCTCATACTATTCCTAACCCTCTCCACGGCACTGTCAGCACAACAGGATGCCTGGATATACTTCACCGACAAGCCCAACGCCGCCACCTACCTCGCCAATCCCCTGACCATGCTCACGCAAAGGTCCCTCGACCGCCGCGCCGCACAAAATATCGCACTGGACCTCAAGGATGTTCCCATCAGCCAGGATTACATCAATACGCTATCGTCGACACCCGGCGTGACCGTGTACGCCAAATCGAAATGGCTGAACGCCGTACACGTTCGCGGTACCGTCGCCGACATACAGTCATTGCTGGATTACACCTTCGTAAGTGCCATAGATTTCGCCGATGATGCGCTTGACACCAACGGCAACAGGCCCGCCATGTCCCACCGCCCCGCATCGTTCCTCAAGGCGCAGGAAATCATGGTCAACCTGCCCTACGGCAATTCGCAGAACCAGGTAGCCATGCTCCACGGCAACCAGCTCCATATCGATGATTACACGGGTGCCGGAAAGGTCATTGCCGTACTCGATGCAGGCTTTCCCGGCGTAGATGTGCTCGATGCCTTTTCGCGGCTGCGCAACAACAACCACATCCTCGGCGGCTATGATTTTGTAAACAGGGCGCCAAACTTCTATACGTCAAACAACCACGGCACGGCAGTACTCTCCACCATGGGCGCGTACGTGGAGAACCAGATGGTCGGCTCCGCCCCCGATGCCGATTATTACCTCTTTATCACCGAAAGCAATCTTGACGAAAACCCCTTAGAGGAATCACTTTGGGTCGAAGCCGCGGAAGAAGCCGATCGTTTGGGTGTAGACATCATCACGACATCATTAGGGTATTTTCACTTCGTAAACGCTGCATACAACTATGATTACAACGATATGAATGGTACCAAGGCGTTTATTTCACGCGGTGCCGACATCGCTTTTACCCGCGGCATTGTCGTAGTGGCTTCGGCCGGGAATTCCGGTGCCAGCGCTACCGACCCGCATATCGGTGTCCCCGCCGATGCCCTGAACGTACTGGCGGTAGGCGCGGTAGATGCCAATGAGCAACATGCTGTCTTCAGTTCCATCGGTCCAAGTGCCGACGGACGTGTAAAACCGGACATCACCGCCCAGGGCGAACAGGCCATCGTAGTAAACAGTTCCGGCGAGATACAGGCGGCCAACGGGACGTCGTTTTCAGCACCCATTATCGCGGGGCTCACAGCCTGTCTCTGGCAGGCATTACCCGATAAGTCCAATGCAGAGATCGTCAGCCTGATCCGGCAATCCGCAGACCATTACACCAACCCCGATGCACTCTACGGTTATGGTATTCCCGATTTTGCCGCTGCTGTCATTGCCGCCGGTATCGATGATAATGTACTGCCTTCGTATGCCGTTTATCCCAACCCGGTAAAAGAAACGCTTTCCATTAAAACCGCTGATTTTGCTGCCAATGCCGAAATCTATCTTTACAACACCACCGGGCAACTGGTTTTGCAACAGCAGATTACCACAGCGCTTTCGCAGATAAACCTGCAACGACTCGCACAGGGCATATACCTTTACAGAATTTCTGCCGATAACATCCACGCAACCGGCAGGATCATAAAACAATAACCGTTTCTTTCCATGAACAAAATTACAAGCCTTTTTAAAATCCAATACCCCATAATACAAGGTGGCATGATTTGGAACAGCGGCTACAAGCTCGCCAGTGCCGTCAGCAATGCCGGAGGTTTGGGACTGATAGGTGCCGGATCGATGTATCCCGATGTATTGCGCACCCACATCCGGAAGTGTAAAGCCGCAACGGATAAGCCCTTCGGCGTAAACGTCCCGATGCTATACCCGAACATCGAAGAAATCATGAATATCCTTGTTGAGGAAGCGGTAAAGATTGTCTTTACTTCTGCAGGAAATCCTAAAACGTGGACCGCTTTACTGAAAGAAAAAGGCATCACCGTCGTGCATGTCGTCAGCAGTTCCAAATTCGCATTGAAAGCCCAGGAAGCCGGAGTCGATGCTGTCGTAGCGGAAGGTTTTGAAGCCGGCGGGCATAACGGGCGCGAGGAAACGACAACGTTCACCCTGATCCCTATGGTGAAGGAAAAGATCAGCATCCCGTTAATAGCGGCAGGCGGAATCGCCACCGGTAAGGGCATGCTTGCCGCCATGGTACTCGGTGCCGACGGCGTACAGATGGGAAGCCGTTTTGCCGCCTCTATCGAAAGCTCCTCGCATGAGGCATTCAAGCAAATGATCATCGGGCTCGAGGAAGGGGAGACGCATGTTACCTTAAAGGAACTGGCTCCCGTACGATTGATCAAGAACAAATTCTACCAGGATATCCAGGATTTATACACCAAAGCGCCCACCAAAGAAGCGTTGAACGAACTCCTCGGGCGCGCCCGTGCCAAACGCGGCATGTTCGAAGGCGATCTCATCGAAGGCGAACTCGAAATAGGGCAGGTGTCCGGATTGATTCACGACATCAGGCCGGTAAAGGAAATCATCGAAGAAGTCATCACCGACTTTGAAGCGGCCAAAAAACAGCTGCACAACTTTTAAATCATATGAAAAAGAAATTGCTTTTATTACTGCTGATATCGTTAGGCCTCTCAGCACAGCAACGTCCAAAACTGGTGGTCGGGATCGTCGTCGACCAGATGAAGATGGACTACCTGTACCGTTTCTCGAATGACTTCACCGCAAACGGTTTCAAAAAACTCATGAGTGAAGGTTTTGTATTTGAAAACATGCATTACAATTACATGCCCACCTACACCGCTCCCGGGCATGCTTCGATCTACACCGGCACAACGCCTTCGGTACACGGCATCGTCAGCAACGAATGGTATTCTGCCAGTACCGGAAAGGAACGTTACTGCACCGATGATGAAACGGTAACAACCATTGGCGGAGGCACCCGACAGGAAGGTGCCATGTCTCCGAAAAACCTGCTTGCCACCACCATCACTGACGAATTGCGTTTGTCAACAAACTTCAAAGGAAAAGTCATAGGGATGAGCTTAAAGGACCGAGGCGCAATTTTGCCTGCCGGGCATTTTGCCAATTGGGCGTTCTGGTACAGCAAAACAGGCGAATTCATCTCCAGTACTTTTTACGGAACGCAATTGCCGGATTGGGCAACCAATTTTAATGCACAAAAGAGATTCATGCCCTACATCGATAAAGGCTGGGATCTGCTTATGCCAAAAGAAACCTATAATGAAAGCCTCGCCGACGACAATAAATATGAAGGGAAGCTGTATGGCAAATCGCCCGTTTTCCCTTATAATTTAAAGGAAATGTATGCGAATAATGATGCCGGGATTTTACGTGCCACGCCTTTCGGGAATGATTTGTTGCTGGATTTTGCGAAGGAAGCCATCGATAAAGAAGGTTTAGGCTCTGATAATGATACTGATTTCCTGACCGTAAGTTTTTCATCAACAGATTATGTCGGGCACATCATCGGGCCGCGCTCTGTAGAACTTCAGGACACCTACCTTAGGCTGGACCGTAACATTGCCGACCTGATTGCTTATCTCGATAAGAAAGTGGGTAAAGGAAATTACCTGATGTTCCTCACCGCAGACCATGCCGGTGCTGAGAACGTGACCTTCCTGAAAGACAATAAATACAATGTGGCCAACATCCCTTTCGGGGAAATGTCTAAAAACCTGAAGCGGTTTTCGACCGATACTTTCGGCACTGATGTCATTGCCGATTTTTCAAACAACAATGTTTTTCTGAACAGGCAGGCTTTAAAAGACAAATCGCTTGATATGGAAAAAGTAAAAACGTCCCTTTCGGATTACCTGATGACGCTTCCGCAGACAAAGCGCGTCTATTCAAAAGAAGAAATACTGCACGCCACAGGCAATGATTTTTACCTGAATTTTATTGCCAAAGGGTATGATCCACGCGAAAACGGCGACCTTGTCGTCCTATTCCGTCCCGGTTATATTGAATACGGCGCGACGGGGACCTCGCACGGAACTCCATACAGCTATGATACGCATGTTCCGGCGATATTTTACGGCTGGCATATCCATAAAGGCATCTCGCATGATAAGAAAGCGATTACGCAAATCGCCCCGACATTGGCACAAAAACTCAGCATCACTTTCCCAAACGGATCCGAATGCCAGGTATTACCCGAAATTTTAAACCAGCAATAATGATTACAGAAGACTTAGCAAGATCATTTGCCGCAAATTGGGCTGCCGCTTGGAATTCCCACAACCTCGACACCATCCTGTCGCATTATTCGGATGATTTTATTATAGAAACCCCCATGGCTGCCAAACTTTTACCCGATAATGATGGCATCGTTGAAGGCAGGGACAATGTCCGCGCTTATTGGCAAATCGGGCTCGAAAGGATTCCAAACCTGCATTTTGAAATCATTGATGTTTTAACAGGCATCAACAGCCTGACGATTTATTATATCAATACAGCAACGGGCCGTAAATCGGCAGAAAATCTTTTCTTTAATGAAGCAGGCAAAGTACATCGCGCTTTTGTGATGTATTCTTAAGTGAAGTAAACCGTAAAGTGCGCAAAGATTTCGCAAAGTTTTCAAAACATAGCGTCACTTCCGCCACTCCTTTGTGACTTTGCGGTTAAAAAGCAATTCACCGCAAGTACGCAAAGATTTCGCAAGGTTAAAAAATTACTCAATATCAATCGCAACCTGATTTTTCAGCAAATCTTCAAGAGTCTCCCTTTCCCTGATTAAAATCCCTTTCCCTTTATACCAAAGCACTTCTGCGGGTTTAAACCTCGAATTGTAATTTGACGACATCGAAAAGCAATACGCACCAGCATTGTGGAAACACAAAATATCCCCTTCATTGATTTCGTGGATGCGGCGGTTGTTGGCAAACGTATCGGTTTCGCAGATGTACCCTACGACGGTATAAAAACGCTCTTTGCCCTTCAGGTTGGAAATGTTTTCGATGTGGTGCTGCGATCCGTACAGCATCGGGCGTATCAAATGGTTGAAACCGCTGTCGATGCCTGCAAATACAGTTGATGTGGTTTGTTTGACTACATTTACTTTGGCCAGAAAGAATCCCGCTTCACTGACAAGGAATTTTCCCGGTTCAAATGCCAATGTCAATGCGCGGCCATATTCTTTTTCAAAAGCATTGAACCTTTTCGACAATTTTTTACCTAATTCCTCAATATCGGTCTGGATATCGCCTTTTTTATAAGGTACCTTGAATCCGCTTCCGAAATCGAGAAAATCCAATTCCCTGAAATTTTTAGCAGCATCAAAAAGGATTTCTGCGGCATATAAAAATACTTCGATATCCAGGATATCGGAACCCGTATGCATATGGATGCCGTTAATATGCATGCCGGTATTTTCAACAATCCTTAAGATATGCGGCATCTGGTGGATCGAAATCCCAAACTTGCTGTCGATATGCCCCACAGAAATGTTGCTGTTCCCACCAGCCATCACATGGGGATTAATGCGGATGCAAACGGGAACTTTCGGATGCTTGGTGCCGAAATGCTCTAATACCGAAAGATTGTCGATGTTGATCTGTACGCCCAATTGCGCGGCTTCCTCGATTTCTTCAAACGATACGCCATTCGGGGTGTAGATGATTTTCTCAGCTTCAAAACCGGCATGCAACCCCAGTTGCACTTCCTGGATTGAAACGGTATCCAGTCCAGCACCGATGTTCTTAAACAGCCTTAAAATTGAAATGTTGGATAAAGCCTTAACTGCATAATTAATCCTTAGGCTATTGACTTTCGAAAATGCTGAAGTAAGTCGTGTATATTGCGATTCGATCTTTTGGGCGTCATATACGTAAAGCGGACTCCCGAATTGCTCCGATAACGATAATAAGTCTTTTGGCTGCATACTGTAAAGTTTTTTACAAAACTATAGCAATCGTTCATTGCAGCCAAAAGACTTATCAGGAAATAACAAAATGTAACAAATAGTTTTATTTGTAACCGTAGCAATCGAATTTACATGTTTATTCAACAAAATCCAGCATCAGCCCGTCAGTATGAACCTGGCTGATGGTCAGGCCGGTGTCTGTCCTTGAAAAACAGCCAAAGTCACTACCATCAATGACCAGTGTTTTACGGCACGGTGATTCGCCTACAGCATCAACAATCTGGTAAGTGTATGTTCCGCTGGCTAGGCTGCCATCAAACCCGTCCGGGTTATGGTTGTTCACTACAGTAAGGGTATTAGCCTGGATATTGAAAGTCCAGACAATTTCACCTTGCGGGATATTGTAAACAGTTCCGGAAATGCCTCCATAGGCTTTAGTCATTTTCCAGGTGCCCAGCAGTACTTCTTCTGAGCCATCGCTTGGCGCTCCTTCGGTATCATTACAACTCCATAAAGAGACTGCGATAAATAAAAGGGTAATAAATTTAAGGGTTTTCATAATTTACGTGTTTGGATTCAGACGTAAAATTATGAAAACCCTTACAACAGGCTTTAGCTTTAAACCAGACTTTATTGCAACATTTACGGTTTAAAAAAGTATAACCTCGGGCATGGGCACCAATTGATATCCGACACCATCTGCAAATCCATCACTGATTTGTATCTCCTGTGGAGAAACTGAAGCGCATCCAAACACTGCCGTCCCTATAGTAATTTTCTTAGGGCAGCCTTCCACCTCATTGCTATTCTGTACGGTGTAATTGTACTTCCCGCTGGGCAGCCCTGAAAGCTTATCGGTATCGGTGACGGTATTCACAATGTCCACGGTATGGTTTTTGTGAAACGTCCAGGTGATTTCGCCAAAAGCAAATGTATCGGTGCGCCCACTGATGGTGCCGTTTCCGGATGTGAGTGCCCATTCGCCGGAGAGGGTCTGGGTATTGATGTCGTCATCATTGCAGGATGCAAAACACATGGCAATTAATAAAATCGGTAGCAGTAAGATCTTTTTCATAACAATTGTATTAGGTGGTTTCGTATGAGATTTCGAAATCCGGAAAAGGTTGCCTGATATGCCGCGGATTTTTAGCCCTGATCGCAGGTGGTATCCTTTTTCCTGCTCTTTTAGCAGGGAAAAGATAAAGCCGCAGAGCAGGATAGAGCTCCTGATAAAAACGAAAATTTCTTTCCTTAATCAGTATAATTTATTTATTTTTGTGCCACCTGAAACAACAGGCCAAAACAGTCAAAAACTTCATTATGGACATACACGAATACCAGGGAAAAGAAATATTAGCCAGCTATGGCGTAAAAGTACAACGCGGCTATGTGGCCAATAATCCTCAGGAAGCGGTAGCGATGGCGAAACAACTGACGGCAGAAACCGGAACAGGATGGCATGTGATTAAAGCACAGGTCCATGCCGGAGGACGCGGTAAAGGCGGCGGCGTGAAATTGGCTAAAAACCTGCAACAGGTCGAAGAACTGGCTGAGCAAATCATCGGAATGCAATTGATTACCCCACAAACATCCGCTGAAGGTAAGAAAGTACACAAAGTTTTGATTGCTGAGGATGTGTATTATCCTGGTGAAAGCGAAACCTCTGAGTTTTATATGTCAGTCTTGCTGAACAGGGCTAAAGGACGTAACATGATCATGTACTCCACTGAAGGCGGAATGGATATTGAAGAAGTGGCTGAACATACGCCACATTTGATTTTTACTGAAGAAATCGATCCATCTGTAGGATTGCAGGCTTTCCAGGCAAGGAGGATTGCGTTCAACCTGGGACTTTCAGGAAATGCATTTAAGGAAATGGTATCTTTCGTAGGATCTTTATATAGTGCTTATATCGGTTCTGATGCATCAATGTTCGAGATCAACCCGGTGTTGAAAACTTCGGATAATAAGATTATTGCAGTTGATGCGAAGGTAAACCTTGATGACAATGCATTATACAGACACCCGAAATTGGCTGAAATGCGTGATGTACGCGAGGAAAACCCAATCGAAGTGGAAGCAAAAGCTGCCGGATTGAACTATGTTGACCTTGACGGAACCGTAGGCTGTATGGTAAATGGAGCCGGACTGGCGATGGCGACTATGGATTTGATTAAGTATGCCGGTTTTGAGCCTGCGAACTTCCTTGACGTTGGAGGAACAGCAGATGCGAAACGTGTAGAGCTTGCTTTCCGTATCATCCTGAAAGACCCGAATGTAAAAGCTATCCTGATTAATATTTTTGGAGGAATCGTACGTTGTGACCGTGTGGCGCAGGGTGTTATCGATGCATACAAGAATATGGGTGATAGCATTAAAGTGCCGATTATTGTACGTTTACAGGGGACAAATGCTGAGCTTGCCAAAGAAATGATTGACAACTCCGGAATGCCGATTTTATCTGCAGTACAATTCCAGGAAGCGGCTGATCAGGTGAAGGCAGCTTTGGCTTAAGATAATTGACAATTAATAATTGATAATGAAAATCCCGGCTTTGATGGCCGGGATTTTTTATTTAGTTCTTTTAACGTGATTATTTCGCAGGATTTTCATCAAAATTTACCATCCAGTGAATGCCAAACTTATCTGTAAACATCCCGAAATAAGCACCCCAGAATGTATTTTCCATCGGCATCGTTACAGTTCCTCCTGCGGAAAGCCCGTTGAATATGCGGTCCGCTTCTTCACGGCTATCCGTATTGATTGAAACCGAAAAATTATTCCCTACAATGAGTTGATCACCATAATCTCCAGGCGCATCTGAACCCATCAGCACCGTGTCTCCAATCATCAGAGAAACGTGCATAATCAGTTCGCCTTGTTCAGGGCCGCAATTTTTACCATCTTCGGATGGTGGCATGTCCTTGAATTTTCCAATATATGGAAATTCTCCGCCGAATACTGATTTGTAAAAATTAAACGCCGCCTCACAAGTGCCGTTGAACGTTAAATAAGGATTAATTGCTGCCATAGTTTTTAGTTTTAAAATTGGTTGTCAAATGTAAGAAGAATTACGAATTGTAAATTACGAATTATGAATTAGAAATTAAGAATGCTTTATGCCGTAATTCATAATTTAAAAAACAGCCCGGCCATGAATTTACTAAATCATTTGCGCCTGAAACGGGGCGCAGGACTTCACAACCGGGCATCACTCATCTGGTTTGGAGATGATTTTCAGGGATGATATTTTTGTGGTATACGATAACAAAAGCAATCGTTACAACAGACATCAATGCAATGAAGAAACCATAATACGATGCACCTGACAGGTTCCGCAGGAAGCCATCATCTGCAATATTGCGGTTAATCAGCGATACGAAATAATTTCCTAATGAAATCGTCAGCAGCCAAAACGACATCATCGTGCTTTTCATCGAAGCCGGGGCCTGGGCATAAGCATATTCCAATCCCGTGAGGTATACCAGTATTTCCGCGACGGTAAGCAGGAAGTAAGACAGCAATTGCCATCCTACCGACGGTGCCCGATGCTGGTCGATTTCGGATTGCAGGTAATAAATGATGACAAAAGACAATATCAGCAATAGAAATCCGGTGATGATTTTGCGGTGTACTGAAAAATCAAACCCTATACGCTGCAAAAAAGGATACAGTACACTACTGAACAATGGTGTCAGGATCAATATGAAAACCGGATTAGCGGCCTGTACCTGTTGTGGCAGTAAGGTGATGCCGAGAAAATGCAGGTCGAGTTTCGTAGCCTGCAATACCCATTCTGAAGTGCTTTGGTCGCTCAGCATCCAATACACCGGGACGAAGGAAAACAGCAACAACACCTTCCATACCGAAACAATGGCATTTACGGCCTGTTCGGAGTATTTGTCGCGCGCAATGTCGATGGCTTTTTTACCTCTACGGATTTGCCCGATGCGCCTCAGGACATACCAGTTGATGCTGATAAAATTATCTTTCGGGAAACCGGCCGGAGGAACGCGGATGTATTTTTTCCTTCCCATAATAAAAATCAAAGTTGCCAAAAGCATCAGTATTCCCGGAATGCCGAAAGCGACTTTAGGGCCATATGCCGTTAGTAGGTACGGGATTAATAAGGTGGAAAAGAAGGAACCAAAATTTATGCTCAGGTAAAACCAGCTGAATGCCTTCCCCATGAGGTGTTTGTTAGATGCTGTAAACTGGTCGCCGACGTTGGCTGACACACACGGCTTGATTCCGCCGGAACCGATGGCGATCAATACGAGTCCGCTCATGAACAGGCTGTAATTGTCGGTAAACATCGCCATCATAAAATTCCCGATGCAATACATAAACGAAAGCCATTTGATAATCCGGTATTTCCCGAAAAACCAATCGGCTGCAAGTGCCCCGAGAATCGGCATGAGGTAGTTGAGCATGATAAATAGATGCGTCGCTTCATTCGCCCGGGCTTCCGCAGCCTGTTGCAGCAGCGGGTCATTCGTTGGGTTGAAGAAATGCGTCGCGAGGTATACCGTCAGTATGGCGCGCAGGCCGTAGTAACTGAAACGCTCAGCGGCCTCATTGCCGATGATGTAATGGATTGACTTCGGGATTTTTGATGACATGATGATTGAAACTTTCCGTAAATTTTTGGAAAAGAATCCTAGGTTGCCATTGCAAATCTTTGAGCGGTAGGAATTTAGGGTTGAGGAGAATGATTTTGGCGGCAGGCGGGCATGACCCGCCCGTACTAGCGGTAACATGAAAATATTTGTTGGAAGCCCAATATCGATCGGTGTAAATATGCCCAGCCCCTACAATCCAGGAAAATATGCCTTAAGATTGTCCTTATAATTGCGGCTCATTTTCAACTGGTCGCCGTTTTGCATGACCACCTGGTATTCGCCGTTAAAATAAGGAATGAACTCTTTTATGCAATCCCTGTTCACCAGGTGAGACCGGTGGATGCGTATGAAATCGGAAGCAAACTTATTTTCAAGGTGGCTCAGGCTGTCATTGATAAGGTGCGAATTCCTGTCGCAGACGACTTTTACATAATCTCCGGCAGCTTCGAAATAGCTGATTTCAGTAATTGGCAGGAAAAAAACACGTTTTGCATCCTTAATCATAATATGATCCGGCCGGCTTTCCTTTTGCTTTGCTTCGAGGATCCGAAGAATACGGTTATAGGTGTCATCAACCGCATTTGAAGCATAGCCTGATTCAAACCGCGCCATCGCTTTTGCAAATTTTTCCCTGTCGAAGGGTTTCAGCAAATATCCAATGGCATTGACTTCAAATGCTTTTATTGCATATTGGTCATAAGCCGTCGTGAAGATAATGTAAGGATTGTGGGTGCCGATGATATTTTCGATGATGTCAAATCCATTCAGGACGGGCATTTGTATGTCGAGGAATAGTAACGTAGGCTTAAGCGCAATGATTTTCCCCACGGCTTCCGAGCTTTTCCTGAAACTGCCAATCACGTTTACCTGCGGAAAATCCTTCAGGAATTCGAGTATGATGTCAATGGAAAGTTGTTCGTCATCAACAATAATGGCGGTGATCTCAGCTTTCATGGCATGGGATTTTTATGGTTGCGATGGTCGTATGGGCATCATTTTGCCTCAACTCAAATGCAGATTGATTTCCATAATACTGCTGCAAACGGCTTTTGATATTGGCAATTCCTATACCGAAACCTTTATGTTCATGCCCGAGCAGTCCGGTATTGATGACTTCAATTACCAGACGGCTGCTTTCAACATCACTGTTGATAGTGATGAACGCATCATTTTCTGTTTTTTCAATCCCGTAAATAACCGCATTTTCAATAATCGGCTGCAAAATGAAATAGGGGATAAGGCATTTTTCGGTTTCAGGAGCGATGTTTTTATGATAGGTAAACCTTTCATTAAAACGGATCAGTTGTATGCCAAGATACAGTTCGGCCGTGTTTATTTCTTCGGCCAACGGTACGAATTCTGCTTCTTGTTTTTCAATCGTCGTGCGCAATAAATCGCTCAGTTTTGACAACATCTTTGCGGCTTTGTCATTTTCTTTTTTCGTAATCAGCGCAATAATAGAATGGTGCGTATTGAAAAGGAAATGCGGATGGATCTGCATCCTTAAGGTTTGCAGTTGTGACAGCGCCAATTGGAATTCGAGTTCTTTTTTCTGCAATTCGGCAGCCTGAAGCGATTCCATATATACATAGATATTGACGATACCGATAATCAGGAAATAGGTGATAATGTAAGCGAAATATTTAAAAAGGAACGGCAGGATGATTTCACCGACATCGACATGCCGTAGGTAAAAATTTTCTGCAAATGGCTTGATGACGGCGACTTCAATCAGGAATTCCCCAGTGAGCAATGAGGTCCCCAGCCCGATGTGTATCAGCACAAACCAAAACAAACGGGAGTTCCGGATGTTGATTTTCAATCCTAAGGCGATAATGATTGGTGTAAGGAAAAGCCAAAGAAACCAACGCAGCAAATATTGTTTTTGTTCTACTACATCAAGTGCCGGGGACTTAAAATAATTCCTTGCAATCGTTTCAGTAGTGAATACGAAAAGCCCGATGAGCAACCAAAAAATCAAGGCACCGATGATGATCTTAAACCGGTGCCTTTTGAAAAGATGGATATGCGGAACGGCACTCATCGCCAATTCAGGATTTTTTATTCTTGCCGTTTTTATACTGGACTTTTTCTACAATCTCGGGTTTTTTAGGAGTCTGTTTTTTTTGGACGAATTTCTTTGCCGGTTTTTTGGCTGCGGGTTTGTGTGCCTCCGGTTTCGGCGTGATATCTTTGGCAGGGGATTTCGAGGCCGCTCTGTTAGCAGCAAGCACATCGTTCGGATTTTTAGGATTGTCTTTTGTGCCACGCAAATGGATTACCAATCCATTGAGGAAATTGCGCAGGACCTGATCGCCGCATTCCATAAAGTTCGGATGGTCTGCATTTCGGAAAAAAGCACTCAGTTCTGCTTTCGAAATCCGGAAATCCACCAATTGCAAAATGTCTACAATCTGGTCATCACGCAGCATTAATGCCACGCGGAGTTTTTTGAATATGTCGTTGTTATTCATGGGTTCAGGGTTCAGGGTTCAGGGTTCAGGGAAAGGGTCTTTCGAAACCTGTATCCTGTGCCCTGCGCCTCATTTCAGCCAAAGATACGCTTTTTCAAAATTTTCCCTCCACAATTTTTCATTGTGCTCACCGCCTTTGACAATCACCTTTTTGGAAAGATGCAGGCAATAACAGCGGTTTTCGTCAAGGAGTCTGTACATTTTTTCCATATCCCCAACAACATCATCATCTTTACTTTCGCTGTCTCCACAGAGGAAATAGATTTTAGCTTTTGTTTTGGGAGCTTTCTCCATCATCTCATAAATATCTTTGGTAAACCAGAAAGAAGGGGAGAAGACACCTGCTTTCCCAAACACTTCAGGATATTTCAATACGGCATAAAACGATACGAGCCCGCCAAGAGAGCTACCGAAAATAGTCGTGTTTTTCGCTTTGGTTTTGGTCCGGTAATTTTTGTCGACGTAAGGCTTTAAGGTGTTTATGATAAAATCAAGGTAAGCATCTGCATGACCACCGCCATATTTTTCATTTTTAAAAGGGGTGAGCTCATCGATGCGTTTGTCATTTCCATGTTCAATCCCGATCACGATGACATCCGCATTGAGCCTGTCCAGCGTTTCATCGACTTCCCATTCGCCGGCAAATGATGTTTTTTTATCGAATAGGTTTTGCGCGTCGTGCATGTACATGACCTGGTATCTTTTTTCGGGATTTGCTGCATAAGATTTCGGAAGGTACACCCATATTTTTTTGGTCGTTTTCAATTGTGGCGCTTCAATCGTAAAAGAAGAAACCTGCTTTGAGGCGGTACTTTCCTGCGCGGTGAGTTTGTATGCGGCCAGGAAGAGTAATACTGATATCAGGGTAATTTTGAGCATCGGGGTTGGAGTTAACGATAAAAATAATAATTTAGCTAAAATTAGTCATTTGATGAATACTTACGAGCAAAAAATCAGTTTATTGACCGATATGATTGCGTTTTCCATAGTGGATGGAAAATTGCACCAACGCGAATATGATTTCCTTTTCATTATAGCGCAGGAACTGAAAATCGACAAGGCGGTTTTTGACGACTTGTTCCACCAGGAATTGCCGGTAATGAGCATCAAGATGGAAATCCACCGCATCCACCAGTTTTACAGGCTTGCCCTGTTGATGCATGTGGACGGGATTTTGCACGAAAAGGAAGAAATTGCCATCAAGCAAATGGCCATCAATATGGGACTGAATCCTGCTGCAACTAAAAAAGTACTGTTGCTGATCAAGGAATCGCCGACGCGGGTAATTGACCCAAGACAGTTAATGAGTGCTTTTAAGGAGCAGTACAATTAAGCAAGGTTTTCCTGTAACTTCTTAATTTCATCCCGGAGTTTTGCCGCCTGCATGAAATCCAGATCTTTTGCGGCTTTTTCCATCGATTTTCGCTTGTCGCGTATGAGTTTCTCGATGTCTGATTTCTGCATGTAAGTGGTATCAGGTTCGGCAGCAGCTTTCATATTGACACCCAGTTCATAATCCACCAACGGATTTTTCGTACTGAAAACATTCCCGATTTTTTTGTTCAGTGCCTGTGGCGTAAAGTTATTTTCAGTGTTGAAATTGATTTGCTTCGTACGGCGGTAGTTCGTCTCATCAATGGTTTTCTGCATGCTGTCCGTAATCTTGTCGGCATACATGATGGCTTTTCCATTCAAATTTCTTGCCGCACGCCCAATGGTTTGCGTCAGCGATCGGTTGTTTCTTAAAAAACCTTCCTTATCAGCATCTAAAATCGCTACCAACGACACTTCCGGCAAATCCAATCCTTCACGAAGGAGATTCACCCCGATCAGCACATCGAAAATGCCTTTTCGCAAATCCTGCATGATTTCAATACGCTCTAAAGTATCTACTTCAGAATGGATGTAACGGCAACGAATGCCTACTTTTGCAAGGTATTTTGCCAATTCTTCCGCCATCCTTTTGGTCAGTGTCGTCACCAAAACCCGTTCGTCAATTTCGGCGCGTTCCTGGATTTCATCTATCAGGTCATCGATCTGGTTCAGGCTTGGGCGCACTTCGATAATCGGATCCAAGAGTCCCGTCGGGCGTATAATCTGTTCTACATATACGCCCTGGCTTTTTTCCAACTCATAATCGGCTGGGGTGGCTGAAACGTAAATCACCTGGTTCTGCATGTACTCCCATTCCTCGAATTTCAACGGCCGGTTGTCCATCGCCGCAGGCAAACGGAAACCATATTCGACAAGGTTTTCCTTTCGGCTGCGGTCACCTCCATACATCGCATGGACCTGGGAAACGGTGACATGGCTTTCATCGACCACCATCAAATAATCCTTCGGGAAATAATCAAGCAGGCAAAACGGACGGGTTCCGGGCAATCTTCCGTCGAGATAACGCGAATAATTTTCAATTCCGGAGCAATAGCCCAGTTCGCGGATCATCTCAAGATCGAAATTTGTACGCTCTTCCAAACGTTTGGCTTCCAGGTTTTTCCCGATTTCATTAAAATACGTGACTTGTTTTACCAAATCCTGCTGGATTTCCCAAATGGCATTTTGCAGCACATCGGGCGAGGTCACGAACATATTCGCCGGATAGATATTCAGTTTTTCATACTTTTCATACACTTGCGAATTCTTCGGGTCGAAGCTTTCGATCTCTTCGATTTCATCGCCAAAGAAATGCATCCTGTAGGCATCATCCGCATAACTTGGATAGACTTCAACGGTATCGCCCTTAATGCGGAAACTGCCCGGCTTGAAATCTGCCTCAGTGCGAGAATACAGGCTTTGTACAAGGTTGTGAAGCAGTTTGGTCCGGGAAATCACCTGGTTTTTGGCAATCGCAATGATATTCTTATGGAATTCAGTCGGGTTCCCGATACCATAAAGGCATGAAACCGAAGCGACAACCAATATATCGCGACGGCCGGAAAGCAGCGCTGCCGTCGTGCTCATCCTCATTTTTTCCAGTTCATCGTTAATGGAAAGGTCCTTTTCGATGAAAACGCCGGTAACCGGCATAAAAGCTTCAGGCTGGTAGTAGTCGTAATATGACACGAAATATTCTACGGCGTTGTTTGGGAAAAACTGCTTGAATTCAGAGTACAATTGTGCCGCAAGCGTTTTATTGTGCGCTAAAACCAATGTAGGGCGCTGGATTTCCTGAATGACATTGGCCACGGTAAACGTCTTTCCCGAACCCGTTACACCCAGTAAAGTCTGGAATTTTTCACCGTCTTTTACACCCTGCGCCAGTTTTTTTATCGCCTGCGGCTGATCGCCTTTGGGCTGGTAATCTGATACAACCTCGAATTTCATAGCTTTTTAAGTTGGATGGCTAATTTACGAAGAATGTTTTAGTTTTCAGTCCCAGTCGCAGTCTCAGTCACAGAAAACCGGCATTCGTTTAGCTGGGACTGCGACTGCGACTGTAAACTTATTCAAGCAACCTATTGATCTGTGCGTATTGCAGCAGCATAATCGTCTTGGCATCCCTGATTTCACCGGTCTCTATCATTTGCAGCGCTTTCGCAAAAGGGATTTCAAGGACCTCAATGTTTTCGTGTTCTGAGGCGAGTCCGCCGCCCTCGTTGACTTTCATCTCCTTTGAATATTCGGCAACGAAAAAATGTATGATTTCCGTTACTGATCCGGGAGACATATATGCCTCGAATATTTTCCGTACTTCGTTGACCTTATAACCGGTTTCCTCTTCACTTTCACGGCGGATACATTCTTCTGCGTTTTCTTTTTCGAGCAATCCGGCGCAGGCCTCAATGACCATTCCCGTTTCGTTTCCGTTGAGGTACGTCGGCATACGGAATTGCCTGATCAGGATGACATTTTTTTCCTTTTTATCGTATAAAAGGATTGTAGCACCATTGCCGCGGTCATATACTTCACGATGCTGGATTTCGGTTTTGCCGTCATTTTTCAGGTATTCGTAAACATATTTTTTCAGGATATACCAATTGTTGGAAAGCAGTTCGTCGCTTATGATCCTGATTTTCGGATTTGTCATAAAGATGGTTTGGTTTATTAAGTTCTGGTTTTGGAAAAAATAGCTACATTTAAATAAAAATTATGGCAGCCTCCTATCCGAAATCCACGAAAAGGAAACGCTTTAAGAAGCGGTATATTGTTTATGCACTATTTCTTTCTTATGTGGTGCTTTGCCAGGCCTGCATGACGATGCGTTTTACGAAAAAGGAGGCGAAATATTTCTTTGACAGCGCCAAAATTAATTATACCGATACGGTTTTTACGACGGGCGGACGCGACATCCATTATATCGTTACCGGTAAAAACGATCTTCCTACGGTGTTTTTTATCCACGGATCGCCCGGTAGCTGGAACGCTTTTAAGGATTATATGAAGGATTCGTTGCTGCTGCAGAAGTACCGCCTCGTAGCGATTGACAGGCCGGGTTTCGGGTACAGCGATTTTGGCAGCGCGGAAGGTTTGCTGCCGCAATGCACGCAGATTTCGTCATTAATTAAATTCCTTGACAACAAAAAACCGATGACATTGGTAGGACATTCCCTTGGCGGACCTGTTGTCGTAAAGCTTGCTGCGATGCATCCGGAGTGGTATAAAAACCTTGTGGTGCTTTCAGGATCGGTTGATCCCAAGGCCGAAACTCCTGAGAAATGGCGCGCTGTGATAAAGACGGTTCCTTTGCGGTTCCTGATTCCGGGTGCTTTACGAACATCAAACGATGAACTGTGGGTTTTGAAAAAGGATTTATATGACCTGCAGCCGACGCTTAAAAATATTACTACCGACGTGCTCATTATCCACGGGACTAAGGACCCGCTGGTACCTTACAGCAATGTTGGCTTTATGAAGCTGGAATTCGTCAATGCGCGCTCGATGAAAGTGATTTCGATAGAAGGTGCGAATCATTTTATTCCATGGGAACATTATGTGGAAATACGCGATGCACTTTTGAAATTGAAATAAGTCGAAAGTCGTCGAAGGTTCCCCGTTAATCACTGCATTCCATCAGCAGCAAATCGCCGTTCTCATGGGTGATGGAGACGATGCCGTCCTGCTTTACGCTGTTGCTGCTTCCGGTTCGGAATCCCATAATTAAAGTGTCGTTTTGCAATTCGTATAAAAGATTCGCGGAAGAAATTCCGGTTACGGTTCCTACTGGAATCAGGGAAATGATGCTTTTCGCAGGATACCATTTCCTGAAACTGCGGGGCAGCAAAAATACTTTGGAATAATCGTCCAGGATTACAATTTTAATCAATTCACGGTAGCGCGCAATATTGGTAAGATTTGTAATCGTATGGTCGGCGCGGCGGCCGGTGGCCCAAATAACATTCGCAGACGGGATTTTTCGTTCCACCAGGTAATCCAATGCCTTTTCCAAATCGGTTTTTTCCTGATCCGGGGTGTAGACGATTTCAATTGGATGCTGTGATTTTATAAATTCCTGTGGATTGAAATCGCGGTCGAAATCGCCGAGCAATACATCTACTTTTATTCCCAATTCTACTACACGTTCCATGGCCGAATCGAGTACGATCACCAAAGGCGACCATTCGAGCAGCTGCCCGAGCAGTTCCGTGCTGCAGGCTTCGCCATTGGCGATGATGAGTGCGGGTTCCTGGTCGTCACGGACGATGTGGTGGGAAGACATTTGGAATTATAAATTTTGAATGATGAATTATGAATGACGAAGATACGAACTTTTGTGTCGGATGCCCTAGCCCGGATGGGAGCGGCATCCTTTTTCTGCCTTCTTTAGGCAGGAAAAGATACAGCGGACAGCCGGATCAGCTCCTTAAAATCAGTAGGAGCAGCGGGCAGTATGCCGACGTCTGTAGAAAATGAAACCAATTGCGATTAAAAAAAAAGCGACCCGAAAGCCGCCTTATATTTAATTCAACTTAGAAAGGATTGAATTCAGTGTTTCGCTTGGCCTCATGGCCGAATCCGTTTTGGCGTTATCCGGTTTGTAATAGCCGCCGATGTCCTGTTTTTTGCCTTGTGCGCCGATAAGCTCGGCGTTTATTTTGGCCTCGTTTTCAGTCAATGCTTTTGCGATTGGTTCGAAAACTGCTTTCAGTTCTGCATCTTTATTTTGTGCCGCCAACGCCTGTGCCCAGTATAACGCAATATAGAAATGGGAACCGCGGTTGTCCAGTTCGCCCACTTTACGCGCAGGCGATTTGTCGTTTTCAAGGAATTTCTCGTTGGCATTGTCTAAAGTTTCAGATAAAACCAAAGCTTTGCTGTTGTTCAGCGTTTGCCCCAAATGTTCCAAAGAAACGCCCAATGCCAGGAATTCGCCCAAAGAATCCCAACGCAAATACCCTTCTTGCAGGAACTGCTCTACGTGCTTTGGTGCAGAACCACCGGCACCGGTTTCAAACAATCCGCCGCCATTCATCAATGGCACGATCGAAAGCATTTTAGCGGAAGTTCCTAATTCAAGAATAGGGAAGAGGTCGGTTAAATAATCACGCAATACATTTCCGGTTACTGAAATCGTGTCCTTGCCGTCTTTAATCCTTTCCAACGAGAAATTGGTCGCAGCGATGGGATTTAAGATGCGGATATCGAGTCCGTTTGTATCGTGGTCTTTTAAATATAAATTGACTTTTTCAATGAGTTGCCTGTCGTGCGCGCGGTTCTCATCAAGCCAGAAAACGGCTGGCGTATCTGATAATCTCGCACGGTTTACGGCCAGTTTTACCCAGTCGCGGATGGGCGCATCCTTTACCTGGCACATACGGAAGATATCGTCTTTCTGTACTTTTTGTTCGAAAAATACTTCATCATTATTCCCGATGACCTTAACGATACCATCGGCAGTCATCTGGAACGTTTTATTGTGTGAGCCGTATTCTTCGGCGGCTTGCGCCATCAAACCAACGTTTGGTACGCTTCCCATGGTTTTCGGGTCGAAAGCACCATGTTTTTTGCAGAAATCGATGGTGGCTACGTACACTCCGGCGTAACATCGGTCCGGAATAATGGCCTTGGTGTCCTGTCCTTTACCTTCGGCATTATACATTTGTCCTGATGTACGGATCATCGCCGGCATCGAAGCATCGACAATCACATCTGAAGGCACGTGAAGGTTCGTGATTCCTTTATCTGAATTGACCATGGCCAAAGCAGGTGCGTTTTGATAAACTTCATTAATGGCGGCTTCGACTTCAGCCTGCTGCGGATGTCCCGCGATTTTTGCGTACACATCGCCCAGACCATTTTTAGTGTCAATTTTTAATTCTGAAAAAAGTGTGGCGAATTTTTCAAAGACCGGGGCAAAAAATACATCAACTACCGCTCCGAAAATAATCGGGTCCGAAACTTTCATCATCGTCGCTTTCAGGTGTACTGAAAACAAAACGTTTTTGGCTTTCGCGTCCTCAAATTCCTTTGCGATGAATTTCTTAAGCGATGAAATACTCAATACCGCGCTGTCAATCACTTCACCTGCCAATAGTGGCGCGCTGTCTTTTAAAACCTTCGTATTTCCATGGTTATCGGTAAATTCAATCCTGAAGGTGTTGGCTTCTTTTACGGTCATCGATTTTTCACTTCCGTAGAAATCACCGCCATCCATACTAGCCACGTGCGTTTTTGAATCGGCACTCCAGGCACCCATGCTGTGCGGGTGTTTTCTGGCATAATTCTTCACGGCTTTCGGCGCACGGCGGTCCGAATTTCCTTCGCGCAGCACCGGATTTACCGCAGAACCCAATACTTTCGAATATCTTGCTTTGGCATCTTTTTCCTGGTCGTTCGCGGGATTTTCCGGATAATCAGGAATGCTGTAACCTTTGGCCTGTAATTCCTTAATCGCTTCTTTCAATTGCGGTACCGAAGCGGAAATATTAGGCAATTTGATGATATTGGCTTCCGGCGTTGTGGCGAGTTTTCCCAATTCAGACAGATCGTCATTGATCCTTTGGTTTTCAGGGAGCAAATCGGCAAAATTCGAAATGATCCTTCCGGCTAATGATATATCGCGTGTTTCCACGTTGATGCCGACTGGCGCTGTGAATGCTTTTACAATCGGTAAAAAGGAATGTGTCGCCAGCATTGGTGCCTCATCGGTAATCGTATAAAAAATGGTAGTTTTATCAGACATTGGTAAAAATTTAGTTTGTTTCAAGGATTGCAAAGATAAGGAATCGGGTGGTATTCATTCCAGATTTACCTTCCGAAAACGTTATAATTGCAGATTTGGCAATTGTAGGAATAGAAAATACGTAATTCGTAAAATACGCTTCGTAATTTAATTTCAATGCAAAAAAAATCCCGTTCGATGTGAACGGGATTATATAAAGTGGTAAGTGATTACCTTCTTTTGTCTCTGATTTTCGCTTTTTTACCTGTAAGTTCCCTGAAGTAGAAAATACGGGCCCTGCGAACGTGGCCTTTCTTGTTGATTTCAATTTTTTGCAAAGCCGGAAGGTTTACCGGGAAGATACGTTCAACACCCACTGCACCTGACATTTTACGGATGGTAAAAGTCTCAGTAGTTCCTGTACCTCTTCTTTGGATGACAACACCTTTGAAAAACTGTGTCCTTGTTTTTTCACCCTCTTTAATTTCATAGTACACTGTGATGGTATCACCTGCACCGAAAACCGGGAAATCTTTTTTTGTAGTCAATTCGTCCTGAACGAATTTCATTAAATCTGCCATGATATTGTTAAATTATGGTTTAAAATCAGAGCAACATTCGCGGTTCTCGCCAGAGGTTGGTCCAATGTGGGCGCAAAGATAAAAATTAATTGATAATGAACAATTAATAGTTAATATTTTTTTTAAGATGTAACTGCCTCATTATTAACTGCTTCGAGTAATTATTCATTAAGTAAGTCCGGCCGCCTGTTTTTAGTATGCACATAAGCCATATCCTCACGCCATTTTTCAATTTTTGCAAAGTGGCCGCTGGTCAAAACTTCAGGGACTTTCCATCCTTTATAATCTGCGGGCCTGGTATATATGGGACCCGATAAAAGATTATCCTGGAAACTGTCCGTCAAAGCTGATGTTTCATCACTTAAAACCCCCGGTATCAACCGAATCAATGCATCGGAAAGTACCAAAGCACCCAGTTCGCCGCCACTCAACACATAATCCCCGATCGAGATTTCCTTGGTAATAAAGTGGTCGCGCACCCTTTGGTCTACGCCTTTATAATGTCCGCAAAGGATGATGATATTTTCGAGCATTGACATCTTATTGGCCATGCCCTGGTTCAGCGTTTCACCATCCGGAGTCATGTAAATGACTTCGTCATAGTGGCGTTCGCTCTTCAGTTTCGCAATGCAATCATCAATCGGCTGCACCATCATCACCATGCCTGCGCCGCCGCCAAACTGGTAATCGTCCACGCTTTTCTGCCTGTTCGTCGTATAATCGCGCAGGTTGTGGAAGTGTACTTGGACCAATCCTTTATCAATGGCACGCTTCATGATGGAAGCTTCAAAAGGGCTGCGGAGCAGTTCAGGTAAAACGGTGATGATGTCTATTCTCATGGTTTTGTTTCAAAGTGGCAAAGGTACAAAGTTTAAGGTTTTCAGGAGCCAATCCGGCTGTCCGCTGTATCTTTTATTTTTTTAAAGGAAAAAAATAAAAGGATGCCGCTTCCTATCCGGGCTAGGGCTGCAAGGTTCAATTTACGTTCCTGCATAAAATTCGCTAATCCGCTAATTGTCACATTTGCTAATTATTTTTGTAATTTTGCCATTCATTTAAAAAAAACAAACAATGGAAAACGGTATATACGCTAAATTCAACACCTCAAAAGGAGCGATTTTAGTAAAACTCACTCACGATTTAACTCCGGGAACGGTTGGTAATTTCGTCGCATTGGCTGAAGGAAATCTCGAAAATTCGGCTAAGCCGCAAGGGCAGCCTTTTTACAACGGATTGAAATTCCACCGTGTCATCCCTGATTTTATGATCCAGGGCGGTTGCCCGCAGGGCACAGGAACGGGTGGCCCGGGTTACAAATTCGATGATGAATTCCACATGGATCTGCGTCATGATAAGCCAGGCGTTTTGTCTATGGCCAATTCAGGGCCTGGGAGTAACGGTTCGCAATTCTTCATTACGCACGTAGCTACGCCATGGTTAGATCAAAAGCATACTGTTTTCGGTAATGTTGTCGAAGGACAGGATGTGGTTGATGCTGTGGCACAAGGTGATTCCATTGATAGCATCGAAATCGTTAGGGTAGGCGACGAAGCCCAAAAATGGAATGCGGTAGAAGCCTTCCGTGTGTTCGAAGGGTCACGCGCGAAACGTGAAGCAGCCGAACGCGAAGCTTCCGAAAAGAAAATGGAAGCACTGGCTGCCGGTTTTGATAAGACTGAAAGTGGCTTACGTTATAAGATCATCAACAAAGGTTCTGGTAAAAAAGCGGAAAACGGCCGCACCGTTTCTGTTCATTATACGGGCCAATTGGAAAACGGGAAGACTTTCGACAGCTCTTACCCAAGAAAAAAACCAATCGAGTTCCCTTTAGGGAAAGGCCACGTTATCGAGGGATGGGATGAAGGCATCGCTTTATTGCAGGTGGGAGACAAGGCACGTTTTGTGATCCCGTCACATCTAGGATATGGAGCTTCAGGTGCAGGCGGCGTGATTCCGCCGGATGCCACGCTGATTTTCGATGTGGAATTGATGGACGTGAAATAATCTCATAAAATTTCAAACACAAAGCACTCGTTATGGGTGCTTTTTTTATATTTACAATTTAAACCAAGACTATGAAAACAAAAGTGATCTTATTGTCATTCGCGGCCACACTGATATTAGCCTGTAATGCCACAAAACCGGCTGTTGCCGAAAAACCTACTCCGCCATCACCGCCAACGGTTGAAGTGGCTGGTGTACCGGCAACGGAAGCCCATGCGAAAGGACAGTCCTTATATGAAAATAATTGTGCCAAATGCCACAAGCTTTTCGCAGCCACCGATTTTTCACAGGCTGACTGGAAACCAATCCTGGCAAGGATGCAAAAGAAAGCAAGGCTCGATGATGCAGATATGGGCCTGATTACCAATTATCTTTTCGACCTTCAAAAGAATTAATAAAAAAAGCATCCGTGAAAGGATGCTTTTTTTATGCTTACACGGCAAAACCGTCTGGGAGCGTCGCGCCTTTCTTTACGACAATGATACCATCCTTAACTGTATAAAGTGGCGTGTTCGTGTCTTGTAAATGTGTTCCGCCAATCAAATGCACATCATTTCCGATGCGGCAGTTTTTATCCACGATCGTGTTATTGATGTGGCACCGTTCTCCAATACCGATGTTTATGATGTCGTTACCAATATTATTACTGATTTCGTCAAGGTTTTGATAGAAATCATTACCCATCAGATACGAATTAGAAATCACGCAATCCTTCCCGATACGGCTCCTGATCCCGATTACGGAATGTTCCACTTTTGAGGAATTGATGATACAGCCTTCGGCGACCACAGATTTGTCAAAAGAGGAAGCGCCGGTGATTTTAGAGGGCGGCAAAACCCTCGCACGCGTGTAAATCTTACTCGAATTATCGAACAGGTTGAATTTCGGGATGTCATCCGTAAGGCCTAAATTGGCCTCAAAAAAAGAATCAATATTCCCGATATCTGTCCAGTAGCCTTCATATTGATAACTTAAGATCTTTTGCTTTCCGATCGATTGCGGAATGATTTCTTTTCCGAAATCCTTGGTTTCCTTATTCGACATCAGCTCAACCAGCAAATCGCGGTTGAAAATATATATACCCATCGAGGCCAGGTAGTGCCTGCCTTCGGAATTCATTTCGTCACTGACTTCAGAGGTCCATTGCGGCAACAGGTCCTTAGCCGGTTTTTCGATAAAAGAGGTAATGAAATTCTCGTCATTCGTTTTTAAAATCCCGAATTCAGGCGCTTCTTTTGCAGTCACCGGCAATGTCGCTATCGAAATCGTCGCACCGCTTTTCATGTGCTCCTGAATCATATGGTTGAAATCCATCTGGTACAATTGATCACCTGAAAGGATCAGCGCATACTCGAAATCGTGGTTCATAAAATGCTGCATGCACTGGCGTACGGCATCGGCTGTTCCCTGGAACCAGGTCGGATTTTCAGGGGTTTGCTCCGCTGCCAGGATGTCTACAAAAGCCGTACTGAAGGTACTGAAATGATACGTATTCTTGATGTGCTGGTTTAATGACGCCGAGTTAAACTGCGTCAGTACGAACATCCGCTGTATGCCCGAGTTGATGCAATTCGAGATCGGGATGTCCACCAAACGGTATTTCCCCGCAATCGGTACCGCTGGCTTTGAACGGCTTTCTGTTAGTGGTGCCAACCTTGAACCTTGTCCGCCACCCAGAATAATGGCTAAAGTATTGTTGTTCATCTATAATGGTTTTAAAGAGTTGTAAATGTCAATGTATTGTCCGGCTGCTTTTTCCCAGGAATGGTCAATTTGCAGGATGTAATTTAAAATCTGTTTCATTTTCTTTTCATCATGATACAAACCGACGGCCCTTGAAATGGAATAATTCACATCGAAAACACTGGCCTGGTCGTGGCAAATCCCGAAACCATTATCCCCGAAATCATGTACAGTGTCTTTCAATCCGCCTGTTCTCCTTACGATAGGAATGGTGCCATACCGTAAGGCATACATCTGGTTCAGCCCGCAAGGCTCGACACGCGACGGCATCAGCAGGAAATCGGCGCCGGCATAAATGATGTGTGACAGCTTTTCGTTGTAACCGATATAGGCATTGTAATTGCCTTCAAAATAGGGTTTGAGGCTGTTCAGTTGGTTTTCAACGAATGTATCTCCAGAGCCCAGCACCAGAATATTGATTTCCTCATAATGTTCCCGTAGCGAATTGTGGAAAATCTCCGGAAGCAAATCGGCACCTTTTTCACCCACCAGCCTGCCGATAAATGCGAACAGTGGTTTTGACGGATCGAGGCCGAATTGCTCGCATAAAAATGCCTTGTTTTTTTCTTTTCCTTTTTTGGCAGTTTTCAGGGTATAGTTGCCGATAATCATCGGGTCTGTTTTCGGATTCCAGACTTCATTGTCGATGCCGTTGAGGATGCCGACGCTTTTATGCCTTTCAAAACGCAGCAGGTTTTCCAGGCCATTGGCTGAATGTGAAATCTCCTCAAGATAGCTTGGCGAAACCGTCGTCACCTTCCACGCCGATTTAATGCCGGCCGCCAATGGATTGATCAGTCCGCCCCATTCAATGAAGCCAGTTCTTGATAAATCAAAATTCGGGATATAATGCATCTTATCAAACCCAAACCAGCCCTGGTATTGCCCGTTATGGATTGTTATAATGGTAGGCGTATGCGCCAATCGCTTGTAATTATAGCATTGCTGTACCATAAAAGGAATAAGCCCGGTGTGATGGTCATGGCAATGAATGATGTCAGGATATTGATCGGATTCCACAAGCCAGTTCAAAAAAGCAATCTGGAATGCGGTAAAACGCTCGGTATCGTCTTCATAGGAATAAACATTCGGGCGGTCAAACAATTCCGGAATCGCAATCAGGTATAACGGAAAACCCAGTTTCCCGGTGCGTTCCTGCAATACGGTATAGTTAAAATAAAACCAGCCAAGTTTAAGCTTGCCGTTGTGAACGATATCAAATTCATTTTCATTCGTCCATTTATTATCATAACCCGGAACGACCACTTTGGCATGGTGCCCGGCTTTATTCAGGTATTTTGGCAAAGCACCCACTACATCGGCAAGGCCGCCCACTTTTGCTACAGGATAGCATTCGGCGCTGATGTGAAATATTTCCATATTGTTGTTTATTGGCTCATTGATTTCTTTCCCAATGTACAACAAAAAATTTGTAAAAAAAATGCCTTTTCCGATTTGGGACTGCCCCTGTTTATTGGCTGTAAATTTTATCTTTGGCTGAAAATAATAAGATGGAATTAAGCTGGGAAGATTTTGAGAAAACCGAAATGCGCGTAGGGACTATTATTCAGGCGGAAGATTTTCCCGAAGCGCGGAAACCCGCGTATCAGCTGACGATTGATTTCGGTCCGGAAATCGGAATCAGGAAGTCATCAGCACAGATTACCAAACGATATCGTAAAGAAGATTTAATAAACCGGCAGATTGTTGCGGTCGTCAATTTTCCTAAAAAGCAAATCGGGAAATTCATGAGCGAATGCCTCGTGCTTGGTGCGGTTGGAGCGGAAGGTGATGTGATTTTGCTCTCGCCGGATTTTAAGATTGAAAACGGACTTCGTATAGCATAAAAAAAAGCCCGGAAACTTCCGGACTTTCTAACTTTTGACTTTCGCCTTTTTGCCCGATTAAATATCATCAAAATCTACATCAGTATAGTTTTTTTCTGCAGATTCCTCCACGCCTTCATTTACATATTCGCGTTTGTAATCTTTCTGGTGCCTTTCTGAAATCACTTCCTCGCCCTTGTGGTTCAAAACATATGAAGTCATGTCTTCAAGGATTTCTGCGAAAGCGGCAAAATCTTCCTTATAAAGGTAAATTTTGTGTTTCTTGAAATGGAAAGACCCGTCTTCCTCGGTAAATTTTTTGCTTTCAGTAATGGTAATGTAGTAATCGTCGGCTTTGGTTGCCCTCACATCGAAAAAGTAAGTCCTTCTTCCGGCCCTCAAAACTTTAGAAAAAATCTCTTCTTTTTCTAACATGTCATTGTCTCTCATAATCCTTCTTGCAGTTTTTAGTTTGGTGTTAAGTAGTATCCAAATGTGAGAAAAAAAACTTAAACGCCAAACATTTTATGTCATTTCTTTTTCCGAAAGCTGTTTGAAATGAAGCTCCTTATAATAGCCTTCCTGATTTATGAGTTGATTATGAGATCCTTGCTGTATGATTTTTCCATCTTCTAGGATAATGATCTTATCGGCATTTTTTGCCGACGAAACACGATGGCTTACGATGATCGTGGTTTTGTCTTTGCTGAAATCCAGCAGGTTGTTCAGGATCGTTTCTTCGGTCTCGGTATCCACCGCCGAAAGACAGTCATCGAGCAGCAGGATTTCCGGGTCTTTGATAATAGCGCGCGCAATGGAAACGCGCTGCTTTTGTCCGCCGGAAAGCGTAATGCCGCGCTCGCCGAGCATGGTTTCATATTGCAGCTTGAAGTTGATGATATTGTCATGCACAGCGGCTTTCCTGGCAGCATCGATTACTTCTTCTTCAGTAGCATTTTCCTTCCCGAAACGGATGTTGTTCTTAATCGTATCCGAAAACAAAAACGCATCCTGCGGTACCGTCCCGATGCTGTTCCTCAAATCGTACAAATTAAGCGAGCTGATTTCCTTTCCGTCGATTTTTACATTGCCGGAAGTCGTGTCATACAATCGCCCGATCAATTGTAAAACGGTTGATTTTCCTGAACCGGTCTTGCCTAAAATGGCCAGCGTTTCTCCTTTTTTTATAGTGAAACTGACATTTTCCAGGGCTTTGATGTTTGTGTCTCCGTATACAAATGATACATTCTCAAAAACTATATCGCCTTTGATTTCCGAATGCTCTTCGGTGTTGTTCTTAATTTCAGGCCTGATTTTCAGGAACTCGTTGATGCGCTTCTGAGATGCTGCCGCTTCCTGCACCATCGACGAAACCCAGCCGAGTGATGCCACAGGAAAAGTAAGCATATTCAGGAACAAAATAAACGCCGCAATGGTCCCGATATCTGTTACACCATCGGTTCCCTCGATGTACATCATTCCGCCGAAATAAATCACGACCAGGTTGCTCACGCCAATCAATGCGAGCATAAACGGCCCGAAAAGCGAGTTGAGCCAGGCGAGGTCCATTGCCTTTTTTTTGCTTTCTTCGGATAGCGCTTCCACTTTTTCATTGTATTGTTTTTCGAGTGAATACGCTTTGATGACGCGAATCCCCGAAAATATTTCCTGTGAAAAACTGGAAATCGTAGATAGGTTTTGCTGGAATAAGGTGCTCTTTTTATTGATTTGCGTGCTTAATTTAAAAATGGCATAAGACAACACCGGCAGCGGAAGGATAGTGTATAATGTCAGCTTTGGCGAAGCATGGTACATAAAAATGACTACGACGATAAAGCGGATCAGGGTCATGATCGTGTACATCACCGCAGGCCCGACATACATCCTTACCTTACTCACATCCTCGCTGATGCGGTTCATCAGATCGCCGGTGCGGTTTTGCTTGTAAAAGTGCTGCGTCAGGTTTTCATATTGTCGGAACACCTCGTTTTTAAGGTCAAATTCAATATGGCGCGACATTACAATGAGCCATTGCCTGGTCCAGAAAGTCAGGAAGGCATTCAGCAAAGTGGTTCCGATGATCAGCAGGATGAAATGGAATAATTTTTCTTTTATCAGGTGCTTATCGGCATCCGGAGAAAAATTACTGACAATAGTATTTATCGTGCTGCTGATAAGATTGGGAAGGAAAGATGCGAAGATTTGGGCAGCGATCGTTGTCAGTATTCCGAAACAAAACAAGTATTTGTATTTGATGAAATATTTATTCAAATATTGTAATTCCTTCATATAATTCTTAAAAATGGTATTTTAAAAAAGATGTTTTCGTTAAAAGCGTATGAAAATGTATTTTTTTGAATTTATAAAAATGAAAGCCTGATTGTTGAAATATCCTTAAAAAAAATTAAATTCATTGTTATGTTTTGATTTAAAACGTAATTTTGCGGCGTCTTATTGACAAAGTCGTAATTCAATTTAAAAATTATTTACCATGGTAACAGAAGTTGTAAACGGAAATGAGCTTCAGAAAATCGACCCGGTTTTTGGTCAGGTATCGTTTGACAATCACGAACAAATCGTTTTTTGCAATGACAAAGATACTGGTTTAAAAGCAATAATCGGTATACATAATACCGTTTTAGGACCGGCTTTGGGCGGGACAAGAATGTGGAAATATGCCAATGAATGGGAAGCGCTCAATGACGTTTTAAGGCTTTCACGAGGAATGTCATACAAATCTGCCATCACAGGTTTGAACCTTGGCGGTGGAAAGGCCGTTATTATCGGCGATGCCAAAACCGAGAAAACTCCTGAGATGATCCTTAAATTCGGTGAATATGTAAATTCCCTGAGCGGAAAATACATCACTGCCGAAGATGTAGGAACAACGACCCAGGATATGGATATGATCCGCGACGTAACGCCTTTCGTTACCGGTGTTTCTGTTGAAAAAGGCGGTTCCGGAAATCCTTCTCCTGTTACTGCTTACGGTGTTTATATGGGAATGAAAGCCGCTGCGAAATACCAGTTCGGAAGTGATGACCTTAACGGCAAGAGAGTTTTGGTACAGGGCATCGGGCACGTTGGCGAGACTTTGGTCGAATACCTTGCCAAAGAAGGTGCTGATGTGCAGATTATAGACATCAACCAAGGCAGGTTGGAGGAAGTGTCATCTAAATATGGCGTGAAGATTTTCACCGGTGCCGATCTGTACGCTGCTGATGTGGATATTTATTCACCTTGTGCACTTGGCGCTACAATCAATGATGACACCATCAATAAGATTAAAGCAAAAGTGATTGCCGGAGCAGCGAACAACCAGTTGGCAAACGAAACCGTACACGGGCAGATTTTGAAAGACCGTGGCATTCTTTACGCACCGGATTTCCTTATCAATGCTGGTGGAATCATCAACGTATATGCTGAAATTGTGGGTTATGACAGCGCTGAAGCCATGAGAAGGACTGAAAATATTTACAACACCACGTTGGAAATCCTTAGTTTTTCAGAGCAAAACGGTATTACAACACAGGCTGCGGCCATGTCGATTGCTCAAAAAAGAATCGACGACAGGAAAAAAGAAAACGCAGCCAAATAAGGCGGCTTACAATATTATTATTATTTTTGCGGAGCGAAAAAGTCAAATTTTTCGCTCCGCTAATTTTTTATAAAAGTTCTTACAGGTGCTAAACAGAAGACATATACGTGTTAAGGTGATGCAATCCATTTATGCGATGCATCAAAACGGATCAGATAACCTAGAAGGCCAGGAAAGATTCCTGCTACACAGCATCGACAACATTCAGGAACTTTACCTGATCATGCTTTCGTCACTGGTGGAAATCCAAAAGGCAGAACAGCTTTTCCTTGACATTTCAAGCAAAAAGCATTTGGCTACTGCCATTGAAAGAAACCCTGACAAAAAGTTCGTCAACAATCGTGTATTGCAGCTCCTTTCTGAAAATCATTCGTTAAACACCGCATTGGAAGACCGCAAAATCAACAATTGGTACCTGAACGAAGATTATATCCGCATCCTTTTATCAGCCATAAAGGACAGCACCCAATACGAACAATATATGGGTAGTGGTAAGGATTCGTTTGAAGAGGACAGGGATTTTATCCTGAATATTTTCATGGACATTATCGTTCCGAATGAAAAATTGTATGAATACCTCGAAGACAACAAACTCACGTGGGTTGATGATATTCCGGTTGTCAATACGCAAATTATCAAGGAGTTAAAAGGAATGAAGCCCGAAGACAAGGAAGTTTTCAGGATTTCAAAACTGTATAAGGACACTGAAGACAAGGAATTCGTAAGCCTGTTGTTCCGCAAGACACTTTTAAATGAAACGGAGCTGGCGAAGGAATACATCGATAAGACTCCAAATTGGGATACCGAAAGGATTGCAGAAGTCGATACCATCATCCTTAAAATGGCCATTTGTGAATTCCTGAAATTCCCATCGATTCCTGTAAAAGTGACCATTAACGAGTACCTGGAAATAGCCAAGGAATATTCCACCCCGAAAAGCAGTATTTTCATCAATGGAATTCTTGACAACCTTGTAAAGGAATTCCAGTCAAACAATAAACTTAAAAAAACCGGCAGAGGTTTAATGTAAAATCAAAACCAATAATTATTATGAAAAAAGTGTTATGCCTGGCTGCGATGGCAGCTTTTATACTGACGACTTCCTGTAAAAAGGAAAATAAAGACCCAAATTCCGAAGGAAAGGCAATTATGGAATTCAAGGAAAAGGAGTTCGATTTTGGCGACATCAATGAAGGTGATAAGGTGGAGCATGTCTTTTCTTTCAAGAACACGGGTGAAGTTGATTTAAAGATTGTAAGTGCACGCGGATCGTGTGGTTGTACGGTCCCGGATTATCCTAAAGAGCCTGTAAAACCAGGTGAGGAAAGTCAGATTAAGGTGTCTTTCAATTCTGCGAGAAAACACGGTGAGCAACATAAAACGGTAACAATCAACGCAAACACGGCTACTGGAACTGAAGTCCTTAAAATCAAAGGCAACGTCATTGCTAAAGATACCTCAGGAATCAGTGCCGGAAACAATAAACATGAAACTTTAAAAACGAACTAGGATATGGATAATATGTTTGTAATACAGCTGGTCTTAATGGGAGTAATCATTTATTTCTTTATGATCCGCCCATCGCAGAAAAGAGCAAAATCTGAACGTGAATTTGAAAGCGGCTTAAAAGTGGGCGACAGGATTGTCACTAAAAGCGGTATCCACGGCAAGGTTTCTGAATTGTCTGATACAACGATGGTGATGGAAACCATGTCCGGAAAACTGAAAATGGAGCGCTCCGCAATTTCTATTGAAATGACCGCAAAGCTGAACGCAGCTGCCAAATAAGCATAAGGAATTAAAATAAAAACGCCGGCTCATCACCGGCGTTTTTTTATGCAAATCATTTATTTTTTCTTCTTTTTGGAATGTGTTTTTTCCTTGACTGAAAAATCCGTTGTTGCCGTCAATTCAGCAATGCGTACAATCACATCCACCGCTTTTTGCATGCTTTCTACCGGGACATATTCATATTTCCCGTGGAAATTATGACCACCCGCAAAAATATTCGGGCAAGGCAGCCCCATATACGACAGCCTGCAGCCATCGGTTCCGCCGCGAATCGGTTTGATAATCGGTTTGATGTTGAGGTCTTTCATCGCTTTTTCAGCCAAATCAACAATAAACATCACCGGTTTTACTTTCTCCTTCATATTGTAATACTGATCCCTGATTTCAGTAACTACAATATCTTCGCCAAATTGCTTCGCGAATTTCTTATTGAATTTCTTCGTAATCTCATGAATGAGTTCTTTCCTTTTCTTGAATTTCTTGGCATCATGATCTCGGACAATCAGTTCCAAAACAGTTTCCTCAATGCTTCCCGTTAAATGGTGCACATGGAAAAAACCTTCATAACCTTTCGTTTCCTGAGGTGTTTCTCCTTTTGGCAATTCATTGATAAAATGATTTGCAATCAACATCGAGTTGATCATTTTCCCTTTGGCATACCCCGGATGCACGCTTTTGCCTTTAAAAGTGATCTTCGCTCCGGCGGCATTGAAATTCTCATATTCCAATTCACCGATCTGGCTTCCATCCATCGTGTACGCCCATTGCGCGCCAAATTTCTCCACATCAAATAAATCCGCACCGCGCCCGATTTCCTCATCCGGCGTAAAGCCCACACGGATTTTCCCGTGCTTAATCCCCGGATTCTGTACCAAAAATTCCATCGCCGACACGATTTCCGTCAATCCGGCCTTATCATCAGCGCCAAGCAAAGTCGTTCCATCAGTCGTGATCAGCGTCTGGCCTTTATATTGCAGTAGATCCTTGAAATAATTGGGCGACAGTACGATATTCTGCTCCGCATTCAGCACAATGTCCTTTCCGTCATAATTCGGCACAATTTGTGGCTTCACGTTTGCTCCAGTGAAATCAGGTGTCGTGTCGTAATGCGATACAAACCCAATCACAGGCACTTCATGTTCCACATTCGACGGCAGCGTACCCATTACATAACCGTTTTTATCGATTGTCACTTCGGTCAGGCCGATGTCTTTGAGTTCCTTCGCCAGCATTTTGGCCAAAACAAGTTGCTTTTTGGTACTTGGCGTGGTTTTGGAATTCGGATCTGATTCCGTGTCGATGGTCACATAGCTTATAAAGCGGTCAATGAGGTGTTGCATAATTTGGTTAAATTTCGTGCAAAGATACGAATATAGGAAGTTGGTCAATGTTAAGTTTTTTGATGAGCTAATCCTGCTCTCCGGCTTTATCTTTTCCGGCTGGCAGCAGCCGGAAAAAGGATGCCGCTTCCATCGGGGTAGGGTCAGAAAAGTCCGAATGTCCGTAAGTCCGAAAGACAATCGGCCAAACTTTCGGTCTTCCGGACTTTTCTGTCTTTCCCAACTTTTCCCTACTTTTGCGGCAACAACAACACAACCATGTACAAACTCCTCATCCGCCCGATACTTTTTTGGTTTGATCCAGAAAAAGTGCATTATTTCACGTTTTCATTAATCCGCTTTTTGTGTAAGATTCCTGGATTTCCTTCGCTTTTTAAATCGATGTATGAAGTGAAGGATCCACGTCTTGAACGGGAAGTTTTCGGTTTAAAATTCAAAAATCCCGTTGGATTGGCTGCCGGTTTCGACAAGGATGCGAAATTGTATAATGAATTGTCAGATTTCGGTTTCGGGTTTATCGAAATCGGCACGCTCACGCCAAAACCACAGGACGGCAACCCGAAAAAGCGTTTGTTCCGCCTTCGCGAAGATTCGGCCATCATCAACAGGATGGGATTCAATAACGGAGGCGTATCTGCGGCAGCGGAAAGATTATGCAAAAACAAAGGCGTATTGATCGGCGGTAACATCGGCAAAAACAAAAACACGCCAAACGATGAAGCGGTTTCGGATTATGAAACCTGTTTTGAAGCGCTGTACGATCACGTCGATTATTTTGTGGTCAATGTGAGTTCGCCAAACACACCGAATTTACGCGCATTGCAGGATAAGGAACCTTTGACGGCACTTTTAAATACGCTGCAGCAAAAGAATTTAAAAACGACAAAACCCAAACCCATCCTGCTCAAAATCGCCCCGGATCTGACGGACGAACAGCTTCTGGACATTATCGATATTATAAACGAAACCAAAATTGCGGGTGTCATCGCTACGAATACGACCATTTCAAGGGAAGGCCTGCAATCTGGAAATCAATCGGAAACCGGTGGATTGTCGGGAAAACCACTGACGAAAAGAGCGACGGAAGTCATTCGTTTCCTATCTGAGAAAAGCAATAAGTCCTTTCCTATTATTGGGGTCGGCGGTATCCATTCTGCAGAAGATGCTTTGGAAAAAATCGAGGCAGGAGCCAGCCTGGTGCAGCTTTACACCGGATTTATCTATGAAGGCCCTGCTTTGGTAAAATCCATCAATAAGGCGATTTTACGCCATAAGTAACAGGCAGTAATTGACGAGGAATCCTGTGAGCATCGCCAGCCCGAAACTCAGTAAAGTACCGATAAGGACGTATTCGGTGAGTTTTCGTTCCTTTGCCTGCATTAAATCCCCGAACCTGAAAATCGATTTGGCACCGAGTAAAAACCCGACCGCATCGAAATGCCCGGTGATTATGAAACAGAATACGAAAAGCCTTTCCAGTATCCCAATATAGTTCCCGGCGTTTATTAACGAATCAGTATTGTTGCTGCTTTCCGGAGTCCAGATTGAAATGATATTCTTGATGATGATCGATGCAGGTTTCGTCAGTAAAATGACTCCGGTAAAAACCATCCAGAAACGGTCATTGAAAATTGACGGGTCAATCGGATTTCCGGTGTAAATGATTGTAATGACCATTAATGTAGCCACATGCATCAATTGGTCGGCAATGAACCAGCTTCGCTTTGTTTTCGGTTTTTGGAAATGCAGCTTCAGCACGTCGATCAGTCCGTGGCTTGCCGCAAGCATCAGTGCAAACCAGATAAATCGTATTTCGCGGATCATCAGCCAGGCCAGGATTCCGTGCAATAAAATGTGGATCCACAGGTAAATGCTTTTGTGTTTTTTCTGCTCTTTTTCGACCACCCAGGAAGTCGGCTGCAATATAAAATCCCCGATTAAATGCGCCAATAGTAGCTTTACGAATAAAATCATAGTATTGCCTTTTTGAGTTTTTGCCTGTAAAACTGATCAATATCCATAACCAGGTCGAATTGCGAACGGGTTTGTCTCCGGCTCACAGCTGCCTGTTTGATGCCCAATTGCAATCCCAGTTCTTCTTGTGAATATCCGGGATTTTTCATGGCGGTAAGTGCGAACTCCGCCGATTGTGGCAACCAGTTTTGCATTAAGGAGGTTCCAAGCCTCAGCATTAAATTCATTTCTGTATCAAAACCGGTATCGCCTGTGTTAATGGCCAAGGTCAGTTTTTGCTTTTTCAGCATTTCAAAAAGTTCCCCTGAACGTATAAAAGCAGAACCGTTGCTTTCGGATATTTTTTTTCCGCTGAATGTCTTTTCCCCGATTCCGATACTGATGCGTGCATCAAGCCTGATGGTTTTGAGCCAGGTCTTTATTTCCAACGCAACGAATAGCGCCTCCTCAGGATTTTGAACCTCAAGCTGGAATTCATCGCCGCGGAAAATTTCCCAATCCGTTGGCGTTTTGCCTTTTGAAAGCAGCAATTCCTTAAGGCCTTCAACCCATGAATTGGAGTCGGAGTTCCGGGAATTGATGATGTCACCTGTGATGATTGCGGTCATAATTTCAAATGTAAAGTTTGAGATTTATAAATTATAACCAAATTACGTAATATTTTTAGTTATAACCGAATTTAATCATATTTTTAAATATGACTTAATTACGTAATAATTTTTATTATTACCGAATATAATCATATTCTGTATTTTTATTTTAAGGAAAACGATTTCGTACAATCCAATACTTTCTTATATTTGGCTTCCAATGGAGCCAATAAAAATTATAGAATGTCCACGCGATGCCATGCAGGGAATCAAGCCGTTTATCCCGACGGAGCGTAAGGCGTTTTACATACAGTCTTTATTGCGCGTTGGTTTCGATACGATAGATTTTGGCAGTTTCGTATCCCCGAAAGCGATCCCGCAGATGCAGGACACCGCTGAATTGCTTGGAAGGCTGGATTTATCCCAGACTAAAAGCAAACTGCTGGCCATTATTGCCAATACGCAGGGTGCCATCACCGCTTCGGGGTTTAAGGAAATACAATACCTCGGTTTCCCATTTTCGATTTCTGAAAATTTCCAGATGCGAAATACCCACAAAACCATAGCCGAATCGCTGGTTACATTGCAGGAAATACTTGATATCGCCAATAAGACCGATAAAGAAGTCGTGGCATATTTGTCAATGGGTTTCGGGAATCCATACGGAGATCCATGGAATGTGGAAATCGTTGGGGAGTGGACGGAAAAACTTGCCGGAATGGGGGTAAAGATCCTATCGCTTTCAGATACCATCGGAAGTTCGACACCCGAAATCATCGATTACCTGTTTTCAAATTTAATACCGACATACCCGAAAGTGGAATTCGGTGCCCATTTACACACCACACCTGATAAGTGGTTTGAAAAAACGGATGCCGCATACAAAGCCGGCTGCCGCAGGTTTGACGGGGCCATACAGGGATTTGGCGGGTGCCCGATGGCAAAAGACGACCTAACAGGCAACATGCCGACAGAAAAACTGCTTTCTTATTTCACTACGCAAAAGGAAAACACCGGCACAAGCCCGATGAGTTTTGAAAGCGCTTATAATGAAGCGACTAAATTATTCGGGGAATTTCATTAATTCACTTTTTTCCACCATTCCTGGGATGTTTTTGGAGCATCCAAATCCATTTTCTCACCAATCATGGGTGTCAGCAAGGGAAGGTTTGCGGCTTTGGCATCAGCAACGGCAAGCGTGATGGGTTCATCCCAGGCGTGCAATGCGAGTGCAAATTTGGCCCAATGTACCGGAAGAAGTGCTTTTGCCTTCAGGAATTGCGCTGCAGGAACAATTTCACCGGGCATCAGGTGGATGTTTTTCCAGCTTTTATTGTATTGGCCACATTCTAAAATAGCCAGGTCAAAGGGCCCGAAATCTTCACCGATTTTTGAAAAATGCGTGTCATAGCCGCTATCGCCACCAATAAATATTTTGCGCTTCGGTGTTTGCAGCACAAAGGAAGTCCACAATGCCTGGTTCCTTTTAAAAAGCCTCCCTGCAAAATGCCTGCCAGGAACGGTATGTACTGTAAAATCATCCGGTAACACAATCGTTTCGTTCCAGTCCTTTTCTATAATAATTTTCGGGTTGTAGCCCCAATGTTCCAGATGTGCGCCGGTGCCAAGCCCGGTAATGATTGTTTTTATTTTCGGCTTCAGTTTTACCACGGTTTCATGATCAAGATGGTCCCAATGGTCGTGGCTGATGAAAAGGTAATCAATTTCAGGGATGTCTTCAGTATCATATACATCGGCTCCTTTAAAACTGCGTGTCGTGGCCGGAATTGGGGAAGCCGCACCACTAAAAACAGGGTCTACAAGGATTTTCCTGCCTTCAAGCTGCATAAAATAGGAAGAATGCCCGAACCAGATCAAAACGTTTTCATCTGCAGCAAGCGCATGTAAATCGGTCTTTATGGAAGGCAAAATAGTGGTGGGCTTGTTCCTTTTGTCCTTTTCAAAAAGTACTTTTTTGAGTACCTTGAAAAAGGTTTCTCCTTCAGCCAAATCCGGTGTAAAACTTAAATTCTGGAACTTCCCATCGCGATAATTCGGAGATTTTTTGATTTGCCCAAGCCTTTCGCCGGAGGGTAATTTTCCGAATTTCGGATGTTGCAGGAAAAGGTATGCAGCGATAATTACAATGATCAAGAGGGAACCGGAAACCAGCATAAAATTGTTTTTTCAGCAAAATTACGCAAAGAAGAAGCCGCTGTATTTTTTTAACTTAACTTTCTGATATGGGCTCAAATCTTTCAATCTTTAAATTTTTTAATCATTCAATGATTCACTATATTTGCACGCAATTTAACTACAACAAATTGCAATGATCGCACACAACTCCAAGATCATCGGCGAAGGCCTCACTTACGATGATGTCCTGCTGGTCCCGAATTATTCCAACGTACTTCCTCGTGAAGTCAGCATCCAGTCAAAATTTTCAAGGAATATTACACTGAATGTCCCGATCGTTTCCGCAGCAATGGATACGGTTACCGAAAGTGCGATGGCGATTGCTATGGCGCAGGAAGGTGGTATTGGTGTTTTGCATAAAAACATGACCATCGAGCAACAGGCTGCCAAAGTGCGTAAAGTAAAGCGCGCCGAATCCGGAATGATTATCGATCCTGTTACATTGCCGCTTACGTCGAAAGTTTCCGATGCAAAAAATGTCATGAAGGAATTCGGTATCGGCGGTATCCCGATCGTTGATGAACATAAAATCCTGAAAGGGATCGTTACCAACCGCGACCTTCGTTTCGAGAAAAACAATGCGCGCCCGATCGTTGAAGTCATGACCAGCGAAAACCTTGTTACGGTTGCTGAAGGCACTTCATTGCAAGAGGCAGAAGTCATTCTGCAAGGCCATAAAATCGAAAAACTTCCTGTAATCAATGACCAAAACCAATTGGTAGGCCTGATTACGTTTCGTGATATTACAAAACTGACACAAAAACCAATCGCCAATAAGGATGTATACGGTAGGCTTCGCGTAGCTGCGGCAATCGGAGTGACACCAGATGCGGTCAACAGGGCAGAAGCTTTAGTGAATGCCGGTGTCGACGCCATCATCATCGATACCGCGCACGGTCATACCGAAGGTGTAGTCAATGTACTGAAAGAAGTAAAATCAAAGTTCCCGAATATCGATGTCATCGTCGGAAATATTGCCACGCCCGAAGCCGCAAAATATCTGGTAGAAAATGGCGCTGATGGCGTAAAAGTCGGTATCGGACCTGGCTCGATCTGCACCACACGTGTTGTAGCCGGAGTGGGATTCCCGCAGTTTTCAGCTGTCCTAGAGGTCGCCGCTGCAATAAAAGGCACCGGAGTTCCTGTAATTGCCGATGGCGGCATCCGCTATACAGGCGATATTCCCAAAGCCATTGCTGCGGGTGCTGATTCAGTAATGATGGGTTCCTTGCTGGCCGGAACAAAAGAGTCTCCCGGGGAAACCATCATTTTTGAAGGCCGTAAATTCAAATCTTATCGCGGTATGGGCTCCGTCGAAGCCATGCAGGAAGGCTCGAAAGACCGTTATTTTCAGGATGTAGAAGATGATATCAAGAAACTCGTCCCGGAAGGAATTGTAGGCCGCGTGCCGTATAAAGGAGAGCTGAATGAAAGCATGCAGCAATTCATCGGCGGACTCCGCGCAGGGATGGGTTATTGCGGGGCCAAGGACATTCCGACTTTGCAGGAAACCGGCCGTTTTATCCGCATCACATCGAGCGGAATTACAGAAAGCCATCCGCACAATGTGACTATTACCAAGGAAGCACCGAATTATTCGAGATAATTTTTTTCAGGAGCCAATCCCGCTCTCTGCTATATCTTTTTCCTGCTAAAGGCGCAGGAAAAAGGATGCCGCGACGATCGGGGCTAAGGCATTTCGCTAAAGTTTGGCAATCCGCTTCCGGTCACCCACAATCCAAAGGATGTCGTCTTTCTGGAGCACCAATTGCGATTCCGGATTAAAGGTACGTTTGCCTTTTCGCTCAAACCCGACGATAAGTCCGTTTGTCTTTTCACGCAATTGCGATTCGCGGATACTTTTTCCGATGAATTCCTCATGATGGACTTCAATCTGGCGCAATACAATATCAGGTTCTACCGTTTTTTCCGGGGGTGCCACTTCATTTTCGGCCAGATATTTCCTGAAATGCTGCACCTGCTGGTCGGTCCCGATAATACAGATTTCATCAGCGGGGAAGAGCCTTTCTGCCCGCCCCGGAATATTGATCGTAATGTCACCCCGCTTTATAAATGCAATATTGATCCCGATTTCCTCTCGTAGCTGTAACTCTTCCAAAGTTTTCCCAACGATGTTTGATTCTTTTGCAATCTCAAAAATGGCCATATGCCCTTCCCACGGCGTTAAATCACTGCGCGTAAACTTTGCTTTGATGATTTCGCGCGCATTCAGGTTTTTCATGAAATGATTCTCAATGCGGTGGTATTGTGCATTGAGTCTCTTTGGGAAAATAATATATAATGCGACAGCCGATACGAAAGCAATCAGCGCCACTTCAGGCGAGAAGAAATTATTAAGCATAAAACCAATGTAAACCATTGTCAATACAAAGCGCAATAAAATCATCATAATGATCGGGCCACGGTATTTGCGTTCCTGCATCAGTATCAACACCTCGTTGACTTTCACGCGGCGCAATGCCAAAGCCCATAAAAACGGAGCCAATACTATAAGGGTACCCAAAGCCACCAGCGCATGCCCCAATTGGGAATCTTTGGCAAGCGGCAGCACGAACCTGGCAGAAAGTAGGATCCCGGCTACAATGATTACGGAATGTATGATTACCTGCACCATATACGCCCGCAACACAACCTGCCAGTTGCTGACCGATCTTATGGATTGTGCACTGGCACTGTAACGCTCGATTTTCTTAGTCCATTTCCTCGGTAATTTTTTTGAAAGCAATTCTGCAAATGCAGGTGCAGCCCTTACCATAAAAGGTGTTGTAAATGTCGTTACCGCCGAAACGGCAACAACTATCGGGTAAAGAAAATCACTGGTGACATTCAGTGTCATCCCTAAAGTGGCGATGATGAACGAGAATTCCCCGATTTGTGACAAACTCATACCCGTCTGCACCGACTGCTTTAAAGGCTGTCCGGAAAGCAGTGAACCGGCGGTAGAACTTAAGGATTGCCCGATGATCGTTACCAATGTCAGGATCATCACCGGCCCTGCATATTGCATCAGCGTATCGGGATTGATCAACATGCCGACCGATACAAAAAATACGGCACCGAAAAGGTCTTTTACAGGCTTTACCAAATGCTCGATATGTTCAGCCTGAGTAGTTTCTGCAATAACAGAACCCATGATAAAAGCGCCTAAAGCCGGTGAAAATCCAACACCATCGGCCAGAATGACCATCATTAAGCACAAAGCAATCGAAACAATCAGCAGCATTTCATCGCTGAGCAGGCTTTTGGCTTTCTTTAATAATGTAGGAATGAAAAAGATGCCTGATACAAACCAGATGGTTAGGAAGAACAATAGTTTGGCTACTGATTTGACCAGTTCCGTTCCCGAAAACTGCTGACTTACCGCAATTGTCGACAGCAAAACCATCATCAGGATGGCAATAATATCCTGCACGATTAATGCGCCAACGACGTTTCCGGCGAATTTTTGTGCCTTGACCCCCAATTCATCAAAGGTTTTCAGGATAATGGTTGTCGATGAAATGGACAGGATGACGCCCAGGAAAATGCAATCCATCGTTTCCCAGCCCAGGAATTTCCCTGCGCCGTAACCCATGAAAAGCATCGAAACGATTTGTACCGTTGCTGTAACCGATGCTGTTCCGCCGACTTTCATCAACTTTTTAAAGCTGAATTCCAGACCGAGGCTGAACAACAGGAAAATCACGCCAATCTGTGCCCAGACTTCAACGCTTTTAAGGTCTTTAACAGATGGAAAGAAATCAAAATGGTTCCCTGCCAAAAATCCCGCAATCAGGTAACCCAAAACCAGCGGTTGCTTGATTTTCTTAAACAGTATTACCGCAACGCCTGCAGTCATCAATATCAAACCCAGATCGCTGATAAGCGGGTAGAGATGGTTTGAGGTTTCTGCGGTGGCACTCATAAAGGTAATTTTTTAAATCCCCGGGTCAGATGCCGAGGTAGTTTGAAGGACTGATATTCAGCAATTCCTGCTTAATGGCATCACTGACATCCAGGGTTGCGATAAAGTCGTGGATCGCTTTTTTATCGATGGTAGTATTGGTGCGTGTTAGCCCTTTCAAGGCTTCATATGGATTCGGGTACCCTTCACGACGTAAGATCGTCTGGATCGCTTCAGCAACGACTGCCCAGTTTTTTTCGAGGTCTTCTGCGAATTTATCAGCATTCAGCAATAATTTATTCAGGCCTTTCAGCGTCGCTTCAAATCCGATCAATGTATGCCCCATCGGTACGCCTATGTTTCGCAACACCGTACTGTCGGTCAAATCGCGCTGCAATCTTGAAATCGGTAATTTCGCCGATAAATGCTCGAAAATAGCATTGGCAATGCCTAAATTCCCTTCTGAATTTTCAAAATCAATCGGGTTCACTTTATGTGGCATCGCTGACGAACCGATTTCCCCGGCCTTGATTTTCTGCTTAAAATAATCTATTGAAACATAGGTCCATACATCACGGTCCAGGTCAATCAAAATCGTATTGATCCTTTTCAAAGCATCAAAAAATGCGGCAAAATGATCGTAATGCTCAATCTGCGTCGTCGGGAACGAATGCTGTAAACCCAGCGCACCTTCGACAAAATGATTCCCGAAATGCTTCCAGTCAATTTCCGGATAAGCCACGTGATGCGCGTTGAAGTTTCCTGTTGCACCGCCAAATTTCGCCGCAAACGGAATATTGAACAACAAGCGCAACTGCTCCTCAAGCCTTTCTACAAAAACCCCGATTTCCTTTCCGAGTCGGGTAGGGGAAGCCGGCTGCCCGTGCGTGCGTGCCAGCATTGCAATGTCTTTCCATTCAATGCTTAATTCCTTTAATTTATTGATGAGTTCAATCAACAGCTTTAAATACACATCCTGAAAAGCTTCTTTTGTAGAAAGCGGAATTGCGGTATTATTAATGTCCTGCGATGTCAGCCCGAAATGAATAAATTCCTTGTATTTCGCCAGGCCCAATCCGTCAAATTTTTCCTTGATGAAATATTCCACGGCTTTCACGTCGTGATTTGTCGTCTTTTCAGTCTCCTTGATCCAAAGCGCATCTGCGGTGGAAAAATCCTTGTAAATAAGCCTGAGTTTTTCAGCCAGGTTCTGGTCAATGCCGCTCAGTTGCGGCAACGGAATCTCGCAAAGGGCAATAAAATATTCGATTTCTACCAATACGCGGTAACGGATCAAAGCCTCTTCCGAGAAATATTTTGACAGTGAAATGGTCTTGCTGCGGTATCTTCCATCAATCGGTGAAATGGCGTTCAGCGCGGTCAGGTCTTGCATTTTTTGTGTTGTTTTTGCGTTAAAAGCAAATATAACCCTTACGTTTTAAACGCGAAAGGAATCGAAATCAATAAATGTTATTTTTTTGGTAATTTTCAGGAGCTATATCCCGCTCTCCGCTATATCTTTTTCTTTTTTAAGGAAAAAGAAAAAGGATGCCGCTGCGATCGGGGCTAGGGGCACGTACGAAAATTAACGGATCATCTTCGATTTAAAAACCGCCATCCCTTCTGAACCTCCAAGCGCAATAATTTCCAAAGGATTTCTCAGATTCGGAATGTGCGCCGGATTCGGGTCGATATAATATAGCGGAACATGTTGCTGCGTAAAATCGATCAGGCCCGCCGCAGGATATACCTGCAATGAGGTTCCGATAACGATAAAAATATCCGCTTCCATAGCAATCTGCGCGGCTTCTTCCAACGCAGGAACTGCTTCGCCGAACCAGACGATATGTGGGCGCAGCTGGTGTCCGGTACCATCCAGGTCGCCTAAAACCAAATCGTGTTCCCAGTGTAAAATATGATTTTGGTTTCTGGTACTACGCACTTTAAACAATTCGCCATGCAAATGCAATATCTTTGAACTTCCGGCACGTTCATGCAAATTATCGACATTTTGCGTGATGATGTGTACGTCAAAATGATTTTCGAGTTCCGCTAAAATGACATGGCCGTTATTGGGTTCGACTTCATGCAATTGCCGCCTGCGCTGGTTGTAAAAATCAAGTACCAGCTCCGGGTTATTCCTGAAACCTTCGGGCGTGGCAACTTCCATGACATCATGGCCTTCCCACAATCCATTGCTGTCGCGGAATGTTTTGATCCCGCTTTCGGCACTGATTCCGGCACCGCTCAGTACAACAAGTTTTTTCTTTTGCATATCAAATCTAAAGTATGAAATCCTTATAAAACTACGGTTTTTATTATTTTTGGCAAAAAACATTTATGGCCGACATCGATTACCTGAATTACCTCGAAGGTTTCCTGACCGACAACCGCAAGGAAAAATTCCTCAAAGTGCTGGCAAACCGTACCAATCATTTTACGATTGCCATTGAGGATGTTTTCCAGTTGCACAATACCAGCGCTGTCATGCGAAGCTGCGAAGTTTTCGGGATCCAGAATTTGCATGTGATCGAAGAACGATATGGCAAACAGGTTGACAAACAGATTGCGATGGGTGCTCAAAAGTGGGTTGATATCAGCCGTTATGAAAGTATGTCGGAATGTATTGCCAGGATAAAATCGCAGGGTTATAAAATCATTGCCACTACGCCGCATGAAGAGGATTGCCTGATGGATGATTTTGATATCACACCCAAAAGCGCGCTTTTTTTTGGTACGGAAATCAACGGTTTGTCTGAAGAAGTATTAAGCCAGGCAGACGGGTTCCTGAAAATCCCGATGGTAGGCTTTACGGAAAGCCTGAATATTTCTGTTTCGGCAGCAATTATCATTCAGAATATCACGGAAAGGCTCCGGAAATCGGATGTCAACTGGCAGCTTTCGGAAGAAGAATTATTGGAAAAAAGAATTGATTGGTCGCGGAATTCCATAAAGGACATTAAACGGATTGAAGCACGGTATTTTGAAGAGAGATTTGAGAGTTGAGGATTGAGACGGAGAATTATCAATACTATTTTTTCTTCAAGATCTTATACTCCTCGTAACACGCACTGATCGCATCCATGATCTGCAAGTCGTTGGCGGTCTTGATGAATTGCTCTGAGTAATTGCAGCGTGCCATGATTTCCCCGATTTCTTCTTTGCTGACACCAAGCAATACGGCAATCATCTCCCGGTCGAATCGTTCTTCCAAGGCGTTGCGTACGGCATCATCTTTCTTCATTTCCTTTAACCTGCGGAGTTCCGTAGGTTTTTTTCCAAAGAAATTATAAAGCATGTCAGCAGGGTTGAAAATCGATCCAAGCACACGCCCGAAAGCATTCGGGGAATACGCATCGCCAGCTTCATAACCCGCCGGAAGCCCGGAAATACTGTAGCGGTAATTTTCTTTTATAGGAATGAGTTTTGCGTCGATTTCAAGGTAACCCGTAAGATTGTAAGGGCGAACGACGACTTCTTCTAAAGCATATGCTTTCTCAGTCAGATGAATGGTGGTGGTTTTGTTCTTGATCCAGTCGTTGGTTACACGGACTTTAATCGACTTGAATCCGAGAAAGGAGATATGGATCGTATCATTGGCCGTGACGGTAATCTTAAAATTCCCTTTGTCATCTGAAATCGTGCCTTTTACCTTATTGATATTGATGATATTCACATTCGGCATCGGGACCAGTGTATTGTCATTCAGGATGGTACCACTGACAAGCTGTTCCTCCTGTTTTTCCTGTGCGGAAATGACAGTGGAGAAAAGTATAAAAAAGAAAACTGCAAAATATCTCATACCCGTTTTAAGCGGTTTAAAAGTAATAAAACTCTTAAGATATTTTGCAGTCAACATATAAATTATGGCAAAATTAACAAAATGCCTTAGTCCTTGCGCGGACGCTTCGGCCTTGACTGGTCGCTGAAGCTTTCTGAACGCCTTGGTGCCCTTTCCGAAGTGAATTTTCCTTCACGTCTCGGGGTTTCAGAACGGCTGAATTTACTTTCATTGCTTCCGCCTTTGTCAGATGAAAACCTGGAAGGCTTGTCGCTTTTAAATCCGCCACCGAAGCTTTTTCCGCTACGGTCGCCACCGAAACTTCTGCCACCACGGTCTCCGCCAAAGCTCCTTCCGCCGCGGTCTCCGCCGAATCCACCACTTCTTCCGTTGTGGTCCCTGCGTCCGCCGCCGTCGTTTTTAGAAATTTCCACATTGATGCGTCGCCCGCCAAGGGTAACATTGTTCAGGATTTCCATCACTTTGTCGGTATGTTCAGGATCGGTGTTGAAGAAGGAGAATCCTTCTTTTACATCTACCTTGTATACATCGTCGCGTCCAAGATCAAGGGTTTCTTTAAGGAAATCCTTCAATTGCATCCAGTCGAAATCATCCCTTGAACCGATGTTTACGAAATAACGGACCGCGCCGCCATTGCTTTCACGTGGCTCACGCTCTTCGCGTTTCCCTGCAGATTGTGCTGAAAGGTCGCGTGTCTTTTTATAATAATTGATGAATCGGTTGAATTCTACCGACACCATTTTCTTGATCAGCTCTTCTTTGGTAAGCCCTTCCAATACATTATTAATGGCCGGAAGATAATTGTCGATTTCGTGATCAACTTCAGTATCCTTTATTTTATTGGCAAGGTGTAAAAGCTGGATTTCGCAGATTTCAATTCCGGAAGGTATTGTCTTTTCTTCAAATTTCTGCTTGATGATTTTTTCGATGGTAGAAATCTTGCGCAATTCACTTTTGGTAACAATCACAATAGAAGTCCCCAGTTTACCGGCACGCCCAGTCCTTCCCGAACGGTGGTTGTAGGTTTCAATTTCGTCCGGAAGCTGGTAGTTTACCACGTGGGTTACATTATCAACGTCGATTCCTCGTGCTGCAACATCTGTAGCTACAAGCATCTGGATTTGCCTTCCCCGGAATGATTTCATTACAGAATCACGCTGTGCCTGTGACAAATCGCCGTGCAAAGCCGCAGCGTTGTAACCATCTTCAATCAGTTTTTCGGCAACCTGCTGCGTGTCCCTTTTCGTACGGCAGAATACCACTGAAAAGATGTCCGGGTTCGCATCGGCAAGGCGTTTTAAAGCTTCATAACGGTCACGTGCATTTACAAGGTAAAATTCATGCGAAACTGTTGCAGAACCAGAGTTCTTCGTTCCCACAGTGATTTCAATTGGATTCTCCATGAATTTCTTTGCGATGCGCGCCACTTCGGCAGGCATGGTCGCAGAGAAAAGCCAGGTGCTTTTTTCCTCAGGAGTGTCGGATAAGATGGAAACGATGTCTTCATAAAAGCCCATGTTCAGCATCTCATCTGCCTCATCGAGCACGCAATAGTCAATTTGTGTGATATTGACCAACCCGCGGTTGATCATGTCCTGCATCCTTCCCGGAGTCGCCACGATAATCTGCGCGCCGCGCTTGATTTCGCGTGCCTGTTCGGTAATACTTGCACCGCCGTAGATGGCCACGACATTGATTCCTTTTTCGTACTTCGAGTAATTCTTGATCTCGTTTGTGATCTGCAAACAAAGTTCGCGGGTAGGTGATAAGATTAACGCCTGTGTATTTCTGTTGTCAGCGTCGATCTTATGGATCAGCGGAAAGCCAAAAGCTGCGGTTTTCCCTGTCCCTGTCTGGGCTAACGCAACTAAATCGGTGTCTTGTTCCAATAGCATTGGAATCGCTTTTTCCTGCACTTCGGTCGGATTCTCAAATCCCAGATCGATAATCGCACGGTTCAGCGACTCTTTCAATCCTAATTGTTCAAATTTATTCATAAGGTATTTTAAAATATTTTGCAAAAGTAGTGCTAATATTCCGCAATAACTAATGGTCGGTAGTTTATTGTTGATTTATTAATTATTGAAAATCAGCGAGATATATTGTTTTATTGAAGTGAATGTAAAAATTGATTTTTTTAATTGACTGAAAATCGTCTTTGCTAAAGGACTTTCAATTCAAAAGCTTATGGTTAAGAACGTAAATTGTAAATTATTGCACAATGAGTTTTGCTGTTGAGATTCTTTTTTCATTGATAACTTCAACTATATAAAATCCTTGGTTGAGTAACTGTAAATCAAGTGTCAAAGTGTCGTTGCTCCAACTTTTCCCTACAGGAATTTCTCTCCCCATGGCATCAAAAACCCTTACTGTAGCCTGCTCCGGGTTTTCCGATTTAAGTGATACATAGTCGTGGGCGGGATTAGGGAACAATGATATTTGATGGTTTTGGAAAGTATCAACAGCAAGTCCGTCAATAGCAGTATTCAGGATTGTTCCATCATCTCCTACGGCATAACCATGAGTATCAGTAAAAAACAGTCCATACAGTTGTGGTGAAAAGTTCGTGGTTGTCCATGTGAGTCCACCATCAGTAGTTTCCATAATTTTCCCATCATATTCGCCAAAAGTTTCACTTCCTGCGGCATAGCCATTCAATGCATCGGTAAAAAAAATGGATTTCAGATAACCCGGGATACGTGGCAATTGAAACCAGGAAACACCGCCATCAGTGGTCTTTATCAGGTTAATATCATTAATACCCCATGACCTTCCCACTGCATAACCTGTATTAGCATCGGGAAAGCTCATCGAGTTGAAACTGTCAACATAACTATTGTTAAGGTAACTTATTGTCCAGTTAAGACCTCCGTCTGTGGTCATGAGGATAATCTTTTTACCCGCTTCAGCAGGATCTGATGCGCCAGCGATAAATCCGGTATTGGCATCTTTGAAATATATATCATGGCAAACAGTAAAAAGTACAGGCAAGGGAAACTTTGGGAGCAGGTTCCAGTTTTGTCCACCATCTGTGGTTTTGTATAATTTTCCATATGATCCGCCAGCATATCCTGTGTTGGTATCTGTGAAAAATAATGACAAAATATTCGTGCCTAAAGTTGCCCCGAATGTAAAAGTGGTCCATGTATTACCACCATCTGTTGTTTTTAATATAAAGCCGTTACTTCCAATATATCCCGTATCTCCATCAATAAAAAAAACTGTATTGAGAGTTTGCGTTGTGCCGCTTTGTAAAACGATCCAGCTGCTTCCCGCATTAGTGGTTTTGATGATGGTGCCGTTATCGCCCACACAATAACCTGTCATGGCATCGCTGAAAAAGACATCCCTGAGTCTGCTGTCCTGTGGCAGAGGATCTTGTAGTGCCCATTGAGAAAAAGACAATACAGGGCAGAGTAAAAAAATAATCAAGTATGCGTTTATCTTCATGATATTCTTTATTGAGGATTTAAAAAATTAATAAGTTGTTTTACCGCAATACCCCGATGGCTTATAGCTGCTTTTTCCTCCATTGAAAATTCCGCAAGGTTGCGGTCATATCCTTCCGGCTGGAAGACAGGATCATAACCGAAGCCGTTATCACCGCGCATCCCATCGGTAATCTTGCCATTCAGGATGCCTGTAAACAAGTGTTTTTCACCGTTTAAATTCAGCGCGAGTACGGTTTTGAAATGGGCATTGCGGTCTTCTTCCTCCGACAAAGCTTCAAGTAATTTGTGCATATTGTCGACAGCATTTTTTTGTTCGCCGGCATACCGCGCGGAATATACACCCGGAGCGCCATGAAGGGCATCGACTTCCAACCCCGAATCGTCGGCGAAGCAATCGTAGCCGTATTTTCCGGTAATATAATCGGCTTTGAGGATCGCATTGCCTTCAATGGTATCAGCCGTTTCCGGGATTTCTTCAAAACAACCGATGTCTTCAAGACCTAATAATATAATGCTTTTAGGAAGCATGTTGCGGATTTCAGCGATTTTATTTTTATTTGCGGACGCGAAGACAATTTGCATGATGTTTTTATTTCAAAGGTAACGAAAATCATGATTTGGAAGGGATGCTGCGCCAGCGATCGCAGCGGCAGCCCGGAGTCTCGTTTTTTCAACGAGACGAGGACTACAGCGGAGCGCGCGGTCCCATTATTGCAACGCAGGAAGCAATAACGGGAGGCGCCATAAAAATGTTGGCATTTGGCAGTAACAGTGAACAGTTTTACCGAGGATTTCATAGCTTTGCCTAAACAGATGTTATTGAATCCGTGCCAAAATACTTACTCCTTCTTATTTTATTGGGATTTAAAATCCATGCGCAACCGCTGAAAGTCGTCGTCAAAAATCCACTTGGCTTTGACCGGAACGATGTTACGGCCATCTCTCGCGAGCAATTGGAATTTTGGTTAAAAGCCCACGATAAGCGGAATTTCCGCATCAAGATGGAAGGCACTGAGGCATATCTTCCGGTGCAATGGACTGATTATGACCAGGACGGAAAATATGACGCGGTATTGTTCCAGGCGAATGTTCCCGCGAATGCCACAGTGAATTACTATATCGTTCCCGACAGCCTGAAAAGGAAATCCCAGTCGCAACGCGCGGCTTATGCGCAATTTTCTCCCGAACGCGGTGAAGGCCTGGCCTGGGAAAATGACAAAGTGGCGTTTTGCATTTATGGAAAAAGCGGAAAAAAAAGCTCCAATGCGGCAGCTTTTTCAAGTGGTGTGGATCTCTGGTTAAAAAAGGTAGAATATTCGATTATTGAGAATTGGTATGCGAAAAGTAAAAAGCAGCCGGGATATTACCACGAGGACCATGGTGAAGGTTATGATGGTTACGACCTGGGCGACGGGCGTGGTGTGGGGGGAAGCGGACTTTTTGTAAAAGACAGCCTTCATATTCCGGACGGTTTCAGCAGTTATAAGATATGGGAAAACGGGCCATTGCGTGTCACATTCGAAGTGAAATATAAGAGATGGAGCCGGTTTTGGGTGGAAGAAACCAAAATCATTTCGCTCGATATGGGTTCGAATTTTTCAAAATTTGAAGTTTATTTTACGGCCAATACCAAAGCTCCGGATTATTCCGTCGGCATCAGCCTGCATGACAATAAAGGCAAAGCAAGGCTTGAAAAGGAAGTGGGCTGGGCACGATATTGGGAACCTATCGATGATTCTTATCTGGGCGAGGCGATTATCATGGAACCCAAAATCATCGCCGATATGGTGACATACACTGATGCCGAACACGATAGAAATCATTTGTTTGTAGTAACCAAACCACGCGATCAACTCACCTATTATACAGGCTTTTCATGGCTCAAAAGCGGCCAGGTCAAAAATGTCGAAGGCTGGGATATCCTGGTGCAGCAGCAAATACTGAAATTGAATAATCCTCTGGAAGTAAGCGTCCTGGGAAATTAACCTGAAATTTAATTAAGAATGACATTTGATACCATCGATACGCCAAGACTGCAATTGCGGTTGCTGACCCCGGAAGTGTTCCAATATATTTACCAGCATTTCACTGATCCCGAATTGATGGTGTTCCTGGGATTGGATTCCGAAGAAAAACTGGCAGTCGAAAAAGAAAAATTCAGCAAGGGTTTATCGACACACAACAAATCTTTCCGCTACTTTAATATCCTGGAGAAAAACGAAGGCAAAATCATCGGTTGGTGCGGTTTTCATACCTGGTATATGGACCATGCGCGTGCTGAAGTGGGTTACGGACTTTACGATGATGCTTATAAAAAGCAAGGCATAATGACCGAAGCGCTCAATTATGTCATTCAATATGGTTTCGATGAAATGCAATTGCACCGGATCGAGGCACTCACTGCAACTTATAATATCGCTTCTATAAAACTGCTTGAGAATTCAGGCTTTACAACAGAAGGCGTATTGCGCGAACATTACCTTATTGATGGCAAATGGGAAGATTCGGTGGTGTTTTCGCTGTTGAAAAATGAGATTAAAGGATATGAATTAAAGTAGCTCCTCTACGTGTTTTTTAATGTTTTCTGAAATTTTCTTCATCGGCAGGTCATTTTCATCGGTTCCGAATGGATCTTCGATTTCTTCCGCGATCAATTCGAGGCTTGCCAATACATAAAATATGAAAACCACGACCGGAGCAACATAAAACCCGAGATCGAATGAATAGCCGAAAGGCAGCGACATCACATAAAAGAAAATAAATTTTTTGATGAAAGCGCTGTAAGAGTAGGGGATGGGCGTGTTTTTAATCCTTTCGCAGGCACCGCATATATCTGTGAATGACTGCAACTCCGCGTTGATGATGATGAGTTGTTCACCCGATATTTTCCTCTCAGCATACATTTCGTTCGCTTTTCTGAAAAGCAAAGAAGCGACCTGGTTTGGTTTGTGTTTATGGTGCTCCATTTCCGGGATATTGTCAAACAATTCCTGACTGATTTCTTCGTTCGTGAGGTGTTTCTGCAACACCGCGGCATACGTCGGAATCATTTTCCTGAAATAACTTTTATCATGTTCATCGTTGGATATGGCTGCAACCTTAAGCGCAAGGTTCCTGCTGTTGTTTACCAAAGCACCCCACATCTTACGGCCTTCCCACCAGCGGTCATAAGCGGTATTGGTGCGGAATACCAGTAAAAGCGAAATTACGAACCCCAGCATACCATGCATAATGGTGATTTTGCGGATGTAATTTTTTTCGGAAAGATGGAAATATTCGACCTCAAGATAGCCCAGCAATGCAGCATATGCCCCAATCGCAAGCATAATGGGTAGTAATTTCCGGAAAGTATCGGCTTTATGAAAACGGAAGATAAAGGTGAACCATTCTTTGGTATTGTAAGAAATCATGTCGGTTTTTCAGTAAATTTAAACTAAAATTTGAGATTTCCGGCAAGTTCCTTCAGCGCAACTTCTGATAACTTGGCCTGGAACCGGGCATCGCTGCTGCGTGTTTGTGCCGTCACGTAATTAAGCTGCGCGGTACGAAATTCAATAGTAGGGATGGTTCCGATCCTGAACTTTTCCATCGTAATGTCGAGATTTTGCTTTGCGATTTCTTCATTTTTTTGTTCCAGTTCTGCCAATTGCATATTGGTAAGATACGTCTGAAATGCGGAAGCCAATTGTGTTTTGAGGTTTTCCGTCTGTTGCTCGATTAGGATCTGTGAATTTTCGATCTGTAATTTTGCCACTTTCTCATTTCGGTGCTGGTTGAACCCATCGAAAAGATTCATCGTGGCCGTAAAACCATAGGTAAGTCCGCGAGACTGGGTTTGTATGGTAAATCCAAGGCTGGATTCGGTACGCGCAAAATTGTATCCTGTATTAATGCCGATGATGGGATATCGTCCGGCTTTGACCTGCTTCAATTGCAATTCTGCAACGCGCTTATTGATGATTTGCGTTTCGAGCTGCGGATTCTGTTTCTGAGCCAGGTTAATCAGTTCGTCGAGTTGTAAAGTTTTATCAATTTGTATGTCATCTATTACGAAAAAATCGATTTGCGGGTCGCGCGCCATGAGCTGGTTCAGGGCGATTTTGGTATTGGCATACAATTCCTTCTGGCGAAGCAGATTGGTCGTATCGGTATTTAAATCGACCTGCGCATTCAATACCTCCAATTTGGATGCTTTCCCAATAGTGTAACGGTTGTTGGCCAATTCCAATCGCTGCTTCGAAATGACAATAGTCGTGTCCAGTGCGGCTAATTGCTGTTGTTGCTGCGCGATAATATAATACGTAGAAATCACGTCACTGATGCGTGTAAGGATCGCCAGCCTTAATTCGGCTTCCCCGAGTTTCTGCAGTTCCTTCAATTGGTCGTAACGGGCAAACATCCGAAGTCCGTCAAATACGGTCCAGTTTAGCCCGACACCATAATTCAGGCTGTTGTTTTTGGCATTATCCAATTCATTTACCGTACCGTCAGAGCGGGTTTGTTTACTATTCTGGATGCCGTTGTTGTCGACGACATTCGCGGTGACCGTCGGCAACGCACCTGCATTCCCCAATGTGACATTGGTTTTATCTATGCTTAGTTCGTTTGATGCGATGCGGATGTCGTAATTGTTTTCCAATGCCGTTTTCACTGCTTCTTCAACCGTCAAAACTGTTTGTGCTTCAGTTTTTATCCATCCGAAACAGAACAATAGTGCGATCAATAGCTTACTGTTTTTCATGCCTGATTTCTTTTTCATATTCATCAATATGGTCAAATTCCGGATGGTGTTTTTTGGCGCGTGACCACATCAGGTACATCGCCGGGATCACAAATAACGTCAAAACCAATGAAAATATCGTCCCGCCTACGATCACGACACCCATCCCGATGCGGCTTGTCGCTGCAGCACCGAGAGACAAGGCAATCGGTAAGGCACCCAAGGAAATCGCGAGGCTCGTCATCAATATCGGTCGTAACCTGGCTTCGGAAGCTTCCATGATCGCTTCGAGTTTTGGTTTTCCCTGTTCCCGCAATTGGTTTGCGAATTCAACAATCAAAATCCCGTTCTTGGTGACCAATCCGATCAGCATCACTGTTCCGATCTGGCTGAAGATATTCCACGTCTGCCCGAAAAGCCATAATGAAAATAAAGCGCCTGCGACCGCCATCGGTACGGTAAGGATGATAATCAATGGATCGATAAAACTCTCAAATTGTGCCGCAAGTATCAGGAAAATAAGCAATACCGCCAATCCGAATGCTTTGGAGGTATTGGAACTGCTTTCTACGAAATCGCGCGATTCGCCGCCCAAGTCGGTAGTGAAAGTGTCGTCTAAAACTTTAGCCTTAATTTCATCCATCGCTTCAATGCCATCGCTGATGCTTTTGCCCGGGGACAAACCAGCGGAAATGGTAGCAGACAGGTAACGGTTATTATGGTACAACTGCGGCGGGCTGCTTTTTTCTTCCGTTTTTACCACATTGTCCAATTGTATCAGTTGCCCCTTGTTATTTTTGACGGACATGGAAGTCAGGTCTAAAGGCGAGTCCCGGTCCTTTTCATCAAATTGCCCAATCACCTGGTACTGCTTTCCGTTACGCATGAAATAGCCGAAACGTTGACCGCTTAAGGATAATTGCAAGGTTTGCGCGACATCTAAAACTGAAATACCCAAACTTTCCGCTTTTTCACGGTCGATGGTCACATTGATTTCTGGTTTATTGAATTTCAGGTTGACATCAACATTGGAGAAAGTGTCGTTTTGGTTTGCCAGATCCATGAACTGCGGAATTTTTTCACGCAGTTTTTCAAAATTCGGTGCCTGGATGATATATTGTATCGGCATACCACCACGACGGTTTACGGCAATGGTCGGTTGTTCGGAAACGTTGGTTTTGGCCTCGGAATATTTCTTGGTCCATTTCGTAAGATCATCGGCGATTTCCTTCTGGCTGCGTTCCCTTTCGCCAGGTTCCTTCAAGGCGATGCGGATCCTTCCGCTGTTTACCGACGACGAACCGAAACCAGGCGAGGTGATGACGAGGCTGACTTTCTTCTCCGGAATAGAATCGTTGATCAGCTGTGTCAGTTCCTGCATGAAACGGTCGGTGTAATCATAAGTCGCGCCTTCGGGAGCGGTGACATTGACGCCTACGAAACTCCGGTCGTCATAAGGCGCTGTTTCTTTTGGCAATATTTTAAAGAACAGGACGATGATTCCGACGCAGATGATAATGATCGGGAAACTGAGCCATTTCCGTTTCATGAATTTCGAAAGCGATCCGGCGTAACCCTGGTTTAATTTCACAAAATACGGCTCGGTGAGGTTGTAGAATTTCGACTTTTTCTGTTCGCCGCCTTTCATCAGGTAGGCATTCAGCATTGGCGTAAGCGTAAGCGAAACAAATGCGGAAATCAGCACCGCGGCGCCAATCACTACGCCAAATTCACGGAACAACCTTCCCACAAATCCTTCCAGGAAAATGATCGGAAGGAACACTGCTGCCAGCGTGATGGAAATGGAAATGACCGCAAAAAAGATCTCATTTGAGCCCTTAATTGCAGCCTCAATCGGAGACATGCCTTCCTCGACCTTCTTGAAGATATTTTCGGTTACCACGATACCGTCATCCACAACCAATCCTGTGGCCAGTACAATCGCCAGCAATGACAGTACATTTACCGAAAAGCCACACAAATACATAATGAAAAAAGTAGCGATCAGCGACACGGGAATATCGATCAGCGGCCTGAATGCAATCGCCCAATCCCTGAAAAACAAGTAAATGATCAGGATTACTAAAATTAATGCTATGCCCAGGGTCTCCGCTACTTCAACCACCGATTTTTTGATAAAGACGCTGTTGTCGATAGCCACATTGAGTTTCATGTCGCCAGGCAATGTTTTTTTAAGGTTGTCGTATTGCTCGTAAAAGGCGTTGGCAATGTCGATATAATTGGTTCCAGGCTGCGGAATAATCGCAAGTCCGACCATCGGCAGGCCAGATTCCGACATTTTGGTTTCAAGGTTTTCAGGACCTAATTCTGCACGGCCGATATCGCTGAATTTTACGGTCTTTTCGCCTTCCGCTAAAATGACGATGTTATTGAATTGCGCTGCTTCGGATAAATTCCCCATCGTTTTCACCGTGAGTTCAGTATTTGCTCCTGTGAGTTTCCCGGATGGCAGTTCGACATTCTGTTTTTCCAATGCGGTTCGTACATCAGCAACGGTTACACCATAGGAAGTGAGTTTTACAGGATCAACCCAAAGGCGCATCGCGTATTTCTTTTGTCCCCAGATCTGCACGCTGCTCACGCCGGGAATCGTCTGCAATCTCTCAGCAATTACATTTTCGGCATAATCGCTGAGTTCCAGAGCGTCTTTCGTATCGCTTTGAACGGTCATGGTGATGATAGGCTCGGAATCGGCATCGGCTTTGGATACTACCGGAGGAGCATCAATATCCTGCGGAAGGCTACGGACGGCTTGTGACACTTTATCGCGTACATCATTTGCAGCTTCTTCGAGGCTTTTCTCAAGCTTGAATTCTATCGTAATATTGCTGGACCCCTGATTGCTGGAAGAAGTGATATTCCGGATTCCATCGATGGAATTGATGGCTTTTTCGAGCGGTTCGGTAATCTGGGATTCTATAATATCGGCGTTGGCACCGGTGTAATTCGTCCGGACGGAAATCTGTGCCGGATCAATCGACGGGAACTCCCTTACGCCAAGATAGGTGTAACCGATAATTCCAAAAAGCACGATCACGAGATTGATGACAATCGTAAAAACCGGCCTTCGGATGCTTAAGGTAGATAAACTCATGGCTATTGTTTTTTGAGCATTACCTTCACCGGTGCGTCATCTTTTAGCGACATGACTCCGGAAGTAAGGACGGTATCTCCCGCCTTAAGCCCGGAAAGTATGAGTACGTCTTTATCGGTGCGGGTTTCAGTTTCAACCTTGTTTTCTTTGGCTTTGCCGTTCTGGACCGTAAATACTTTTTTGCCATCCTGTACCGGCACGATCGCTTCGGACGGGATTACAATCGCATCGTTGATTTTTTGTAAAGGCAATTCGATATCAGCGAAAGTGCCGGGAAGTAGTTTCCCGTCTTTATTGTCAGCCACAGCGCGGATTTGCAGGGTTCTCGTCGTTACTGAAATCTCAGGTTCGATGGCATAAATTTTTGCAGTATAAGAAGAAGTGGAACCGGCAACCGTAAATGACAATGGAGTGTTCAGCTTCATTTGTCCGGCGTATTTTTCAGGGATGCTGAACGTGATTTTCAATTGGGAAACATTGACAAGTTTTGCCACCAGTACGTCAGGGGTAATGTAGGTGCCGGGCGAAATCGAACGCAATCCTATTTTGCCGGAAAACGGTGCCCTGACCGAAGTTTTCCCAATCTGGGCCCGGATCAATTGCGTTTGTGCCTGGGCTGATTTGAAGTCGGCGCGCGCAATATCATATTCTTCCTGGCTGATGGCTTCCTTTTTTAAAAGCAATCCGGCCCTTCGTTCGTTTTCTGAAGCGAGATTTTCTTTGGTTTCCTGTTGGCGGAGTTGCGCGCGCAGCTCGACATCGTTGACTTTAAAAAGCACCTGTCCTTTGGAAACATTCACCCCTTCCTTAAAATAAATCCCTTCAACAATCCCGGAAACCTCGCTGCGGATTTCAACCTGTTCATCGGCTTCTATCGAGCCGGAAAGTGAAAGATTGTTTTCGAATGTTTGGGGAACGATGACAATACCGCTGACTTTGGCTGTCTTATTTTTTGATTTTGGGTCTTTGGATTTGTCGTTTTCGGATTTATTTTCTTTAATTCTGTAAAAAATCAATGCGCCAAGTCCAACAACGATAAGGGTGTAGACAATGTATTTTATTTTCATGGGTAGCAGTTATGAAACAAATTTAAGCGTTACAATCCTGAATGGGGGAAGCGTTAGATTTTATTTAACAACTGTCAGGTAAGAGTCCGAAAGTCCGGAAGTCAGCAAAGTCCGGAAGAATTGCCATAGGTTACCTAAAACTTTCGGACTTTGCTGACTTTTCGGTCTTTACTGACTAACTAATGTAATTCCAGATCTCCTGCTTTTTTGACATTTCCATAAATACAACCCGCAACACCTGATGCTCAGGCTTGCTCAGTGATGCATCGCCTTTGAGGATTTTTATTGCATAATGCCTGGCTAGTTGAAGGATTTCGCGGTCCCTGACGATATCGGCTATTTGTAAATTCAGCACACCACTTTGCTGCTTGCCCATCAGGTCACCGGGACCTCGTAGCTTCAGGTCGACTTCAGCGATTTCAAAGCCGTCGTTTGTACTGACCATAGTTTCCATACGGGTTTTACTATCGTTACTGAGTTTATGTCCGGTCATCAGTATACAATAGCTTTGTTCCGCACCACGTCCCACACGACCCCGGAGCTGGTGGAGTTGTGACAGCCCGAAACGTTCGGCACTTTCAATGATCATCACGCTGGCGTTTGGGATATTCACGCCCACTTCAATGACCGTTGTTGCTACCATAATGTTGGTTTTGCCTTTGGAAAAACGTTCCATTTCCGAGTCTTTATCGGCGGGTTTCATCTTTCCGTGTACGATGGAAACGGCATATTGCGGCAGCGGAAAATCACGGGAAATGCTTTCGTAACCATCCATCAGGTCCTTGAAATCCATTTTTTCAGATTCCTGGATTAACGGATACACGATGTAAATCTGCCGGCCCTTTGCAATCTCGTCACGGATGAATTTCCAGACTTTCAGACGGTTCGTATCATAACGATGTACGGTTTGTATGGGTTTCCTACCAGGCGGGAGCTCATCGATTACTGAAATATCAAGGTCGCCATATAAACTCATCGCCAGGGTGCGTGGGATCGGCGTGGCGGTCATCACAAGAACGTGAGGCGGGATGTCATTTTTCTTCCACAATTTTGACCGTTGCTCTACGCCGAAACGGTGCTGTTCGTCAATGACTGCGAGGCCTAAATTTTGAAATTTCACCTTGTCTTCCAGCAAGGCATGCGTCCCGATGAGGATGTGCAAGGAACCGTTTTCCAATTCCTCATGGATGATTTTCCGATCTGCAGTTTTGGTTGATCCTGTAAGTATTTTTATATTGATATTTAAATCCTTAGCCAATTCGGTTAAACCCAGGTAATGCTGGTTTGCGAGTATTTCTGTCGGCGCCATCAAACACGCCTGGAAACCGTTGTCCAAAGCCAGAAGCATCGTCATCAATGCTACAATCGTCTTCCCCGAACCCACGTCACCCTGCAGCAAACGGTTCATTTGCGCACTGCCGCCCATGTCGTTTCGGATTTCCTTCAAAACGCGTTTCTGCGCATTGGTCAGGTCAAAAGGCAGGTGCCTGTTGAAGAATTCATTGAAATAAGGACCCACTTTTGTAAAAGGATGTCCTTTGATACGTTGCTTCCGTACGATATTTTTAGTGATAAGCTGCAATTGGATGAAAAAAAGCTCTTCGAATTTTAATCTGAATTCGGCTTTCGCCAAAGCATTGGCGCTTTTGGGGAAATGGATATTGAACAACGCCGAATTTTTCGAGACCAGTTTCAATTCCTCCAAAAGCCAGGCCGGAAGCGTTTCCGTAAAAGTATTGCCCGTTTCCAGGAACAATTGCTGCATCATCTTATTGACCACGCGGTTTGAAATCCCGCGGTTCGCCAGCGTTTCGGTTGACGGGTACACGGGTTGCATCGCAGAGCGTAGATGCTGCTCATGGTCCTTAAGCAATTCCATCTCTGGATGTGGCATGCTGTACAAACCATTGAAAACATTGCATTTGCCGAAAATTACAATCGGGGCATTCAGTTGCAGGCTTTCACGGACCCATTTGATGCCCTGAAACCAGATAAGTTCCATTTCGCCGGTACCATCGGTAAAAGTGGCGACAAGCCTTTGCCCTTTTTTCTGCTCTACTGTTTTAATGTGAACAATCTTCCCGACAATCTGTACTTCCGCAGGATTGTTCCGTAATTCATTTATTTTGTAATAACGCGTCCGGTCGATGTAACGGTTTGGGTAAAAGTTAACCAGATCTGCATATGTATGGATGCCCAATTCCTTTCGCAGCAGATTACCACGTTGCGGCCCCACGCCTTTAAGGTATTCAATCGGGGTTTGTAATAAGTTGCCTGACATGGAACGAAGATACTTTTTAATTGGGAATCACAAAACGATTATTCCCTCATCCAGCTTTGCATAAAAGGAAAGGGTTGTTTGTTTGCGGCTGCCGCTTTTTGCTCGGATAATGCCATTCCGTACCATTCGAGCAGCGGTAAGCCGATGTAGGCTTTATTTCGGAAATTGTCAATCAGCCATGCTGAATTGCCTTTATAACCATTCGGATGAAAAACAAATTCAAGTGGTAAATCAAGGTGTTTAGCTGCTGCAAAAGACCATAACATGGCCGCGATTTCATCACCCTGGGTAGGCCAGCCTTCCGGCATTGCAATGCTTCCGATCAATTTTCTGTCCGACGGCATCGTCACGGCAATATGCCCGGCTTCATGCAATATATCGCCGGGATACTTCATTTTTTCAAAATCAACATAAACAATATCCGGGCCGAGATCCAGTCCCCGCAGAAATGTTGAATCCGGTAGTGTTTTCGGGATCAGTTTAATTCCGATAGCTTCAAGAAAAACCTTGATTTTGATGATTTCAGCGGTGTCTTGTACAGATGTCATGGCATTGTTATGGGTTATAAATATAGCAAACAGCACCTTTTCTGCCAAATATATTAACGCTTTGCCTTGGCGAAAAGTCATCAGACTTTGTAACTTTGGGATTCTATACCTTTAAAATGAAACAACTTTTTGTATTCCTGCTGCTTTCGGCCACCTGCTTTTCACAGCAAACCCGCTTTGTGGATTTTATTTCGGTCGACGGCAGCGTTACACCAGATGCGGATAGTAAAACCGTTTCCGGCGCAGCCATTTATAACTTCATTGTAATGAAGCGCATCGATACGATAAAGATTGATGCAGTCGACATGACTTTCAGCGATGTGATGATTAACGGAAAAAGAGTGAAATCCTTCAATTCCGGAAAACAGCTTCAATTGTTTGAAGGGTTTAAGAAAGGGAAAAATATAGTGTCCTTTTCATATAAAGCCAGCCCGAAACAGACGATTTATTTTGTTGGAAATGGTGAAAATTCCCAGATTTGGACGCAGGGCCAGGGTAAATATACCAGCTATTGGTTCCCCAGTTTTGACGATGTGAATGAAAAAGTGATTTTCAGGATGCGTATCATCACGGATAAAAAATGGGACGTCATTTCAAATGGCACCTTTAGTTATTCTGATCCTGTGAAAGGCAATCACTCCACATTCAACGGCAATGGAACTGATAAGATTTCTTATTTCACAATGGAGAAGCCCATGAGTTCCTATCTTTTAATGCTTGCCATTGGGAAATTCGGACATCAGGAAGAAAAATCCTCCAGCGGCATTCCGCTTCAGTATTATTATGCACCGGAAGATTCCGCAAAATATGAAAGCACTTATCGCTATTCCAAAAGGATTTTCGATTTTATGGAAAAGGAAATTGGCGTACCCTATCCGTGGAAAATTTACCGCCAGATCCCGGTGCATGATTTCATTTACGGTGGCATGGAAAATACAACCTCTACATTGTTCAACGAGGTTTATGTCGTAGATGAGATTGGTTTTAACGATAACAATTACATCAATGTCAACGGCCATGAACTCGCTCACCAGTGGTTCGGGGATATGGTGACCGCAAAATCTTCAAAGCACCATTGGCTGCAGGAGGGCTTTGCTACTTATTATGCGCTTTTGGCTGAAAAGGAAGTTTTCGGGGAAGACCATTTTAATTTCCAGTTGTATGACATCGCGGAGCAATTGCAGCAGGCTTCGAAAACCGATACGATCCCTATTTTAAATGAAAAAGCCAGTTCGCTGAGTTTTTACCAGAAAGGGGCATGGGCGCTGCATGTGCTCCGGGAAAATGTAGGGGCGGAAAAGTTTAGGAAAGCCGTAAAGAATTATCTTGAAAAATACCAGTTCAAAAATGTCGATACAGGGGAGTTTCTGGCAGAAATCAATAAGGTCTCAGATTATGATACTAACGATTTCAGGAAAAGATGGCTCGAAAGCAGTGTTTTCCCGATTCAGGAAGCATTGGCTATTTTAAAGAAAAGTAATTTTATCAGGGAATATTTCCGGGTGGCTGAAATGAAAGACATTCCCTTGGCACAAAAACAAACCGGATTCGAAAATTTACTGGCTTCAAATGCCTTTTACCCCATAAAACAGGAAATTGTTAACCAGTTACAGGAATTATCTTTTGAAGAAAAAAAGGACATGTTGCATAAAGCGATGCAAACCAATGACGTGTTTGTAAGGCAGGCTGTGGCAGGAAATTTTGACAAAGTTCCCGAAGGTTTCAAAACGGAATATGAGACTTTGCTCGATGATAAATCTTACTTTACACGCGAAATTGCCCTGAACAGGTTGTGGTCGCAATTTCCCGAAGACCGCAACAGGCTGTTGGATAAATCGGCAGACTGGGTGGGACTGATCGACAAAAATCTCAGGATTATGTGGCTTTCGATGGCATTGAAGACCAAAGATTATCGTCAGGATAAAAAACCGGCTTATTATGATGAATTGCTGCAATATGCTTCGCCGGATTTCCGCGTCAATACCAGGATCAATGCTTTGGACAAATTGATTTTCCTTGATAAAAGCGATAAGAACTATCTGCCATTCCTGGTCAACGGGCTGGTGAGCCATATCGCGCGCTTTTCTAAATTTTCCCGTGACAAAATCCGCACGCAGCTTAAAAACCAAAGCCACCGGGAGTATTACGAATCTTTGCTGGAATCTTTATCCGAAAAGGAAAAAATCCAGCTTGACAAACTTTTGAAAGAGAAATGAGAGCGCTTGTAATTTCAGGCGGCGGGAGCAAAGGTGCTTTTGCAGGCGGTGTGGCACAGTACCTTTTGGAGCAGGGGCACAAATATGATCTGCTGTTGGGCACTTCCACCGGAAGTTTGCTGATTCCGCACCTGGCATTGGGCGATGTGAAGAAGATCCATAGCATTTACACGAATGTGAATATGAAGAAGATCTTCAACATCAATCCTTTTGTAGTCAAAAAAAGGAAAGGCATTGAGATCGTAACCATCAACCATTTCAATGTTTTGCTGCAATTCCTGAGAAAGAAGCGCACTTTTGGCGAAAGCCAGAAACTACGGAAACAGATTCGTAAGAATTTCACGCTGAGCGAGTTTAACCAATTGAAGGCTTCCCATTGCAATATCGTCGTGACGGTGACCAACCTGACGAAGAATGATGTCGAATACAAAGCCATCAGGGATTTTGATTATGAGGATTTCTGTGACTGGATTTGGATTTCGTGCAATTATATCCCGTTTATGAGTATCGCCAGTAAAGGTGATTGCGAATATGGCGACGGCGGATTTTCAAGTCTGGTGCCCATCCGCGAGGCAATCAATCGCGGTGCTACGGTGGTTGATGTGGTGATTTTAGAAACCGAAACACAACTGACCCCACGTGTTATCGGAAAAAATCCCTTTTCGCTGATGGTCGACCTTTTCGCGACGCTCCTTGACCAGGTTGAAAAGCACGACATTACCATTGGCAAGCTTTCAGCAAACCACCATGATGTGAAATTAAATTTATTTTACACTCCGACGCAACTTACCGACAATGCACTCATCTTTAACAAACAAAAGATGAAACAGTGGTGGCAGGAAGGCTACGAGTATGCCAAGAATAAAAGCGCACTCATGAGCGACAACAAACTTCCTTAAAAAGAATCCTATTGTAAGTAGGGTTTTTGAGCCTTCAACTGTTATATCAGTTCCCAGCATAAACCATGGGAAAAATTGCTATAAAAAAGAGCCTCCGTTTTGCGGGGGCTTTTTGATTATTGAACTTTCAGATTTTTAGATTTTTAGACCCACTTCGCTTTAGACTGCTTAAACTTTCGTACGGCTTAGGTGCAAATATTTGTATGTTCAAAGTCTAAGATGTCTAACAGTCTAAGAAGCCTAAGTTGTCATTATATCATAGAAGAAACTTCATCTTTAATGTAAGCAAGCGCTGCGTTTCCAGGTGTCTGTTTTTCAAGCAGGTCGTTCAGGATGAATTGGCGCAGGCTGTCCGCATCAGTCACTTCAGTCGAAATAGCGGCTTTACGGATCATTTGCATCGTTGAATTTTTAGCTGTTATGATCAGCGCCCAGCATTGGTCTGTCATATAGATCTGCTGCGTAAGGTTATGCTCGAATTCCTGGTCGATGTGAGCGATGAGCAGATTGGCATAATCATTTTTGTCGCTCGAAATCGGTGAAATCCTGATTAATATTTTTGTAAGGTTGATGCGTTCCAAAAATAAAGCCATCCGTTCATAAGCTTGTAACTTCAGCGGTAACGATTGTTTCTGATTGCTTCTCCTGAGCAGGAATTGTCTTTTTTTCTCCTCATTGTCAGTATATTTCTGGAAAAAAGAATACGCTACAGCGCCTGTGATCAATGCCGGAAGTGTGTAAAATAAAAGTTCGAGAATCTTATCTGTATCCATTTTTAGTGCATTTTTTTAGCCAAAGCAAATAAACGAATAAACATATAAAACCAATACATTAGATTTGATAAAATTTTCAGCAATGGATACCTGGATTCTTGTCTTGCTTTGCATCGCCGCTTTCGGAGCGGGATTTGTCGATGCCGTGGTGGGTGGCGGCGGATTGATCCAGACCCCGGCAGCGCTTGTGCTTTTACCGGGTTTGCCCATAGCGACAATTATGGGATCGTTAAAAATCCCATCATTCAGCGGGACATTATTTGCGGCGGCGCAATACCTCAGGCAGGTCAAGATGAACTGGAAACTGCTGGTGATCATGATGGTGCTCGCAGTGCCGTCCGCGTTTGCGGGCTCTATGCTGCTCACGGTAGTCCATAATGACTTCATGAAGCCGCTTTTGCTCGTAGTACTTTCAATAATGGTGGTGTATACTTATGCCAAAAAGAATTTCGGTCTGCACAGAGATAAATCGCATTCGGATGCGCAACAGATTATTTATGCTGTGCTTATTAGTGTCACGATTGGCTTTTACGACGGATTCATTGGCCCGGGAACGGGAAGCTTTTTTGTGCTGGCATTTATAGCACTGCTGGGTTTCGATTTCCTGCATGCTTCCGCGAATGCGAAGATGGTGAACCTGGCTACGAATTTCGGCTCGATCTGCCTGTTCATTTCTAAAGGAAAAGTCATCTGGGCGATTGCCATCCCGATGGCAATATGTAACGCTGCCGGCGGATTCATAGGCGCGAAAATGGCCATTGCGAAAGGAAACAAATTTATCAGGATTTTTTTCCTGATGGTCATCATTGGCACTTTGGCGCGGTTCGCTTATGACGTGATTACGGAAAGGTGACGGGTGCCGCGCCAGGGATCGCAGCAAGGTGCCTTGCACCGCGGAGAGCCCGGTCCCGTTATGGCGACGCAGGAAGCCATAACGGGAGGCGCCCTGAAAAAGTTTACAGTTGGCAGTGAGTGGGTAGTAGGCTGCGACTAAAATTCCTTCAGCATCACCTTATTTTCATACCGGTTCGTTTCCATCTGGAATGATGCTTCCCCGATTTTTTTGTAGCCGTGCTTTTCATAAAAGCGTATGGCACGCGCGTTGGATTCGAGTACCCAAAGCCACATGCTGCCTGCCCCTTTTTGTTTTGCGGTATTTTCAGCGAGTTCCAGCAGTTTTTCGCCTATGCCTTTTGCACAGAACCGCTCGAGGATGTACAATTTGTTGAGTTCGGGGCCGGTGAGATCCTGCCCATGGCATTTTTTGTCAAATTCGATTTCGACCACACCGACAAGGTTACCTTTATAAACGGCGACAAATAAACTGTCCGGATGTGCTGCGATGAGCTGCCCGAGCCGTTCTGGTGCAAATTGCTTTGAAATGAAATTGGCAAATTCATCTGAAACGCCCTCAATGCCATATGTGGCGATATACACCTGCTTGAAAAGGATTGATAGTTTGAGCACATCTTCAGGCTGTGCTTTCCGGTAAGTAAATTCCACTGATTATGATGATTGATTCGGTTTAAAAGTAAAAAATGCCGGACATTATCCCGGCATTTTTTTGTCAATTTATATTGTTTTCACTGCTCAAGCAATTCGTCGAGGTTGCCCAATGCCATAGTGAAGCCTTCCTGCATGCCCATTTTCAGGATCATTTCTAGATCTTCGAGCTTGTCATATGACAGCGTTACATCCACAAAAGTGTGTCCGTCAGCCTCGGTGAACGCAACATCCCAGAGCGTCCTCGGGAAATCGGTATTCGTATTCCAGTCCTCATCACAGAAGGCATCAAGTCCCGTGAATGATTTTTCGGTGTCGATGGCTTTATAATCGGCACGGCAGCGGTGTTCCTCGCCTTCAGGGCCGAGCATGGAATAAAACCAGGTACCTCCTTCGATAAAATCCATGCTTTTGGTCCTCGCCTTATAAGGTTTCGGTGCCCACCACTGGTCCAGGATTTCGCTGACGGTCCAAGCGGTCCAAACCTTACTGACCGGTGCGGCAAATTCCCTTTTCACATTGATTTTTTTGTTTTCCCTGTCGACGTTAAAGTCCATTTGCAAATTTTTCATGTTATTTAGATTTCATTGTTAATAATATTTTATCGAGTTCATTGAAGCGTTCGTCCCAAAGTTCGCGGAACTTCTGGAGCCATTCGTCTATTTCTTTCATTTTTAACGGATTGAGCTGGTAGTAAATTTCCCTGCCGGATTGTTGCTGAAGCAGTAATTCACATTCCGAGAGGATTTTGATGTGTTTCGAAACCGCCTGCCTGCTGCTGTTGAAATGCGCTGCAATGGCATTGGGCGTCATGGCCTGTGAAGCGATTAGGAGCAGAATGGCTCTTCTGGTCGGATCGGCGATGGCCTGGAATATGTCTCTTCGGGTGTCCATAAAATTATTACATGCAACTATTTGATTGCAAATATAAATGCAATTATTTGGTTGCACAAATTATTTTTAAAAAATTTAACTTTTATTCAAGTTATGAAGATTTCAGGAAATCGCCATCGATAATCAGCAGTTTAACGCCGTTTTCTGACATGGAGCGGTGCGAGCTCAAATCATCGGAAACGATATAGGACATGCCTTTTGCCAGCGTGAATTTTTCGCCATTTTTCAATTCGCTGATGAAACTGCCTTCGAGGCAATGTACGATATGGCCTTTTTGGCACCAATGATCGGCGAGGTAATTCGCGGAATATTCGACCATGCGCATCCGTATTTTGTCGAATTGCAAAGTTTGCCAGTAAGCGATTCCAGTAATGCCTTTGTGTTCCGTTTTTTCAACTGAAGGCCAGTCGATACTGTTGAAAAAGATATTATTCATGGAGAATGTACTTTATGATGTGACAATATGAAAAGCAAACGGGATTGCTAATTTCGCTATATTTACCATTATAAACCATTTCAAAATGAAAAAAAACATACTCATTTTAGCGGCCATCGCGCTTTTTTCCTGTAAAAATGACAAAGCCGACAACGCCATGCAAAGCGAAGTACAAACGTATCTCGACAGCTATAACAAGGAATACAAACGGCTGAATGTCCTGGTGAATGAAACTTCGTGGCAAATGCAGATCCATATTGTTGAAGGCGATTCGACCAATGCCATAGCGAACAACAAAGCACAGGAAGAATACGCGAAATTCACCGGAAGCACAGCCAACATCAACATGGCTAAAAAATTCCTGGAGCATCCTGACGGGCTTACCGAATTACAGCTGAAGCAACTCAAAAGCATCCTCTACAAAGCGGCAAACAACCCGGAAACGCTTAAGGATGTCGTTACCGCGCGCATCAAGGCCGAAACAAAGCAAACGGAAAACCTTTTCGGCTTCGATTTCAAGATTGACGGTAAATCGGTTTCCGCAAATGATATCGATGCGGCACTTTCTGATGAAACCAATCTGGCCAAACGCAGGAAAGCCTGGGAATCCAGCAAGGAAGTGGGGAAGGGGCTTAAAACTGGTTTGGCCAAACTCCGTGACCTGCGCAACAAAACCGTGCAGGGTCTTGGCTACAAGGATTTCTTTGATTACCAGGTTTCCGATTATGGGATGACTACCGAAGAAATGCTGGCGATGCTGAAGCAATTCAACAAAGATTTGTATCCGTTGTTCCGCGAACTGCATACCTATGCGCGTTATGAATATGCAAAAAAATATGGTGTAAAAGAAGTGCCGGACATGCTTCCTGCCGATTGGCTTCCAAACCGCTGGGGGCAGGATTGGAGCAGCCTGGTCGATGTGGAGGGTGTCAACCTGGATGCGGCTGTAAAACCCAAAGGTGCCGAATGGATTGTAAAGCAGGGCGAGCGTTTCTATGTGAGCATCGGCTTTCCGGAATTGCCGAAGACGTTTTGGGAAAAATCTGATCTGTATCCTGCGCCTGCCGGAGCGAATTATAAGAAGAACAACCACGCTTCTGCCTGGCACATGGATTTGGATAAAGATGTGCGTTCACTGATGAGCGTGGAACCGAACAGCGAATGGTATGAAACCTCACACCATGAATTAGGTCACATCTACTATTATATTTCTTACAGCACACCGGAAGTTCCATACTTATTACGCGAAGGTGCCAACCGGGCATACCATGAAGCGCTGGGAAGTTTAATGGGTATGGCAGCAATGCAGAAGCCGTTTATGGAAAACCTCGGCCTGATCCCTAAAGGAACGAAATCTGACGAAATGCAGACGTTATTAAAAGAAGCGTTGAATTATGTTGTGTTCATTCCATTTAGCACCGGTACGATGAGCATGTTCGAGCATGATCTGTATGCGAATAACCTGCCAGTAGACCAATTCAACAAACGCTGGTGGGAACTCGCTGCACAATACCAGGGCATCGTCCCGCCGACGGTACGCGGGGAAGAATTTTGCGATGCAGCAACCAAAACGCATATTAATGATGATGCGGCGCAGTATTATGATTATGCGCTCTCCTACATTTTGCTGTTCCAGATCCACGACCATATATCCAGGAACATTTTGCACCAGGATCCCCATGCGACAAATTATTACGGCAATAAGGAAGTGGGGAAGTTTATACAAGGTATCATGAAATCAGGTGCGACCGGAGACTGGCGTAAATTACTCCGTGAGAAAACCGGCAGCGACCTCAGTGCCAAAGCGATGCTGGAGTATTTCAACCCGCTGATGGATTATCTGAAAGAACAGAATAAAGGCAGGAAATATACGATGCCGGCGTTGAAATAATCAATGGTATTAAATCAAAAAGCTTCCCGTCAAAGGAAGCTTTTTTTGTTTTACACCTTTATCAGCCTTTGAACGGCATGGTGTGTCCCGTTTTCAATCTTCATTAGATACGTGCCGCCGGAAAGCCCTGAAACGTCAATGAATGCCCCAATGGTCAGATTTTCATATGTTTTGACAATCATTCCTGTTACAGTGTAAATTTTCAGTTTCAACGGGCCGGAAATATTTTTTCCCTGAACCTGTATGATATCAGAAGCCGGATTTGGAGCCAGTATAAATTTTTCTATAGTATTTTCCGCAATTCCCATTTGTATCCCGACATCGCAATTGTCACCCGTATGCACGGCAACATTTCCGAATGCGTTGTAAAAATTACCTGGAATTATCGCTTCCTGCTCCCCATTATCGACACAAATATTTTGCAATGAAGGAAGATTTCCGAAAATGAGGCTGTAGAATAGCAGGTCCGCATCGTTATAAGAATAAATGCCATTATTGATATTAATCGATGCCAGGTTAGGGCTGTCCTTACAACTCAATTGCGATATAGCTGTCTGGCTGCAATCGATACTAGTTACTAAGGTGTTGTTCATCAGCAGTGATGACAGGTTATGCAAGGCGGATAAATCTATTGCAGTCAATGGATTGTCGCTCAATTCCATGTAAGTTATTTCAGTCGGAACAGATAAATCCAGATTGGAAATCATATTATGTGAAAGGAGCAGGTCGTCCAACTGTTCCACTCCATCGAGGTCAAGGCCTGTAAGTTGGTTATATCCGGCGGAAATAGCGGACAGGTTCCCCAGACCAGCGACATTTAATTGCGATATTTGATTGTTATCGGCCGATAAGGTTTGAAGTTCGCTGAGCATCGTAAGGTCCATTGTAACAAATTCATTACCTGAAAGCCACAAAGTGCGCACCGATGGTATCGAATCAAATGACAATGTGCTTAGGTGGTTATCCTGGGAATTCAATTCTTCCAGGCCCGTGAGGCCGTCTAAATTTAAAGCAGTCAGTTGGTTGCTGTTGCACCATATTTCCTTTAATTGTGATAAACCTGAGATGTTCAGGCTGGAAAGCTGGTTGTGTCCGCAATTGAGGTAAGTCAGAGACGGAATCATTGAAACATCCAGGGAAGTAAGGCTGTTACCGTCACAATGCAACCGCTTCAGGTTGGTAAAGTTAGCAATGCCTTCTAATGAAACAAGGTTGCCTGTGTCATCTATAAGCGACGTGCTTAATGCCAATCCGGTCACGGCGGCGGCTTCAGCCATTTGGATTTCGCCATCATCATTCGCATCCACATCAGTATTGTAATCATCTCCGTTGGCATTGGTTGCAGCCACAGCGTGTTGCACTAACCAGGCTTTAAAATCAGGATCCGGAATGTTGATGATTTGGGCAGTTCCCGTAAAATAAATGAACAGGAACAATAGATAAGTGTAGTGTTGCTTCATAAAATAGTGTTTATCGTATAAAGATATGAAAAGTCATGTTCAAACGAAAAACCAATTCAAATATTGGCTATTGAATTGAAATAGAATATGTTACCTGAATGGAAAACCGTATGGTACTTAAATCAAAAAGCTTCCGTTAAAGGAAGCTTTCTTTATTGTTTCAAACCGGATTATTATAACTGGCCTTTGTGCCTTTCATCATAATCCACCATCCATTCGATCCCGTATTTATCCCGGAACATCCCGAAGTATGAGCCCCATGGACTGTCCATGATCGGCATTTCCACTTCGCCGCCTTCAGAAAGGGCATGGAATAATTGGTCGGCTTCTTCTTTGCTTTCCGCACCGATGGAGATTTTGCTGCGGTTTTCCCTCTCGTTTGTTTTGCCCATAAACGACGGGACATCATTTCCCATCAGCACATTATTTCCGATTTGTAAAGCGATATGCATGATTTTATTTTCTTCGGTGGCAGGTATTGGAAAATCAGGATTCGGGAAATCCTTGAAGCGTACGACATTTGCAAATTCACCGCCAAAAGCGGCTTTGTAAAAAGTAAATGCTTCTTCTGCATTCCCGTTAAAGTTGATGTGTGGATTGATAAGCGCCATAATTTGTTTAGTTTTTTGGGTTTTACCCTGTGGTTTATAATAAATTATCTGTTTTCCAAAAGTAGCAGTAAATGCAGAAACCCATAAGGTACAAAAACGTAAAAGAAAGGGGGATTTGCGACAGCCAACAGTTTCAGGGCTGCTGGGTCGGCGAATCGATGAGCAACCCAGTAACTCAGTGACGCAGCAGCTTACAACAACTAAAACTTTTCATTATCTTTGCCTTCTACACGAAAAGAACATGCAGCACCATATCAGCCAGTTAAACGAAGCCCAGCAACAACCTGTATTACATAAAGACGGCCCGATGATCATCATCGCAGGAGCCGGTTCTGGAAAAACCCGCGTACTTACTATACGGATTGCCTACCTGATGAGCCTGGGTGTCGATGCCTTCAACATCCTTGCACTCACCTTTACCAATAAGGCTGCGCGCGAAATGAAGAAAAGGATTTCCGATATCGTCGGTTCGACTGAAGCGAAAAACCTTTGGATGGGAACCTTTCACTCCGTTTTCGCAAGGATATTACGCGCCGAAGCTGACAAACTAGGCTATCCTTCGAACTTTACGATTTATGATACGCAGGATTCCGTAAGGTTGATTTCCGCAATCATTAAGGAAATGCAGTTGGACAAAGATATTTATAAGCCAAAGCAGGTTTTCGGCCGCATTTCATCTTACAAAAACAGCCTGATTACGGTAAAAGCCTATTTCAATGACCCCGAATTGCAGGAAGCCGACGCTATGTCTAAGAAGCCGCGCATCGGGGAAATTTACCAGAATTATGTAGACCGGTGTTTTAAAGCGGGCGCGATGGATTTTGACGATTTACTGCTCAAAACAAACGAACTCCTGAACCGTTTCCCGGATGTATTGCTGAAATACCAAAACCGTTTTAAATACATCCTGGTCGATGAGTACCAGGATACGAATCACTCGCAATACCTGATTGTACGGGCGTTGTCCGACCGTTTCCAGAATATTTGTGTCGTGGGCGACGACGCGCAGAGTATTTATGCGTTTCGTGGCGCGAACATCAATAACATCCTGAATTTCCAAAAGGATTATGAAGGCGTAAAAACATACCGACTCGAACAAAATTACCGTTCGTCAAAAAATATCGTTGAAGCGGCCAACTCGATTATCGATAAGAATAAGGTCAAACTTGACAAAATCGTATGGACCGCAAATGATGACGGTCCGCCGATAAAAGTACACCGCAGCATGACCGACGGCGAAGAAGGCCGTTTCGTGGCAAGCACCATCTTCGAAAACAAGATGCAGAAGCAATTGATGAACAACAGTTTTGCGATTCTTTACCGCACCAATGCCCAATCGCGTGCTATGGAAGATGCACTGCGCAAACGCGATATTCCTTACAGGATTTACGGTGGGTTATCGTTTTATCAACGAAAAGAGATTAAGGATGTCTTGTGCTACCTGCGTTTGGTATTGAATCCGAAAGACGAGGAAGCCCTGGTACGCGTGATCAATTATCCCGCGCGCGCCATCGGCAATACGACAATCGAAAAGCTGACCATCGCTGCCAACCATTACAAGCGGTCTATGTTTGAGGTGATGCAGAATATTGAGAAGATCGACCTGAAACTGAATGCCGGCACAAAAAACAAGATCACCGATTTCGTAACGATGATCCGGAGTTTTCAGGTTTTAAATGAAACGCATGATGCTTTTTTTATGGCCGATCACGTGACCAAGAAAACCGGCCTTGTGCAGGAACTGAAAAAGGATGCAACACCGGAAGGCATTGCGCGTATTGAAAACATCGAGGAATTGCTCAACGGTATGAAGGATTTCATCGAAGGGCAAAAGGAAATCGATGGCGCACGCGGTTCATTAGCCGAGTTTATGGAAGATGTCGCCCTGGCCACAGACCTCGACAACGATCCCGGTGATGACGACCGCGTAGCGCTGATGACCATTCACCTTGCGAAAGGCCTCGAATTTCCGTACGTGTTTATAGTCGGGATGGAAGAAGATTTATTCCCAAGCGCGATGAGCATGAGCACCCGCAGCGAACTTGAAGAGGAGCGCCGCCTGTTTTACGTAGCCTTAACCCGCGCTGAACATCAGGCTTATCTTACTTATGCGCAATCACGTTACCGCTGGGGTAAACTCAGCGACAGCGAACCATCGCGTTTTATCGACGAGATTGACGGCCAGTATCTCGAATACCTTACTCCCGAAGAAAGTAACTATCGCTACCGCCCGATGATTGACATTGATATTTTCGGCGATGTTGATAAATCAAAACTGAGGCAGGCCAAACCAATATCATCTGCACCGCCAAAATACATCACCGATAACCAACCTAAACCTGAAAGCCCGATACGCCGCCTCAAACCGCTCAGCAGCCCGAAATCTCCGAGCGCTGCTGAAATGGATTTGTCAGTAGGGAATATTGTGATGCACGAACGCTTCGGGAAAGGGGAGGTTGTAAGTCTTGAGGGTGCAGGCGCAGACAAAAAAGCGGAAATCCGTTTTGATGTAGGTGGGATCAAGAAACTGTTGCTGCGTTTTGCGAAATTGGACATCATAGGTTAAACGTTTAAGTTCGAATTGGATTTCAGCAGAAATATCCTTAAATTAACGTTTCAATTAATATAAGCAACAGGACTGCCAACTGCTACTGCCTACTGAAACACTGAATCATGAGCCAACTTATCAAAATTTACGAAGACAAACCCAACGAAGCGGCCATAGCCAAAGTCGTTAAAATACTGCAGGAAGGCGGCCTGGTCATTTATCCGACGGATACCGTTTATGGATTGGGTTGTGACATCACCAATTCCAAAGCCCTGGAACGTATAGCGAAAATTAAAGGTATTAAGCTCGATAAGGCAAATTTTTCTTTCGTTTGTTACGATCTAAGCAACCTGTCGGATTATGTGAAACAGATTGATACCGCTACGTTTAAATTGCTCAAACGCGCGTTGCCGGGGCCTTATACTTTTATTTTACCGGGAAATAATAACCTTCCTAAGGAATTCAAGAAAAAAACCACGGTAGGAATCCGTGTGCCCGACAATAATATCGCACGTTGCCTGGTCGAGAAATTAGGGAATCCGATTGTGTCTACTTCCATTCATGACGATGATGAAGTATTGGAATATTCGACCGATCCGGAACTGATTTACGAGAAATGGCAAAACCTTGTGGATGCTGTAATTGATGGAGGTTACGGAGACAATCTTGCCTCGACGATCATCGACCTCTCAGGATACGAACCCGTGGTGGTCCGTGAAGGAAAAGGAAGTCTTGAGATTCTGTAATTGTGATGAATCATCAGATTTTTAGAAAGTCAGGACAAATCTGAAGATCAGATAATCTGATAATCTTTCCTTACGCCCCTTTCCTGTCATTATAAACTTCCCTCGAAATTTCCCCAATCAATGATGAGAGTGCTTTGGTGTCGTTGCCTTTGGTCATTACCGTGAGCAGGTACGTTTTTCCATCGACGTATACAATTGCTGATTCGTGAAGCTGGATCTGATCGACATTTCCCGCCTCTCCGAATTTGTGAATCAGCCTGACACCTTCAGGAAGCCCCTGCGCAATGCCATCTTTGAATTCACATTCGCTGAGCAGTTCTGCCGCATACTCGGAATCCTTTGGTGAAAGATAATTCGCATTGTAAATCGACCTCATGAAAAGAGAATATTGCGATGCCTTAAAGTAATAATGCTGCGCGTACATGTTCGGGACTTCCAACCCGATATCAGCAAACATTTTCTGCAGGATTTCCGGTTTCATATACGTCTCCAAAAGCGCCGTGGCATTGTTATCCGAATAGCGGATCATATATTCCAGCAGTTCCTTGATCGTGTAGTTATGCCCAAGCTGAATGGATTTGGCCGAATACATCACATGCTTATTGATGTCAAATACTTTAGTGTACGCTACAAGCTTGTTCAGGAATCCGGGATTTTCCTCGGACATCTTCAGGATGGCCATCATCACAGGCACCTTGAATAGCGATCCGGGTTCGTAAGCTTCATTTTCGTTAATGTCAATCCATTCCCTGTTCGATCTTAGGTATACTGATGCGTTAATAACGCCGTTGTTCTTTTTATACTGCTCAATAATTCCGGTCAGCTTATTCTTTATCGGCTGCAGGCTTTCAGATTCACATTCCCCGTCTACGAACATAATGGGTTTGATGAATTTATACCCTTCAAGCCTTTTGATATTGTAATTGCAGGCATAAGCGGCCGGTTCAGCCTCCTTGATCTTATTGTTCTTACTGTCGATATAGCTGCTGACTAAAAAGGTCAGTCCGGCTACTATCACCGACATACCCAGTATGTGCCACACTGAATATTTTTTTGCGGAAGGATTTGTCATTTCGTAGTTTGTTCGTTTCTTGGTTGGCAAAAATAACCAACATTTGATACGGCCCCCGGATTAAAATGTGAAATAAAACTTACAGTTTTGTTAAATTTTTAACACGCCGCATGCTGGTTATAACTTTTCATAACAAATGAAAACTGAAATACCCTACCTTCAATTTTAAATATTTTCAAAAAAAAATCCCAACCATAGCGGTCAGGATTTTTAATTTTTTTATCTGGTTGAAAATCAGCCTATTTCTGTGCTTTCATTTCTTTTTCAATCATTTCATAAAACTGGTCGATTTTAGGAAGTACGATAATTCTGGTCCTCCTGTTGGTCGCGCGATTTTCAGCATTGCTGTTATCAACCAATGGAATGAACTCGCTTCTTCCGGCAGCAATCAATTGGGCAGGATTTACTTTAAGGTCTTTTGTCAACACCCTGACGATCGAAGTGGCACGTTTCACACTCAAATCCCAGTTGTCAAGTAAAGTACCATTGCTGATGAACGGCACATTATCTGTATGGCCTTCAACCATGCACTCGAAATCAGGTTTGCTGTTGATGACTTTAGCCACTTTTGCAAGGATTTCCTTTGCCCTGTCGCTAACAACATAACTTCCGCTCTTGAAGAGTAATTTGTCGGCAATTGAAATGAATACTACTCCTTTTTCGACGTTAACCTCGATATCCGGATCTGAAATCCCGACTTCCCTTTTCAGGCTCGTTACCAAGGCCAGTGTTACGCTGTCTTTTTTGGTAAGCGCATCCTGCATACGGGTAATCTTAAGATCTTTTTCTTTGATGGTTTCCAATGCTTTTTCGATATTCTGTGCTCCCTGGGTGGTCAATGTAGTCATATTGCCCATATTGCTGATCAGGTCGGAATTGTTCTTTTTCAGGAATTCCATCTGCTGTGCCAATGCTTCTTTCTCGGTAAGGCACAGGTTCAGCTTCACTGTAGTGGAATTCAATAAATCCTGGATCTCTTTGTTTTTGGCTTCCAAAGCCGCAATTTTCTTCTTCGTTCCGCATGATGTAACGGTAAGCATACCCATTACCGAAAGCGCTAAAATGATTTTCCTCATGATGGTGTGTTTTAGTTTTTCTGGATACAAAATTAAGTCTTTTATTACACAAATGTTAAAATCAGAAACCTAAACTATTGTTAAAACAAGTCATTATACGTTCTTTTTCCTTGTAAATAATAGGATTTTATGACACTTTCAATTTTGTAATAATCACCCGATTGAGATACATCACGCTTGCGTAAAGCCTCATTAAACCGTCCGTAAAAAGAGAAATGCGCTTTTAATATGGCAAAAAAATGACTGAATTTTCCTTTAGATAAAAACTGGATTCCTGCAAGCCCGTCGAGTATAAGCCTTAGGAAAAGAATGATATACAGTTTTTTTTTAGGTAGATTTTTGGTCAGCATCAATAAGGAATTCCGGAAATTAAGGAATGTTTTCCTTGGGCTGCCCTGTTGTAACGTTGCACCGCCAACGTGGAATACTGTAGATTTCGGAACATATTCAATGGCATATCCCTTATTGAAAATACGCCAGCACAAATCGATTTCTTCCTGGTGCGCAAAGAAAGTATCGTCAAAACCGCCTAAAGTCCTGTAAACATCTTTTCGTATAAAAAAACAGGCACCGGATGCCCAGAAAATTTTCATCGGATCATTGTATTGCCCTTCGTCTTTTTCCACCGTGTCGAAAACCCTTCCCCGGCAAAACGGATACCCATATTGATCAATAAATCCACCGGCGGCACCGGCATATTCAAAATAGGTTTTATTTTTATAATCCAGTATTTTAGGCTGGATTGCTGCGGTATTATTTTCCGTTTCAAAAGTTGCCATCACAGGCTGCAGCCAGTTTTCGGTCACTTCAATATCTGAATTCACCAAAGCATAAATGTCTTCTTCAACAAACTGCAAAGCGTCGTTATATCCTTTTGCAAAGCCGAAATTGCCCTTGTTTCGGATAATTTTTATGGAAGGATAAGCTGTTTTTACAAATTCCACTGAAGTATCTGCCGAAGCATTGTCGGCAACATAAATCACTGCTTCCGGAGAATATCTTACCACTGACGGCAGGAATTTTTCCAGCAATGATTTGCCATTCCAGTTTAATATGACGACGGCAATTTTCATATGATGTGGGTTTTTGCACCAAAATCCGGTAAATCCTTCAGGAATACGTAGCGTCCATTTTCAAAATCCATGCGGCAAAAATAATGATTATGTCCATTAGTCACCATCAGGTAATCTGCTTTCATGACCATATTATAGCGTGCAATCTGGTCGAAAGTATTTTGGGTAATCCGCACTTCGGGCGCTTTGCATTCCACCAGTATATTGATGTGGCCGTTGTTGTGGAAAACCACAGCATCGTAGCGTTTGGTTAAATCGTTTACCTTCAGCAGTTTTTCAACATTGATCAGCGAATGAGGATATTTTTTCTGTTGTAAAAAAAATTGCACCACATGCTGCCGCACCCATTCTTCCGGTGTAAGGATTACGAATTTTTTACGTATCGGGTCAAAGATCGAGATTTTATTTTCGCTATTTTTGAACCTGAAATCGTATGTCGGGAAATTGAGCTGCTGCATGCGCAAATATAATTAAGAATTAAGAATTATGAATTTCGAATTGCAAGACGGAATCATAATTTGAAATTCATAATTCATAATTAATTTATGGATGAAGTCGTAAAAATCGTTAACGATATCAAAGCCGGAAGCATTAAACCCATTTATTTCCTGATGGGCGAGGAGCCGTATTATATCGACAAACTGTCTGATTATATTGAAGAAAATGTATTGTCGGAAGAGGAAAAAGGCTTCAACCAGTCGGTGTTGTATGGCCGCGACGTGAGTATGGAAGACATTATCGGTTCGGCCAAAAGATATCCGATGATGGCCGAAAGGCAGGTGGTCATCGTCAAGGAAGCACAGGAACTTGCGAAAACCATCGATAAGCTCGAAGGTTACGCCGACAATCCGATGCCGTCCACGGTTTTGGTTTTCTGTTATAAATACAAGACACTCGACAAACGCAAGAAAGTTACCAAGCTCCTGGAAAAAAACGGACTCGTTTACGAAAGTAAAAAGCTATATGAAAACCAGGTAGGGCAGTGGATCACGCGTGTGTTGCAGGGCAAGGGCTATACAATGGAGCCAAAAGCGAATGCGATGCTGGTGGAATTCCTCGGCACTGATTTAAGTAAAATCAGCAACGAGCTCGACAAACTCCAGATTATTTTACCCAAAGGCACCGTAATCAATGCGAAACATATTGAGGAAAATATCGGTTTCAGTAAAGATTATAATGTTTTTGAACTGCGTAAAGCCATCGGTGATAAAAACCAGGTGAAGGCTTACCAGATCGCGCACTATTTTGCTGAAAACCCTAAGGAAAATCCGATGGTCGTGACAACGAGCCTTGTTTTCAGTTTCTTTTTAAGCCTGTTGCAATACCATGGGCTGAAAGACAGGAATCCGAAAAATGTAGCTTCCGTTTTGAAGGTCAATCCTTATTTCCTTAAGGACTACGACATTGCACTGAGGAATTACCCGATGAAGAAAGTCAGCGCCATCGTTGCTGCCTTACGCGATATTGATGTAAAAAGTAAAGGTGTAGGTGCCAATTCGCTTTCCAATGCAGATTTATTGAAGGAAATGCTGGTGCATATTTTTAGTTAAGTCCGGAAGTCAGTAAAGACCTGGAGTCCGAAAGACTATTGACAGTTTACCTCGCAAGGAAACTTTCGGACTTCCGGACTTCTGGACTTTGCTGACTTTTATTTACATTTGCCCCCATAAACAACAACACAATGAGCAATACGATTACCCGGACGGATTTCAATTTCCCCGGACAGAAATCCGTTTACCACGGCAAGGTCCGTGATGTTTACAATATCAATGATGAGCTTTTAGTGATGGTCGCTACGGACAGGCTTTCCGCGTTTGATGTGGTGATGCCAAAAGGAATTCCGTTTAAAGGCCAGATCCTGAACCAGATTGCCACGCGTTTTATGGAATTGACTCAGGATATCGTCCCCAACTGGCTCGTCGCCACGCCGGACCCGAATGTCGCGGTAGGACATTTATGTGAACCGTTTAAGGTGGAAATGGTCATCCGCGGTTACCTTTCAGGCCATGCTGCGCGCGAATATGCTTTGGGTAAAAGGATGCTTTGCGGTGTCGTGCTTCCCGAAGGATTGAAGGAAAACGATAAATTCCCGCAACCTATTATTACACCCACCACAAAAGCGGATAACGGTGAACACGATATGGACATTTCAAGAGAAGAAATCCTGTCGAAAGGCATTGTTTCTGAGGAGGATTATCTGGTGCTGGAAAATTATACCCATGCTTTATTCCAAAGGGGAACGCATATTGCCGCTGGCCGCGGGTTAATTCTTGTCGATACAAAATACGAATTCGGGAAGACCAAAGACGGCAGGATTGTCCTGATCGATGAAATCCATACGCCGGATTCCTCACGTTATTTTTACGGAGAAGGCTATCAGGCGAGGCAGGACCATAACGAGGAGCAGAAACAGCTTTCGAAGGAATTTGTACGCCAATGGCTGATCGCGAATGGTTTCCAGGGCAAGGACGGACAGCAGATCCCGGATATGGATCAGGCATATATCGACAGTGTTTCGGAAAGGTATATTGAATTGTATGAAAATATCCTGGGTGAGCATTTTGTAAAGGCTGATATCGATGCAATTTCGGAAAGGATTGAGAAGAATGTGTTGGATTTTCTGAAGAAGTAGCATTTTGGATTCTCGGATTTTCAGATCATCAGAAAGTCTGAAAATCCGACAATCTGCTGATACCAAATCACAATTCCTTTCTCACCTTCGCGGGCAATTTCGCCTTCACCAACTCATATGACTGTTTCAGGTATTTTTCCCAATCCGATTTTGGCATAATAGTAATATCATCTGCCAAAACCCATTTGTAGCGTGCTACATACGGCGCCGGACGGAAACCCGACCGTGAAGACAATTCGTCAAACTCTTCATCGGTGACTTTAAATGAAGCTGAAGTTGGTTGTTGGTCCAGTCCTGTAACGCAGAACATTTTCCCAGCTATACAAAAGCAAAGGTCCTGTCCCCATTTGATATCTTCTGTGGCATGAGGCATTTTCATGCAGATTTCGCGGAGGTCTTCGATGTCCATATAGTTAGTAGGTTATGGGAAATAATAGTAGTTTAATCAGTTTATTATAGTTTGTTATTATGTTCCGGTTTTCATTATCGTTTGTAAACCATCTTATACAAATCAAAACCTTCTGCCCAGTAATCGTCGACGGTTTTCGTAAGCTCAAATCCATTTTTTGAGTAAAAACCATAAGCGAGCTGTGAAGTCCTGACGCAAATTTCGCGAAGCTGTTCCATACCCTTCAACACATGGAGCCGGTACTGCAACAAAGCCGTTCCCGCGCCAGTGCCCTGAAAACCGGGATGGATGCAGTCCCAGCTGATTTTTGCAGTCGTTTGTTCGGCTTCAAAATTAATGCCCCCGCCACCGATAATGACACCTTCAGCTTCAATTACGTAATACAGTTCAATTTCATTGTCGAGGTAATAGTTATAATCGGCTGATTCGCTTGGAGCAAAATATTTCGGAGTATTCCACTGTAACAATTCCAGCAATCGGGGTTTGTCGGCTGCATCATAAGCCCGGATATTGAATTCACGAGTTGCCATAAATCTTTTGGTAAAGGTCGCGGTATTTCTCCATAACGATTTTACGTTTCAGTTTCAGGGTAGGGGTGAGTTCGCCGCCATCAATCGACCAGATTTCAGGAGTGAGTTCAAAACGCTTGATCTGTTCCCAGTTGCCGAATTTCTTATTCAATGCTTCCACTTCCTCATCGATGCGTTTGATGACATCGGCATTGTTTGCGATTTCTTTATGTGTACTGCCGATGTTGATATGATGCAGCCTCGCCCATTCCTTCACAAATTCAAAATTAGGCTGGATAAAAGCGCCCGGCATCTTTTCGCCATCGCCGATGACCATAATCTGCTCGATAAACCGGGATTGTTTCATCGCATTTTCAAGCAACTGCGGTGCTATGTATTTCCCACCCGAAGTCTTGAACATTTCCTTTTTCCTGTCGGTAATCTTCAGGAAACCTTCGTTGTCAATCACCCCTATATCGCCGGTATGGAAATAACCGCCCTGCAATACCTCTGCCGTTTTTTCAGGATCTTTATAATAGCCCATCATGATATTCGGGCCTTTGCAGAGGATTTCGCCATCTTCAGCAATTTTTACCTCGACGTTTTCAATGACACGGCCTACTGTGCCGATTTTAAATCCGCCGTTTCGCCTGTCGTTTACAGCAATTACCGGTGAAGTTTCAGTCAAACCGTAGCCTTCCATTACATAAATTTCTGCAGCAGCGAAAACACGTGCCAGTCGTGGTTGCAGTGCGGCGCTGCCTGAAACCATCAGCTCAAGTTTCCCGCCGAGGCCTTCTTTCCATTTACTGAATATCAGTTTACGCGCAATCGAAAGCTGGAATTCATACCAAAATCCGTTTTTGCCATCAGGCTCATATTTCAGCCCCAAATCAATCGCCCAGAAAAATAATTTCTTTTTAATGCCGGTGAGTTCGGTTCCTTTGGCATAAATCCTGTCGTATACTTTTTCCAGGAGGCGTGGTACGGCCGTAATCACATTGGGTTGTGCTTCTTTTAAATTATCCACAAGCTTGTCGATGGATTCCGCGAAATATACCGAAACGCCATAATATTGGTAGATGTACAGGATCATCCTTTCATAAATATGGCAGATGGGCAGGAAGCTCAGCGCACGGCTTTTTCCTTCTTCAAAAGGGATCCTTGGCGCACTACCCAGTACATTTGCCACGATATTCTTATGCGAAAGCATGACGCCTTTCGGTTTTCCTGTAGTACCTGAAGTGTAAATGATGGTAGCCAGGTCATCGGTGTGTATGGTCGATTTTATTTGCTCCACGTCCGCCTGGTTACTGTCATCTTTTCCGAGTGTGAGCAATGTTTCCCAATGCTCACAGCCTTCAATCTGGTCAAAACAGAAGACTTTTTCCAGCGAAGGCACATTGGCCCGGATCTGGTTTACTTTTGCCAACACTTCGGTATCGGAAACAAAACAGTATTTCGATTCGGAATGGTTTAATATGTATTGGTAATCGTCTTCGGAAATCGTCGGGTAAATCGGGACATTCTGCGCGCCGGTCTGTAAAATCCCGATGTCCATGATGTTCCATTCGGTGCGGTTTGAAGAAGAAATCACGGCAATCTTGTCGTCTTTTTTCACACCCATACGCAGCAGTGCCCGGGATACGGCATTGGCTTTCGTAATATATTCCCTTGTTGAAGTTGCTATCCAGGCACCGTTGTATTTGGTCACAAGCGCTTCTTTTAAATCGTGTTTTTCAAGCTGGTGGTATGGGAAATCGAATAGCCGGGTAATTTGTGTCATCTTGGTGGGTGGAATTTGATGCAAAGTAATGAAAAAGTTGTAGAGTGGCAAAAAAGCGGCTGAGTAGCTAAGCGGCTGAGTTTTCGACATTATCCTTGAAGTTTTTTTAGAGCGCAAGAAAAAAAGCAAATTCTGCAGCTCAGTGACTCAGCAACTCAGTAACTATTTCCTCGCCAGCCTTGTCCTGATCTTACTCAGGAATTCAGCCGAAATCCCTAAGTAGGAAGCGATATGGTGTTGTGCCACGCGCTGCGGGATGGTCGGATATTGTGCAATAAATTCAAGGTATTTTTCAGTGGCAGTTTTTGCAATGGTATTGAACAGCCGGTTTTGGGTCACAGCCATGTTGCGCATGAGCAGGATCCGGAAGGCACGCTCGAACTTTGGCGCTTTGGCAAAAAGGGCTTCTTTGGCTTCCGATGTAAACATCAGGAATTCGCAATCCTCCAAAGTCTCGATATACAACTGGCTCGGTTTGGTTTCAAATATGCTGAACGACACATCGCTGACCCAGGCATCTTCGAGTGCAAATTGCAGGATCACCTCAAAGCCATTCGCATCAATATAATATTTGCGGATGCAGCCGCTGACTACAAATGCTTCAAAATCGCACTTTTCGCCTTCACGCAGCATGACCGTCTTACGAGGCACTTTTTTATATTCCAGCAACGAATGGAATATTTCGAGTTCAGCAGCTGTGAAAGAAACATAGCGGGAAATGGCAGCGTCGATTTGGTCGTACATGGGGTTGAGTTAGGAAAGTCCGAAAGTTATAAAGTTAATATGAAATATTTATTTTTTACGTAATAATTCTTCCTGACTTCCTGACTTCCTGACTTTCACGACTATTCCCTACCTTTGCAAAAAACTTCCCGTCATGATTCTCGAAAAAGCCATTGACAATCCATTCGAAGTACAGATTTCCTTCCATAAACTGCTTGAAAATCTTGAAGCTATCGCTGCCGCAGATGTTGATTACCGTGCGCATTATGCTAAAGGATTGCTTGAGGCTGCGGCCGCCGTTCCAGAACTCAGGGATGGGATCCGTGATTTTTCGACAATTAAACTTCATACCGAACTGATCAGGAATTTGTTGGCAGATTTATTCCCGACGGCTTTAACCAACAATGAAATCAAGGCGATTACAATCCCTTTTCACAATATTACCTTCAATTATTCGACACGTTTCCAGCAAATCCTGAACAATGCCGGCCCGGATTTCGATATGGAAGTCAGGGATTTCACTGATGAAAGTTTTTATGTCATGAGCTGCTGCATGATCCTGAACGGGTATTACGGTTATAATTTCGATTTCAGCAAACCCTTCTTTTATGATATCCCGGATGCGGCGGGCATTATGCGCCATTACCGCATTTTATATAATGCCGATTTCATTGAAATTTTCCCGACTGAAAAATCGCTGCCCATTGCTGCGGAAGATGTGGATTTATTAATCAACAATTTCGATAATGTGGCGCTTTGGAAAGAAAAATTTCCGTCCAAAAGCTGGATTATGCGTGGTTTCGGTATTATGACTTTATACGATGCCACAGTCGAAAGTGCTGTATCCAACTTAAAAACGAACCTGCTCACGCCGAAAAATGAAGCAGACAAGGATAACATCCATGAAAGTTTCCAGAATATTTTCCGTTCGATTTTCCGGTTTAACGATTTGCATATTGGTTACAGCGCCATAGATGCGGTGACGAACCACTTTTCGGTTTCGCCGTTTGAAAAAAAGATCAGCAGTTTCCTGACCTGTGGCAATGACGACCCGGATTGTGATTATTTCCTCTGCCATACTTCATTGTCTGATTTGATTCATGAGAAGAAATACTTTGTGATTTCTGACGTAGAACAATTCCTGAAGGACAACCCTGATGCTACACTCGCAAAGAAATTACTGGACCAGGATGTACGCAGCGCGATTTTTGCACCTGTTGTCAAAAATGGCAATCTGCTCGGAATTATTGAATTGGTTTCTGCTACAAAAAAACGCCTCAACACGATCAATTCCAATAAGCTCGATATCGTCATGCCGTATCTTGTAGATACGATTGACCGGTATTATTCGGAAATCAACAACCAGATAGAGGCTTTGATCCAAAAGGAATATACGACGATTCATCCGAGCGTGTATTGGAAATTTCGCGAAGAAGCGCACAGCCACCTCAACGATGCCTCTTCATTGCATGAAATTGTTTTCAACAACGTGTATCCATTGTTCGGGCAGATAGATATCAAAGGCTCGTCAGACCGCAGGAATGCGACGACCAAAGAAGATATCATTGAGCAGGTAAGTTTGCTGAAATCCATCTTCGAAAGCATCAACACGGGAAAAAAGCTTCCGATTTTTGAGCAGAAGATTTTCGAACTGAGTCAATACCTGGCTTCACTAAACGACGAAATTAAAGCCGATTCAGAACATATCATACAAAATTACATCCGCAGTGAAATCCACCCGGTGCTGAAGCTGCACAAACCCGAGCGTCCTGAAACGAAGCAACTGATTGAAAGTTATTTCGAAAACCTCGACCGCAATTCGGACACGGTGTATGCTGCACGTAAGAAATATGATGCGACGGTGTCGATCATCAATAAGAAGATGGCCGATATTCTGGATAAAAAGCAAGTCGAGGCACAGCAATATTACCCGCATTATTATGAGCGTTTCAAGACCGATGGCGTGGAGCACAACCTCTATATCGGGAATTCGATTACGAATGAGGCCGAGTTTGATTTTCTATACCTCTACAACCTGCGGCTTTGGCAATTGCAGGTAATGTGCGAAATGGAAAACCAATACCATTTATTGCAGCCGTCCCTGCCTTATCCGATGGAAGTTGCGTCCTTAATCCTTGTCATCAACCTTCCCATAACGATCCGTTTTCGTATGGATGAAAAGCGTTTTGATGTAGATGGTTCCTACAATGCGCGTTACGAGGTCATCAAAAAGCGCATCGACAAGGCATTCATAAAAGGAAGTACGGAACGCATTACACAGCAGGGCAAAATTACGATTGTGTATGCACAGCAGGAAGAAGAGCAGGAATACAAAAGGTATATTGCTTTTTTACAGCATAAGAAACGGCTCGGGCCAAAAGTCGAGTTCTTTGAGATCGAGGATCTGCAAGGCGTTTCCGGACTTAAAGGCATCCGGGTGGAAGTGCTTTATGACGAAACCAGCCAGAAATTGTACAGCTACGGCGAGTTGCTGAAGGAAATCGAAAACTAAGCGCGAATCGACTGGAATGCGAATACAAAAGCGATTACAGAAATTACGATCCCAATCATGAAAATGTTATACGTGATACGCAGCAGTTTGTATTTTCGGTTTAAAACCAATCCGAGGAAATACAGGTCGCGGATCATGCTGTTGTATAAATAATCCTTGTCTTTCATCATTTCGTTCATCGCCCATTCGTATTCATCAAGCGGCATTTTATAGAAGTTCCCGAAGAAAAGGAGGTTCACTTTTTTGTCTTCAATTTCCTTTCTAGTAAATGATCCGGAAGTGACTTTCGGGCGTGTGGAAAGTATCGCAAAGATGATCGAAATGACACTGAACAAAAGCAATACGAATGTTGGGATGACCAAATGTGCGTTTCCCGGACTGTCCAGTTTCGGGATTAAAGTGGAAAGTGAAATAGAGATGATGATGGCATTTACAGACAACAGGATATTGGCTTTGCTGTCGGCAATCTGGCTTAGTTGGGTATGGTTGTTCAGCGTCACTTTAAACATCGTTTCTACACCGCGTTCAGGTTTTTCGCTGTCTTTTTTCTTTTTATCTTTTTTGCTGGAATCCAGTGTTTTATCACCTATCATTTCCTGTAACCGGCTAATGTTCTTATCTTTCTTTGGCTGCCATTTTTCTTTGGCATAATTGGTGTAGTACCTATGTTTTTGCGTCAGCATTTTAAGGTTGCCTTCAAGCCATTCCATATCGCTGAAACTCTGGTTCGCGCACACTTTCCATTCCTGCCTGAGTTGTTCGCTGATAGTGAAATAATCCTTCTTTGCAAAGTGGGCTGCATCGGCATCACGGATAATAAATTCCGCTTTGGTTTGGGGGTCCTTACGGATATCTGTGGCCAGGATCAGGCTTTCCGTTAATTCGATGACGTGAATATCAAGTGGCTCATTTTTTGCAAAATCCCGAAATATGGCAACACTTTTCTGCTCGTGTTCTTCACAGCCACTGGTGTAGCCGGTATCATGGAACCAGGCGGCAAGCAGTAATGCGGTATGCTCATTTTCTGCCGGTTTTTCCGCTTCCGAAATCTTTTTTACCGCTTCCACCACACGTAAAGTATGGTTGAAATTATGGTAAGTATATGCCGGAGATAACTTATCTTTGAATAGCGTAAATACAAATTGTTCCGCTTTTTCTATAATGCCCATGATAAAATTTTACTGGAACCAAATTATGAAATTATTTTGTTGGAAATACGGAACCTCCACACAAATTTTCCCCTTCATCACTGTCTTTTTTTTATTGACATTACTGAATTCCTGCGCGACATATGAAGCGCAATATGGAAAAAATGTGTCAAAAAATGCTGTGTTATCTACTACCGAAGCCAAACTCGAGCACACGTTCTTCCTGGTTGGCGATGCCGGAAATGCCGACAAGCCCAATGCACAGCATACGCTTTCATTTCTCAAAAAAAGGCTTGACAATGCGCGGCAGCAAAGCACACTATTATTTTTAGGCGATAACATTTATCCTGCCGGGATGCCGATGCAGGGCAAGAAAGAAAGAAAACTTGCCGAAGTCAAACTTGACAACCAGGTGGCATTGGCGCAGGATTATAAAGGGAGAACCATCTTTATTCCCGGAAACCACGATTGGTACAGCGAAGGACTGCAAGGCCTGAAACGCCAGGAAAAGTATATTACCGAAAAGTTGCAGCAGAAGAAATCATTCCTTCCTAAAAATGGCTGCGGCATCGATAATGTCAAAATCAGCGATGATATCACGCTGATCATTATCGATTCGCAGTGGTATATGGAAAACTGGGACGAGAACCCTACCATTAATGATGACTGCGACATCAAGTCACGCGAGGATTTCTTTAACGAACTCGAAGACCAGCTTACAAAGAACCAAAAGAAGACCATATTGCTTGCCGTACACCACCCGCTGATCAGCAATGGCACGCATGGCGGCCAGTTTTCGATGGCCAAGAGCCTGTTTCCGTTCCAGTCGGATGTGCCGTTGCCGGTTGTCGGGTCAGTGATTAATTTCATCAGGAAAACTTCCGGGCTGGACCCGCAGGACCTCATGAATAAGAAATACACGGCTTTGGTACAACGCATCAAACCGATGATCCAGGACATGCCCAACGTGATTGTCGTGTCGGGGCATGAACATAATTTACAATACATCGAAAGGGAAAACATCAAACAAATTGTGAGTGGCGCCGGTTCTAAATCGGAGGCCGCGCGGGCGATTGATCCAAATGATTTTTCTTTCGGCGGCAATGGTTATGCGGTTTTGGAGGTATATGAAAAAGGCGAGGCCTGGGTTTCATTTTTCGGAATGAAGAAAAAACAGGAGCAATTGCTGCACAAATTTAGGGTGAATCCGCCGGTGTTGGAGAAAGAAGTGAAGGTATATCCGTCATCATTTCCTGCAAAATACGACGCTTCGGTTTACAATGATTCTCTGTTGCACAAATCCGGCGTACACAATTTCTTTTGGGGAAAGCATTACAGGAAATATTATGGCACAAAAATCCCTGTCCGTACTGCGTTGCTTGATACTTTGTATGGTGGATTATCACCGGTTACTGCCGGCGGCGGACACCAGTCGATGTCGTTGCGGCTCGAGGACAAGTCAAAAAAGCAATATACGATGCGTGGCCTTCGTAAAAATGCGGTAAAATTTATCCAGACCATGGCTTTTAAGAAGCAGTTCGTGGAGCAGGACTTTAAAAACACGTATGCTGAGGATTTTCTGTTGGATTTTTACACCACTTCACATCCATACACGCCCTTTATTGTGGGTGATCTGGCGGAATCGGTACAGATCAGCCATACGAACCCAAAGTTGTTTTACGTGCCAAAACAAAATGCGCTTGGGGAATTCAATGAGGAGTTTGGCGATGAACTGTATATGATTGAGGAACGTGCCGATAAAGGATTTGAAAAGCTGAAAAGCTTCGGCAAGCCTGATGCGATTGCAAGCACTGACGATGTGTTGCTGAACCTGCGTAAGGATGAAAAATACAAAATCGATGAAAAAGCCTACATCCGGGCACGCCTTTTCGATATGCTCATTGGCGACTGGGACCGCCATTATGACCAATGGCGCTGGGGTGAATACAACGAAAAGGATAAGGTCATCTACCGCCCGATACCACGTGACCGCGACCAGGCTTTCTCGAAATACGACGGCTCACTTTTGTGGCTGATTATGAAAATGCCCGTATTGCGTCATATGCAGTCGTTTAAGGATGATATTGCGAATGTAAAATGGTTCAATATGGAAGCCTATCCGCTGGACCTTGCTTTCATCACTGCCGCTACGAAAAAAGACTGGGAAGACCAGGCGGATTACCTGAAAAACAACCTTACCGATAAAGAAATTGAAACGGCGTTCAACAAATTGCCAAAAGAAGTCAATGATGCCACGATTGACGAAATTAAGAAAAACCTAAAGTCAAGGCGCGGTCACCTCAAGGAATATGCAGACCATTATTTTGAAGTCTTGCAGAAAACGGTTTTGATTGTCGGTACGGATAAAAAAGACAAATTTGTCATCAAAAGGATTGGGGATGACCAAACCGGCGTAAGTGTTTACAGGATTAAGAATGACAAAGAGGTTTTGATCAGCAGCAGAATATATGACAGGGATGATACCCGCGAAATCTGGATTTACGGACTTGATGATGACGATGTGTATGAAGTCGATGGAAAAGAAAATCACGCTATCAAAATCCGTCTTTTCGGAGGGCAGAACCACGATGTTTACCATGTGAAAAACGGCAAGAAGATCAGGATTTATGATTTCGCCTCAAAGGAAAATGATTTTGATACCGATGGGCATACCAAAAAAATCCTTTCCGACGATTATGACCTGAACCAGTATGACTACAAACGCCCTAAATACAATGCTATAGCGGGTTTCCCCAATGTCGGATTTAACCCTGATGATGGTGTGAAAGTGGGGATTTCAATGACCTATACCGTCAACGGTTTCAAGCGCAATCCCTATTCTCAGAAGCATAATATAAAAGCAAATTATTACTTCGCGACAGGCGGCTACGAACTGATATACAAAGGCAATTTCCCAAATATTACCAGCGATTGGGATTTCCAGATGGACGGTCGCATTACGAGCCCAAATTTCAGTTTTAACTTCTTTGGCTATGGCAATGAGACCAAAAACCGCGAGGAGGAAATAGACGATGATATGGATTACAACCGTGTAAAGGCCCAAATCATGTACGCTGCGCCTTCGCTGAACTGGAAAGGGGAGTTGGGTGCTTTTTTCACCGCTCAGGCAACCTTTGAATCGATAGAAGTAGAACGCAGTGAAAGCAGGATTATGGGTGCCGGAATTGTGGATCCGAAAGTATTCCGCACACAAAATTTTGCCGGGCTGAACCTGCGTTACGGCTTTGAAAATTATGACAATCCATCAAACCCGACATTGGGCATGAAGTGCTATATTGAAGCCGGAAGTGTCGTTAATATGGCCGATACGAAAAGAAACGTGCCACATCTGGAAGGCATGATCGGCTTCAGCCATAAGGTGCTTACAAGCGGAAAACTGGTCTTTGCCTCACAACTGAAATCCAGACTGCTTTTCAGCAATGATTTCGAATTTTACCAAATGGCAACGATAGGCGGGGATTTTGATATTCGTGCCTTCCGCAGTGAGCGTTTTTCAGGGAAAAGATCGTTCTTCCAGAGTTCCGACTTAAGGCTGCAGTTTGGAAAAATCAAGAACAGCATCGTTCCGATGCGTTATGGTATGCTTGCAGGATTTGATTACGGCCGCGTTTGGTTGCCTACTGAATTCTCGGAAAAATGGCATACTGCCTATGGCGGGGGATTGTGGCTCAGCGGCGTGAATGCGGTCACTGCGAAACTGAATTATTTCTATTCTTCTGAAGGCGGAAGGATATCATTTGGCCTGGGCTTCGGGTTTTAATTATTCGTCCAGTTCGTGCTTGATATTTTCAATTTCTTTGGAAGCCAATTGGCAGATCGTGTCTACGTCAGGTTGTGACAGGCTGGTGATGATTAGTTTTATCGATTGCCCGTCATCAGAAACGATGTGTTTGCTGGAATTGCCTTTGTTGGCGCGCAATGCAAGTAAGGCGCTGTTTCGCAGTTCTATAATAAATTCCTTTAAGCGCGGTTCGCGGTGCAGGAAGTTTTCTTCGTTTCGCTTTACAAGATTGTAAAGGGGCGTAAGTTGTGACTTTATGCCATTTGTGTCACTGGTAATTATCTCAATTTTCATAGGATTCAGGTTTTTCGGCCGTACATTTTACAGCAACCTAAAATTACACACTTGAAAAATGGGAAAATTACAAGATTTTTCAGGAACGTTATGTCATTTTATAACAACTGATCATGGCTTTGATCTGATGAAATAACTTACGATTGCTTTCAGTCTTTCATTTGCAGCCTGTTCCTGAAAATCGTAACTTGGAACAAAAACTTTATGAAAATTGCAACGTATAATGTCAATGGTGTCAATGGACGACTGTCAGTATTGCTTCGCTGGCTCCAGGAATCGCAACCCGATGTGGTGTGCCTGCAGGAATTAAAAGCACCGCAGGAAAAATTCCCGATTGAAGAGATCAATACTGCGGGATACAACGCCATCTGGCAGGGACAGAAACAGTGGAATGGTGTTGCCATCCTTGCAAAAGGGATGGAAATACAAGAGATAGGACGCGGTCTTCCCGGGGATCCTGAGGATTTGCAGAGCCGTTACGTCGAAGCCATCGTTAATGGTGTCGTCATAGTATGCTTATACCTTCCCAACGGAAATCCTGCACCAGGTCCAAAATTTGATTACAAGCTGAAATGGTTCGAAAGGCTTCACGCCCGTGCGGCGTCACTATTGGCACACAAAGCACCGGTAATCCTTATCGGTGATTTTAATGTCATGCCTACGGAACTCGATGTTTATAAACCGGAACGCTGGGTAAATGATGCCTTATTTCGGGAAGAAGTTCGTGCTGCATTCCATAAGTTGGTATCGCAAGGCTGGACTGATGCCATACGAAAATTATACCCAGAGGAAAAAATTTATACTTTCTGGGATTATTTCCGCGATGCCTACGGACGCAATGCCGGGCTGCGAATCGATCATTTCCTGTTGAGTCCTGAGCTTTCTGGCCAATTAAAATCAGGTGGTGTGGACCGGCACGTCCGCGGATGGGAAAAGACGAGCGATCATGCGCCGGTTTGGATCACACTTGAACCATAAATATCCACTTGGTTTTCTTGTTAATTTATGTTAAAATAAATTTCATAACTTGCAGCAAAACATATCGCTATGGTCCCCCATATATTATCTTTTCGGAAAATACTTCCGGGTTTATTCGTATTGCTGGCTATCAACGTTTTTTCACAAACAAAAAAGATAGACAGCCTCAATGCTGCGCTCGTGAAATACGACGCTGATAAAATGGCGCACGGCAACAAACTTTCCCTAAAAGATTCCGTAAAGATCAGGATCTACGAAAACCTTTCAATCGAATACTACATGATATCCGATGCCAAAAACGGCATGGATTATTCGACAAAAGGAGTGAGGCTTTCTGAAAAGTTGGATTATAAAACCGGGCTGCTCAACGGAAACCTGATGCTTGGCGTTTACTACAGCATACTGCATAACTTTGATAAAAGCATGTGGCATTTTAAAAAGGCTTTGGCGGTGGCCAGACAAACCCATAACCTCGAAATGGAACAGGGCCTTTACAATAATATCGGGAGCGCTTATTCTGAACATGGAAACTATGAAGAAGGCTTGGCCTATTTCTATAAAGGGCTCGGCATTGCAAAAAAGAGGAAGGACAAAGGCGTTTCCACTTTTTACAACAATATCGGGATCATATACGGCATCCAGGGGCGTTATAAAGAAGAAATCAGCAATTACATGCAGTCCCTGAAATACCAGGAAAAACTTAAATCGTGGTATGGGATTGGATTGACGGCGCAGAATATAGCGGAATCCTATTATAAACGAAATTTGATGGATGAAGCCGAAAAATGGTACACACGCGGCGTAACATATGCACAAAAAGGGGGTAATAAAATTTCAGAAGCCAACAACCATGAAGGGCTTGGAAAAGTGTCATTATTCAGGAAGGATTTTTCGGGAGCCGTTACCCAGCTCGAAATGTCATTGTCCATGCGTAAAATTACGGGAGATTCTGCCGGAATTTCTTCATCGTTGGTAAATCTGGGCGGTGTGTACCTCAAAAAAGGCAATTTTCAAAAGGCACTTTCAAACCTTAATGAGGGGCTATCCATTGCCAGGAAGGTGGGTAATCTCGATGCACAAAAGCTGGGATATTCATACCTCGCGGAAACCTATGGCGCCATGGGCAAGTACAAGCAGGCTTATGAAAGCCATGTGCAATTTAAAACGTTGAGCGATTCGATATTCAATGCTGAAAGAGATAAAAAGCTGACGGAACTCCGCCTCACAAACGAATTTAATACCAAGCAGAAAGAACAAAAAGCTTTGCAGCAAAAGAAAGATGCCGCTACGGCACTCAAAGCCAGGCAGCAGCGCAGTGCGATATATGCGGTTTTAATTGCGCTGATCATCGTGACGTTCTTTGCCTTCTGGATCAATTACAACCTGCAGCGCAATAAAAAACAGAAGAGGATTATCGAGGAGCAAAATGAAAAGATCGGGCATTCGCTTGACGAAAAGGAAACGCTATTGCGGGAAATCCACCATCGGGTGAAAAACAACCTGCAGATTATCTCAAGTTTATTAAATATTCAATCTGAAAATATCAAGGATGAAACCTTACTCTCTTCCATCCAGGAAGGACAGAGCAGGGTACAGGCGATGAGTCTGATCCACCAGAATTTATACCAATCAGAACACCTCAATACTGTAGATATTGAAAATTACCTGCGGGAATTGGTAGTATACCTTTCGCAGATGTTCCGTGCTGACTCAAAAAATATTGAAACGAAAATTAATACTGACGGCATCCAGTTTGATATCGATACTGCGATTCCACTAGGCCTTATTGTAAACGAATTGGTTTCGAATGCATACAAGTATGCATTTGAAAACAGGGAGAATGGTAAGATCAGCATACGGATTCATGCTAGTGGCGATGCTTATGAATTGCATATCGAGAATGACGGGAAACCTTTGCCAGCCGATTTCGATATGAAGACAACAAAGTCATTGGGTTTGAGGCTCGTATCGATTTTAAGCAGGCAATTGCGCGGAAAATTATCTTTTCATTCTGATGAACGAAATACTTCTTTTGTGGTGTCGTTTAAGGATTTGAAATCATTGGCAACTGACTAGAATTAAGATATCCGGTTATCCTATTGTTTCACGAACTTCAGCCCTTTTCCGTTAGCATTCACCAGGTAAGTGCCTTGTGCCAGCGAACTTACATCCACGGTCTGTCCTGCATCCACACTGAAATCTACCACCTTTTGCCCAATCATATTCCATATGGTCCCGCTGACCGCTGTATTTGCAGTAAACCGGATGTCATTTTTCGCCGGATTCGGGTATAATGCCATTTTGATGTCCTCATTTTCCGGCACACCCAATGGCGCACTGCTGATTCTGGTAAGGAAAGGATAACTCTGGAAATCGTCGGCGTCGTGCGTAAAATCGCCAAAATCGGCATCACCATATGCCATACCGCTAAGGTAAATAGCGCCGTCGGCGGCAATCCTGACACTATCGGTGCGGTCATAGGAATCGCCGCCCGCCATGACCGCCATTTGTGCATTACCATTGGAATCATATTTTACAAGGACCGCGTCATCATTGTAGTCGCCATTGTCCGTTATGATGCCATTTCCCCAGTTTACCACGCCTTTCGTACCGCCAGCAAAATAAATATTCCCTTCGTTGTCGAGCTCAAGGAAATTCTTTACGCCAGTAGTCACACTGCCGATGCCGCTTACTTCCCTGACCCATTGGTATTCCCCGGCACTGTTCAGTTTTGCAAGGAAGAAATCGCTAAATCCCCCTTCAGTCGGTCCTTCTGTATTAATCGGCCCGAAATCATAGCTTCCGAAAAGATAGGAACTGAAATAAACAGCATCCGGCGTTTTTGCTTTTATCTGAGGGAAAGGGCAGGTCACGTCTTCCACATATTTGATCCATTGGAATTGTCCCGCGGCATTATATTTTACGGCATAAGTATTGTAACCGAATGGCGCTCCGGCTGCAACACCGCCGAATGTAGCAATGCTTTCGGCACAGGCACCCGCGCCATAAATATTCCCCTGGTTGTCTACGCTGATCGATGTCACCATCTTGGCATATTCCTGCGTGATGGTCAATTGCGTTGCTCCGGAAGCGTCGAGTTTCATGATATATGAATAATTGTAATCATCATACCCGATGTAAATATTGTTGCCGGAATCTGTAACGATGGTGCGGAAATCATTGACGAAACTGTCCTGGATTTCAATCGGCCTGTACCAGAGCATGTTTCCGTCGGGATCAAATTTCACCATCAAGTACTGCACGTCATCCAGACCCGTTAAAAACGCTATATTGTCAAAAACGATCGAATGCCTGTAGCCAAGCGCCATGATCAGGTTCCCGTCATTATCGGTAGCCATTTCATACACCGTCACTTCGCCGGACAGTATTTTGGAATACAGCAGGTTTCCTCCGGTATCATATTTGTTGCAAAAGACGTTTCCCATAACGTCGTTGTATGGCACAGGGTTTTCCTTATAACCAGCCATATAAACATGGCCCGAATTATCAGTTGCCAAAGGATAGCTGATGCCGTCGGGATTCATGCCGAAAGTGATTTCGGGCGTTTGCAGCCACTCGAAGTTTTGTGATTGTGCTGCAGTGATGCAAAGCAGCAACAGGAAGGTAATTTTTTTCATAAGCTTTGGTTTTGTTTCCGACGTAACGTCGTTGGTAAGATGGATGATGGCGTGACGGGTTGCGTAATATTCGGGTAGATTTTAACTTTTTTTTTAAAAATGAATTTCAAATGTCACAGCCCAGCGCCATTTCATCCCGCGTACGCCGCCGTTCAGAACATTTTTTTTTTCATGTAAAACAGATTGACATCCTTTACATTAAAATAAATCTTTGGTCATGAGAAAAATCTACTATTCAATCCTCCTCGTTTTTGCTGTGGTGCTGCAGATTTCGGCACAGGGAACCGGCAAAGCACTCGATTTTGACGGTAATGATGATTATGTTACTGTTGGTGCAGGCACGCCGGTTGCAGGATCCTGGACCATATCGGCCTGGGTACAGCCAAAAGATGCTACAAAAAACATGCATATCTTCGATTCCAGGTCACCCAGTGAATACGGGTTTGATATGCAGATCCTGAACGGGAATACCATTCATTGCGACATCGGCAATGGTACGTCATGGAAAACCACTACGGCTAACGCGACTTATAACTATACGCCAGGCGTATGGTTTCATGTGGCACTTTCAGTGGATTATTATGGCTATTACATTTATGTGAATGGAAAAATCATCGCCAGCGGCCCATTGGATTATGTTGAAGATAATATTTTAATTGACAATAACCATCAGTTGCAGATCGGAAGAAATCCAAACTTCAATACGTATTTCCGTGGTGCGATAGATGAAGTAAGGGTGAATATTACTTCAGGCCATCCCACCGAAGCGCAGATGACTGCTGAAATGAACAGCCCGGTATACACGATTCCGAGCGGTATTATTTCATACAGTTTTACCAACGCAGCTACAACTGCTAACGGAAACAACCCGGGACAAACCACTGTGGTGAACAGCGTAAATGGAACACGCTATGGTACGATGCAGAATTTTTACCTGCAAAGCGCCATCGGGAACTGGACTACGGACAGGGATTATTATTCAGTATTAGTGAACGGGACTACGTATTACCAAAGCCTTGCCGCAGCATTTAGCGCGATTAACAACGGCGTGCATACCGGAGCGATTTCGGTAAAGATAATCCGTGATTCGGTAGAACCGCAAACACCTATCCTGGATGCCAGCGGAACCGGTGCAGCATCATATTCCTCCATCAACATATCGCCGGTCGGTGGTGTGGAACGCACGATTACGGTGAGTGGAAATGAAGGCATTTTTATCCGAAATGCGCAAAATGTAACCATCGACGGCCTCAATACCGATGGCAATGCGCTTACGATAAGAAACATCACGCCAGGATTCCAGACCATCACTACATTTGGTTCCACTGGGAATAACGTCATTACGCGGTGTAAATTGCTGGGATCGGGTGCGAGTGGCGTTGTGAGTTATACGACACACACCGTGGGCAACAGCCAGGGCAATACGCTTTCTTACTGTACGATCGGGCCATATGACAGCAGCCTGCCGCAATACGGTGTGTATTTATACGGAGATCCGAATCCGATTTCTTACTCTAATATTTCGAATAACACGATTTACGATTACACCTTAAGCGGTGTATATGCAAGAAGCAAAGTGATTAATATTACGGTTGCAAATAACAAATTGTTCCAGACGGTGTCAAGGGCGATTACCTCAGACCATTCGGCGATACACCTGGGCAACAGTTATGGTGCCAATACAGAATCCGTGATCAGCGGAAATACGATAGGTTATGCGAACAGCAATGGAACCGGCACATATACATTGACAGGTTCGGGTAAATTCACTGCCATCGACTGTAGTTTCGGGGATTCAGGTATGGGAACCCTTGAGGGCGGAATGACCAGGATTGAGAACAACACGATCGCCGGCATTGCGATGTCAGGCACATCAGCCGCAAATGCATTTAATGCGATCCATATGCACCATGGGCAATGCAATATCACTGGCAACACTATCGGAAGCTTAAGTGCTAACGGCAATATTAACTACAATTCCACAACTACAGCTGAAGTTAATATATACGGTATTTACAAATCGGGTATCGGAACATTTGTCATCAATTCGAACAATATTGGCGGTATTACAATGGCTTCCTCCGGTATCGTCAAAATGAAAGCAATTGGTATGACCGGGCTTCCACAAGTGGATGGAGCAATACATACGTGCAACAATAACATCATCGGAGGGACGGTTGCAAATTCCATATTGAATAACGCGACAGCATCCGGTTCGGATTGCGTTGGGGTTTACGCAGAACGCGAATCTACGATCAGCGGCAACACGATCCGCAATCTTACAGGCTACTCACCGGATATTAATGGGAAAGTCAACGGGGTCTATAGCTTTATGACTTTTTCAACAAACTATTCCCCATTTTTTTACATCAATACCAATACGATTTATAATATTTCAAATCTTAATGCTTCCACTACAGGTTATGTTGTGGGCATTGAAAATTATGGATATGGAAGTGTGCCGACTACCGAAATAAACCGAAACCAGATTTATTCGATCATTGGTAATTCACCTACGGGTTTTATCAGCGGGATTAAAATCTTAGGCAAGGGTAATTTTGATTTTAAGAACAATATGATCGCTTTGGGCAGCGGAATCAGCGTGGGTGCCACTATTGAAGGCATCTGTTCCCCTGGGCTGAATTCACCAAACTCGGATATCACAGCGTTTAATAACAGCATTTACATCGGCGGCACGCAGACTTCGGGCGCAGGAAATTCAAAAGCTTATTCTGTGAGTAACGCAAGAGCCAGGATTTACTATAACAATATATTCGCGAATTTCAGGAGCAATTCAGGCGGTACTGGTACCCATTGTAGTATGGATACCTATACGCAGGTGAATTATCTTGCTATGAATAACAACTTATATTTCGGTAACGGTAATGGGTATGTGATGGCGTATGTAAACGGACTTTCCTATCCAAGTACCAATATGAGCGGGTACAGGAATGCCTTAGGTGCACCACAGGAAACAAGTACGATCTTCTCAAATCCACAGTTTATCGATGCGACGGCAGCAACGCCAAACCTGCATATCAGCCCGACCATTCCGACACGTATTGAAAGTACCGGTGGAGACAACACCGGTTATCCGGCTGATGATTTTGATGGAGAGACCCGTTCGTCGCTTACGCCAATCGATATTGGTGCCGATGCAGGAAACTTTACTGTTTTTGCTGCCCCGTCGATTACGTCATTAAGCAGTGCTTCAGGCTGCGTCGGGACATCATTAACAATCAACGGCAATAATTTCTACCAGGTGACGGCTGTGAGGATTGGTAGCACGAACTGTACAATTACGGCAAATACTTCAAATAGTGTCACGGTTACGATTCCTGCCGTGGCATCAGGAACTTCAGGAGTGGTTACGATAGATGCGTTTACAGGTTCCGTTACAGGCGGCAGTACTTTTACGATTTACAGCGCACCGGTAATAACCCAGCAACCCCAGGATCCGCCAACGATCTGCAGCACGGCAGGCACGGCGCTCATCAGTGTTTCGGCAACCGGTGCAACAACATACCAATGGAGGCGAAACGGGATTAATTTGACCAATACGCCACCATTCAGCAATGTAACAACGGCTACGCTTACGATTACAGATCCAACTACTGCGCAAAATGGTTCCGGTTTTGATGTGTTGATTAATAATCCCGGAAATTGCGGGACTGTATTGTCAACAATGGCGACCCTTACGGTAGTGCCAAGGCCTACGATTGGAATTTCCGGTCTGACAACAGTGTGTAATGGAGGCTCTACAACGCTTACGGCAACTGGTGCGACTTCATATAGCTGGAGTCCATCCACCGGATTGAACACAAGTACAGGAAGTACGGTTATTGCAACACCATCTGCGACCACTACCTATACGGTAACGGGCATTAACAGCAGCAACTGTTCTAATTCACAGACGGTCACTGTCACGGTAAATTCACTCCCAACTGCCGATATCACTCCGTCGGCGGCAACGATTTGTGTGGGCAGCGGTGTAACTTTGACCGCTTCAGGAGGAACGTCATACAGCTGGAGTCCGTCTACAGGACTGAATACCACCAATGGGGCTGTGGTAACCGCTACACCCTCGTCAACAATTACTTATACAGTATCGGTAACTAATGCCAACGGCTGTATCAGTACGAAGACAGTTACGGTAACCGTAAATACCACCCTGCCAACTGTTGATGTTACCCCTTCAGCACCGACAATCTGCACAGGTAACAGCACCACGTTAACCGCAACAGGTGCTACAACATACAGCTGGGCTCCGGCTACCGGACTGAGTGCAACAACCGGCGCTACAGTAATTGCAAGTCCGGCATCTACAACCACTTACACGATTACCGGAACAACAAATGGATGCAGCAGTACAAAACAGGTTACTGTAAGCGTAAATGTAAAGCCCAGTGTGAATATAACTCCTGCCTCAGTGACAATCTGCTCCGGTTCAGGAACTACATTAACGGCGACAGGTGCTTCAACATATGCGTGGAGCCCGTCAACTGGCTTGAGCGCTACAACAGGCGCTACTGTCACTGCCACTCCGACGACGACAACTACCTACACTGTAACAGGAACGGGTTCTAACGGTTGTACCAATACGCAGACCGTGGTGGTTACGGTAAATACTACCCCTTCCGTAAATGTAACGCCCGCATCACCCTCTGTTTGTACCGGGGGAAGCGTTGCATTGAATGCTACTGGTGCCAATTCCTATACCTGGAGCCCTGCTACTGGATTAAACACTACAACCGGCGCCTCAGTCACAGCCAATCCAACAGTAACCACAACTTATACCATTACAGGAACTACAAATGGCTGCAGCAGCACCAGGCAGGTTACGGTCACAGTAGGGTCACAAAATATAGATGTCATTGCTGCTTCACCAAATATTTGTCCGGGGAGCGGAACAACGCTGACTGCTTCAGGAGCAACCACATATACCTGGTCGCCTGCTACCGGATTGAGTGCTACCACCGGTGCTTCGGTAACAGCCACCCCAACCGTTACAACTACCTATACCGTAGTGGGGACAACGGGAAGTTGTACTGGTTCGAACACTATTACCGTTACTGTTAAGGCGTTGCCAACAATATCAGTGACGCCATCATCGGCTACGATTTGTGTGGGTAGCAGTACTTCTTTGACCGCCAATGGTGCAGATACTTACACCTGGACACCATCTTCGGGATTGAACGCCACCACAGGCGCAACGGTCACTGCAAGTCCGGCAACCACTACGACCTATACGGTTACAGGAACAGGTACTAACGGATGTACTGCGTCTCAAACGGTTACGATTACAGTAACGCCCCATACACTTACAACAATTTCCCCGGCTGCGGTTACAAAATGCCAGGCAGATCCTGCCGTTCCTATTGCTGTTACAGATGTTGAAGCAAACGTAACTACATTATCTGAAAATTTTGACCTTGGCGTAGGAACCTGGACGGTATCAAATGCAGGCTCATCCCCGGCGACAGGAAACTGGAAATCAGTCAACTCTTCTTTCGGCACTGTGAAACTGATGCAGGCGCAGGGCGTTATCAGTTCGAATGCGGTAGATACGAAATTAACTTCGCCCTCGTTCAGTACAATGGGTTATGAAGGTGCCTCTTTATCGTTTAAGCAATATTATGCCAATTCCATCAGGATTGCGGCTACCGTACAAATTTCTGTTGATGGCGGGACCAACTGGCAGCAATTGGCGGATTATACATTCAGTACTTATACAAGCCTTACAACAATGACACTTGACCTTGGAAATTACCTGAATTATCCAAATGTAAAAATCAGGTTTTTCTACAGTGCTCAGGGGGCAACAAATGGCTGGTATATCGATGATGTGAAAATTACCACCGTTCAGCCGACGACCACCTGGACACCAGTAACAGGATTATTCTCCAATGCGGCAGGAACAATTCCCTATGCCGGTGAAAACAGGCTTAAAGTGTATGCGAAACCTTCAAATACGACAACTTATTCGGCTACAACGATTCCTGCCAGCGGCTGTCCCAACGAAGTAAGGAATGCTACTGTCACTGTGAATCCAATGCCTGTGATTGGAGTTTCTCCGGCTGCTACCATCTGCGAGGGTTCCTCAACAATACTGATTGCGAATGGCGCCAGCGGTTATACCTGGAGTCCCTCAACAGGATTAAACACGACAACAGGCGGCACCGTAATTGCCAATCCATCGGTTACAACAACCTATACTGTAACGGGAACAACCAACGGCTGCAGTGCCACCAATACGGTCACTGTTTCAGTCATAGCAAATACTCATCCTGTCATCAATGTTCCAAATGCCACCAAATGTTCAGCGGAACCAGCAATACTATTGTCGGTAAATGATCCCGGAGTGGATGTTACGGTACTTTCTGAAAATTTTGATACCGAAGCGCCTGATTGGTTGATATCAGGGGAGCCATATTCAGCGGTCGAGGCGGCATGGCAATATGAAGACAGTTTCGTTCCGGGCAATGGAAAACTGGTCAGGACACATCCGGGAGATGTATCTCCGTCTGCTTTTGTGTACACCTGGCTGAAGTCGCCTTCCTTCAGTACTGTAGGCCATTCGGATTACAAGCTGACTTTCGAGCAAAAATATAACAACAGCCCTAATGAATCGGCAATCAGGGTTGAAATATCCACTGATAATGAGGCCAGCTGGACCTTACTCAATGATTATCTGTATGACCCTAACGTGGGTTCCGGCACAATGCTGCCTTATACGATTGATTTATCTGCGTATGCCGGCATGCCGGATGTCAGGATCCGGTTTTATACACAAGGTGTTGGTGCCGGCGAAAGCTGGTATATTGACAATGTAAAAATTATCGCAAACCAATCCCAGACTACGTGGTCGCCTTCAGCAGGATTGTTTTCAGATGCTGCCGCAACGGTTCCATATGCCGGAGAACCCCTTAGTACGGTGTATGCCCAGCCTGTTGCTACAACCACTTTCACAGCGACCACGCCAGCGCCTTCAGGATGCCAGGATACACAGAATACTGCTGCCATCACTGTCAATCAAAGCGCAGTGATTACAATTTCAGGGAATACCGCGGTTTGCAACGGGATATCAACAGCATTACACGCCAACAGTTCCGTAACAGCTGTAATCGACTGGAGCCCTACGGATGGACTTGACACCACATCAGGTCCGGACGTTATTGCAACCCCGGCAATTACCACTACTTACACTGTAACGGCAACGACACCTGACGGCTGTACCAGCACTAAGGATATCACTGTTTTCGTGGCTGCAAATTATCCGGCTACTGTAGAATCGGCATCCACTGTTACAAAATGCAGTGTTGAAGCGGCTATTCCGTTTAAAGTCACCAATTACCTGATTTCCGAGGATTTTGAGGATAATGCTACGGATTGGGATTATAATGCATGGAGTGTTGTTCCGGGGCCTTACGCAAATCAGGCACAGACGCCGGTTTTTACCGGAACCGATAGTATTTTGACCTCGCCGGAATTCAGTACGGTTGGATTTACAAGCTGCGCACTTGATTTTTATGCCAATTATGTAAACTATGCAGATTACTTCGTAGGGGTTGAAATCACTACGGATAATGGCATCACGTGGAATGAGGTTGCAAACTATACCAATAGCGGTTTTCAAGGCACGAAGCATATCGATTTAAATGCCTACCTGAACCAGCCGGCATTAAAAGTCAGGTTTCATTATGCGGTAGCTTTTGGCATCGTCTGGGAAATCGACAACATAACAATCAGCGGATCAGCAAATACTTCAGTCTGGCTTCCTGCTACAGGGCTTTTTACAGACCCCGCTGCGACAACTCCATATACGGGAGGAACTGTTGATGTTGTTTATGCAAATCCTTCTTCAGATGTAAATTATACGGTCACTACAACTTCAGCAGGTGGCTGCGATTCAACCAATACCATTGCGGTAAATGTTTTGCCGTCTCCGCTGTTGAACATTACAGGCGCAACTGACACCTGCACAGGCACCGGAACGTTGCTTACAGTAAGCGGAGCGGATACCTATTTATGGAGCCCGTCCACAGGATTAAATACGGACAGCGGTGATGCAGTTATTGCTGACCCTTCCACGACGACAACATATACCGTTACAGGAACAACTGCAGGCTGCACTGCCACACAAACGATTACTGTGACACCACATGCACCGATTGCTGCCACCGTTGCTTTTAACAGCGTGGCAAAATGTGCCAGTACCGGCGCTGTGATGCTGATGGTGAATGACGCTGAACCACCGGTCGTGCTGATCAATGAAGGCTTTGATACGAACGCACCGGGCTGGACGGTAATTACAGCACCTACAGCAGGTCCTGGCTGGGAGTTTGCAGACAACTGGCCAAGCAGGCAGGCAAGGGCACAGAGAGGTCCCGGCGGCATGGATTCACAATTGATTTCTCCTGCTTTCAGTACTGTAGGCCTCACTACATTGAAATTGGATTTTGATTTCGATTATTTCGCCGGATCTGGGAATTTTAATACGGCAGCCGTTGAGGTTTCCGGAGATAATGGCACAACATGGGATCAGCTGGTGAATTATGAAGGGCAGTTCCTGAGTTATGCCCACACTACTTTTGATTTACAGGCGTATGTAAACCTGCCATCAATTATGATCAGGTTTAATTATGTGAGCAATAGTACCCAACTCTGGAGGCTTGACAACGTTGTGGTAAGCTCAAAAATAGCGCATTCATCCTGGTCACCGGTTACAGGCCTGTATATTGATGCTGACGCTACGATTCCTTATAACGGGGAATTGATGGATACGGTTTACGCAGACCCTTCAGAAACGACAGTGTATACGGCGACCACTACCGCGCCATTCGGCTGTAACACCATCAATACGATTACTGTTAATGTAGGAGAAGCGCCTGTTGTTACAGTATCAAACGATCAAGCCATTTGTGAAAGTGGGGCAGGAGTGACACTGACAGCTTCAGGAGCAACAAATTATGTGTGGAGCCCTGCCACAGGCCTGAATACGACCAATGGTAATACAGTGGTTGCAAGCCCTGCGGTGACCACGACGTATACCGTTAGTGGCGATGATGGCGGATGCACGGATTCCAAAACGGTTACGGTAACGGTGTATAATAATCAATTGGCGATTACCCCGGCTTCAGCGGCAATCAATTCGGGAGATGCGGTGAGTCTTACTGCAACGGGCGCCGACACGTATTCGTGGTCTCCGGCTACAGGCCTGGATACTACGATGGGTGATACCGTTATCGCTTCACCAAACCAGACCACGACATATACCGTTACCGGTACCACGAATACGGGATGTACGTTTACGAAGTCGGTTACCGTGACAATAAGCATCGTCAATTTCACCGACAATTCGCTGCATTTTGACGGCACGGATGATTATGTAAATATGCCGAATCCGTCAGTAACCGTACGAGGTAATTTCACTATCGAAGGCTGGTTCAAGCCTGAGGAAGCTACTAAAAGGATGCATATTTTCAGTACCAGGGGTGGCGGTGATCAGTCGTTTGACCTGCAGATACTGGACGGGCATACTTTCCATGCCGATTTCGGGACGGGAAATTATTGGAACAACACTGCCGCAGACGTAGATTTCGGCTATGCGCCAGACACGTGGATGCATATTGCCTGTACTTTTGATTTTGACAAATACCTGCTTTATGTCAACGGCAACCTTGTTGGTCAAATCTATCATTTTGACAATATACTGCTGCTTGACGGAAATCATTTCCTTTCATTAGGCAACAGCCAGACAGAAGATACTTTTTTCAAAGGTAATATAGACGATGTCAGGATCTATGATTATACACGTTCCGGATCTGATATACAGTCCGATATGAATGGCGCCGCTCCCGGCAGCGGCATTGTAGCCCATTATGATTTTAATGTAGGTACACCGGGCGGAAACAATACAGGGTTGACGGCTTTACCCGCTTCAATTGGCGGAACCGTTTTTGACGGGACGCTGCATAATTTCAGCCTCATCGGAAATACAAGCAACTGGGTGATCGGGCAGTCATTGCCTGGCTATTGCAATAATGTTACGGTTTGGAATGGTACAGCGTGGAGCAACGGTGTTCCCGATATGAATACCGCTGCGGTCATTTCCGGGAATTACAGCTCAACTGCCAATCTTGATGCCTGTACTTTAATTGTAGGCAATCATGCACAGGTGATAGTAAACGATGGCAATGATTTCAATATACAAGGTAAGGTTACCGTTTCGCCGGGTGCAAATATTACGATCAATAATGATGCAAACCTGTTACAGGTACTTGATGTGGCCAATTCCGGAACGCTTGAGCTGAAAAAAAATGCGGCAATGGTACGCCAGGATTACGTATACTGGTCGGCGCCGGTAGCAGGGCAGAACCTCCTGGATTTCTCAGGGGAGACTTTGCCGAACCGTTTTTATACGCTGGATGAAGCAGCAAACAATTTTGCATGGATTAATCCTGCAATCAATGATTTCCAGCCTGCAAAAGGGTTCATGATCCGTGCAGCGAATAATTTCATCAATCCGCCTGCGGCACCGCAGCCCTTTATCGGCACATTTACCGGTGTGGCCAATAATGGAAACTTTGATGTTCCTGTTACGGTTGATGGTTTAGGATACAATCTGATAGGAAACCCGTATCCTTCGACATTGAGTGCAGACCTGTTCTTAGCGCAGAACCCGGGGACACTGTATTTCTGGACACACAGGGCACAAGGCTCGGCTTCAGGGGCAAATTACTGCAGCTATAATGCATTGGGAGGCACTGCTGCCATAACCGGAGGCGACCAACCAGATGGATTCATCGCTTCAGGGCAAGGATTTATCCTGCAAGCCGCTACCGCAGCGACAGCCCATTTCGACAACAGCATGAGAAGCGGAAATGATGCAGCGTTCTATCGGTCTTCCACTGAAAAACACCGCATCTGGCTGGATCTGAATAGTCCGGTTTCAGGATTAAACCAAATCCTTATCGGATATATGGAAGGCGCTACGGTTGGGGAGGATATTGCTATAGATGGCAGGCAGATTGAAAGCGGAAGCGCCATTTCCAGCCTCATAAACGGGCAAAGCTACCTCATCCAGGGAAGGCCGCTGCCATTTGTAAATACGGATGTCGTGCCGCTGAATTTCAATGCTGCAGCTGCCGGTACTTATACTATTGCAATCGACCATGTGGATGGCTTATTTTCGGGCAACCAGGAAATTTACCTTAAGGATAATCTCTCAGGCACCATCCAAAGCATCAAAAATACAGGCTACACCTTTGTATCTGCTGAAGGTGTTTTCGCAAACCGTTTTGAGATCGTCTATACCAATTCGACTTTAGGAACGGAAAATCCTGTAATTGATGGAAATTCCGTAATCGTTTACAAGCAAAATGGCATCCTGAAAATCGATAGTGGAAAAATGACCATGCAAACGGTGCGTATCTTTGACATCCGTGGCAGGCTGATTTATACCGCCGACGATGTGGATGCTTCAAAGATCTCCCTGGATGATTTGAAAGCGGAACAACAGGTGTTATTGCTACAGATCACTTCTGATAACCAACAGGTGGTCACTAAAAAAGCCGTGTATTAGTCAGATGTTCAGTTTAAATTATTTGGTATGAAGAAAAACATTAATACTTCCGATAAATATATCAGGTTCATTGCTGCAGTGCTGTTCCTGCTGCTTTCCCTCATCGCCTGGGATGACCGTTTCGTGGGGATTACTTCAGGCGTTATCGGGATTTATCTTTTGCTTACCGTGGTTTTCGGGAGTTGTGTCGTGTATCGTTTTCCTTGAGATTGACACGACGAACACCAAACGGAATTTATATTTAACCAATCGGCGCCTGCATGATCATCAGAATTAATTAATAACAACCAACTATTTTTAAAATGCCCCCAACAGGGCATTTTTTATTTATATTTGAAAATCATTATACGCCAAAAATAAATTTTATGAAAGCCAAAAAACTATTCCTCATTTGGGCATGCTTACTCACGGCAAGCCTTTCTGCCCAACTCAAAACCGACACCATCGTCAATACGGGTGTTTACAAATCATATTTCTGTTATGCGATTAAGGAGCCGTTGTATGTCACGTATACTTTATATAAAGGTGGCGGGTCATGCGACCGGGAGCAGGAAAGTTTCCATTTTAAAAAGTGCGGTATAAAAACTGCCTCCGATAAGGATTATTCAGGATCTGGTTATGACAAGGGCCATCTGGTAAATGCTGAAGACTTCGCATATGATTGTACGATGGAAGAAACCACCTTCTGTTACTACAACTGTCTTCCGCAAACCATCGCACTGAACCGCGGCATCTGGAAAACCTGGGAAGAAAAAATTCGCGACAGTTCACAAAAACGCAGACTTTTTATCATTGCAGGTGGTATTTACAGTGATAAAACCATTGGGAGCAACAATATCGGCGTTCCGGATTTTTGTTATAAGGTGGTATTGGATGCCAAAACCAGCGAGGTGCTTTGGTGCCTTTTATTTCCAAATGACGAAAGCAAACGCGCTACAGCAATCACGCTTGAGGCATTAAAAAGGAAACTTGGTTATGATTTGGTACCCTAAATGTTAAATTGAAACAATTGTCAGAAATACCATAACCTTTTTTTCAGCGGCAGCTATTAATTTTACCATTATAAATCAAAATAGTTTAGCCATGAGAAAATTAGCATTAATACTCGTCAGTGCACTTACAATAGCTTCTTGTAAGAACGCCGCAAAAGAACAGGCAGAAGCCGAACAGGCAAAACAGGCCACCATCGATTCTATCAGGGTGGAAGTAGCGGCAAAACAAGCCGAAGAAGCCAGACAGAAAACCATCGATTCAATGAAAGCTGTAGCTGAAACACAGAGAATACAGAGACAGCATGCCGTTGCTTCAAATTCATCCTCTACGACTACCAGCTCGTCAACCACAACCACCACACAGAAGAAGGGTTGGAGTAACACTGCAAAAGGCGCAGTAATCGGGGCCGGTGTAGGTGCTGTAACCGGTGCTGTAGTATCTAAGCATAAAAAAGGGCAGGGCGCTATCATCGGTGGTGTAGGTGGTGCTATCCTTGGAGCCGGTGTCGGATCTGTAATTGATGAAAAAAAGAAGAAAGAGGCAGCAGGACAATAATCACGACTATCTCTACATATATCCACGAAAAACCGGAACTTTTAGTTTCGGTTTTTTTATTGTTGGTTATGGGGATGAGGTTCTGAAAACGAATTAATTTAAAACTTCACATTTCATTCGTTCCTGCAACCGCACCTTTTTTCAATTCGAATCTTGTTTTGGGCAACTTTTTACTATTTTTGGGCAAATGTTAATGAAAACCAAAAACAAATACCTGCGAAATGCTATTTAACTCCTTAGGATTTGCCATTTTCCTGCCCATCGTATTCATTCTGTATTGGTTTGTGACCAATAAAAGCCTGAAGCTCCAAAACCTGATGCTTGTGATTGCAAGCTATTTTTTTTACTGCTGTTGGGACTGGCGCTTCGGATTCCTGCTGGCGTTCTCGACAGCGCTCGACTTTTATTCGGGCCTTGCCATTGAGTGCAGCGATACCAAAGCCAGGAAGAAAATGTGGCTGATTATCAGTGTGACCATTAATCTTGGTTTCCTGTGTTTCTTCAAGTATTACAATTTTTTCATTGAATCGTTTTCCGAATTCGTTGGTAATTTCGGGCTGCATCCGCACTTTAGTACGCTGAGTATCATCCTGCCTGTCGGGATCTCATTCTACACGTTCCATGGATTGTCTTATGTTTTTGATATTTATAATGACAAAGCCAAACCAACGACAAACCTGACCAATTATGCCCTCTTCGTAAGTTTCTTTCCATTGCTTGTTGCCGGGCCTATTGAACGCGCCACGCATTTATTGCCACAGTTTTTCACAAGGCGTGAAATGACCTACCACCGTATGGTGGACGGAAGTTTCCAGATCCTTTGGGGATTGTTCAAGAAAGTCGTGATTGCCGATAATGCCGCACAACTGGTAGATATCATCTTTCATAAGGAAGGCGGTTCAGCGAGCGTATTTGCATTAGGTCCGATCCTTTTCGCATTCCAGGTGTATGGCGATTTCTCGGGATATTCAGACATTGCGCTCGGAACGGCAAAATTGTTCGGCATTGATTTGATGACCAACTTCCGTTATCCTTACTTTTCAAGGGATATTGCTGAATTCTGGAGAAGATGGCATATTTCCCTCTCTACCTGGTTCCGCGATTACCTTTACATTCCGTTGGGTGGAAATAAGGACGGACTCTGGATCAAGATCCGTAATACGATGATTATTTTTACCGTCAGCGGTTTCTGGCATGGCTCGAGCTGGAATTACATCTTCTGGGGGGTGCTTAACGGATTATATGTGGTCCCGCTCATTTTGCGCAACAGCCACCGAAAGAATATCGAGATCATTGCCGCCCACAGCGCTTTGCCTTCATTCCGGGATGCTATGGGAGTCATCATCACTTTTGCGTTGACGTGCTTCGGGTTTATCATTTTCCGTACCGAATCGATGCACCATGCCTTCGAATACATGGGCCACCTTTGCAACCGCTCGATTTTATCAATCCCGAAATTGTCCAGCGGCCAGAACACCACCATGCTGATCGTATTGGTCATGGTGTCGATACTGTTCATCACTGAATGGTTTTACCGCAGGAAAGAATACGCCTTCCAGGACATTTATAAAAGCAGCCTGTGGAAACAGTCTGCCATCATTTTCGTCTTAGTGTTGCTGATTTTCTTCTTTGGTGGAAAGCAGGCAGATTTTATTTATTTCCAATTTTAACAGCTTATGAATCCGTCATTAAAACGTTTAGCCATATTCCTTGTTGTCGCCGGATGCACCATACTGCTGGCGATTTACCTGCAAACCTACCTTTACCGCGTCATGGACAGCAATGACCGCCGTTTTGTATCCATGATGAGTGTGCTCGAGGATAAAAAACAGGACAATGTATTGTTGTTTGGCGACAGCCGCGGCGTACTGGGTGTCAATACAAAAGTGGTCAGATCGCACGCCGGAATTGACGTTCCGATGTACAACCTTGCCAATTTCAGCCAGTCGTTATACCAATCGTCTTATTTTTATGGGATGATTGAAAAGAATACCAGGATGGTGGTACAATGTACTTCACCGGAATTCTTTGCGACCGATGAGCCGCACCTGATGCCCGAAGTGAAAGCCATCCCGATGTACTTAAGCGGTTACCGCGTGAATGAGCAGACCAGAAAACTGATCCCGGATTACAACCGGTTCTTCGATAAGCCTGCTTTGGACGGTTATTTCGAATGCAGGGAATATTTCAGGAATTACATCACCACTGCCATCAGGCCGATTTTTGATAATGAAAGATATGACCAGTCACTGATGATGGATAAATTCTTCCCGCACATTTACATCGACCAGAAGTCGCCTAATTATCCTGTGCAGCAAACCGGTTGCAAAAAATACCAACCGGCCAAATATCCCAAGACACAAATCGAATTCCTTAAGAAAACCAAAGCCTATTTTGATGCAAAAGGCATCGAATATGTCATCATCCTGATGCCGATAAACCCGGATGATTGCAACGACCATCAATTGGCTTCAGCCAAAACCAAGGAAATGGTGACCAGGGAAACCGGTATCCGTGTGATCGATCTCACGAGCCTTTTGCCTGTAACGGATTTCTATGATGCAGTGCACGCTAATCATCATGGGGCGGAAGTATTGTCCAAAACGTTGGGGGATAGCCTTAAAAGGAAATAATAAATGGTACAGTCAGCAGGCTCTAAATAAAAATAACGGGTTTTCTTGCAGATATAAATCCGATACTGTATTATTGCAATCCCATTCGGGCGATTAGCTCAGCTGGTTCAGAGCACTACCTCGACAAGGTAGGGGTCACTGGTTCGAACCCAGTATCGCCCACAAAAAAACTCCATTGAAAAATGGAGTTTTTTTTATGCTATTTACAATTCTCATCATAAAGGTCGACAATTAAAGAGAAACCTTTTTCAGCGAGATCTTCCACGGTAATCAAATCAAATAATCCTGGGCAGTCTTTGCCAAAATGAAGGTTTACTTCCTTCTGGATCGACTTCGTTTTCTTGAGTTTAAAAGAATGACCGCCACCCTTGCCTAATACCATATAAAAATACAATGCGTAATCAACACCTTCTTTTTTAATGAAATACTTTTCGTTTTCAACGTCTGCATTTGCAAATCCGTTAGGCCCGGCGGCCGGGCTCCAACCCGAATAGGCAGCATACATACTGCACCTTTTGCCTTCCTTGATTACCTCGAGCCAGAATTTTCTTTTTTCTACCTTGATTTCACTGGTATTGAAAAGCTTGAAGAATGCCACGTAAGTCGAAACAAATTTGACAGGTTTGCCTTTATGAACAATGTCAATGCTGGCCACATCATTAATACTAAGTTTTTGGGTCTTGCCTTTTTCCTCTGTCCTGTAGCTGACGTTCTTGTCGAGGTAAGCTGGTATCTCGAGATAACCTTTTTTTGTATTGCCATCGTTCATCGTAACCGTGCCTTCCATAAAACGTGCCATCGCACACAATGGAAGCAGCAATAAAAATAACAAAATCTTTCTCATGGTTGATCAATTAAAAAGCCGGGCTATACCCGGCTCTATTGGTTTACTTGCTACGATTATTTCCTGCTCATCAAAATCCTGAGTACATACCAGAACAAGAGCATCACCGAAGAAAACAACTGCAATGCTGCGCCCACGTATTGCTCGGTGCCATATTGGTCCTTAATCTGGCTGGTTTGATAGAGGATGCTGCCACTGGCCACAATCACCATTCCTACGGAAAACCACAGCCCAAGTTCGAATCCGAACAGCGCACCGGCAACAATCAATCCCAATGCAATAAATCCGCTTATGATCAATGCAGATCTCAGGAATGAAAAATCGGTTTTTGTAAAAAATACGACTGCTGTCAACCCGCCGAACATGAATAACGTAATAATGGCCGCCTGGGTAATTACAGCCGTGCTCCCGGTATAATACATGGCGATAACGAGCATCGGAAGGAAAATCAGCGCTTCTATCAATACGTACAATGCCAATCCCATATACTGCTGCGAACGCGTGGCCGCAAAAGCGAGTTTGGATGACAACATCGAGCCAAGCCAAAACATCCCGATAATGAACAGCCAGATGAACCTGCCACTGAATAAATTGCCAATGACTTCACTCGGCACGGTATTGATCAGGATGGTTTCCACCCCGATAAATGCCAGTATGGCCAACGCAACATGCAAATAAGTCTTTTTGTAAAATTCCGCTTTCTGTACTTCAGAAGCGTATGCCACCAAAGTCGTGTTTTGGTATTCCATTTTTGTAGTTTTAAAATTTCCCCGAAATGTATGAAAAAGAAAACAAAAGTGCGAAAAAAGCGGTGTGAAAAAAATGCCAAAAGGCAACAACCAAAAGTCAGGGGTGTCGCCTTATGGAAATCGGCATCCATGTCTTTTGGCTGTTGCCTGGGAGAAATCAGTTTATTTACCTGATTATAAATCCCTGCCCGGAGAAGACCTTCTTTCAGATTCACCTGAATCCATGTCTTCGTCCCTGCTTAAACGCGCTTCATCGTCCTGCTCTTCAGAGGAGGTCGAAGAACCATATCGGGAATTTCCCATATCGCGCTGGCTGTTTTCACTGTCCTGCCAGTTTTCGCTGCCGCGTTGTTCAGTGCGTGACGAATTCATGGCGCGGTCGTTGTCCTGCATGTCTCTGTTACGGGAAGCTCCTGAGCGGCTTTCGTTTTCCCCTGAACGCGAAGTTCCCTGTGCGTTCCGTTGGTTTTGGTCCTCGCGATTCCAATCGCGGTTTCCATTGTTGTTGTTAGATTCCATTGTTGCGTGTTTTAAGGTTAACAATTACTTTTTGGTCGTCCCTTTACCTGATTTGGTATCGGTTTTTGTGGTTGACTTTTTAGTAGTCGGCTTTGTTGATGCGGCACCGGTTTTGGTGTCTTTTGACATTGGAGTTTTCATAATTGAAAAGTATTTGTGGTTAATAATATTCCAAAACTACAACAACGATTTAGCGTTGTTTTACACTTTATTATCAGTGGGTTACAGGATTTCCATTTTAACATTCAATACTGGTGAGCTTAAAATCTTGTAACCTTGCGGCCCAAAAACATAAGTTTTCCTTCGGCTAAACTTCCATCTTTGTGATGTTCATTTTAATTATTAAACAACACTATATTATGAAGACAACAACCAAAGCACCGGCAAAAAAAACCGCTGCAACCAAAACCGCTGCAACCAAAACTGCCATGACGAAAACGCCTGCTTCGAAGACAGCTGCGTTCAAAACTCCGGCCACGCCTAAAGGAACCGTAAAACCAAAATCGTCTGCCGCTGAAGGCCTCACCGAATTGTTCGAAGACAGCCTGAAAGACATCTATTGGGCTGAAAAGGCACTCACCAAGGCCCTGCCCAAGATGGCTAAAAATGCCACTTCGGCGGAATTGGTAACGGCACTGGAAGACCACCTTGCACAAACCCAGGAGCATGTACAGCGACTGGAAGGTGTATTCAAATCCATCGGACAAAAAGCTGTAGCCAAAAAATGCGATGCCATGGACGGCCTTATCAAAGAAGGCGAAGGCATCATGGAAGAAACCGAACTCGGTGTAGTACGCGACGCCGGAATCATTGCCGCTTCTCAAAAGATCGAACATTATGAAATCGCCACTTATGGCACTTTGGCTGCTTTCGCTAAGACATTGGGCCATGATGAGGCACTGCAATTGCTTGTCATGACTTTGGAAGAGGAAAAGCAGGCAGACTCGCTGCTGACACAGATCGCCGAATCGCATATCAATCTTGACGCTGCCGCAGAAGATAAATAAGCTAAAATCAAATCTAAAACTCAACGAGGAAGCCTGTCTGTATTTGACAGGCTTTTTTTATGATGCAGTGCAGGGTTTTCAATCAGGGATAGTGCAGCCGATTGTTTTGGTTTTTTATATCTTTAACCGAATCTAATTCCGTTTCCTATGAGAAGACTATTGTTACTCGTTGCTGTTTTTTTGATTTCCGCCACTTCATTCGCTGCAAAAGTCGACACGCTCGATATCAAAAGCACCGCTATGGACCGCACGCTGCACGCTGCCGTCGCGCTTCCTGATTCTTACGCCAAAAGCAAAGGCAATTATCCTGTATTGTACTTGCTGCATGGGGCATGGGGCCATTTCAACGACTGGCTGAAGAAGACACCGGATTTGAATACCGTAAAAGACCTCGCCGACAAATACAACATCATCATCGTGATGCCGGAAGGGGAAGCCTTTAGTTTTTATATCGACAGCCCCACTTTAAAAACGTCCCAGTTTGAAACGTTCATTACCAAAGAAGTCATTGCCAAAATCGACGGCACCTACCGCACCATTGCCAACAGGAACGGCCGTGTGATCACTGGTTTATCGATGGGCGGCCATGGCGCGATGTATCTTTCAGTACGCCACCCCGACCTGTACTGCGCCGCCGGGAGCATGAGCGGTGCGCTCGATATGGGCACCATCCGCAAAGTAGAATCTGCAGACGAGGTGAATAAAATGTTTAAGGAGGTCTATGGCCCGGAACCGCCTTCTGATGAAGAACTGAAATCGCATGCCGTAATTGGGATGGTCGATCAATTCAAGGCCAACAACATGCCGCTGATCATCGACATCGGCGTGGATGATTTCCTGATTGAATCCAACCGCGAGTTCCACCGCAGGCTGGTATACGAAAAAATCCCACATGATTACATAGAGCGCCCGGGTGGGCATACATGGCAGTACTGGCAGGATTCGCTGCCGTACCAGGTGTTGTTTTTTTCGAAGGTTTTTAAGGGGAATGGCAGTGCAGTTAAGAATTAGAAATTATGAATTATGAATTACGGTGTCGTCAGTCCTATGCGTGGATTCTAATTCGTAATTCCTAATTATTCATGCCCGATTTCTTCCGCAGTTGTTCCAGCAACGCCGAATAATGCCCGGCTTCCAGCACATCTTCATCGGTGACGGAGTGGTCGAGTATGTCATCTAACATATCAGTAGCTGCTGCGAGTTTCTCACGCGCATAATCATAATCCCTGATGCCGATGTGGTCAATAATTTCCTGTACGGCTATTTTTAATTTGATGAATCTGAGTCCGTCCATGGCGTGGTGTCTTTAGGTGTATCCTGATTGTTAAACTTCTTTACTATCGCCGCCAATTTCTCCTTACGCTCCGCAGCGGCTTTTTTGGCTTTCGCCTGAGCTTTGTGGAGCTTGTTGTTATGTTTCTGTATGTTGGAAGCGTTGTTGCGTGACATGGTGCAAAGATAATGATTTTCTGCGCTGTGGCGTGTGGCCCTGCCTCAGTACCCAACTTTAACAGGCTATCACTATTATGATAAAAAGAACGCCCCTGCTGGGAGGGGCGCTTTTTTTTTAAAGAAATGGCGGTTATTGCTTCACCACTTTCTTATTGATGGTGCCTTTTTCGGTGGCCACCCTGAACAGGTAGACGCCGGCCTGCACATTAGTAAGGTCGATGTCTCCACTGCCGTTTACAAGTTGTTGTGTATAGATCAGCCTGCCGTTGATATCAAACACCGTCACAGTCGCAGCCGCGGCTTTCGTAGCCACTTGTACACGGTCGTGAGTTGGGTTTGGATACAGCATGACGCTGTTTGATCCGATCGGATCGATGCCCAGCACTACCGAAAGTGTAGCCTCATTACTGATCGCGTTACAGTTGCCATTGGTGATCACGCATCTGAATAGTACGCCATTGGCATCCATCGTAATCAGTGCGCCATTGATCTCCAGCGTAGCGCCGTTGGTACCGGTAAAACCACTGCCTTCCGGAATATCGAGCCAGGACAGTCCGTTGTCCGCACTTCCCTGCCATTGGTACGTACCCACATTCTCAGCCGCTACCGAAAAGAATACCGTACTGCCTTCAGCTACCTCCGTACTCACAGGTTGTACCGTAATAAATGGGCCAGCGGTAATCGTCAGGTCAAGTATTTCGGTATGGCAGCCGTTCGTGATATCGTAATTGCCGGTTTCCGTATAGGTAACGCCATTTACATCCCAGGTATAGGCGTCGCAAACGCTGACTACCGAAGTATTGACCGTCGTTGGTGTAATCGTCAGCTCAAGCATTTCAGTATGGCAGCCCGTGACCACCTCATACATCCCGGACTCCGTATAGGTCACATTATTCTGATCCCAGGTATAGCTGTCGCAGGCGCTGATGGCGGTAATGTTCGATGTAGCAGGCGTAATGGTCAGCTCCAATACCTCGGTATGGCATCCCGTGACCACTTCATAAATACCTGAGTCGGTATACGTGATGCCGTTTTCAGCCCAGGTATAACTGTCGCAGGCTTCGACGGCGGTAGTGTTGGAAGTCACCCCGGTAAACGTCAGTTCCAGCGTTTCGGTATGGCATCCTGATACGGCCTGGTACACCCCGGCATCCGTATAGGTTACACCGTTTTCTGCCCAGGTATAGGTTTCACAGGCATTGACGGAGGTCGTATTCGAAGTGTAAGGCGTAATCGTCAGCTCCAGTATTTCGGTATGGCAGTCAGTTACGACGTTATACACACCCGAGTCGGTATAGGTCACACCGTTTTCGGCCCACGTATAGTTGTCGCAGGCATCAATTACGGTAGTGTTTGAAGTTGCAGGAGTTATCGTCAATTCCAGTATTTCGGTATGGCAGCCGGTCACGACGTTGTAAAAGCCTGAGCCTGTATAGGTCACATCGTTTACAGACCATGTATAGCTGCCGCAGGCATTGACCTGGGTAGTATTTATGGTCGATGGCGTTAACGTCAGGTCCAGTATTTCGGTGTGGCACCCGGTCACAACATTATAAACACCCGAATCGGTATAAGTCATGCCGTTCTCTGCCCACGTATAATTGTCACAGGAAACTACGGTGGTAGTATTTGACGTTACCGCATTCACGGTCACTGCCACAGGAATCCTGTCACTGTAGCACGGCCCATCATGCTGGGAAACATAATACGTATCGGTTGTTAATGCCGTATTGCCCGCCAGTGCCGTGCCACCAGCCGCATCGGCAAACCATTCGATACCGACTCCCGTGGCATTCAGGTTATTCACTGTCGCACCGGCGCAAAACTCCTGTGCTGCAGCTACTGCGGGATCAGGCAGCGTACAGACGAGGTTCGCCCGGATCATATAAGCCTTGTTAAAACCGCCACCGAAGTCTTCGTTGTGTGCCCAGCCGCCAAAAGGACTGGTGGGCCAGTTCACATACGTGGCACCTTCCGTAAAGATAGTTGGCGTAAGCCCTACGGATATCGTCTGCCCAAATTCCTGTGCGCACAACAACAGTGTATCCCCGGCTTCGATAGCCATCGGAGGATTCACCGCATAATACAGCATGTTTGCTTGCGCACCATCGGCGATTTGCTGCGAAGGGGCGGTATAGACCAGTTGCGGCACCCCGGCTACCATCTTGAATACCGCACACGCCATCTCGACGCTGTCGCCGTTGCCAGTGTTGTTGCCCATATGGAAAATGCTGACAGAGGACAAAGTAGCCGCCTCGCTGAAGGTAAACGTCTGGCCAAGATAGCCACCGTTGCCGGCACCGATGCCGAGCGCACCTGCAGGGTTGTCATCATCGCGTGCCATCAGTGTACCGGTAAAATCGACGGGATAGCTGACGCTGTCACTGCTGTCCGGTGTGCCGTCAATGATCTTATCATAGGTAAAGGTGTAGGTTCCCTGCACTGTGGGGTTAAACACAGGCGCTACAAACAGTTCTGCGCTCGTGGCGTTTGCTGCCACGACTTCTGGTGCGCTGACAGCCGTAGCCAATTCATTCATCGCACCGTTAAAGATCCGCAGCCGCACCTGTGCCGTTACAGGGTCCGGGTTGCCATTGAACACCATTGCCGAGTAGACGGACTGCGGGGCCTGCCCTAAAGGCACACGGGTGTATTCTGATTTTTTGGGCTGTAATAGCGACACCGCATTGGTGGCCCTTTGCAGCGATACATGGCCTGACTGCGTGGCAACAACGCTACTGTTTGTCCCCGGTACCGGTGCGCCGGATAGCTTAATGGCGTGTGTACCCTGTGCAAAGGCCACGCCCATCGAAAGCAAAGTAAAGAAGAGTAATGTTTTTTTCATAAGTAGATATTTATTTGGTTATATTTCAGTTCCGCGCTTCGCAATGGCATGATGGTAGATATTATGGCAAGGTTCACCGTCGGAATCCGTTACACTAATTTACGAAGATTAATCGTCGGGTTCGAAGTGCCCCGTGACCCATACCCGTTTTGCATGTGCATCCAAATCTCCCTTTGCAGAGCGCCTGGAAGGGGTGAGTCTGGTTTGGCATGCCGCGTCTTTTAAGGTCGCGATTATTTGTCGCCACGAAATTCAGGTTCACGCCAGCGGATAATATGGTGATTTCTATGGATGGCAAAGATGGTAATTATGCAATTATTTTTGGTAAATTTTGTAAGATAATGAATGTTGTATTCGGTTTTGCAGATGCTTAATACTTCCTTTTTTTGGAGCGTACTGGCAGGATGGTTTGTTTGTATGGTTTTAGGGTAGAAATTCTTTGTGGGCAGGGAATGCAATTACGTACTTTAAGTAGTTTGATTCCGCACCATCTAGGTTGGTAAATTTAATTTTTATATAGGACTATTTTAATAAATACATTTAAAAATTTGAAACACCATGAAAAAGAGAAAATATTAAACCACAGCACAAAATGTGAAATGATATAATCATCATAAAACAAATCCTTTATAAGGAAATAAAGCATCGAAAAAAAGACTGAGCCAAAACTGTAATAGGTAGCTTTTTTAAAGTAGTTTTTTAAATCTTCCCCACCACCTGATTTTATTAAAAATTCCATCGCTGGACTCTTTATTGTACTAAGGATAGATGCCGTAGCTAATAAGAAACCAAGTAAAACGCTAAAAACATTAATTGAAATTTCAAAAAATTTATCATTATTTAGTTCGCATTCATAGTAAAAACTTAATCCACATAGAATTATCAAAATAAATAAACTTGTTAGTATTGGAAAGTGCTTACTACTTATCATTTTATTTTTGCAGCAGTTCTAATTGTTCACGATATCGAAGAAAGTCGCCTAAAAGTTGTTTGTATTTACTTTTGATTTGAAAGGTACTAATTGTTCTTCTTTTCTCAACTGCAAGGTAAGTAATTAATCTATTTGAAATTAAGTCAAAAATATGAGAGTGATTTGTATCTGCGTCAACCCTAGTTATACGTAAGTTCTTAGTTATGTCTTCGCCGATATCGCTTTTGATAAACCAGTTTGCAATATCTCTTACGGATTTAATTGAGAGCTTTTTTGTCCGACTTCTTCCGTTGGAAATGACAATTTTTGCATTTGCACCTTTCAAATCTTGCATTAACTCAATTATCCTTTCTGGATTTCGTGCATTTGTACCCAAAATTCCCATCTCATTATTTGGAATTGCTAAATCCAATTCAACTCTTGTATAATCCGAAGCCTTAAGAAATTTTTTGTATTCCTCAGGAAGAACTACATCCTTAAGCAAAAAGCCAGATATATTGAAATTTGTTTCGATGAACTTAATTATTGAAGTTACCGATGTTCCCGGTTTTTTGCTTTCAATTCCAAGTATTCTAGTTTTGGTATCGTAAATAAATGAACTATCATATCCTAAACCTTCAAAATTTCCAATTTTAAGAGCAGATGGCTTATTCTCTTTTTCATCGAAGGCTGGTGGTATGTTGGTCGTTTGATTATAAACAAATGTACCTAAGACATATCTTTGATGCTCAGTCGTGATATCAAAAATATTTATATTTCCATCAGCATGATCTTGTGAAAGATATGTTTCTTTAAGTTCAAATATTTGTTTATCCCAAATTTTGAAGAATAATTCCTTGTCATTATCATCCATGTTTTCATCTGCTGGAAAGGCCTGAAAATAATATACATTTGTGTTTTTTGGATTTATAAAATCGGTCTTAGGCGCTTTCGGCTTTGTTACTTTCTGTTTCATTTTATTGATTAGGATTTCGTTATTTCTATTTCTATTGCTTCTTTTAAACCATTATTTGGATTACGTACAACTTTACAGTTTACTATTTTTCCTGCGAGGTTGTTAAACTGTATTGGTAAGCCCATAGCTTTCGCGAAACATTTTAAATCTAGCATTGATTATTGGTTCATTAGTCATGTTGAAATATTTTAATTAGTTAAATAAATATTTAGTTAATTTTTCAAATACGGTACCTTCTTCCCCTCAACCACCATCTTCCTAACTTCTCTCACCCCCCAAACCTCATTAAAAGAAACCGCTGCAATTTTTACATTTACAGTGACACCCATGACCGCATTGTCATTGATCAAAGTCACATAATACCTTCCTGTTAGAGGTGTGGTCATTGACGAATAATCATTGATAACTTTGCCCATTTTTACAGGGTAGAATGACTGCCCTTTAAGCAGAAATTCTGTATTCTGTGTATCAGTTATGTAAAAGCCGATATCTTCCCCTGATTGCAGTTTCGGTATTGAAGAAAATATGCCTAATGCAATTTGGTTGATAGGCGTTTTTGGAATTACCGAACCGGCAGCTTCACTCAAAAAGTGGACTGCATCCTCATAAGCCTTTTGTCCTTGCTGATCAACACCAATATAATAACCCCAGGCAACCGTATTAGATGGTAAGATAAAGTCAAACGTCGTTTTATTGTCATCACTGAGATTACCGCGGGAATGCACTTTTGCAATTTGGTCTGTAACAGTAGTAAAAACTGTATCCCGCCTTACAAGATAATTTTCCTGCGAAGTATTATAAGTCGTATCATTCACAGTCTTCCAGTATACCGAAGTATCAAACTTCCGCGTTTTATCATCACTGGGAATTCTTTGTAGTTTCAGCTTACAAATGCGTTGGCCTAGTGAAGAATTATAAAGCCTGAACTTATAAATTCCGGATTTGGCGATGGTTATAGCCTTGTTTTCCAGCTTTGTGGTTTTGTAATCCATGAATTTTGAAGAGGAAGGATACTCAGTAATCTCAAATTCTTTGAGTTCCTTACCGTTTATCTCATTAAAGTTCACGATAAGCTGGTCGCCTTCAGCCAATCCATAGTAAAGTGATTCTTCACCAAGCATTGGAACTTTGATGGTAGTTTCCGCAATGTCAATGGATTGTGCGGATAAGTGAGCTGTAAATAGCAGCAACAGTAGTTTTTTAAACATGTTTCTTGTCTTTGGTTTTACTAATATCCCTGCGGGGCTACAGGAACGCCAATTGCCACATCAACGTGCTATAAATATAAACCATCATTCCTACAAAACCATTGAGAATTCCTCAAAAATCTACCCGTAAAAACCCCTGATTTCATGCGAATATTTTAACGCAAATGACGAAATCGGATGAAATTGTTTAAAATTTGTATTTAGTAAGCAGTCATAACATGGAGTTCCGGAGTTTTCCCCAAATTGCTTCTGCGTCTTAAATCCGACATCGCCTTTTCTACTGCATACGACTGCCTACTGAGACTGCGACTGCGACTCTCCTCACTTCCCGTTGATGATCCTGATCACCTCTTGCGGATCCATCTTCGTGTAGCTCGAAAAATCGTAGGCGGTGAGTGGCACGTTGCGGCCCTTGTTGGCGTGGATGCGGAGCGTTTTCATGAATCCGCGCGACGTCTTGTCGCTTGTACCCATCAGTACACATACATCCTTGACATAAATGATTACCCTGCTCATCTCGATTCGTTTTTGGTTGATACATCGGTTATACCTGATTAGGGGCTCAGGCTTAGGTCATTGCGAAGAACGTAAAATATTCGGCACGCATACTATTTGTTTTCAAAATTTTAACTATAACGATTTCGTAAAATCACTATTTGTCCATATCTGATACGATTTGACGCATTTGTTAACTTTTTCATAAATCCGGTTTTGATGATTTTTTAGCATGGTTACCGCAGGGGTTTCAGAAGTGTTTTGTTCGGGAGTTGTTCGGGGCGCCCCGAACAAACCACAGCGTTTCCCGAACCAAACCATAACCAAACCCGAACAAAACCATACCAAGAGCGGTAGGGTATAGGGCAAAAAGCGGTAAAAAGCGGTAATTCCAATCCTTTCCCTTCCCAATGCGGTAGCCTGCGGTAAAACCCGGCCAATAGCGGCTGCAGGCTTTGCGGTTAGGAAAATGCGTTTTAGTTTTGATCCAGAATCGGGAAAGGATCCCGCCAGTCCTGCAGGCTGATATGACTTGCTAATTTTTAAAAAATCAGAACACATGGGAAAATTTGAAAAAGGAATCCTCGGCGGATTCAGGGGCACCATAGGGCCCGTAGTAGGAACCAACTGGCGCGGCATCGACGTGATGCGCAGCCGCCCCAAGAGAAGCGGCCGCCAGCCGACCGAAAAGCAGCTGGAACAGCGCATGGTGTTTGCGCTGGTCATCCGCTTCGTAAACCCGTTGCGCAGCCTACTCGACAAGTATTTCGGGCAGCCGGCCAACGAGCGCTCGCGTGCCGACCTGGCCTCGTCCTACTTCCTCAGGGAAGCGACCACAGGCATGTACCCGGACATCACGCTCGACTACAACAAGGTCATCATCACCAAAGGCGAACTCGCCGGGCCGCAGGATGCGGTGCTCGTGGCGCAGGCCAATGCGATGCTCGAATTCACCTGGACGGACAACTCGGGGCAGCCGGAGGCCGTGTCGACCGACCTGTTGCTGGTCGTCGTCTACAACCCCGAGAAGGCGCGCTTCCAGTTCGACCATACAGAACAGCGCAGCGCCGGATCGCTCACCGTCTCGCTGCCCGACAGCTGGGGTGGGGACGTGGTACACTGCTGGATCGGCTTTACCGCGCTGGGCGGATACCGCGCCTCGACAAGCCTGCACCTGACCGCGACCGTACTGTAATGCCTCATTGCAGGTCAGATACCCGGGGGATGCTCCGGGTTTTTTTATGGGTTTTATTTTTAAACGCTGCCTTTTACAGCAAAGCTGCAGAAGGTGGGTGGTACATTGCTGATAATACCAAGGGTTTGGTAAATCAATGATCCTCCCGAAATTCCAGGATATCACCCGGCTGGCAATCCAATACCCTGCAGATCGCTTCAAGCGTCGAGAAACGGATGGCTTTGGCTTTACCGGTCTTTAATATCGAAAGATTGGATAATGTCAGGTCGACTTTTTCAGAAAGTTCATTGAGTGACATCTTGCGTTTGGCCATCATCACATCAAGGTTTACAATTATGGCCATGGCTTATATGGTGTATTGGTTTTCGGTTTGTATTTCGACGCCCCGTTTGAAGATTTGCGCAATGATGAATAGTATGGCGCTCATGAACAACCATATGTCGGCACCTTCAAGATGCAGCTTGCCGGGTTCGGGCATCATGACCGAAGCCCGAAGCCATTCGGTATAATTGACTGCAGCCATCGTAAAAAGTCCAATCCCTGCTGCAAGTATGGAAATCATGAGCGTAAAACGCTGCAACGCCTCGTTAAACGGATTGTCCATGTCGAGTTTCTTATCGTGCAGTATTTTTATGATCAGGTAAAACATGATCGCCTTCAGCACAAGCGGAATCGTGATCAGCAGAATTTCCGCTGCAAAATAGCCGGAGTCAAAGCGATACAATACGGAAAGCCCCCAGTAATCCGCATTGTTGTGATTTATAAAATGCGTGTAGCCCGCACTGAAAAGATACGTCCCTGCATCGACGCACAAGAACGGAAAGATGATCCATGACAGGATGTACAGGATTTTGAGGACGTGTTTGGTACTGATTTTGGTTTCCATAATAGTCAAGATTAAAAATAATGATGTGGCTAAAGTAATAAATATTTATTGATAAACAATAAATTATTAATTTTTATTGATAAAATAATTGTCACCGCAAAATCTGATGATTATCTGAATGATATTTTTAAACCACTTTATACCTGGCCGTTTTCCTCTTATGTGATATGCGGCGTTTATTCATAATTCCTAATTCTTAATTCATAATTCATCTTATATTTGCACAATCAACAACATTTCCATGGAAAAAATCTTCAACAATACACAAACCGCATTTGCCCTTAAGACCGATACCGAACTCGACCGTGCCTATTTCCTTTTTAAGATGATTGCCAGCGAACCGCTGGTACGTATCGGGACGGCGGTGACGAACTTTGCCATTAAGGCGCATTTGCCAGTAGAAGGGTTGATCCGTGCGACGGTTTTTGATCACTTCTGCGGCGGCGTCAATGAGGCAGATTGCCTGCCTGTGGTGGATAAGATGTTTACCAAGGGCGTGTCGTCTGTACTGGATTATTCTGTGGAAGGGAAGGAAGAGGAGGCACAGTTTGATGCGGCGCTGCAAATGACACTGAAGACGATCCATTTTGCCGAAGAAAGGCAGTCGATCCCGTTTGCGGTGTTCAAGCCGACGGGTTTCGGACGTTTTGAACTGTATGAGAAGTTGGGTGAAAAGCAAACGCTTACCGCAGAAGAACAGGCAGAATGGCACCGCGTAGTAGAGCGTTTCGACCATGTCTGTAAAGTTGCCCATGACAAGGATGTCGCCTTACTCATCGATGCCGAGGAAAGCTGGATGCAGGATGCTGCCGATGATCTTGTTGCCGACATGATGCGCAAATACAATAAAAACAAGGCCATTGTTTTCAATACCCTGCAGATGTACCGCCACGACCGTATGGATTACCTGAAGAAATTGCACGAACAGGCAAAAGCGGAAGGATTCTATATCGGAATGAAGATCGTGCGTGGCGCGTATATGGAAAAAGAGCACAAACGCGCGGAGGAAAAAGGGTACCCCACACCGATCTGCGCCAGCAAGCAGGCCACCGACGACAATTATGATGCCGCCATACTTTACATGACAGAACACCTTGACCATATGGCTATTTTCGCCGGGACCCACAACGAGGACAGTTCGTATAAACTGATGGAACTGATGCAGCAGCATCATATTTCTAAAAACGACCAGCGCATCTGGTTCGGGCAGTTGTATGGCATGAGCGACAACATCAGCTTTAACCTTGCTGCAAATGATTATCATGTGGCGAAGTACCTACCCTTTGGGCCGGTACGTGATGTGATGCCTTACCTGATCCGCCGCGCTGAAGAAAACACTTCCGTTGCCGGACAAACCAGCCGCGAGCTGTCGCTGATCAAAGCAGAGCGAAATCGCAGGAAAGGGAAATAGTTGCCGCATGGCCGAACGGATTGCGGCCGATTTAAACCTTTCGCCGAGACCGTCAAATGTTAATTTTACGCAACAGCACTGCCTGCTACTGACAGCAGAACACTATTCCGCCGGTTCAAGGTTCGTGCTGATCGCTATCCTGTTCCATGCATTGATTGCGACAACGCCCATAATCAGCTGTGCTACGGTATTTTCACCGAAAAGCTGTACTGCCTTATGGTAGGTTTCAGAAGACAGCCCGTGTTTATGGATCAGTGTAATTTCCTCGGTGATGGCCAGGATGACTTTCTCTTCTTCAGTGAATAAGGCCGTTTCGCGCCAGGCATTCAGGAGGAAAATGCGTTGGTTGGTTTCGCCATTTTTTATGGCATCTTTGGTGTGCATATCAATACAGAAGGCGCAGCCATTGATTTGTGACGCCCTGATTTTAATCAGTTCTTTGTGTTTTTTAGGAATGTTGGTTGTTGCCATATATCCTTCAAGGGCAAAAAGGGCTTTGTAAGCCTGTGGCTGTACTTCATTGATGTTGACTCTGGTTTCCATGTTACTGATTTTAAATTAACAAGGCAAAGCTAGGCCACACCAAACACAAAAAACTTAAACTGGTTTAAGAACGTTTCTTCTTCCTGATTTCACTTAAGTATTCAGGCGTAAATCCTAAATAAGATGCTATAAGGTATTGTGGGATACGCTGTACGAAGGCAGGCTGCATGCGGCACAGGTGATCGTAAATCTCTTCTTTGGAGAAATCGTACAGGTATTTCAGCCTGATTTGTGCCGCGGCAAAAGCGCGTTGGTACACAAACCGGAAATAACGTTCCATTTGTGGGAATTCCGCCACCAGTTGTTCCTGTGTTTCCCAGTCGATGTATAATACGGCAGCATCCTCTACTGCCTGGATGTAAAAATCAGTGGGGCGTTTGTGCTCATAAGCCATGTTGTCGGTCATCCACCAGGTCTCAATGGCGAATTCCGTCGTCTGCTCGACACCTTTATCATTTATAAAAAACTTGCGCAGGCATCCGTTCAACACAAAATAATGCCATCGGCAGGGCTCCCCTTCAACAAGAAGGTTGTCTTTCTTCCTGACATCAATTACTTGAAAAAAAGCGGCAATGGCGAGATATTCGGTATCATTTACCGTAATGAATTTTTCCAGATGTTCCCTGAATATTCCGTTCATGGGGCTAAGTTATGGAAAAACCGACAATCTTAGTTTTCACAGCACAGCATCATTCAGGCTGGTAGCACGCTACATTCCGGACACAGCCACAGCAAAAGCTACAGGGCATTCAAAAAATTAACAGATGATGTGTATTTGACGTAAAAGCATGTCGCGGAAAATTTGTATTTTACCTTCAGGGAAGGGGATCATGAAGTCCCTACGAAATCTTAGAATTTTTTCATTACGTAAAATCCATACCATTTGTTAAAGTTTACTAATATACCATGGATTTGTGTTCCAGGCATTAATTTAGGGAACGCTTATTTAGAGTCAAAAGGCTATGAAAAACCATTATCACAAACCGAACCTGTTACTTGCAGCATGCGTCAATAGCGTCCTTGTAATGGAAGGTTTTTCTGGATCGGATGCGAACAGCCTGCCTGTTTTTACAAATGGTTTGCCCACGATGGTCTGCCGTACAGAAAAGGATGGTAAAGGCAAGGAAAGATTGTTGCAATGGTCGCTTTTTGGAAAATCACCGTCTGTGGAAGATTGGAAGCTTGGCCTTAATGCCACCACGATTGTGTATTTCTTTAAGCCCTTTGAAATGGCGTGCCTGTTTAATATTTCTTCGGATAAACTATCTGAAATACCGTTTGATTTAAGTGATTGGAATGCTTCAAAATACAATGAACTCCAACAGCAATTGATGCATGCGAAATCTCCTTCTGAAAAACTGTCATTATTTGACAACCTGCTGATTTCAGAATTCCATAACAATAAGCAGATCAGCGATATCATCCGCCATGCCACCGATACGATGATGCTTAATCCCGATGCAGCAGTGTTACCGGAAATCTTAAATACGCTGAACATCAACGAACGCACATTGCAAAGGCTCTTTAAGAAATATATTGGTGTGACCCCTACACAATACCGTCGCGCCTGCCAGTTTCAATTGTCGTTCGGGCAGTTGCATGCAAACCGGTTTGATAAAATATCGGATGTGGCTTTCGACAGCGGATTTTCCGACCAAAGTCATTTTATACGTTCTTTCAGGGAGTTTACAAGCATTACCCCGAATGATTACGTTAAGAATGGACTCAAAGGAAAAAAAGGGTAGTGTCGGTTTTATACAATTTCGTTCGGGTTGGCTGCCTTAATTTCGCCTCAATAATTTAAAAAATGTCAACATGAAAAAACAAATCACGCCTTGTTTATGGTATAACAACCAGGCGAAAGAAGCGGCTGCACTGTATTATTCGGTTTTTGCCGATGCAAAGATTACGGCACAATCACCCATAGTCACCGAAATCGAAATTTCAGGGCAGAAGATGATCCTGCTCGACGGCGGCCCGATGTATCAACCGAATGCATCGATTTCGTTTTATTGCATTTGTACAACACCGGAAGAACTGGACAACGCGTGGAATGCTTTGAGCAATGGCGGAACAGTCATGATGCCATTGGATAAATATCCGTGGGGCGAAAGATACGGCTGGGTCAACGATAAATTTGGCGTGTCATGGCAACTGGCCTTAGGCAAGATCAGCGACGTCGGGCAGAAAATTACCCCTTGCCTGTTTTTTACCGGAACAGGATATGGCCAGGCTGGGCAGGCCATCGCACATTACAGCGACGTTTTTGAAAATGTGACCATCGACGGCATCCTGCGCTACGGACAGGACGAAGCACCTGAGCAGGAAGGAAAAATAAAGCACGCACAAATCGCATTGGACGGACAGAAATTTATGCTGATGGAAAGTACGGCAGCGCATGATTTTACATTCTCAGAAGGCGTTTCGTTTACAGTCTACTGTGAAACCCAGCAGGAAATCGATTACTATTGGGAAAAATTCACCGAAAGCGGGCAGGAAAGCATGTGTGGGTGGCTGAAAGATAAATTTGGCGTTTCATGGCAAATCATCCCTACCATGCTCGGCACCATCATGAGCGACCCTGCTAAGGCGGGTAAGGCGGCAAAAGCCTTTATGTCGATGCGCAAGCTCAACATCGCACAGCTTATAGAAGCTACTGTCCGATAGGCAATCCCGTTTTTCTATGGGCAGCTTCACTCGTCGCCATGTCTGTTTAATGCAAAAAAAAACCGGTTCAGGACACTCGACCGGTTTTTTATATATCATATGTATATATTATAATAATAAAATAACTTTGTACTCAGCTACTCAGCTACTCAGCTACTCAGCTACTCAGCTACTCAGCTACTCAGCTACTCAGCTACTCAGCTACTGCTACTATTCAAAAACCATTGATTTTAATTTCGAACGATACGCTTCCAGTGCCTGGGCTTTGGAAATAAACCCGAAATATTTCCCATTCTTAAGTACGGGAAGGAACGCCATCTTACTGTTTTCAAATTTATTCATCACGGTCTCCATCGTATCGTTTGGCGAAATGATCTCTCTCGGTTGTGCCATCACTTCCCTGATTCGGGTGTATTTCACTTTAAAATTACTGAAGATGATCTCGCGGATATCGTTAAAATGCACAATGCCCTTCAGGTTATTTTCCTTATCGGTCACGGCAAAAATCACCTGGTTCGAATGGGATATCAGGTCTACGAGCTTTTCGAGGTTTTCATCTTCTGTTACGGTAAGGTAATCGGTCTGGATAATCTGCGTGGTTTCGAGTGTATTGAGGATATTGGTATCTTTATTGCTGGTAAAAACATGTCCTTTTTTGGCCAGGTGCTTCACATCCATCGAATGTTTTTCAAAACGTTTCGATACCGCGAAACTGATTGACGATACGATCATCAGTGGAATCATCAGGTTGTAGCCGCCCGTGATTTCTGCAATAAGGAATATCGCGGTAAGTGGCGCGTGGAAAATTCCGCTTAAGATCCCCGCCATGCCTACCATCGTAAAGTTGCTTACCGGCAATTTTGTCAATCCCGTGAAATTCAGCAAAGAGGAAAAGAAAAATCCGCAATAAGAACCCAGAAACAGCGAAGGGGCAAAGTTGCCTCCGTTTCCGCCGCTGCCTAAAGTGATGCCCGTAGCGAAAACCTTCATCATCATCGTCATGCCTACGAAGGCAAGCAAGGCAAACTTATTGTTGCGCAATCCACCGAAAAGCGTATTCTCGAGCAGTTGCCCGGGATCACTTTCAGACAGGATTTTAATGCTTTCATACCCTTCGCCGAACAGCGTTGGAAAGATGAAAATAATCACTGCCAACAAGGTAGCGCCGACAAACGCCTTTTTATAAGGCGTAAATTTCAAACGGCTGAAAAAATGCTCCACACGTTGGAAATTCCTTGAATAATATACGGCAATAAATCCGGTGAAAAGCCCAAGTACTGTGTAGAAAGGAATGTTATGGTAGTCAAAGACTTGTTGCTGCTTAAACGACATCAATATCGTTTCATCCAAAACAATCACCGATACCAAAGCACCCGTGGCTGCCGCAATCATAATGGGTGTAAATGCGGAAATGCTGACATCGACCAGCAATACTTCAACGGCAAAAAGCACGCCTGCAATAGGGGCGTTGAATGCCGCCGCAATACCAGCTGCCACGCCGCAACCGATCAGCAATGTCCTGTCTTTGTAACTTAAGCGGTAACGCTGTGCAAAATTGGATCCGAAAGCTGCTCCCGTAATCACAATCGGGCTTTCCAATCCGGCCGATCCACCAAGCCCCACGGTAAGCGAGCTTGTAACAATCTGCGCATACATTTGCTTCCGCGGAATGATACCGGCTTTTTTCGCCACAGCGAACAGGATCTGCGAAGTGCCTTTCTCAATCGTGCCGCCGAGGATTTTCTTCACCACGACCACTGTGAGCAATATCCCCACAATCGGCAGGATACTGTTGATGAAGCTCAGTTTCAGGATGCCGTTGATGTAGGTTGCAAAATAATATACATAGTGTGCAAACGACTTCAGCAAAATCACCGCAAATGCAACGGAAATGCCCACCAATACGCTCGACAGGAAAATGAACTGTTTTTCTGTAAGCCGATTGCGTGCCCACACCAACAGGTTTTCTGTGCGATAAAGGAATTTTCTGAGCATTTGATTTTTATGGATCCGCAAATGTAGGCTGTATTTGTTTTACACGGTTACAATTTAACGCTTCTTTGATTAATAACCAACTGCCTTGTCATCGCCGCGATAATCGGCGCCGCCTTCGCGTTTGCCTTGTGCATTGATCAATATGGCATCCACTTTGCCGATGACGGGCGCACTTTTCTCATTGATATGATACCCTTCGACAGTGAGTTCATCAATGGTTTGCTGCGGAAATTTACCGGGTTCAAAAAGCACCTCATCCGGCAGCCACTGGTGGTGGAACCGCGGTGCGTTGACAGCGTCCTGTATGTTCATATGGTATTCATAAACGTTTAAGATTGTCTGCAATACGGATGTAATGATGGTAGAACCACCCGGTGTTCCCAAAACCATGAACAATTTTCCTTCCTTTTCCACGATCGTGGGTGTCATCGAACTCAGCATGCGTTTCTGTGGCGCGATGCTGTTGGCTTCCGCACCGATGAGCCCGTAGGAATTCGGTTCGCCTGGCTTTACGCTGAAATCGTCCATCTCATTGTTGAAGAAGAAACCCAGTTCGTCACTATAGAGCTTTGACCCGAAAGCGCCGTTCAGTGTCGTAGTGACCGCCACGGCATTGCCTTCCCCATCTACAATCGAATAATGCGTGGTTTCGTTGCTTTCTGAAATCGTAATCTGCCCATGTGACACTTCAGATGATGGTGTCGCTTTGTTGGGATGGAATGATTTCATTCGTTTTTTCAGGTAGCTTTTGCTGAGCAATTCATCATACGGAATGACGGTAAAATCAGGGTCACCGAGGAAATAATTGCGGTCCGCATAGGCGCGGCGCTCGGCCTCGGTAATGACCTGTATCGCCTGAGGACTGTTGTGCCCGTATTTTGCCAACGGAAATCCTGAAATCATTTTCATGATTTGTGCCAGTGTAATACCACCACTTGAAGGCGGCGACATCGAGGTGATTTTCAATTTCTTATAATCGAAAGTCACCGGTTTTCGCCACTTTACTTCATATCTGGCTAAATCTTCCATGGTGATAATCCCACCGCTTTTTTGGATGAAAGCGACGATGGATTTCGCAGTTTCCCCTTTGTAAAACTCATCGCGGCCGTTTTTTAATATGCGTTCCAAAGTCTTTGCCAATGCGGGATATTTAATGGTATCACCGGATTTCCAGGCTTTCGCCAAAAGCGTGCCGCTGCCACTGATTTTAATGATGTTTTCCCTGTAAGTGCTGCATTGCTTTTCCTGCCCCGCGGTTACGATGACCCCATTTTTTGCCAAAGCGATCACCGGTTCGATAATATCCTTTATCGGCAATTTCCCAAACCTTTCATGTGCTGCAAAAACGCCCGCTACCGTTCCGGGAACACCTACTGCCATGGCACCATCTGTACTTAATTTCGGGACGACGTTTCCTTTATTGTCAAGATACATGTTTTTGGTCGCTGCCATCGGTGCTTTTTCGCGGTAATCGAGCGCACCGGTCTCGCCATTTGCTTTTCGGTAAACCATGAATCCGCCGCCGCCGATATTTCCGGCATAGGGATAAGCGACTGCCAAAGCAAGTTCCGTTGCCGCCATCGCATCAAACGCATTGCCGCCTTTTTTCATGATATCTGACCCTATTTTTGAAGCTTCTTCCCTTGCCGAAACGACCATGGCGTGATCGGTCACCAAAGGTTGTTGGGCTGGAGCGCTTACGCAGAAAAGCAAAAGCAACGCAGGCAGGATTTTTTTAAGCATCATAAAGACTTCTTTTTTTCGGTACAAAAATGCTGTAGTTCGACGAAATATTCCGTGAATTCTTTTTCAAAAGCGTCGTAATGCCTGCGAAGTTCCAGATGGGCAAACCGCATGTTTGATTTGTCGCCGGTGCGGTGGTCCATTTGCGTCAGGATGCGTTCCATGCCTTGCAGTGTGCGGTAACTGAGCAGCCAGTTGTGGCGGATCATATAAGGCATCATGGCTTTTGTCTTTTCGGTCAGGATGTCGTAATGCGCGATCAGTATTTTGTAAAAGCCATCGGTGAAATCCTCGAGTGTTTCCGTAGAATATTTATTCCAGTTTTTGGCCAGGAAATGATCATAAAATACATCCACGATCACGCCCGCATAATGATGGTAACGTTCGTGCAGTTTTTTAGTGCTTTCCCTCCAGATCGGATGCGCGTCGGTATAAGTATCGATCTCGCGGTGGAGTAAAATGCCTTTGCGGACCCCTTCAGGAAATTCCTCAAAGTGTTTTCCGCGGATGCCATCTGCCATGAAGTTCCCGATCTTCATCAGGTCGTTATCGCCGGAAAGGTAAATGTGTGCGAGGAAATTCATTTTTTGGTGGCTGAGTTGCTGAGCTGGTTCGTTTTGTAAATATACTAAACCTATTCCGTAAATCCCGATGCATCCAATTTTTCCAAACGTCCTTTCCTTTTGACGATGTTTTTATAATCCCATTGGATTTCCCTTGATTTTTTGAGCCAGCGCATTATATCTTCAGTATTGATCTCGGACAGGCTGCAATAAAAAATGGAAGCATCCCTGAACTTTTTTCCAATGACATTTAAGCCCTCTTCATCGAAGTCGGCACCGCTCCAGAACATCAGCCTGATTCCGGCCTTCTGTTTGCTGTAGCCCACTATGGGATTCCCGTTTAAAAGCCAGACGGGATGCGCATGCCAGATTTTACTTTCCGCATCGATTAAATGGTCATCGATAATTGAGGCAATCCGGTCGCAAACCGCTTTGTCAGTTGAATTTTGGCTGTTGTTATAATCAATGATTTCTGTTTTCATTCGATGTGGATTCTGGAAGTTTTTTTTGAATCAATTCCTGATCTCTCAAATATAGTTAAATAGATGACGTGCCTTAAAATTCCATTCCACCCCTTACACACGCAAAAATCTCAGCCGCTCACTAACTCAGTAACCCAGCAACTATTATATTTGCATCAAACAAAACCATTTATGACACTTATCAAATCCATTTCAGGTATCCGCGGTACCATCGGCGGGAAAGCCGGTGATAACCTGACGCCGGTCGACGCAGTAAAATTTGCTTCGGCATACGGTACTTTTTTAAAGAATAATATCGATACTTCCGCACGTGACAATAAAAAACTTGTAGTTGTCATTGGCCGCGATGCCAGGATTTCCGGTCCTATGATCCACAACCTTGTCGTCAATACGCTGGTCGGCCTGGGCATTGATGTCATTGATTTGGGCTTGTCCACCACGCCAACCGTTGAAGTCGCCGTACCGTTGGAAGAAGCCGATGGCGGTATCATCCTTACGGCCTCGCACAACCCAAAACAATGGAATGCATTAAAATTGCTCAATGCCAAAGGCGAATTCCTGAGCGGTGCCGATGGCGCTAAAATATTAGAAATTGCTGAAGCCGAAGCGTTTGATTTTTCAGATGTGGACAACCTGGGTGAAATCACCTCAAACGATGCTTATATGGATATTCATATCGATGAAGTCCTGAACCTCCCTTTAGTGGATGTTGAAGCTGTAAAAGCTGCTAAATTCAAGGTAGTCGTTGACGGCGTGAATTCCTCAGGCGGCATAATCGTCCCGATGGTTCTGGAACAAATGGGTGTAGAGGTCGTAAAATTGTATTGCGAACCCAACGGACATTTCCCGCACAATCCCGAACCCTTGAAGGAGCATTTAACCGACATCTGCGAATTGGTCATCAAAGAGAAAGCAGATTTAGGAATTGTTGTAGATCCTGACGTGGACCGCCTGGCGTTTATCAGTGAAGACGGCGAAATGTTCGGTGAAGAGTATACGCTTGTAGCCGTCGCCGATTATGTCTTAAGCAAAACGCCTGGAAATACGGTTTCAAATATGTCGTCGTCGCGTGCGCTGCGTGATGTGACCAACAAACACAACGGTTCTTATGAGGCCAGCGCAGTAGGCGAGGTGAATGTTGTTGAACTGATGAAAAAGAACAATGCCGTGATCGGCGGTGAAGGCAATGGCGGGATTATTTATCCTGAATTGCACTATGGGCGGGACAGCATCGTGGGCATCGCGTTGTTCCTGACCCACCTGGCGAATAAAAAAATGAAGGTTTCCGAGCTACGCGCTTCATATCCCGAATACTACATGAGCAAGAACAAGATCGAGCTTACGCCGCAGATCGATGTAGATGCCATACTGGAGGCCATGACCAATAAATATGCGGATGAAAATATTTCCACCATTGACGGCGTAAAGATTGATTTCGCCTCAGAATGGGTGCATTTGCGCAAATCAAATACCGAGCCGATCATCAGGATTTATACCGAAGCGCCTTCGCAAAAGCAGGCCGATGAACTGGCGTTGAGGATTATTGGGGAGATAAAAGAAGTTGCTGGGATTTAAAAGTGGATTTTCAGATCTTCAGATTATCCGACAATCTGAAGATCTGAAAATCTGATAATCCAATAACCAAATCACGGCTTTATCTCAATCGAAGTTCCAATCGCTACGGCATCAAACAACTCATCAATTTCCTCATCCGTTACAGCGATGCAACCATGGGTCCAATCGGTCCAGCGATGGAATTTCCCGATATAACCGCGGCCATTCCTGATGCCGTGGATCTTAATATCACCACCCGGCGATTTTCCGATCCTTTTCGCGACGGCACAGTCGAGGTCATTGGGATAGGATACACCTAAATTCTTATGATAGCCGCTGTTTGCATTTTTGGCATTGATGGTGTAAGTCCCTTCGGGTGTTTTCATGTCGCCTTCAAAAACCTTATGCCCGATAGGATTTTTACCCAATGAAATTGCGTAGGTTTTTATGAGATTGCCGTCAGAGTAGGCGAGTAGCTGCCTTTCGGATTTATAGACCACTAACGAGTCGATTACAGTGCCGGCAGGAAGTTTCTTTTCCGGCCAGAAATAGTAGATGGCAGCACAGCAAGTGATCGTTATGAGCGCGTACATCAGCATTTTTGCAAATTTCATTTCGTTTGTTTGATTTCAAAATAAATGTATCCGGACGGTTCATTGGCATCCTTATGCCTGATTTGTTTCGATGACCTGTTCATCGGTCACATCCCAGTATTCTGTTTTCATGGCATTTTATTTAGGATATAAACTTATGAAAAATGGAATTACACTTTCGTGACTCATAATGTTTTTTTAAAATTTAAGCCTAAACGATGCAGTTGCAGTAATCGGTTTTATATTTGTTAAGCTAAAGAAAAATCTATGAGAAAAATACTGCTCTTGCTACTGGTTTGCCCCATCGTCGGCAATGCACAATTGAAAGGAATACTGAAGAAGGCTTCTGATAAGGTCGAATCGGTGACCAAAGGAAACGGCGCAGTCGATATCGGTGCCGGGCTTAAGGAAGCTTTGAACAAGGGCGTTACCGAGCAGGTTTCGAAACTCACCGCCGTCGACGGTTTTTACAAAAATGAAGCAGTAAAAATCCTCATGCCCGAAGAATTGCAGAAAGTCGATAAAACGTTGCGTAAAATGGGCATGGCCAGTCTCGCCGACGAAGGCATACTCGCCCTGAACCGCGCCGCTGAAGACGCTGTAAAAGAGGCCACCCCGATATTTGTCAGCGCTATTAAAAACATCAATATCAACGATGCTAAAAGCATCCTGATGGGCAATGATAACGCCGCAACGTTGTACCTTCAGTCAGAAACCACCACGCCTTTGTATGCGAAATTCAATCCCGTGGTAAAGCAATCTATCGGCAAAGTGGGTGCCGATATAATCTGGGCGTCGATCATAAAGAAATACAACAGCATTCCACTGGTCACTAAAGTCAATCCAGATATTAACGATTATGTGACCAATAAAGCGCTCGAAGGTGTTTTCAAAATGATTACAGTTGAAGAGAAGAATATCCGTAATAACCTTGGTTCCCGCACATCGGATTTACTCCGAAAAGTATTTGCGATGCAGGACAATAAATAAAAACAAATATGAAAAAACTTACAGCATTGCTCTTCATTTTTACCCTTACCTCCTGCGCCGAACTACAGCAGGTAGCCAGCCAATACCCGCAAATCGGCGGTTTGGGCAATCCCGATATCGCGGCCGGTCTTCGTGAAGCACTGAACAACGGTATTACGAAACAGGTCACCAAACTCACTGCTACTGACGGTTTCTTTAAAAATGAAGCCGTAAAGATTTTACTTCCGACGGAATTGCAGAAAGTGGATAACACGCTTCGTAAGATCGGGCTATCAAGCCTCGCCGACGAAGGACTGAAAGTGTTGAACCGCGCTGCAGAAAGTGCTGTAAAGGAAGCGACACCCATTTTCGTCAGTGCTGTAAAAAACATCACTTTCAATGATGCCAAAAACATTCTTTTAGGCAATGACACCGCGGCAACTGCTTACCTTGAAGGCGCTACAAATGCGGCTTTATATGCTAAATTCAGCCCTGTAGTGCAGTCGTCTCTTTCAAAAGTAGGCGCAGACAAGGTTTGGGCCAACATCATCACTAAATACAACGCCGTGCCGCTTACCAATGATGTCAACCCGGATCTAAAGGATTATGTCACCAAAGAAGCCATGAAAGGCGTTTTCAAAATGATCGCCGTGGAGGAGAAAGACATTAGGAACAACCTCAGCGCGAGGACCAGCGATTTGCTGCGCAAGGTTTTTGCAATGCAGGATTAAAATGGATTTTCAGATTATCAGAAAGGTATGTCCGATGATCTGAAGATCTGACAATCTGAAAATCCAATCTGAGATTTACACTATCACTAACAAATAAATAACAGAGTGTTAACATATTGATTCTGAAAAATGTACGACATTTGTATCATAATATGCACTCATATTGGTTTGGTTAGTTAGAGTTTTAAGGAGCCGGGATTTATTCCGGCTCTTTTTATTTTACAAGGCGGCTGTTTTATGAAATCCGTTCATGCAGTTTCCTGAAATATGAAAATGCTTTCACCAGCCGGGTCCCGTACCACGAGAACATTTCCCCATCTACAAAAATGACTTTGGCGTGGTGCGTGAATCTTCCGACCTCAAAAGCGTCCTGCTCATTAAAAGGGTAGGGTTCTGATGATAAAAATACAATTTCCGGGTCGCCCTGTATGCGGATTTTCTGAATGATGACTTCAGGATAACGGCCTTTGTCTTCATAAATATTGCTGAAGTGATTCAGTTTCATCATCTCATTAATAAAAGTATCACAACCCGCTGACATCCATGGATTTTTCCAGATAAAATAAGCGGCTTTCTGTTGCGGCATATTTTTAACGAAAGCTTCAAAATCCTGTCTCGCAAACCGGATCTTATCGATCCATTTCCGGGCTTCCGTGCGGCGGTTGAATAAGTTTCCGAATTGCAGGATCACTTCCAGGCTGTCCTCTATCGTGATGATATTCGTAACCCAAACCGGCGCGATGCCTTGCAGCGATTCCACAATCTCCAGCGTGTTTTCTTCCTTGTTGCAAATGATGATGTCGGGCTGTAACAGGCGTATTTTTTCCACATGGACTTTCTTGGTGCCGCCTACGATTTTTTTTGTTGATTTTAAATGAAATGGATGTACACAGAATTTCGTAATCCCGACAAGTTGGTCTTCAAGCCCCAGATCATAAAGCAATTCCGTTTGTGATGGTACCAATGACACAATGCGTACGGGGGCTTTTTCAAAAGTGAAATGGTGGCCAAGCTGGTCCTTAAATTCGGGCATCGGAATAATTTTGGCCAAAAATACTAAATAACTTCGCACCTTTGCAGTACCAATTTTTATGAAATGAATATCAGGTTGCTGGCCATCGGGAAAACGGATAATAAGAGTTTACAGGCATTGATTGACGAGTACACGAAACGTTTGTCGTTTTACATAAAGTTCGACCTCGAAATCATCCCTGATATCAGGAATGTCAAAAACCTTTCCGAAGCACAGCAAAAAGAAAAAGAAGGGGAGTTGATCCTTTCAAAACTCACTGCCACGGACCAGTTGATTTTACTGGACGAAAACGGAAAAAGCTTTTCTAGCGTAGGTTTTTCTGAGGAATTGCAGAAGAAAATGAATTCCGGCGTAAAAACGCTGGTGTTTGTAATAGGCGGGCCTTATGGCTTTTCCGAAACGGTTTATGCGAAAGCGAATGGGAAAATTTCGTTGTCGCTGATGACTTTCTCACACCAGATGGTGCGGTTGTTTTTCATTGAGCAATTGTACCGCGGGTTTACGATTTTGAAGAATGAACCTTATCATCACCAATAGGATCGCCGGATTTTAAGATTATAAGACTTAAGGTTTAGATACCATTTGAAAAAGCTTCACACATTCCACCGCCTCCTTTACATCATGCACACGAAGGATATTTGCGCCTTTTGTCAATGCGATTGTGTTTAAAACTGTTGTTCCGTTAAGGGATTCTTCAGGTTTGATTCCCAGATGTTTGTATATCATTGATTTCCTGGAAATCCCTATCAGCAAAGGCAATTGCAATAGTTGCAACAATTCCGTTTTTTGCAGCAATTCATAGTTCTGTTCCAAAGTTTTTGCAAAACCAAATCCCGGATCGATAATCACATCATTGATACCGAAACTCCTGGCTTCTGCCACTTTTTCGGAAAAATAAAAAATCAACTCTTTGATGATGTTTTCATATTGCGCGAGTTGCTGCATGGTTTTCGGGTCGCCTTTCATGTGCATCATGATGTAAGGTACTTTCAGATTGGCCACAGTTTGCATCATCTCCGGATCTAGATTCCCTGCAGAAATGTCATTGACTATCGCTGCACCCGCCTCTACAGCGGCTTTGGCGACTTTGCTTCGGAACGTATCAATCGAAAGGAGCGTTTCCGGAAAATGTTGTAAGATGGAAGTTATCGCAGGAACTACCCTTCCGATTTCTTCAGATTCAGAAACGAATTCGGCGCCGGGCTTACTTGAATATCCTCCGATATCAATAAAATCAGCCCCTTCTGCAAGCATTTTTCCAGCCTGTGCCAAAAGCGCTTTTTCAGAGCCATATCGCCCGCCGTCAAAAAACGAATCTGGCGTGACGTTCAGGATCCCCATCACTTTGGTGGCGGTCAGGTCAATGAGTTTTCCTTTGCAATTGATGGTCATGTGTTGGATTTTCATGTGCGTTACCGGCTTTGTACTTCAATCTTATTTCCATACTTTTGGAAAAATTACAAAACAAAGATACACCGAAATGAGTAACACCATCCAGGAATATGACAATGTGATTGCAACCTGCCGCCAGCTGTACATCAATAAAATGAAGGATTACGGTAGCGCCTGGCGTATTTTGAGGCTTCCGTCGCTTACCGACCAGATTTTCATTAAGGCACAGCGCATCCGCAGTCTGCAGGAAAATGAAGTGCGCAGGATTGATGAAGGAGAGGCGGGTGAGTTCATCGGCATCATCAATTATTCGCTGATGGCACTGATTCAACTGGAATTAGGCGTGGCCGACCAGCCCGATCTGGATGTGGAGAAAGCAACACAGTTTTATGATGAAAAAATACGCATCACCAAAGAATTGATGGAAGCCAAGAACCATGATTATGGCGAGGCATGGCGTGAAATGCGTGTCAGTTCACTTACTGATTTGATTTTGCAGAAGCTCTTACGCGTCAAGCAAATTGAGGACAATAAAGGCAAAACGCTCGTTTCGGAAGGGATTGATGCCAATTACCAGGACATGATCAATTATGCCGTTTTCGCGCTGATCCTGATGGATTTTCACAAATAACAACTCATTAACAAACGGGAAAAACTGTTTGGCTTATTTTTGGGGAAACTAAAAAAACATGACTACCAATACTAAAAACTATATTGCCTGGAGCCTGCGCATCGTGATCGCTTTCCTGTTCATCCTTTCTGCGGCAGCGAAACTTTCCAAGAGTGAATTGTTCGATTCCCCATATTTCGCCATTTCCACTTTCGAAGTGAAACAGCTGTATCCGATGGGATTTTCAGAAAATTTTGCGCCTTATTTTTCAAGGATTCTGATCGGAATTGAACTGGCTTTGGGATTTTTATTGTTGCAGAAGCATTTCTTAAGGAGGTTCGTTATTCCCGTGACGACATTGCTGTTGCTGGTTTTCGTTGGGCACCTGACCTACGTAACGTTCATCAGCGGCGGAAATATTGGGAACTGTGGCTGTTTCGGGGAACTGCTCCCGATGACGCCCATTGAAGCTATTATTAAAAATGTTGTAGCCATTGGACTTTTGGCATGGTTGTATATGCTGCTGCCGAAAAATGAAAAAGACGGTAATTTCTGGATACTGACGACGGTATTGTTTGCAACGATACTGGGTATTTTTATGCTGGCTCCCATCCAGCCGAAAGCGGTCGAACTGCCTGCTGCCATAACCGATACGGAAACGCCTGCAGACAGTACGGCATTGCCGGAAACCACAGGCACGGTTGATTTGCCTGAGACGATTGAGAAAGCCACCGATACCGTTAAAAAACCGGACGCCCCAAAGGTACAAATGGAGCCGGCACCACATAAATCAGGGTATAAATCGTATTTTGCGGACATCGATAAGGGTAAAAAACTACTTTGTTTCCTCGTTCCGGGCTGTGACCATTGCCGTGATGCTGCGAAGGAAATCACGGAATTGCGCAGGAAAGACAAAAATTTCCCTGCCGTCCGCATTATTTTTATGAATGAGGAAGCCGATCTGATCCCGGAGTTCTTTAAATATGCCGGTGCCGAATACCCGTATAAGATCATTGACGTGATTCCGTTCTGGAATGTGTTGGGAAGCGGCAAGGATACGCCCGGGATAAAATACCTTTGGAATGGCAACGAATACAAATATTATTGGGGAATCACCGATAATAAATTCAATCCGGAAGACCTGGAAAAACTGATTAATAAGCCGTTTTCCGAACTCCCTAAAAAATAGCACACACGCCGGATGATCCGATATTTTCTCCATAAAGCCGGTTATGCACTCCTGACACTCTTTGGGGTAGTGACCGTGATTTTTTTCCTGTTCACCATTTTGCCGGGTGACCCCGCGCGCATGATGCTCGACCAGAATGAGAATTCGGAACAATTGGCCATCATACGCAAGAAATACGGTTTTGATAAACCGGTTTCGACGCAATATATGTATTACCTGAATGATCTTTCGCCGGTTTCATTGCACAGCAAATTCCCGGATGATTATACTTTTTTAAGCGAAGGCAAATACAATGCAGCGCGTTTGTTTTCAATAGGGAATAACGAACTCGTACTGAAAACACCGTACCTGCGGGAGAGTTTCCAGAAAAGCGGCAAGAAAGTCTCGGAAATTATCGGGAATACCCTGCCCAATACTTTCCTGCTCGCTTTGGCAGCAATCATCATCGCAGTCATTTTCGGGATTCTTCTGGGGATTGTTTCCGCTGTTTATAAAGATACGGTTACAGACAGGCTGATCGCGCTGATCAGTACACTCGGGATGAGCATTCCGTCGTTTTTCAGCGCGATATTATTTGCATGGGTTTTCGGTTTTGTATTGCATGAATATACGAATCTGAATATGACCGGAAGTCTGTATGAAGTCGATGATTTCGGCGAAGGATCCTTTATCCAATGGAAAAATATCATTTTGCCAGCTGTAGTGCTCGGCATACGTCCTTTGGGTGTCGTAATCCAGTTGATGCGCAATGCATTACTCGAAACCTTCAGCCAGGATTACATCCGTACGGCGAGGGCAAAAGGGTTAAGCGAATGGCAGGTAATCAGGAAACATGCACTGAAAAACTCAATGAATCCGGTCGTAACGGCCATTTCCGGCTGGTTTGCATCGATGCTTGCCGGTGCGGTTTTCGTGGAATTTATTTTTGGGTGGAACGGACTCGGCAAGGAAATCGTGGAAGCCTTGAGCAACCTCGATTTGCCGGTGATTATGGGTTCAGTGATCGTAATTGCGGCGACTTTCGTCATCATCAACATCCTGGTCGATCTGGTTTATGCGTGGCTTGATCCGAAAATCAGGCTGCAGTAATTGGATTAAAATTGACTATTTTTGTAAAGCTTCAAATCTGCCGCAAGGCGATAAAACCATTTAAAATGAAAAACATATTCTTATCGATGCTTTTGGCCCTTCCATTGGTATCCTGCAATGCACAAAAATCGTTTTCAAAAGACGCGCTTTCTGAAAAACTGAAAGCTTTCGACGGTAGTGACACCAACCTGAAAACCATCCTGGAAAAACATAAAGGCAAAGTCACTGTTATTGAAATCTGGGCTTCGTGGTGCGGCGATTGTGTCAAGGCCATGCCTAAACTCAAAACGTTGCAGGCGAACAACCCGAACGTGGATTATGTATTCATCTCCATGGATAAGGCTGAGGAAAAATGGAAAGCAGGCATTGAAAAACACGAGCTCAAAGGAGACCACTATTGGGCTAATGACGAGAAAATGATGAAAGGCGCATTTGGTAAAGCGATCGACCTGGACTGGATCCCGAGGTATATCATTATTGATGCCAAAGGCCAAATCGTAACCTACCGTGCGATTGAAACCGATTTTGATTCCATGGAAAAAACACTAAAAACACTACAATAATGAGGACAAAAATTGTTGCCGGAAACTGGAAGATGCATAAAAATGCTGAAGAAACCGAAGATTTACTCAACGAGTTAATCAATGCACTTCCCGATGATAAGGAAGCACGTATTATTGTTGCGCCAACATTTGTGAACCTGGCATCGGCGGTGGACCATCTCGAGTTTACGAACATCGGGGTGGCGGCACAAAATATGCACCAGGCGGAAAGTGGCGCTTACACGGGAGAGATTTCGGCAGATATGCTCAAAAGTATCGGTGTTGGGATTGTAATCCTTGGACATTCTGAGCGCAGGGCGTATTTCCATGAAACCGATGCATTACTGGCTTCAAAAGTGGATACAGCACTAAAGCACAACCTGGAAGTGATTTTCTGTTTTGGAGAAGAACTCAAGGACAGGCAGTCCGGGAACCATTTCAATATTGTAGAAAATCAGTTGCAGGATAGTTTGTTTCATCTTGAGCAAGGTGCCTGGGAAAATATCATCCTGGCCTACGAGCCGGTTTGGGCCATCGGTACCGGAGAAACTGCAAGTCCGGAGCAGGCACAGGAAATGCATCATTTTATCCGTGAGACGATTAATAGAAAATACGGCAACATCGCGCAGGACGTTTCCATTTTATACGGTGGCAGCGTAAAGCCTGAAAATGCAAAGGAGATCTTTTCAAAACCGGATGTTGACGGCGGACTCATCGGCGGTGCAGCACTGAAGGCAGTTGATTTTGCTGCAATTGTGGAGGGGATTTAAGTAATTTTTTTTTACACCATAGTTATAAACAAAAGCAGCCCAAGGCTGCTTTTTTAGTTAACCGGCTTTTCCTTCCCACTGATGATTTCAGTAAATTGCTGCTTTCGCTTCAAAAACCAGCTTTCGAAATATTGATAAGAAAGGGCAGCCATGGCGCTCGTTAATACCATGGCCAGCGGGTAAATGAACCAATTTGAAAAATGCCCGGTATTTCGGCAAATGGCAAATGCCAGTACTATCGCAATCGGGTGATACATATATAAACCATATGAAATGCGCCCCAAATAATTCAATATATTGTTTTCGAGCGATATCGAAAGCGTATCATTCGCAGCAAGATTCAATACAATGATCCCAAATAGCACCGCATAAATTTTATCATGGAGATAAGGGAAATGATACCCCATAGCCAATAAAAAGATGGTTGCCATCAATACAACGTAGAAGACACGGTTATCCATTAACAAGGAAAGCATGCGGCTTTTCCTGAAATACAGTAAGGCCAGGATTCCGCCAATTGCCATGCAGTCGATGCTAAATCCAGGCCAAAAAAGGCGCAACACAAGGCTTCCGGGCAAATCGTCTGACCAAGGTGATTTAAGCAGGGCTAAAATGATATTATAACATAGGATAATCCCCAGCATCATCGCCATCCTGTATTTTTTAAAGAATCTCAGGAGCAGCGGCCACACGAGGTAAAATTGCTCTTCCGTACCGATGGACCAGGTATGTGAGGCGTATGGGATGGAACTCAGTGCCGCACAAGCGAGATTCGGCAGGAAAAAAACGTAAAAGATAATTTTTAGCGCCAGTTGTGAATAAATGGCATCCTTACCAAAACGGGGCAATACAAAAATATCAATATTGGGCAATACCAGGAAAGCCAGCAGTAAAATCAGGAAATATAATGGCCAGATGCGGAGTATCCTGCGGGTGTAAAAATTCCTGATGTTGATTTTACCAAAGGCGGTTTCTTCAAACAAAAGCAAATAAGTAATCAGGAAGCCGCTCAATACGAAAAACAAGATCACGCCAAGCGGCCCGGCAATTGTAGCAAAAGGAATGTCATCATGTTCCATCCTGAAAAAGCCTTTGTATGCTTCGACATGATGGATAATAACCAGCAACGCTGCGATGAAACGCAGCCCGTTCAGGTTTGGGAAATATATTCTGGGTTGTTCCATCGTGTTCAATGAAGTCTGATGACTGTTAGAGGAAACCACAACAGGAGAGACGTTTTTGCAGTCATTTTGTTATACCCCGAATTGCCTCAGATGATGATCTGCATGCTTATAAGCAAACAACCCGACCTGTTCCCTGTTCATCTTCCCGAAAAAAGGATGCACGAAATCATTATTGGAAAATGCCTCGTATTGACTGATTCGCCCAAGCCATTCATTTCGCTGTTCCTCAAAGTTTCCGGATTGGGAAGTAGTTTCAAAAAGGGGCGCAGTAGGTGAATTTTTTCCGAAAGGCCTGCCTTCCTCCAACGCTTTCTTCAAAATCATCTTCCCGATGATCCGGCCAATGAAAACACGTTTGATCTTAAGGTGCCCAAGCAGCATATCTTCGCAAAGTGTGCAATGTTTCAGCATTTGGTACCCATTCATTTTGCCCCAAAGCGCCTCATGCTCAGGAGTCAGGGATCTGATGCGCGAGATGATATTATCGGCATGGACGGGATTGAACATCGAAGTCATGGGATTTGTTTTTAGTTTAAAGGCGAAGTTAGGAAAATATTCAGCTCATATAAATCCTTGTATTATGAAAAGCCATTAATGCCACGCATTTACCTTCATGACGTTACTACTTATTTCCGCTTGCTCCTTTTCGCAAATGGATTAAAGTCAACACACAACTGCAGCCAATACGCAAGGTCCTTCGCGCTTCTGAAGCCGTCTTCAATGACATAAACATACCCTTTCATTGACTTTCCCGTGAATTCCATCGGGATTACATAATCCTTTTCCAAAGCACCTGCATACGCTTCATCGCCAATCCTGCATAGCAGGTAATTGGCTCCAGATGCTTTGTCAATATGCGCAGCACAGCACATTTTGTCATCGACCATAAAACAAATGCCGCGAAACATCTCCTTTTCATAAAAATCCATTCCTGTGTGCTGTAAGAACCCGCGAATGCGTTGCACAGTGTTTTCGTTGTAAGCCATAGTCTGTATAAATGCTGTTATTTCAAAATGTCTTTTGTAATCCGGTCCTTATCTAAGGTTTAGCGGCGCTTTTTTCATCCCCTTGCAGCTTGAAGTTTGATTTATAAATATCAAAAAATATGAAGCCTGCCATTAATAATGATGCTGACATAAAAATCGCTAAAAAACCATTTTCAATCTCCAGAATGTCCAGGATCAGGCAAATTACCCAAATAATAAAAATATTAAGATTAAATATTCCGCTCAGCACATAAAAGAAGTTTGATGTCAGCATACTTGGCTTCTTCCTTAAATGAAGCACCAATCTGATGATTAATAAAATTAAAGCGAACCCGGTCCCAAACATCACACTATAAAAAAAGTTGAATAATAATCCCCAACCTTCAAACATCCTATGCTCCTGTGTAAAATAATCAAAGAACAGATAGAGTGTCCAAAAATTTATAAAAACGAATGATAATGTGGAGTACCTGAATATTTTTTCCCGCATTTCCAAATAAATTGAATAAGTTATCGCATAGCAATTATAAAAACAAATAAGACAGCTCCCACAAACATACAAAAAACCGCTATCGATGCTTTACTATTTCGGTACTGATACGCTTCTAATGCGGTACTAGTGCGGTACTAATGCAGTACTAAAGCGGTACTAAAGCGGTACTGGTGCGGCAGAGAGCGGTAAAAGCATCCTCAATTTACTACTTTACAACTTTGTAACTTTCCCACTTTCCCACTGATTATAAAATCCGTAAATTGCGCGCTCAAAATCCACAGTAAAATACAAATGGAACAAGTAAAGCCTTATATTCCTGTCAATAAAGTAAGAATCGTTACCGCTGCGTCATTGTTCGACGGGCATGATGCCGCAATCAATATCATGCGACGTATCATCCAGTCCACCGGCGTTGAAGTGATCCATCTCGGCCACGACCGTAGCGTAGAAGAGGTTGTCAATACGGCCATTCAGGAAGATGCCAATGCCATAGCGATGACATCTTACCAGGGAGGTCACAACGAATACTTCAAGTACATGTACGACCTGCTAAAGGAAAAAGGTGCCGCGCACATCAAGATCTTCGGCGGCGGCGGCGGTGTCATCCTGCCTTCAGAAATCTCCGAACTGCACGAGTATGGCATCGAACGCATCTATTCCCCGGATGATGGGCGCTCCCTCGGATTGCAGGGCATGATCAACGACCTTGTGAAGCGCAGCGATTTTCCGATAGGGGACAGGCTCAACGGCGAAGTGGACAACCTTGAATCCAAAAATCCGACCGCCATCGCGCGTGTCATCTCCTCAGCCGAAAATTTCCCCGAAGTGGCCAAGGCAGCCATGGAAGCCATTTATAAGAAAAACAAAAAAAGCAAAACCCCTGTACTCGGAATCACCGGAACGGGCGGTGCAGGGAAATCATCACTGGTAGACGAACTCGTACGCAGGTTCCTCATTGATTTCCCTGAAAAAACCATCGGACTGATATCCGTAGATCCATCCAAAAGGAAAACCGGCGGTGCGTTACTTGGTGACCGCATCCGCATGAACGCCATCAACAACCCGCGGGTGTACATGCGTTCCCTGGCAACACGCCAGTCCAACCTGGCCTTATCGAAATATGTAGCTGAAGCCATCGAAGTACTGAAGGCTGCAAAATACGACCTGATCATCCTCGAGACTTCCGGCATCGGACAGTCGGACACCGAGATTATGGACCATTCAGATGTTTCCTTATACGTCATGACGCCCGAATTCGGTGCTGCAACACAGTTGGAAAAGATTGACATGCTCGACTTCGCCGACCTCGTGGCAATCAATAAATTTGACAAGCGCGGCTCGCTTGATGCGTTGCGCGATGTGAAGAAGCAGTTCCAAAGAAACCACCAGCTTTGGGATACCGATCCTGATACGTTGCCCGTTTTCGGCACCATCGCCTCGCAGTTCAACGACCCTGGAATGAATACGCTATACAAGTCCATTATGGATAAGATCCATGAAAAAACCGATTCGGATTTAAAGTCGGATTTCCACATCACACGCGAAATGAGCGAGAAGATTTTCGTCATTCCGCCACACCGTACGCGCTACTTGTCAGAAATTTCAGAAAACAACCGCAAATATGATGCCGATGCGCTGTCACAACAGCAAGTCGCACAGAAACTTTTCGGGATTTTCAAGACGATTGAAACCGTTTCCGGTAAAATTCCTGTGATTACCAAAGCAGGTATCGACGATGATTCGATCTTAGCCCCTTTTGATGAAGGCCATGAAAACCGCATCTTCTTAAACCTATTGCTGAACCAGTTCGATAAATTAAAAATGGACCTCGACCCCTACAACTGGGAAATCATCCTGAATTGGGATACAAAAGTCAACCGCTACAAACACCCGGTTTATTCATTCAAAGTACGCGACAAGGAAATCAAGATTGCCACGCATACCGAATCGCTTTCGCATACGCAGATTGCCAAAGTGGCTTTGCCAAGATACGAAGCCTGGGGTGATATCCTCCGCTGGTGCCTGCAGGAGAATGTTCCCGGAGAGTTCCCGTTTGCTTCCGGACTGTACCCGTTCAAAAGGGAAGGCGAGGACCCTTCGCGTATGTTTGCGGGGGAAGGCGGCCCGGAGCGTACCAACAAGCGTTTCCATTATGTAAGCCAGGGCATGCCCGCAAAGCGTTTGTCTACGGCCTTTGACAGTGTGACCTTATACGGAAATGACCCACACCTGCGCCCTGACATTTACGGAAAAATCGGGAACGCCGGCGTATCGATATGCTGCCTTGACGATGCCAAGAAACTGTATTCCGGTTTCGACCTCGTGCATCCGCTGACGTCGGTTTCGATGACCATCAACGGGCCTGCCCCGATGCTGCTGGGATTCTTCATGAATGCTGCCATCGACCAGCAATGCGAAATGTACATCAGGCAAAACAATTTACTGTCTGTCGTCGAAGAAAAAATCAACGAGATCTACAAACAGAAAGGCACCAAAAGGCCGGCTTATCAAGGGGAGTTGCCAAAAGGAAACAATGGACTCGGATTATTGCTACTTGGCGTTACCGGAGACGAGGTGCTTCCCGCCGATGTTTACAATGACATCAAAGTGAAGACACTCGCACAGGTTCGCGGTACCGTGCAGGCGGATATCCTAAAAGAAGACCAGGCGCAGAATACCTGCATTTTCTCGACCGAATTCGCGCTGAGGCTGATGGGTGATGTGCAGGAATATTTCATTACAAACAATGTACGCAATTTCTACTCCGTTTCGATTTCTGGCTACCATATTGCCGAAGCAGGCGCAAATCCTATTACGCAGTTGGCTTTTACGCTTGCGAATGGTTTCACTTACGTGGAATATTACTTAAGCCGGGGTATGAGCATCAACGATTTCGGGCCGAACCTATCGTTCTTCTTCTCAAACGGAATCGATCCGGAATATGCCGTTATCGGTCGTGTGGCCAGAAAGATTTGGGCGAAAGCCTTAAAATATAAATATAAGGCAAACGAGCGCGCCCAGATGCTGAAGTACCACATCCAGACTTCAGGCCGTTCACTGCATGCACAGGAAATCGACTTTAACGATATCCGTACGACGTTGCAGGCGCTTTATGCGATTTACGATAACTGTAATTCACTGCATACCAATGCTTATGATGAAGCCATCACAACACCCACTGAAGAATCGGTACGCCGTGCGATGGCCATCCAGCTGATCATCAATAAGGAATTGGGATTGGCCAAAAATGAAAACCCGATACAGGGATCGTTCATCATTGAAGAACTGACCGATTTGGTTGAAGAAGCCGTATTACAGGAATTCGACCGCATCACCGAAAGAGGTGGTGTTCTCGGTGCGATGGAAACCATGTACCAACGTTCGAAAATACAGGAGGAAAGCCTGTACTACGAAACGCTGAAGCACAATGGCGATTTCCCGATCATCGGTGTCAATACGTTCCTGAGTTCCAAAGGTTCCCCGACGGTTGTTCCTGCCGAGGTCATCCGCGCTACCGAAGAGGAAAAGCAATACCAGATCACGATGCTCGACGAACTGCATAAAACCCATGCGGGCAAAGAGGAAGAGCAGCTTGAAGCCATCCAGGAAGCAGCAATCAGCAATAAGAACATGTTCGAAAAACTGATGGAAGCGACGAAAGTCTGTTCTCTGGGGCAGATAACTTCAGCTTTATTCGAAGTGGGAGGGCAGTATCGCAGGAATATGTAATACAGATGATGCTCAGGAAATTAATTCTATTATTTTTACACCGAAAACAATTAAACAAAACATTATGAAAAAAATCTACTTCTTATTATGTTGCATCTGTAGCATGAACGCTTTTGCGACGATTATTTATGTGAACAAGAATGCTACGGGAGCCAATAACGGCACTTCGTGGACGAACGCTTACCTGACGATTGAACAGGCTTTTGGCGATGTTATAGTAGGAGACCAGGTATGGGTGGCTTCAGGGGTTTATAAACCAGTCGGAAATACTTCCAGTTCTTCCTTCAGCATACCTAATGGCGTTGCAGTCTATGGGAGTTTTATGGGAACCGAAACTACATTGGCACAGCGTGATATTACTGCTGGCGTATCAACAACGCTTAATGGAGATGTCGGTACAGTGGGAGTAAACACTGATAATTGCAGAAGTGTGGTGACATTCACTAATTCTAGTAATCTCACGATTTTTGATGGATTCAAAATTGTAAATGGTTATGCAACTACTATCTGGGGTGGAGCGATCCGTGTTTCACAAGGTCAGCCTATAATAAGAAATTGCGAACTTGTTGCAAATTACGGCTCTGACGGTGGTGCAGTGGGTATTTATGCACAGACATCAAATATAACTACACTTATTTCCTGTAAAATCAGGAACAATTCATCTGCTGGTGACGGCGGTGGGATATGGCTTGGTGGCGGAACCTTGAAACTTATTGACTGTGATATAAGTAGCAATACTGCTCAAAACGGAGGTGGTGTTTTTTTGGATTCCAACAGTGCTCTGATTGTGGACAGGACGGTAATGAGTGGCAATAGCGCTTCGTTGTACGGCGGTGCAGTTTGCAATGATGATTCAGGTTCTACAGTAGAATTGTATAACTCTTTATTTGTTGGGAACGTTGCAGACTACGGTGCTGCTTTAAGTTCTGTTGTGCCTGCCGGTACACCTCCGGTTTCGAAAATTATAAATTGTACTATAAGCGGAAATAAAAATAATGTTACTAACGTTTCGGTTTATACTGTAGAGCTAGCAGGACAGTTGTCCGTATTCTATAATAATATAGTTTGCAACAATATTGCGGGACGTGCATTGGACAATGGAGCTGCTGCAAATAGTATTATTGAAGGGATAAATGATGCTAACAGCAGCACAAATATTTCAACTACAGTCCCAACTTTTGTCAACGCAGGGGTCGCTGCTGCTGCACCATTCTCAATTGACGGTTACGATTACCACCTCCTCGCCGGATCAAACGGAATTAATATGGGGGATAACACACTCATAAACCAGGTTTACAACCTTGATTTGCAAAAAACGGCACGCATCCAGGACACTACCGTCGATATGGGCGCTTATGAATTCTCAGTACTTGGTGTTGGCGAAGTACATGCTGCGGCTGTGCTTACGGTTTACCCGAATCCGGCTTCAGGGAAAGTATTTATCCAGGCTACGGACCACCTTGATTACGAAGTCTACAATATTAATGGCCGCATGCTTTACAAAGGAAATACCGGTTTACAATCGCTGGATGTTTCAGCATATGCTGCCGGCGTGTATGTAATGAAGTTTGCAAATGGGGAAACCCGTAAACTCGTTAAGAAATAAGGTCATTTTTATAATTTATAAAGCCGCAAAGCCCTGTAACATGGTTTTGCGGCTTTTTTATTATATGTTGCGAGACGATAAGTCACTTCAACCGAAAGGGAAAAAACGAATAAATTATCGCCCTGATTTTCACATTCTTATTTTTGTACTCAGCCACTCAGTACTAATCACACACTGACATCCGTTTCACTCTTGCCTCCATAGAACCCAATTTCTCTGCGGCTTTAAGATAGTAGCAAGCTTTGTTTTTATCACCGGTTTTCAGGTAAACCAAACCCAGGTTGTAATAGGCGCCCGTGTAGTTTTGGTCCTTTTGTATGGCGCTTGATAAATACGCTATGCCTTTTTGGTAGTCTCCTTTTTCGGCATAGATTAATCCAAGGTTATAGGAATCCGGCGCATATTCGGGATGCAGTCGTATCGCTTCAAGATATGTCTCCACCGCTTCATCGGTTTTGCCGGTGTACACCAGGGCGAACCCCATTGCACTGCGTGCCGTACCGTTGTTCTTGTCGAGCGATAAGGCTTTCTTATAATCATTGATTGCGCCAGTATAATCTCCGTTGCCGCGCTTGTACAATCCACGGTCAACATACAGCGACGCCGAATCGGGGGCAACGGCAATCATTTCATCATATTTTTTCAACACATTTTGTACATCGTTCTTGTCATAAAACTGAAGCAGTTGATTGTTCAGGTCCATTATTTTCAAATCTTTCGAACTGAAAGTGCTGCGGCAGTTATTGTAAAGGAAATTGATACTCAAAAAATAGTCTTCCGATTTCTTGTCCTTCACCAGTTTGTTGGCGGCCTGCATATCGGTACATGCAGCAGCGATGTCACCGATTTGCTTTTCGCACAAAGCCTTTTGCGAATAGGCAATGAACGTGGGTTCCTTTTGGATGACACCTCCCCACAAACGGATGGCCTCTTTAAAGTTTTTCGTTTTTGCGGTAAAATCGGCTTGTTTCATGAGCCCCTGGTAAGAGTCGGGTTTTATTTTCAGCAGCCACCCGATCACCTCCAGTGCCTTATCATATTTTTCCTGCCAGTCGTATAAAGTAGAAAGCTCAAAATAGGCAAACTCCATAGAAGGCCTTATGGAAATGGCCCTTTCATAATCTGCAATGGCTTTATCAGTTTGCCCCATCTGGTCTTCCGTAAAAGCCCGCAGGGTATAGCCAGCATAACTGTAGGCATCCAGCGCGACGGCCTGGTTACAATCGAAAATCGCCTTGTCGTACAATTTTAAATCATGGTAAGCGCTTGCCCTTCCGGAGAAATATTTGGCATTCCCGGCATCTATTCTGATCAGTGTGGTGTAATCCGCAATAGCCCCGTTATCATCACCCAGATCATCCTTAAGCTGCGCCCTTTCTGATAGAATGCCTTCGTTTTTAGGATCTTTGGCCAACGCAGCATCCATTTCCGCAAAAACCATATAATAGTCATTCTTCAGGCGGTAATACGTGGCGCTTACCGCATAACTTTCCGCTGAATCCGGATATTTAGCCTTAATCAGGTCGGCAGTTTTCCGGGCGTTTTCATCCTGTTTAAGTAGCATAAATACGGTAATCTTATTGGCGTAAGCGTTGTAAAAATCAGGTTTAAGCGCAATGGCCTTATCGTATGCCGTTAATGCCTCGGGATATTTTTGCAGTGCTTTGAAAACCAAACCCTTATTTCGGTATGCCACCGAATTCCCGGGATCTATTGACAGCAAAAAATCATAATCCGCCATTGCTTTTGCATATTCCCCCAACTGCAAATAGGAATTACCGCGGTTGTTGTAAGCCAGGATCAAGTTAGGGTCAACTTCAATGACGCGATTGTATCCTTTAATGGCAGCGGCATATTCCTCATGCGCATACTGCCTTTCGGCTTCGATGAAAAGGGTTTCAGCATTCTGGGCGGAAATAAGATTGGAAATTAAAAAGGAAACCAGGAAAAGTACTTTTTTCATACGGTAAAAAATGATTCCAAATATAAATCTTTGCGCAAACAGTTGGCGGAAATTTTTAAATTTGGAATAAAAACATGCAGCATCTCCTTTTACTCCACGGCGCCATTGGTGCGAAGGAACAGTTTGATACGCTGGTTCAACAACTTGAAGGTAAATTTACCATGCACACGATGAACTTCAGCGGTCATGGCGGTACGGTCATGCCCGGTTCTTTTTCAATAAAGGGTTTTGCCAAAGATGTTGCCGATTTCCTCGCTGCCAAAAATTTACAATCCATAAACATTTTCGGTTACAGCATGGGCGGGTACGTTGCGTTGTATCTTGCAAAGGAGCACCCGCAGTTGGTGGACAGGATTTTTACACTGGCCACAAAATTCGAATGGACACCCGATATCGCCGCAAAGGAAACCAGGATGCTCGACCCGGACAAGATCGCTGAAAAAATCCCGGCTTTCGCAAATACATTGGAAAAAAGGCATTACCCGAACGATTGGAAAACCGTCATGACCGCAACGGCAGAAATGATGATCAACATGGGCAATGAAAATCCTTTGCCCGGGGATTTCAAAGATATCGGCATTCCCGTCAGGATTTCGATCGGCGATAGCGATGCCATGGTCACGCTTGAAGAGACTATCGCGGTGTACAGGCAGCTGCCAAATGCTTCACTGATGGTTTTCCCAGGTACGCATCACCCCATTGAAAAAGTGGATGTAACCGTGTTGGCCATTGCGCTGGAAAACTTTTTTAAATTATGAATTGCGAATTATGAATTACGGACAGCATCGATTCATAGTTCGTAATTGATAATTCATAGTTATAATACGTTGCGTATTTCTGCGTTAAAATCCAAACTACAAACATGATGGATTTCAAAAAAGGCCTCAACGGCGCACTGCTCTTTGCAGTCTTATTTACGCTGCTTTTCCACAACCAGTATTTAGGACTCAATATTTTGATTATCGAAACCGCTGCGCTGCTTTGGCTTGCTTTTACAAAACAAATTGATTTCAGGAACCGCAACCACCTTATTTTTGGCAGCGGTTTTTTTATTACTGCGCTCGCCGTAGTGTTCGTTTTTTCGGACTATGCCGTGGTGATGAATTTCCTGGCGCTGTTCGTTTTTGTTGGGATTTTGATTTATCCGCAGGCGAGGTCGCTGGTGAGTTCGGCCAAACTGTCCTTCTTCAATATCTTTTATGCCCAGATCCGTTTTATGGATGCCTTTTTTACAGGTAAATTAGGTAGCGGAAAAATTGCACGGGCCTTATGGAAATTTCGTATTTTTTCAGTCCCGGTTATCATCATTTCAGTATTTGTCATGTTTTACCGCATTTCAAACCCGGTTTTTAACAGACTTGTAATAAAGATATTTGACAGCATCGAAAAGTTTTTCGATATGATGTCATTCACACTTGATTTCACATTAATCTTTACATTCTTCTTCGGTTTGATCCTTTGCAACTATTTCTTTATCAGGAATACGAACGAGCAAACGATTAAGGATGATGCCAATGCCAGTGATGAAATCGTCAGGATTAAAAGGAAACGCTATTGGCGCGGCCTGACAACGGGATTAAAAGGGGAGCTGCGCGCTGGGGTTTTCCTGCTGATTGGGCTCAACGCGATCCTGCTCGTCGTCAACAGTATCGATGTGTATTGGGTTTGGTTCAATTTTCGATGGAACGGCGATTTCCTGAAGCAATTTGTACATGAAGGCACGTATTTACTGCTGTTGTCTATTGTATGCTCGATTTTGGTTGTACTGTATTTCTTCCGTGGCAACCTGAATTTTTATTCGGCAAATAAATTCATTAAAGGCCTTTGTATACTGTGGATCGTGCAGAATGCCGTACTGACCGTTTCCGTTGGCGTGCGCAATTTCCATTACATCCGGTATTTCGCCTTGGCTTACAAACGCATCGCATTGATTATTTTCCTTGTCTTTGTAATCTGCTGGCTGTATACGGTGGCGTTGAAAGTACTCCAGAAAAAATCTTCGTTTTACCTCATCAGGACCAATGCATTCGTATTATATATCCTGTTCATTTCGGCTTCGGTTTTCAACTGGGACCAGTTCATCGTAAGTTACAATTTCAGGAATTATAAAGAATCCTTTGTCGACCTGGATTACAATTCTGATTTCTCCGATAAAGTGCTTCCTGAACTTGACAAATCTCAAAACGAGCTTTCTGAAATCGATCAGATGCAACAAACCAAATTTCATTTCGATACTGAGCTGATGCCTGTTGCGATATTCCACAATAAAATCCAAAGACGAAAAAAAGAATTCATCCACAAATGGGAATCGAAAAGCATATTGTCATGGAATTATCCGGAATCCCAGGCGTATGAATCGTTGAAACGTTCTGAATCAAAGCCATAAGCAGCCATCTATAATCTTTTTCGTACCTTTCAGCATCTAACCGACGGTATGAAAATATTTTTACGCTGTTTATTGTTGCTGTTGATAAACCTACACTGTGTGGCACAATCGCCTTCGGCGGCGCAATTGCTGCAACAGGGCATTTCCGATTTTGAAAGCGGGAAATATGAGCACGGACTGACGGTATTGACGCATTGTATTGCATTGGCACAAACACCATCAGACGGAATTATCCTGCAAAAGGCATACAACAATCTCGGCAACATTTATTCCCAAACCGGAAAATCCGAATTGGCGCTGCGACATTACCTGCTGTCATTATCCATTGCTAAGAAAAGGAATGACATTCCGGGCATGGCCAAGATCAATAAGAATATTGGCGCCATGTATTCTGAGCAAAAGGATTTTACGGTCGCCCTGGCTTATTATAAGAAAGCGATGGACCTTATCGGCAAGGACCATAAACCGATAAAGGCAGACTGCCTGAACAATATGGGTGTGGTGTATGAGCAGCAGGAAAAATATACCGAAGCGTTAAAAGCATATTCGGAAGCCCTTTCCATTTACAAATTGGTTGAGGACAAGCCACGCATTGCAATGTCACTGAACAATCTGGCCATCGTCCGTAAATACCTCGGGAAATATGAAGAAGCAGTCCAGGATTACCTTCAGGCACTTTCGATTTCAGAAAAGACGGACGATCGTTTTATGGTGGCCGCCACACAGAACAACCTGGGCAATGTTTATATATTAATAGGGGATTATCAAAAATCGCTGCAATATTGTCTTTTGGCGTATAAAACCGCGGAGGCCATAAAAGCAGCTGAAATTGCGGTGGAATCCCTTGACGGCATCGCTACGGCCTATGAAAAATTGCGGAATTACCCCAATGCCATTGCTTACAGGAAAAAATATGAAGCAGCGAAAGGCGATTTCATCAATTCCGAAAGATCGTCACAGCTTGCAGAAATGCAGGTGAAGTATGACACGCTGGATAAGGAAGCGAAAATTCGTTCCCTGCGGCAGCAATCAAAAATTGACGCGCTCAAAATCCAGAAACGCAATAGGCTGATTATTCTGATTCTGGCGTTTTTAATGATTTTTATCGTCATCTTATTTTTCTGGCGCAAAAACCAACAGTTGAAAAACGTGGTGGCAAGGGATAAAGCCATCCGTGACACTGAAGAACAGGAACGCATCAGGATGGCACGCGACATCCATGACGATCTGGGGTCGGGGTTGTCGAAAGTCAATTTCCTGAGTGAGATTATTTTGCAGAAATCGGCACAAAATCCCGAGATCGGACAACATGCAAAATCTGTCCAGGAAACCGCTGCTAAAATGATCGGCAACATGCGCGACCTGATCTGGGCATTGAATCCGGACAATACGACGCTGAATAACCTCTTGGCCCGGATCAGGGAATATGCGACGGATTACCTTGAAGATTACCAGATAAAACCTCATTATTCATTTCCGGAAGCCATTCCGACGGACCCTATTGCAAAAGAAATCCACCGCGGAATTTTTATGGTGGTTAAAGAGTCACTTAACAATATATCCAAATATTCCGGCGCTTCGAATGCCTATTTTAATGCAATAATTGACCGCGGCTGCCTGTTTATCTCGATTAAAGACGACGGGGATGGTTTTGATGTGGCAGGTGTAACTGCAGGAAATGGTTTGCCCAATATGAAAAAAAGGCTCGAATCCGTCAGTGGGTTTATTGAAATCACCAGCGGCCCCGGAATCGGAACTGAAATCAGCCTCAGGATTCCGATGCAGCAACTGCTCAGGAATTGACAATTACTACTTTTGTAGTATGCTGCTGCAAACGATAATTTTTAATTTTGGATATGGAAATCAGGGTCGGAATTGTAGAAGACGAAAAGCAGATTCGCGAAAGCCTCGCCATTTTGATCAATGGCAGCGAAGGCTTCCGCTGCACGGACACATTCGAATCTGCGGAAGCGGCCATCATTTCCTTGCCGCAGCTACAACTTGATGTGGTTCTGATGGACATCCACCTGCCGGGAAAAGACGGTATCCAATGCATCAGGGAATTGAAGCTGTCGTGTCCGGGAACACAGTTTTTGATGTGCACCTCTTTTGAAGATACCGATTCCGTATTCAGTGCGCTCAAGGCAGGCGCAACAGGCTATCTGACCAAAACCACACAGCCATCCAAAATCCTTGATGCCATTGTTGAAGTACACAAAGGCGGTTCGCCCATGAGCAGCCATATTGCACGTAAAGTCGTCGCCTCCTTCCAGCCCGATAACAGCCAGAATAAGGAATTGCAGAAATTATCGGAACGCGAAAAACAGATCCTGAGCGAACTCTCACAAGGCCTTCGCTACAAGGAAATTGCCGATAAATTGTTCCTCAGTACCGAAACCGTCCGCACGCATATCAGGAATATTTATGAAAAACTCCAGGTGAATTCGCGTACGGAAGCGTTGAATAAGACCAGATAGAAGCGGCTGCGCCTGCGCCTTTTGGAAACGCTGCACTATAGACACGCCCTACGGGCTTTAGCCTTCTAGCCTTGTTGATTGTTGGGATTTGCGGGTCATAATCCAAAAAGTCTAAAGTGAAGCAAGTCCCAAATTACTACTTTTTAGCGATTGCGCGCCCCTGCATCTCCTGCTAACTTTGCTTCATTAACCATAAATTAAATCTTATGAAGACATTTAAAAAAACATTGTGGATGCTACCTGTATTGTTTGCAGGGGTATTCCTTTCTTCCTGTTCAAAAGACAGCGACAGCGACCCGGCTTATGTATGCACTACCTGCAACGACACGCCACAGGGCATTGCGGCTAATGACATGAGTGCAAAAGGGCTTTACAAAGGCATCGTGGTGGGTTCGACCGGCACCATCAGCATCGACATCCAGAACGGTTCGAATACCATTACTGGAGTGATGGTTTTAGATGGCGTAACGGTGAACCTCATTTCCAATGTTTCTGTGGTAAATGGTGAAACGTATATCGCGCCGTTTACCGGAATGATGAATGGCAGCGCCGTGACATTAACGTTCCAGGTTGGAGCGGGAGGGGAGCAGCCGACGATGGTTTCGGCAGATATTCCAGGGCATCCCAATGCCACATTTATTCTCGCAAAAGAAACGTCGACGTCACTTATTGAAGCTTTTGTGGGGACTTATACTGCCGGGAGCGATAGCGGAACTTTTAATGTTGTCCTTTCCACCAGCCTTGCCAAATGGGGTTATATTGCCAAAGACAACCAGACCGGCGAGATCAATGACGGTGACGGTATCATTGCTGATGGGAATAAATTAATGGAAGATGGCAGGCATATGGCTACCATAAATGGAGATGAACTCAATGGTTCATTTGCGGATAGTAATGGAACTACTGTGACGCTTGAGGGACACAGGACTTTGTAAAAATTATGAATTGCGAATTATAAATTAGGAATTATGAATTATGATTCGGCTAGCGTAATTCATAATTCATAATTTCTGATTCGCAATTAAAAAGGATAACCGATTGCAAGATTGAATATCAAATTCTCCTTACGCCAAGACCCGCTGCCGAAACTGATGTCGTCAATCACCCAGCGTTGCCCGGCAGGAAGATAGGGCTTACGCAACGGAAATGCCAGATCGGTTCGTAACACAAGGAACGACAAATCGAAACGCAAACCAACCCCGGTCCCGACAGCAATCTCACTGAGGAATTTCTTTGAGAATTCGGCACCGGGTTTGTTTGTGTCCTTATGCATCAGCCAGATGTTTCCGGCATCGACAAATACGGCACCTTTTACAATACTGAAGATTTTTGCACGGTATTCCGTATTGAATTCCAATTTGATGTCACCCGATTGGTCGGGTAGGAAATCACTGCTTTCCGACTCGCCATTATAAGAGCCAGGACCCAGCGAACGCGCCCTGAAAGCACGGATACTGTTTGTACCGCCAATGAAAAACTGCTTGATGTAAGGCAATTCGGTCGAGTTTCCATAACCATATCCGACACCGGCAATAATGCGGCTGGCCAATACCGCTTCACCGCCAAGTTTCAGGTAATGCCTGAAATCATTTTCCATTTTTACAAACTGGCTGAAGGCGACACCCAGGACTTCTTTTTCTTTTCCTGCCTTAACATCAGCACCTAAAGCAAGTCCGGCAATGGTTCCGGCCACATCGAGGCTGCCTTTATAATAGAAGGTATTTTTCCTGGCGGTCTGCATCGTATTGGTATACGTAAAAGAATAAGTCGGCCCGAAAATCAATTGTTTTTCAATGACTTTTTCGAGTGTTTTGTTGCCCAGTGCCTGCTGGCGGTATAAATCGGTAACCAGCGACGGAGCTACATAATTGATTTCGGTGATATTCAATTGGTGTTCCTTACGGATGTTCTCTTTCCACAGATAACCGAACGAGCCCTTAAACGAATTCAGTGAATACAACTTTTCCCTTTTCTGGAATTCATAACCTAAAGTAGCTTTGGTCTTTGGCACAAATCCGCTCGACGACCTTAATTTAAACGGCGCAATGAACCGCGGCCAGGTCAAACTCACTTCAGATCCGACGCGGTATACATTATAACCATTATTTTGCCCGGAAATCTGTGCTTCCAGTCCACCGAAAACCGATACATTCAGCAATTCTGCACCGCGAAAGGTATTGCGGTTACTCCAGTTGATGTTCAGCTCGGTTCCGGTATAATTCGCCGAATTGGTTTTCCCAAGCACTTCGACACGGATTGATTTCTTAGGCAACGGTGTCAGGTAATAGTAAGCATCAAGCGCATTTTCATTCTCCTTTGAGATCTTAAACTGGTTTTTTACGAATTTAAAAGTGCCGAGGTTTACCAGACGGTTTAGCGAAAGATTATGGTCTGTCCGGTTGTACACATCATATTTATTGAAATACAGCGTGCGGTCAAAAATCCTCGGGTCAAACAATTTTTTCTTATCGAGGATCGTAAAATCCTTGTATTGCACCACACCGGTCGTATCCCCGCGGACGCTGTCGCGCTGCATCCTTCGCAAAGAATAATCGGGATAAACGTAAATGTCGTTGATGGTGAATACTTTAGAGCCACGCGCCGGCATATCGTCTTTGGCTTTCACCAATAAATCCACGTGGTAACTCCCCACGGTGCTGTCTACCTGGACTTTCAGGAAATCGGGGCTGAAGAAATAAAAACCTTCTTCCTTTAAGCGCGCATCGATACGCGTGCGCTCCAGCTTGATGGTTTCGAGATCGTATGGATTCCCGGATTTCAGTAAGGTTTTGTCGGCTGTCCTGGTAATGGCCTGTTCCAGCGCGCTCGAGTCCTGAGGGAAAATCACGTTGCGGATTTTGTATTGTTTGCCGGGCATCACCGTATATTCTGCACTGACCCTTTTGCCTTTTTTCGTGGAATCAGAAGTGACCATCGTTTTGAAGTAACCCCGGTTTTCGCTGTAATTCTGCAAAATATCGGCGTTCAGATCCAGGTCTACCTGGCTGAACAATACCGGCGGTTCCCCTACTTTGGTGCGAAGCCAGTGCCGGAATCCCTTCTCCTTTTTAGGTTCGCCGGCCAGGTTGTAAATCAGCAGTTTCGGGCGCAGCCCCAATATTTTTGAATTCGGTTTCGGGCGCAGTAATCCCTTCAGTTCCCGTTCGAGTGATTTACGTTCTTTACGTGATATGAGTGAATCTTTGACCTTGATTTTTCCCCCGACGTATAGGTATTCGCCGTCCGGAAGGTATTTTGTATTGCTGCACGAATACGATACCAGCAGCAGCATGCAAAGGCAATATTGTAAAATCCGTTTTATCATGGCTTTTTAGTTTCAGTGGTTTTGTCGGCTTCCTTCTCTTTTTGTTGTTCCTTGAATTCGGCGGCTTTTTGCGCTTCTTCTTTTGCCTTCAATTCCTTTTCTTTCCGGAGTCGCAGGCGTTGCTCGCGTTTTTCTTCCTTGCTGCGGTGGAACAGCTCGCTGAATTTATCATAATCCATCGTAATGATGAATGCCACGCCCGTTTCGATTACCTGTCCCTGCAGCGCCACCTGGTATTCGTTTTTGCGATACGCACGAAGTACATACCGTCCATCCTTCGACAATTGATAATCAGCCGAAACATCGCCTGCAATCGTATTGGCCTGTTCATTTACCTGCTGTTCGCCCTCAACATCAAAATTGCTGCCGACGGTGACTTTCAGTCTGTCATTGAGCAGTTTTTTGGAAACCGCTACATTCAGGTCGGTTTTATTTTCCCTTTGCCCCGAAGTGTAATCCTCAGTGGATTCAAGGTCAAAAACAATGTCCACGCCTTTAATCAGGTTTCCTGCCAGATCATTGAGTTGCTGTGACAGGATTTTGCTGACACTTTGCCTTGCCATCCCTTCAGCGCTTGTTCCCGACTCGCTGGCAAACGGATTCTCTCCGATGAATCTGTTGAGTAAAAGCAACGCAAAAACCTGCTTGTTCAATTCTGCCGGTTCCTGGCGCAACTGCTCTAGCTTTGCACGGGTATTTGTAGTAACATCAGAGGAAACACCGTAATTCTTTTCAGGCAGCGTAATGTCGAAAGTAATATCTGGCTTCAGCAATTCTCCGTTAAGCTTCAGCAGCAATTCAAACGGAAGCCGCTGTTTGTAAGTATTCCTTATGGCTGGCGTAACCGATCCCAACTGGTCGTCGAGCAAATCAATCGGCGCGACATTGGCATTGTATACCGCGGTAATATTAATATCGGCAGATGTGGGTTCGCCGGTCCACAAAATGTAACTGCCCTCACGAATGTTGAATTTTCGTTTAAGCAGGTTGAACGTCATTTCATAAGAACCTTCCTTGAGTTCATAACGGCCGGTCAGCGTAGTTTTCCCGGATTCATCAATCCCGCCGGAAAGCCTGGCTTCGCCTTTCACTTTTACGAAGTCACCATTGCCTTTGTCGATGATCAGCGTGAGTTCGGCATCCTTATCGATTTCTATATTGACAGAAACATCGAGGCCTTTAAACGGTGTTTTGCTTATTAAATCAGCATCGGTAACCAGTTTTTCGTTTAATTGCGGATTGTCCTGATCGATAAATTCCACAATGCCTTCACGGTCAGCAATAGAAGGATCAGGTTGTGGCAGGACGATGGTCAGCCTGGTATCTTCATTGATTTTAATCGTGCCGTCGATAATCGGTTTGTTCAGGTCGCCTCTAATGCTAAGGCGGGAATTCAGGAAGAGTTTTCCGTAATACAAATCGTTGTCTTTAGCCTTGGAATCCATCGCACGGAAATTATCGGCGTTGATATTCAGGGCGAAACCATAATCTCGGTAATTAGATGTATTTACTTTTCCTTTAATGGTCAGCGTATTTTTTTCAGCATCCGAAAGGGAGAAATCGGTAAACACAATCCCTGTTTCGGTAAAATCAATCCTGTCATTCATCAGGTTGAAAGGTGAATTGAGTTTTACCACCGTAAAAGCACCGTTGTGGAATTGCAGTCCGCCGATGATTTTTGGGGCATCGACTGTTCCTGAAATTTTCATATCACCTGATACATAACCGCTTCCTTTGGCGATATTGCCCGCCGTGAAAGGCTGGATGCTGGTGATGTTCAGGCGGTCGATATCAAGGTTCGTGTCGAAGCTGCTGTTGTCGCTGCGGTATGTCCCGTCGAGATTTACGAGGTTTTCCTGGCCGGTGATACGCACTTTCGCACGATAGGAATTCAGCAGTTCATTGTCGACCTGGATGGCGACATCACCGATGGTGTCTTTCTTAAAGGTGAGATTGGCAATCTTTAAATCAGACGTAAAGACGGGTTTCTTCATCAGGTCCTTCAGCACCACATTCCCGTTCAGCCTTCCGCCAAGCGCCAGTGAATCTTTCTGGACCATACGTGAAATCGTCTCGATATCGAAATCCCGGAAGTCCACATTCAAAGGCGCGTTGGCTGCCGTAGATTGTGACTGGATTTTTACGGCACTGCCGTTATTGCTCAGCTCGAAATTATCCGCATAAATGCCTTTGCTGCCAAAACGGACGACATTATTATCGGCAATCAGCCACGGCTCGTAATTGAGCAGCAGATCGGCGGGAATCAGGTGCAGTTCGGTATCGCCATCTAGGGATTTCAAAGTCCCGGCGACGATATAATGGTCTTTGTCCTTTGCGTCCTTCAGCTGCAGACGGTAAGCAATCAGGTTGTTTTCAATCCTTCCGGTCAGGCTGGTGTATGGCAGGCGGAATTCCTCGCTCTGCACTTCATCAATTACCGCGCTGTACACTAAAGCGTTGCCTTCCTTGCCAATCTTAATCACGGCATTTGAAATCGTGTTGGCACCATACACCAGCCTCGGGATGGACGCATCGACAGTAATCGTATCATTCACGCTATTGTACCTTCCGGAAATCGTCATGGGCTCGATACGGGTGATTTGCGGTACCAGTTTCATAATTACCGGGTCGTTGATGATATTGACTTTAAACGCGAATTGCTGTGGCGGCGTGGCTGTTTTTTTTGCTTTAGGGTTGGTGTCGTAATATTTCGCAATGGAGTTTGAAAGTGCTGTACCGATTTTCGTCAGCTGGTATTTCCCGTCAATATCGGCTTTCAGGAATTGGGAACGGATTTGCAGCGAATTTCTTTCCGCTGTAGAGACGGCGATGATATTAACGGAATCCAATTGGAATTGCTCTTTTTCATTGGCGATGACCAAATGATAGGCACTGATCTTTCCGTTCAGGAAATCCGGATCGGCGGTATCGATATCGGCATCCACCTTCCCGCGGAGCTTCATGACACCGGCGTGGAGGTTGAGTTTGTTCAAATCGGCAATATCCACATTCAGGCGCAATTTTACCGCAGGATATTTTCCGCTGAAATCCCCTTCGGAAACCAGGTCGAAATCCAGGTTCGGATCGTTCATGCCCGCCGTAGCTTCAAATTTTCCGTTACGGATGGTGCCCTTTAGCGCTAAGTTTTTATAATCATATCCATTAAAACGGGCCTTAACCAGGTTGATATCTGCGGCAGCGTTCGCTGTTTTCGGATTCAAACCGACACCCTTTACTTTTGCTTTCACGCTGATTTTCCCCAGGGAATCATTTTTGAGCAGTTTCCCCAAATCGAAATTGTCCAGCGCGACATCGCCATCATATCGCTCACGGTTTTTAACCCTTTGATCGAACCGGCCTCTGACTTTCGCATTCCCGAAACTGCTGTTCAAGGTAAGGTTGGTATTGAAATTGTTGATTGCGCCTTTGAACTGCCCTTTGAGCGCTATTTGCGATGGCAATTGGATGTTCGACGGCAAAGTTCCTTCAGGGACAAATCCTTTGATATCTTTTGCAGAGGTTTTCAGATTACGGATGTTCAGGTCGAAATAAGCCGTTTTAACATCGGGAAGTCCCTTTATTTTTCCGCTGGCGGCAAGAGTGGTGTTGCCGATGCCGCTGACTTCAAGATTCGGGATGTTCAGGTCAGACAGCTGGCCGTCGATTTTGCCATTGATGTTCAGCACGGCTTTTTTGTTATCCTTGAAGGGATTCGTTCCCGAAAGTCCGGGAACAAACATCAGGATGTCTTCAAAAGCGATATGGCTGTCTTTTAAATTGGCATTTACGGAAAGGTTTCCGGGATTTTCCTTGATGGCGTCCAACGATGAATATGCTACGGAAATCTGGTCCTGAATCAGCGTTTTCGGGGTTTTTAAATATAAGTTCCGAAGCGAGGCACCTTTGTCATTGTAACTGAAATCAGTTTTTAAGGACTGGATGTCGAGGCCTTTTTTCTCTTTTGCAGAAAGCGAAGCAAGTTTTCCAGAGATGCCGTATTTACTATAATTGAGTTTGTTGGCTTTCAGGTTGAAACCAGAAATGGCCATGTGTTTATAATCGATTCCGTTGGCAACGGGTTTGGCATTTTCATCATCAAACCGGAAGTTGATATTTTTCAGGTTGGTGTTATTCACACTGATTTTCCAGTCGTTTTTCAAGCTCCCTGGAGCGGTTTTGATTTCAGGGGCTTTGTCATATTTCCCGATGGTGAGTGCGCCTTTTACACCTTCAAGATTGAGATTGTCGATGATGATTTGCTGTTTCGGCAGATCTGATTTTTTAAAATCAATGCCGAGTTTGTCCAGCGATAATCCACTGTTTAATTGGGTACCCTTATTGTCATAAGCCACATTGATTTTTGACAGCCTGATTTTTTTAAGTTTTATGTTCAGGTGGGGCGTTGCCTTTACGATGGAATCTGTTTTCTCGATGGTATTTACTGCAATTTCCCTCACTAAATCGCCCTGTTCGAGATTCAGTTTCAATCCGTCGAGATTGATTTCAGGAACGTCGAAGTCCATTTTATCGAGATCGAATTTCTTGACATCAGTATCAAAATGCGTCAGTTTTATCTTAAGGTTGTTCTTTGAAATCGCATCGTCAAAACGCAGCCGGACGTTATCCAGCTTTACTTTTTTCAGCGAAAAAACCATGGGTGCCGAACTATCTTTGGCTTTGCCAGAATCGAATGCTTTGATGATGTAATCAAAATTAAAAACCGAATCTTTATTGCGTTTTACATTGGCAGTAATCCCTTCAAGCATCACCGAGTTCAGCTCGACCTGATTGTCAAGAAGCTTAAACAGGCTAATATCGACCTTGATTTTCTCTCCTGCCAGCAGCGTGTCTTTTTGTTGGCTTTCAATGTATACATCTTCCAGGATAACATATTTAGGCAATCCGATTTCAATACGGCCGATTTTTACGGGAGTGTGGATTTTGCCCTCAAGGTAAGTAACGGCCTTGTCCTTGATGCGTTGCTGGACGTACGGAATCTGTATGAGCAATACTACAAGCAGGAAAAGCCCAAGTATGGATCCGATGGTCCATGCGAGTATCTTAAGGGTTTTCCTTACGTACTTATTTAATGCCATATCACATCCTGAATTTGAAAAATTTTACTTACAAATGTGATGTTTTAGTGGGTTTTTTCGCTTATAATTGTGGGGTTGTTTGTTATAGAATTTCAATGTTTGTTACCACGTATGTGCCTTTGAAGATGCTTTTACTTTGAAAAATGCCTCGGCGTAATAGTTCTTAAAATATTAATCTTGCTCATGGTTTAATTTTCTTAAAATCTCCCCCACAATCCCATCTATAATCTCCTGCGTCATATCTGGATAATCCACGGGAATTATTCTTCCATTTTCAAGCCAGTCCTTAATGATGTCGTTGTGTTCTGCTTTGAGGCTTTTCACCACTGGAACGCCCATCGCTTTCAATGCTGCAGCATTGAGGTGTTGCTCGTATTGGTTTTTCATCGGGATGACCAATAGTTTTTTGCCCAGGAACAGTGCCTCAGCAGGCGTTTCAAAACCAGCGCCGCACAGTACGCCAGCGCTTGATGCCATGCTCGCCGTAAACGCATTCCCGTCTATCGGGCGGATGGTGATGTTGCCTTTAGTGATTTTCTTCTTGTTGTGCTTTGAAAAAACTTCCCAGCGCACTTCAGGATGATCGGAAAGACGTTTGAGCAGTTTACGGTCGTCATAAGCCGGAAGGTATACCGTGTAATGCCCGTCGTTCGTTATTTTATGGTTGCGCACCTGGTGCCTGATCACTGGCGTGGATATGTTGCTGCCGTTGCCCGAGAAATGAAAACCGTAGGAATGGTCGGCGGGAGCATAATGGGATAAGATCAGTTTGCCCATACGATCCACGTTTTCAGCAGGCGGGTAGCCGGGTGCCAGTACTGCAGCCTGGTGGCTCAAGGCAATGCACGGCTTTCCTTTAAAATAGCATGCCCAGGCCGATACCGGTTCGAAATCACTGATCACAAGGTCATAATCGTTTACAGGCAATCTTCTGATATTTTTTACAAGCTTGCGCGTATTGGCTTTCGCAAAAGTCTTCCACAGGTCGACACCGCCGCTTTTGCCAAAGATGAAGCTGAGTCCGCGTACCTCAAACTGCACCGGAAAAGGCAGTTTCAAATCGCCCTGCGTACCGCTCACAAGGATATCCACCTGTCCATGCCGCTGCAGGCACGGAATGATATCGACGGCACGGCTCAGGTGCCCGTTGCCTGTACCCTGGATTGCGTAAAGTATTTTCATATGATAAGAATTAAAGGTCACTTAAAAAATCACGGTACCAATAGCCTGACTGCTTGATTGTGCGCTGCTGCGTCTCAAAGTCGACATGGACCAACCCGAAACGTGGGTGATAGCCTTCGGCCCATTCGAAGTTGTCGGTGAGCGTCCATACGAAATAACCGTGTACGTTTACGCCTTCCAGCTTTGCCCGTAACACTTCACGCAGGTGCGCTTTAAGATAATCCCTGCGGCGTCCGTCATATACCTGCCTGTTAACAATATCGTCGGGAAAGGCCGCGCCGTTTTCGGTAATGATGATTTTGTTGATGTTTTTGTAAGTGTGCAATCGCTTCAGCGTATGGTACATTGATGGCGGATGCACTTCCCAGCCCATATCGGTGGTTTCCGTACTGCGTTTGGCAGCCGGGACCAGGGCAGCACCGATGTAAGGGGTAAGCCATCGCGAGCGCACAATTTCCCGCGTATAGCACTGTGCCCCGATGAAATCAAAATTGAAAGCCATTTGCTGTTCATCATCGGGCTGCATGTAACGCCGCATTTTGCGCAGGACAGCAAGATCAGCATCAGGGTAACCCATCCCGAGTATGGGTTCTATAAAGGTACGGTTGAGCAGCGTATCCACACGGGCACAGGCCGCCATATCCTTTGATCGCTGCGTATGCGGCTCAATATGCGTAAAGGAGAAAGTGGTACCTATCTGACTATCAGTATCGCTTCGTAAGATCCTGCCGCCTGCCGCCGTGGCCATAGTCACGTGATGAATGGATTTCAGGTAAGAAGCCAGCCCGCGTTTTCCAGGAGCATGGATGCCCAGGAAATAGCCCGCGCCGGTAAAAACCGATGGTTCATTCATCACCATCCAATTGGGGATGCGGTCCCCGAAATGCTTTGCGCATAAGGCAGCATAATCAGCGAACCACGATATGCTGTCACGGTTGGTCCAGCCGCCCTTGTCCTGCAATGCCTGTGGCAAATCCCAATGATATAGCGTTGCCCAGGGAGAAATGCCACATTCGAGCAGGTGGTCGATGACGCGGTTGTAGTAATCGATGCCTTTCTGGTTTACGTTCCCTTGTCCGTTGGGCAGGATACGCGACCAGCTGAGGGAAAAACGGAAATCAGGAATGTGGAGTTGCCGCAATAAGGCAATATCATCTTCATAGCGGTTGTAAAAATCACAGGCCATGCCGGCATGGTCATTGTTTCGGACAGTACCTTTTTTCGCTGTGAAAGTATCCCAGATAGACGGACCTTTGCCGTCAACATCAACAGCGCCTTCAATCTGGAAGGCGGCAGTGGATACACCCCAATGAAAACCAGGCCCGAATTGCTGTCGTTGCAACGGATGTTTTTCTTCCATTTAGCGGTATAACATCATCAATGAAGGAAAGAAGACTGCATCGCCCGGAGGAAAAGCCACTGGCGGAAGGATTTGATAATATGGATTATGGAATATTTCATCATCAATCGTTTTATACAAATTAATGATGGGAATGTTATTTAGGGGTAATGCGGGGGTTATGGTTTGGTTAAGGATGTGAAAGGCATTGGGTGCAAGGTGCGTGTTGATTGTCTGATTTTAGAATATTATGCTGAACTTTGTACGTGAAAATGAACCCTGACATTCCGGTAAGGTGTGACCGCGTGAAGGATGGAAGCGGCAGCCCGGAGCCTGCAAGGCGAGGACTAAAGCGGACAGCCCGGCCCGCAGGGACACGCCCAATGTATTAATATTTTGGAATTGCAAATCGATGTTGCTTTTGCGATCCGCCACAATAACCCGCCCAAAAATGCGTTTCTTTGCAATCTAACCAACGTTTATGAAAAAACTGCTTTTCCTTTTCCTATTTGTTTCTGCTGCTACATTTTGTTCCTGTACCGCTGATGATGATGCCGATATGAGCAACACCGTCACCATGAAAATCAATGGCGTATCACGTACTTTCGAGCCACTAGGGGTAGAAACCGCACTGCAGCAGAACGGGCAATACAAGCTTACGATCTGGATGTATGCCAATGACGGGCTTTCAGAAGAATCGGCGAAGCTGGTTACCAATTTTGGAGATACGGGAAATGATGGTTTCCATGAATTCTACATTACGCTGAATCCTTCCGGTTTCCAGAGCGATGCCACCGAAGGAACCTTTACGAGCCACATCAGCACGAACAGCGACACCGAGTTTGAGGCCACCTTTTCAGGAACTATGCAGGGAAATAACAATACGGTGACGCTTACCGGTGGGCGTATTCATTATTTATATGATGATCCGCTTGGGATATAGTATGCTATCAGCGTGCCAAATTACATCCGGAGAGGTTCAAGCTGTTGTTTTTGAAAAGGGCAGCCTCTTTTTTCAATCCCCACGTCCAACCGCATAATCGCTTTTTTATAAGCACCGGGCAGGAGCAATTCTTTTAATAACCAATCCAAATTAAATTGCCTGCCCAGCTTATAAATACCGATAAAAGGTTTTAGTGTCTTAAAGTTTGAAAATCCGACGCGGCTGCTTACGCATTTGGGGATGACCAGTTTCTGTGATTCAATCAATATGGCATACCGGAGAAATCCAAGGTGCCTGCGGTATTGCCCGAACAAATCGGCGGTGTAATTACTGTATTGAAGGTTCTGCTCCAATTGCGCTTCGCGAATCCATTGCCATACACCAAAATCCTGCGGCAGCCCGCGGATACCCATACGGGAGCCTACACGGTGGAACACCTCAAATACTTCTTGCTTTTCAACGATGGAAAGCGGGCGCTCCAGCAGTTCGTATGACCGTATGGAGTAATCAATCAGCATAAATAATACATCACGGTAAGCCCAATCGGGAATGTCCATGCCTCGTTTGACTTCAACCGCCTTATGTATGGCGGCCATTTTATCGATGGACCGCAGCGCGTCTTCCTGCTCCGCAAACACGATATCGCGTGCATATGATACCGTGGAAAGGAAGCGTGCGATAGGGTCGGAGGGGAGCTTGCCCGTGAAATACAGCCAGTCGACTGATTTGTTTAGCGCAAATTCTGCAGCAGCGCCGGCAAATATGAACATGATCGTATCACTGCTACCCCATATTTGCCGGACAATCGAATTTTGTTTGGTGAAATATTCCATAATATTTTTTAGTGCCAATAAGTTCCGGCCAAGCCCAATACGCTGCCAAGCCACAGGAAGATAAGAAACACAAGTGCGCTCACGATAGTGGCAATAATGCGGGGTGTGCCACTGTGAAACCAGCGGGCCATGAAGTAATAGAACGCGCCGCCAACAGCACCTGCAAATGGTACGACGATCAGCGGACGGGCACGCCAGTAATCCGGAAAACCGGGCTGGGTTTCTGCACCAAGCAAGAACAGGCTGATCAATGCGAGTCCGATAAGCGCGCCGACAGCCATCGGGCGTAGTAAAGCTGCAGGATTGATTTCTGGGTTTGTTTTCGTTTGTGTCATAATGATGAAATTTAAAATTATAGTTTAAAAGAACTTTGTTTTTCAAAGTGTTTATGTAAAAAAATAGCTACTGCTGTGATTTAATTAATTTTTCCAAAGCGTTGATGTGTGCTGCGAAGGCATGCTTCCCGCCCGCAGTAATGCGGTAACTGGTATTGGGTTTCCGGCCCACGAATGACTTGGTGACTTCAATGAACAGTTCTTTTTCGAGCGCCTTGAGGTGGCTTGCAAGGTTGCCGTCGGTGACATCAAGGTATTCCTTGAGCGCATTGAAATCGACGGCTTCATTTACCGAAAGTGCAGACATGATCCCAAGCCTGATCCTGCTGTCAAAAGACTTATTCAAACCACTGATGATCGCTTTCACTTTTCGTATTTCATATAAATATACAGGCCATAAATGATGTGCAAGATACCAAAACCCGTGGCCCAGAACAACAATGCGTAGTCAATAAAATTTACCGCTACCAACCCAAGCGCAATATTGATGGCACCGAGATATCGGAGTTCAGCATAAGAGTATTTCCCGGCATTGACCAGTGTAAGTCCGTAGAATAGTAACGTCAGCGGCAATATCAGCCCCGGAAATCCTTTAGAGATCAGGATGAATATCAAAATACCGCCAGTAAAGAGCGGGATGCACATGTTGATGACCAGCCTGCGCGCGGTGGCATTCCACAAAGGTTCGTTTATCTTCCTCGATTTCCTATGCGAAAGGAATATTGCAGTGCCTACCGCCAAAAAAAGCAATACCACTCCCATGCCGATTAATTCCAAAAGGGTTTCTGAAGGCCCCGGAATGCCGCTCATTTCGTATAACGAATAATCACTGCGCTGCTGCATCAGCAGGTTTGCGAAGAAGGCTGCCGCCAAAGCGTAAATGCCTATAACCACTCCGGACCAGCCTGATAATGACAGGAATTTACTGGAACGCTCCATCATCGAACGGATTTCAGTAAGGTCGTTAATATATTCTTCTTGCTTTTTCATAAAATGTACTTTGCGATTCAAAGTTAATGGAATATTTTGAATGGGCAAGTATTTTTTTTTAAAAAATGACGGCTGCGCTCTAGATACGCTGCGCTTTTAGATTGTCAGACTTTTTAGACTGAATGTATATTTTGATAATTTTGTCCAAGAAGTCGAAGAAGTCCAAGAAGTCCAAGAAGTCTAATAATCCATACCAAATGTACATTCCGCCACATTACGAAACCACTGACAAAGCCACGATAATCGCGTTCATGAAGCAATACCCATTTGCAACAATCATTACGGTAAAAGACAATTTCCAAAGCGCCACCCACCTGCCGTTCACCATCAGTGAAAGGGAAGGGGATATGATCCTGACGGCACATTTTGCAAAAGCAAATCCGCAATGGGAGCAGTTGACAGAAAATGAAGTGCTGGTGATTTTTGCCGAACCGCATGCCTATATTTCGCCCTCGCATTATGAAAGTGATAAGAATGTCCCGACATGGAATTACATTGCCGTACATGCTTATGGTAAGGGAAGGCTCATTACCGAAAATGCTGCTGCTTACGAAGTGCTCGAAGCAATGATCGCACAATCTGAGCCTGGATATAAAGTGCAGTGGGACAGCCTTCCGGCTGATTATAAGGACAGGATGGTTAAGGGAATCGTCGCTTTTGAAATCACTGTGACGACCTTGCAGGCGAAGCATAAATTGAGCCAGAATAAAAAATTATCGGAAAGGGAAAATATCATTTCTGCTTTTGAAAAGAGTGATGATGGAAATGAAAAAGCGATTGCAGGATTTATGAGAAATGTTGAAAAGGAAAATTAAAATCGGAAAGCTATAAAAATACGCGGAGATAGTGTAATTTTTACTTGAGTGTAAACAGGAACTTTACACGAATCATTTAAAAAATATGCATTATGGAAACCAGTAAAAGTATCAGTGCGCTAAACGAACTGATTGAAATCAACAACGACCGTGTCGAAGGATACGAAACCGCTTCTAAAGAAACCAAAGACAACGACCTGAAGTCACTTTTTGCCTCACTACAAACTACCAGCCAGGGTAACCTGACGGAACTGCGCAGTGAAGTGACGCGCCTTGGGGGTACTCCTGAAGAAGGAACCCGCGTTACCGGAAAATTCTTCCGTGCCTGGATGGAGGTTAAGGCGGCGCTTACAGGTGATGACCGCCAGTCTGTGCTGAATTCCTGTGAGTTTGGAGAGGATAAGGCGCTCGAAGCCTATGAGCATGTCCTTACAAACCATGTTGCCGACCTTTCAGCTGAGCAGATTGCACTGGTAAGGAAACAACAGGCCAGCCTGCAGGCCGAGCATGACAAAGTGCGTGCGTTGCGAGATGCGGCATAATACGATGCTGCACGATATTAAGCCTCCTTTCGGAGGCTTTTTTTTGATACGAATAGTAGTGGAATTGGTATACAGAGTATATTACAAATGCTAAATTTCAACCATGACTTTTTCGCTGCGCAGGGCGTTTTCGGCATTTTTGCGTTTGAGTGCTTCGTTCATTGCCTTTACGCTCTGCCTGTAGGCTTCGGTTTCACGGTCGTATGCCAATCTTGATTTATAAGTGATTTTAATGACGGAACCAGAAAGCAGTTCGGTAATCTTGTATTTGGAATGAGTGCAAATGTACTGGCGCTGCTCGTCTGTAATGGCATGAGTGGATTTGTATTGCTGCATTTCCGGACTCAGGCTCAGCGAATAGGTGACCGATGGCAACGGTATGCGCGAAAAGCTTTGTTCAATGACGATAACGTTATTTTCTTTCTCTACGACTATCGGGGATTTTGAAAGCACTTTTTGTTTATTGCTTTGGGTGCTGAAAGAGAAATTTTTTACGCCGTTAGAATACAAGGATTTATCGTTGAAGCACACCGGCAGCTCTTTGACCGTATTGCGATGATAAAGTGGCAAGGGACGGTAATGGCTGTTTTCCTCTACATACCTTTCGGCTACGATATTTTTCTCGACCAGTCCGGGAAGCTTATATTTCTGTTGGTAGATATCATAAAGATTGTTGCCCTGGGAAAGCTCTATCTGATCGAGGGTATTGTTAATGAAATAAGGTTTTAGCATCGGCTTAAAGTGTGGGACCTTATAATAAACCGCGTCATCATTGTCTTTTACAAGCACATTTTCAGCGACAAGGATGTCTACAACTTTGTGGAACTCTTCCTTCGACATGCCGTACCAGAATTTCAGGAAAATTTTAGGATGGCGGGACAATTCCTGCCTGAATTTCATGTCTGTGAATGCCTTTTGCAGCTCCATCCTGTTATTGGAAGGGTTTTCTTTCGAGCTGCAACTCATCAGGAGGTATATGGACAACAGGGTAAAAATGCGCTTCATGCCGTAGATCTGATTAAGAATATGGTACTATTTCAGTATCCAAATTTCATAAATAGGTAAAAGCTTATTTTACAGCATTATCTGAATTTTTTATAGAATATGCGATAAGTGATTGTAAATGTCTTTATTAGTGAATTATTATAGTCAAAGTAACGAAAATACAGAACATTTCATAATGCGTATTTTTTTATGAAGAAGATGTCTTAGTAGAAGTATATTTCGACTGAATTGACATCAGAGTAATTCTATTTCATTTTCTGCGAATATGTGTTGAGTCATTTCCGTTTGAAAAGACATCGTTAAAGTGTCGCAGTGATGCTTCCGTAATAACAATCACTTTATCCATGATACAATTTCTGGCAGTTGATGCAGAAGAAGCTTCGTCGTTTTTTAGCGCCGGTGTATTCTTTAATGATTGGTAAATCACATCGCTTACAGGTCTTTTTAGTGTAGGCAAGCCAGTGTTTCTTCAATTCGGATTTCTTTTTCCATTCCAGGAATTCAAAACTGTAATGTTGTGCCTCTTTGATGATTTCGCGGATTTCAGCATCGGGGATCGAGCCTGTCAGTGATTCAGGATGCACCTTCAAGCGGTAAAGCACTTCATTTTTGATGATGTTGCCCACGCCCGAGAAGATGTCCTGTTCCAATAAGCTGTCGCAGATCATCTTGTCCGGAATGGCTTTTAGTTTCTTTTTTGCCTTTCTCGCATTCCACTCAGGATTCATCACATCTCCGCTCCAGTCGTAATGGTCGTTTACATCGCCCTCCAGTACTTTTATAGCACAGGTATAAAAATTGATTTCACCATCGTCAAATTCCAGTCTGAGGCGAGGTACCGCCTTTTTTCGCTCATTGATAAGGTAACTGCCGAACATCAGGAAATGGATCCGTATGGTGAAACCTGCAAAACAGATCAGGAAATGCTTTCCCCAGCTTTTGAAAGATAAAATCTGTTGCTCTTCGAGGCGGCCCATATCAATCCTGGCATTACCCTGTGCCGCTGCAACCCGTTTGCCTGTGAAGGGTGACGCTTCTTCTTTAAGGATGACGATGGTGGGACCTTCCGGCATGATATTGCTTTTATAAGCTCTAAAATTAACCACTACGAAGACCTGTTATATTATATTTTCCGAACCTTTTTTTTCGAAATTGCGGGTATAGAGATACGTAAATCATAACACCCTTCAGGAATATTGTAACCCTAAACGTCATTACTGCCCTAATTTTACCAAATGGAAGCGTCTCTGAAACAAGGATGCACATGCAAAAAACCGGGCGGTGAAAAACCCGGAATGTCCTGGATAATGTCAAAGTGATGATGCAACGGATTCAGGATATCCGGTTTTTTCACTTGTTTTGGTTTGGCGGCACGAAAGTGCCGCTTTTTTTTACGGTAATTTACACTTACAATTATTCCGATCCTGATACCTCGTTTGTAGCCCCCGCCATTTCAATCCTTTCATGTAATGAATAGGTGATTTGGGACGTCAATATTGTATGGAGTGTGTAACCTTAAATTGTAATGTTGTAATGTTTAGCGCAAGGGTAACTGTAGTTTTGCCACCGGCAGTCGAGGTTGTATTTTGTCTTACTGAATTTGAAGTGCTTTGGGACACTGCAGGTTTGTGAAAGTTGCATAAGGCACAAGCTGACGCCATAACCCGTGCAATCTTAATGCTATTAAATCCGGGATTGTACAAAATAAAATCTGCTATGAAAATTAAATTACTACAAATGTGCGCCTTTGGCGCTATGGCTTTCTTATGCCTGTCGCCAGCTTCGGTTGAAGCTAAAAAACGTTCAGACTTGTCCTTTGCCTTCGCCGCGTCCCAAGCTCCTGTTGCGGCAAATGCAACAAACATCATGAATACCACCTTTGGCGCGCAGTGGGCTGGAGTTTCAGGCGCTACAAGCTATAGGCTCGATGTGAGTAGAACGCCATTCGGGCAGCCTGGAGATGCGGAGTATGTCTATCAAAACCTTTTTGTTGAAAATGTTACTTATTATACTGTAACAGGCCTGAATCCGGCAACTCCGTATTATTACAGGGTACGGGCAATCGATGCAGATGGTGCTTCGCCCAACTCCAATACCATTAGTGTTTTTACTACCGATGTAACCACATGGGACGGGATCGGATGGTCTGATACGCCACCTACAGCCAGTATAAATGCCTTTATCAGTGGGGCGTACGACACTGCAAACAACGGTTCGTTCACCTCGAAAAGCCTTACTGTAAATACCGGCGGAAGCCTCGTTGCACGGGCAGGGACCAATATGACGGTGGTAAATACGATCGTGAATGAAGCAGGTGTGGCTTCGCTGACCATTGAAAGCAATGCAAACCTGTTGCAGATTGCCAATAACAATTTGAATTCGGGTGACATCACCGTAAACAGGAATGCATCGATGCGCAGGCTGGATTATGTATACTGGTCGGCGCCCGTTACAGGGCAGAACTTACAGGATTTTTCCCAGCAAACATTATCCAACAGATTTTACACAATCAGTGAGCCTGCCAACGGTTTTACGGTTGTAAATCCTTCGACAAACGACTTTACGTTATGCAAAGGTTTTGTAATCCGTGCCCCGGATGATTTCCCCACGGCACCGCAGGAATTTAACGGAATTTTTACAGGTGTCCCTAATAATGGCGACCTGATGATACCCGTTACGCTGGATGGGCAGGGGTATAACCTGATCGGGAATCCTTACCCGTCCACCTTAAGCGCATCATCGCTGTTGAATGCAAACCCGGAAATCAGTACGATTTACCTTTGGACGCATACCGTACAGGGTTCAACCCCGGGGGCCAACTATGCGACAATCAATGCTACCGGCGAAACTTCGGCATCATCGACAACGCCCGAAAGTGAAACGCCAAACGGGATAATACAGGTAGGGCAGGGATTTGTTGCCAAAGTAAATGCGCCGGGCAATGCCATATTTAAAAATACCATGAGGATTGCCAACAACCAGGACCAGTTTTTCAGGACATCCGCTGCGGACCGGGACAGGTTATGGCTTAATGTTACGTCCCAGGGTGGAGGTTACAGCCAGATGCTCATCGGCTATGTAGAAGGAGCAACAGATATGGTTGATAACCAGTTTGATGCACCGCAACTTGATAGTGAAGGGACCCGTCTGTACAGCATCATTGATGGCGAAACGCCGTATGTGATCCAGGGAAAATCCAGTCCCTTTAACAACAGCGATACTGTAAAACTTGGATTCGTTGCCAATCAGGCCGGGAATTATACATTGGCTCTGGACCATATGGAAGGCATTTTCTCGGAAGGGCAGGCGGTTTTCCTGAAAGACAATGAGACCGGGTCGGTTACCAATCTGGCAACAGGCGCATATCAGTTTATATCAGCCGCCGGAAACTTTGCAGACCGGTTTTCGATCCAGTACTTGATGGCCACTCTAGGTACCGGAACTCCGCAAGCCGTCACAAATGACATCCTGGTGTTTAAAAAGAATAACAGGCTGCAAATCATGTCGTCTGCTGCTGTTATTTCGGAAGTTTCAGTATATGATACAAGCGGGAGATTGCTTTATTATACCAATCAGGAAGACAGCACAAGCCTGAACGTCCCCGATGTGAGGGCTGCCGGAAGTCTGTTACTGGTGCGCGTTACCACTGCCGACGGTAGCATCTCGACAAGAAAGGTGATTTTCTAGCCCTCGGTCAAATATTTTGAAGAGCCTGCCTGACCGCAGGCTTTTTTTTTATGCCTGCCTTTACTGACAATATACATGAACCTGTTCGCATAAATAAAAAACTTCCCGTCGTGCAAACGGGAAGCTTCTCGGTTATTAATTAAGGGACGGTCAATAAAAACGCTTTTTATTTTTGGATGCCAACGTGCTCACATCGAGGAACGCGTATACGATACAGGTACCCAGCAGCGACGTCAGGATCAGGTAAATACCGCTCACACCTGAAGCCCATTGCATGGCACGGTCGTCGTCGCACAGGTACATCAATAAGACAAGCAGCCCTCCGATCGTGGTGCGGATAAATTTATCTGGAGTACTCATATTCTGCTTCATGTTAAAAGCTATAAAAAAAAATTAGTAAATGTATTTTTTCGTAATCAGCGTACCTTCTGCAGTTGTCACCTGAATCAGCAAAACCTGTTTTTCGCTCATAAAATCTGACAGTACGGAATCTGAAGCATTGATGTTGGCTTTTTCGTAAACCAGCCTGCCGCGCACATCGAATATCCTGATATGTTCCATAATATCCACACCGGAATTAATGTGTATGGAATTGCCGTCCTTATAAATCACTACGGCAGCATCATCTGCAACAGGATTTGTGCCTAAAATGGCATTCGTGTACACTACTGCAAACCTTTCGGCAAAATTCCCTGCATCGGTTGCAAACGAATAGGCACTTGCTGTAAGGTCGTGAACCGCTGCCGTCAGGTTGTCTTTCAGGTAAATATGCTGACCTGCAGCAAATAAGCCGTCGGTGTGATCGATGGCAATCTGGTAAGTCCCGCCTGTAGCGACTTTGAGGCTCAATGGCACAATATCATTAACATCGAATGGCAAAGCCCTTCCCTGGATTACAAAATCGGATGCGCCAATGCGGCTTGACAGCGCGTTACTGCCTTCAATCTGTTTTCCATCAAATCCAATATCAAAACCTTGTGTAGCACCTTGTGTATAACCGATCAGGATTTGGTTTATACCGGATTGCGTCGCACTTAAATTCAGCCAGAAACGGTGTTGTTCAGTAGGTGCCGTCCTGTAAAACTGCCCGTCGGTATTGGCGACACGCATAGCATTGGTAAAGGTAGCCATCGCCGCATCGTCAGTTTGCAATATGAATCCCTGCCCGGTCTGTATCAGCCCGTTCGGTGTTTCGCCGCCGGTTTCAGCAGCAGTGCCGCCCAGCAGGTTGTAAGAAGCGTAATTTGCGCCACTTTCCGCACCATGCGTACGGTGTGTCCAGAAATAAATCGTACCTGGGGCAGCATCCAGCAACGCATCCGCACTGATAGGAGAAGGGTAGGGGTTTCCAATCAGGTTGTAACCCTGTCCGTAATTGGTAATCGGTATTGCTATATCACCATTATTAGGCACACCGGTAAAAATTCCAGTGAAAAGCTGTGCCGCAGCGGGGAAATTCAGGTAATTGTCAGGAGCGCGCACCATATAGCCTTTTGCAGGCAGGAAGGCGTTGTGGGCAGGATTAGCCCATACAAAAGCATTGGAAGCCTCATCGATTGCATAAAACCTGGTATCGAGCGTAGCCGGGGAGAAGCTGCGCAAAAGCTGCCCGTTGACCGGTGAAGACCAATATACATAATCCAGTCTGCGCATCATGGCATCGCGTGTAATGGTCACATTGCCAGAATTTGTGGCCGTTTCAGCCTGCAATAGATTGGCGTTGTTTTCAAAAGTCAGCGTGGCAGATGGTGACACTGTAATGTTGCCATTGATATTGACGTTCGTTCCTGAGGCCACAACCACATTGGCATTTTCCGAAACATCGAGGCTACACGCGGTAAAGTCTGACGCGATTTCATAATCGCCCATAAAAACCACCTGGTTTGCATTCCCCGGTGCCGACGGAATCCAGTGATTTCCGTCCCACACCGCATAAGTGCAGCCACCGCCCGGACAATCCAGATCATATATAGTGTCTTCGTCTTTGTAATAATTGGAATTATTGTAAGCTTCATCAACATCAGCGACTTTAATACAAGTCATGGGGTTTTCATCGCATTCGAGGTCATAAAGATTTGGTTGGTGTGATATATCAAGCCCCTGCAGGTTATTCACATGGCATACAAGGCTTTCCAGTTGTGTTAAAGCTGAAAGATCGAGGCTGGTCAGTTGGTTGTAGCTGCACGATAGATACATCAGGTTATCGTTCAGGCCGATCGCAATCAACTGATTTTCATCACAGGAGAGCTCGTAGAGGTTGTCACAACCAGTTACATCAAGTGTTTTCAATTGGTTGCCATAGCAGTACATTTCTTCAAGGCCGGTCAATCCTGATACATCGACTGATGTGAGCATATTATAATCACACTCGAGGTATTCCAATGCTGAAAGTCCGCTCAGGTCCAGTGTGACCAAGTTGTTATAGCTCACATTCAGGTACGTCAGTGCGGCAAAATCCTTAATGCCTGTCAAATCCGAAACGCCTCTTTCCGGAAGGTATAGGTTCTCAATCACAGCGATATTTGCCGTGGCTACCCGCCCATCAACAAATTCATCCGAATTCATGTTTACCAGCTCTTGTTCAAAAACCGGATCAGGAATCAGCGTGTAAGGCCCTGCATCGCATAACAAGGCATAATTTGAGGAGGCATCTTTAATCCATCCCGCCTGCGCTTCTGCGGCAGCGACATCATTTACGAGAAGGCAACTGATATCATTTCCGGTGGTGTTCATATCGGTAAGCAAAGGTTTGTCCCTGAGGTTGAGTTTTGTCAACACATTATTCTCTACATGCAGGCGCTCCAGGTTTGGCATCGGAGGCAATATGAGGTATTGCAGGCTGTTGTCCGACAGGTTGAAGTTTTTAAAGTTCGCGATGTCGATTGCTTCCACCGATTGTATCATGTTTTCGGACAGGTCGATATCCTCTCCTGCAGGAAGCGCTAGCAATGCCCATATCAGTTGGTTGTTAGTTGCTTTCAGGTATTTCAGCGCATCATTATCAAAATATGCAAATTGACCCTGGTTGTGGCTTAAATCGGCATACGTAATGGTATTCCCCGGCAAATACAGGTAAGTGAACACATTGTGTTGCAGGTCTACGTGCTGGATCGAATCCATCTGGTCCGTGGCCAGCGTGCTGAGGTTGTTGTATGAAGCGTCCAGCGTTTGCAGTGCATCCAGCATCGATAAACCGACTGATGAAAGTTGGTTGTGGCTGATATTCAATGTTAACAGCGAAACGAAATCGGCAATCCCTGTAAGATCTGCGATACCTTGATTGCTCACATCCAAAGTAGTAATCCCTGAAATATGGGAAGTAATTACATATCCGTCAATCGCATCGTCATAGCCCAGATCGATCAGTGCCTGTTCGAAATTCGCATCGGGTATGCTGGTTTTCGGTTCACAGTTTAACGCGTAAACGGCCCATGATTCTTTAGTCCAGTTCGGCCTGCTTGCTGCTTGCGCGACATCATCCACCGTAATACAGCTTACCCCGAAGGTACTTGTAACAGTCATGTTGGTCAGGTCCGGTTGGTGCCTTAGGTCTAAAGCGGTCAGTTCCGTGCTGTTCACAAACAGGTACCTCAGCGAATCAATTTGTCCTAAATTCAGCGAAGCCAGCGGATTCTGGCTGCAATACAAATAGTGTAATGATGGACAGCCGCTCACGTCCAGAGTCGTCAGGCTGCACAACATCAGGTTCAATTCCTCCAGGTCTTCGAGGTTTCCTACGGTAAGCGATGTCAGCGGATTGTGGAAAAATTCCACTTTATGCAGTCCCGTATGCACACTGATATCCATTTGTGCCAGCTGATTGTCCCGAAGATGAAGGTATTGCAATGCGGTCAGTGTTGGGAAATCAAAAGTAGTAAGCGCATTGTTATTGCCATTAAAAGTTTCGAGTGAGGTGAAATCCTGAAGCCCTTCCAGGCTGGCGATATTCCTGTTGGACACATTCAGGTTGTTTATACCTGAAATGTTCCCGGTTATGACTTCGCCATCAATTACATCATCATAGCCAAAGTCGATCAGCGCCTGTTCGAAATTCGCATCTGGAATCAAAGTTGCCGGCGCACAGCTTAATTTATAAGTTGCCGTAGCATCCTTGAACCAATTCGGCTGGCTGTTTGCTGAAGCCACATTTCCCACTTCAATACAAGTAAGGTTTGGATTGTCAGTCAGGTTTAATAAACTTAAATTGGGCTGACCACTAAGGTAGATTATAGAAATCAGTGTTTCCTGGCAATGCAAAGCAGTCAGTCCTGAGATTTCTCCAAGATTAAGTTCGGTTAACGGATTTTGCCCGCACGAAACCATTTCCAGGCTTCCAAGCGTCCCGATGTTGAGCGATTCCAGCGCATTGTGGTCGCAATATAAGGTTTGCAGGCTGTAATCGCCGTCAAAGCCAATACTGGTAAGGCTGTTATCACCACAATTTAGGTAATTCAGTGAAGCCAGGCCGTTAACAGTCAACTGAGTCAATTGGTTGTAATGGCAATCGGCATATTCCAAGGCAGGATATAAGGTTAAATCCAAAGTGGTTAAGTGGTTCAATTGCAGTTCAAGCCTTTTCAGGTTCGTGAGCGTCGGGAAGTTAAAGGAAACAATGGTATTGCTGTCGCCGTTGAAATTTTCCAGGGCAGTGAAATCTTCTAACCCTGTCAGGTCGGCTACATTTTTGAAAGAAAGATCCAAAGCGGTAACTCCTGAGATGGCGGCAGTCATTACCATCCCATCGATAACATTATCGATTCCGAGGTCGATCAATACCTGTTCGAAATTGGCATCCGGTATCGAGGTCGTTTCACAGCTTACGGCATAATTGGCAAAGTTGTCCTTATGCCATAAGCTGTTGTCATTAGCTGCAGCCGGATCATCTGTGGCGATGCAATACAGGTTGTTGCCTTCTGCATTAAAGTTGTTCAACGGAAGGCCGGTAATGTCAAGCGAATACAACTGGTTCTGGCTGCAATCCAAATAGGTCAGCTGTGTCATCGCCGACACATCAAGCGATGTGAGTGCATTATAATTGCAGGCAAATTCAGTCATGGTCGTAATCCCGCTCAGGTTCAGGCTCGTCATGCCGTTATTCCAGCAGCCCAGGCGTTCCATCGGTTTGTTGCTGACGTCGAGGCTAGTAATGTGGTTGTTGCTGCAATTCATCTGCGTCAGGTTGGCCTGGTTGGTCAGGTCGAGCGATGTCAGTTGGTTGTCTTCACAGGAAATCCCCGTAAGCGATGTTACACCGTTTAAATTAATATTAGTCAGCGCATTATCTTTACAATATAGCGTTTCAATTGCAGTATTGCTTAAATCAAGCGTTGCCAATTGATTTTGCTCACAGGTCAGGTACGTCAGCTGTGATTGCCCGGAAAGGTCAAGGCTTGTCAATTGGTTCGACCCGCAGTACAATTCCCTTAGTGTTGACACCTGGCTTAAATCGAGTTCTGTCAGCTGGTTTTCCAAAATATACAGCACTTCTACCGGAGCTCCTGAAATGTTGATGGAGCTTAGCTGGTTATAGAAAGCCTGGATCTTAGTAAGCGAGGGAAGCCCGTTCAGATCCAGCGATGTGATATTGTTGTTGCTACAGTTTAAGTCTGTCAGCGCGGTGAAATCCCTAATGCCCGTCAGGTCTGAAATCCCCATGTTATTCACATCAAGGCTGGTAATCCCTGAAATAGCCGAATTAGGGACCTGGCCGTTGATCAAGGTGTCATAGCCCAGGTAAATCAATGCCTGTTCGAAGTTAGGATCTGGAATCAGCGTCATGGTATTACAGTCTGTCGCATATCCCACATCGCTATCCTTAAACCAATTTGGATTGTTATTTGCCGCAGCGACATCGTCCACTTGTATGCACGTAAGCAGGTTATTGAAACATGACATAGCATTCAGGTTGGAGCCACTTAGGTTCAATGAAGTCAATTGGTTGTTGTCAATCTGAAGATCCGTCAGCTGGTGGATGATATCGAAATCAAAGCCGGTCAGTTGATTGTCAGTGCAATTCAACACCTGTAAGGACGTAAAAGAATCGATACCCGTCAGGTCTGAAATATTTTGCGATATCAGGTAAAGTTCGGTTATGTTGCTGATATTTGCATCATAAACCATCCCATCCAAAGTCAAATCATAACCGTAATTGATCAATGCCTGCTCAAAATTCGGATCGGGAATTGATATCTGCTCACAAGCTACCGAATATCCGGTAAAGGAGTCTTCGATAAAGTTTGGATTGGCTTGTGCCGCAGCCGGATCGTCAATCGCTATACACGACAGCTGGTTGCCTGCGGTATAAAGCATTCCAATGCCATCGCTGTTGGTTAAATCCAAAGATGTCAATTGATTGCCGCTGCAAAAAAGCACCGCTGTTGACGGCCCTACCTGTAGTGAATTAATCTGGTTCGTAGCACAATTCAGGATGGCAAGATCGGTCATGGCGCTAAGGTCTAATGTAGTGAGATGGTTGCTGAAACAGGTCAGGAACATCAATCCCGGGTAGTTCGCAATGCCAAGTCCTGCATCGTCCAACTGATTGCTGCCGCAGAATAAGTTCTTCAGGTTTGCATTGTAAGCCCCGTTTATAGTTTCAATCTGGTTGGTGGCGCAATCCAACATTGTAAGCCCAGGCAGCATTGAAATATCCAGATCCGTCAGCATATTATCCGCGCAGCTCAGCGATGTCAATGGTGCACCTGCAAAATGCAGCGTTTGCAGTTGGTTCTGATTGCAATTTAGTGACGTAAGCTGTGTCAACTGACTTACATCAAGTGAAGTCAGTAAATTGTTGCTGCAATCGAATGAATTCAGGTTGATGAAACTGTTGATTCCGGTCAGGTCTGTGATGTTGCCATTTGCAACATTCAAATCTGTGATGTTTTCAATAGTTGATTTTTGCACCGTTCCGTCAATAACATCATCATATCCTAAAGTAATGAGGTATTGTTCAAAATTGGCATCGGGAATCATTACGACGTTGCATAATGTTGAAAAACCCGTTCCGGCATCCACTGCGAAGTTTGTATTTGCTGTTGCTGCAGCAGGATCGTCAATCGAAATGCATGAAATCGCATTCCCCGTAGCATTCAGCATCGCCATCGCATCACTGTTAAGCAGGTTCAATTGCGTAAGCAGGTTGTTGCGGCAATCCAGGTTTTGCAAGGCAGGCCCTGCCTGTAACGACGTAAGCTGGTTGGAAGAACAATTTAAATTACTAAGGCTGTTCATTGCGCTGCAATCCAAAGCACCAAACTGGTTTCCGGAAACATACGCCTGGGTCAGTCCGGGAAAATTGCCGGTGTTGAACCCGGCTTCCGTCAGCATGTTGTTGTTGCAGAACAATATGCTCAGGTTCGGATTGTAATTACTGTGGATTGCCGTCAGTTGGTTAGAACTGCAATCCAGTGTCACCAGGCCTGTGAGTGCCGTAATGTCCAGAGTAGTCAAGGCGTTGCTGAGGCAGCTTAAGGATGTCAGCGCTGTACCGGTAACATTCAACGACTGCAATTGGTTTTCGCTGCAATTAAGCGACGTAAGCTGCGTCAGGCCGCTTACATCAAGCGAGGTCAGTGCATTATAACTGCAATCCAGCGATACCAGGTTGATAAAACGATTGATTCCGGTAAGATCCGTAATCGAACTGAATGACATATTGAGTGTTGTAGCGGCCTCGGCACTGGCGATCAGCACTTTGCCATCCGCGACATCATCAATCCCATTTAAGATGAGCGCGTCCTCAAAAGCGGCATCCGGAATATAAAAATAAGGATCGCAGGAAAGTTTAAACGCAGCGCCTGCATCTTTCATCCAATTCGGATTGGCAGAGGCTGCAGCCGGATTATCCGTTTCAATACAGCTCAGGTATGGATTGTCATAGGCATAAACCACACTAGCGGTCGGATCGATCCCATGCAGGTTCAGGCTTGTCAGCTGGTTTCCGTAGCAATAGAAATCGAAAATCGCTGTCCCGGCAATATTCAGCGTGGTAATCTGGTTCGAAAAGCAATACAGGTAATTCAGATGGCTCAGGCCGCTCACATCCAAAGAGGTCAGCGTGCCATTAATACAGGTCAGTATCTGGAGTGCAGTAAAATCCCGTATTCCGGTCAGATTCGTAATCCCTGCAAAACCAGGAACATTTAAATTCGTAATTCCTGAGATGTTGGCGGTGAGCACCTGGCCGTCGATGACGTTGTCATGGCCATTATAAATCAGGAATTGTTCAAATGCAGGATCGGGAATCGCAGTGTATTGCGAATGTGCTTCCGTCACCGCGATGAAAAACAACAATGCTATAAAACCACCGTGTTTTTTTAATTGTGTAAAAATTCGTCCCATAAAAAAGTTCTTTTGGTTTAAAAATCCGGAAACCAGTTTCGTGCCTGATTTCCGGAACCAAAGAAACCGTCATTCATCGGCAACACAAAAAAAACGATAGGGACAAAATAGGGACAAGGGGTAAAATCGTTGATATTAAAGGGATTGCAGGAGATTTCGGCATATTAAAGAATAGTTAAAATCTTACAGGAAGTTGTCCCGGGACAGGGAAGAGTTTGCAGTAGGCAGTTGCAGTAGGCAGTTTTTCAAGCACTAATATAGACAATGTTACTCCGTCCTCCGCTTCGAGGCGGGCACCTAACGTTTGAAGATGGCGACACGAGCAAAGCGAACTGGCGAAGCAAAAATTAAACATTGTTTGAGCGGAGCGAGTTTGTTTAATTTAGCCATCGAAAACTGTCAGGTCGCTGACCCGAGGCCAGCGGCCGAACTGGGCGGAGCCAGAAGAGGCAGACTTGAATTTTTTTTCTTTTGTTTCCAGACAAAAGAAAAATTTACAAATTCATTTTCTTATTCATCCTCGTTTTCGCTTTCCGGACACTTTCCGGATCAATATTAAGCAAAGTCGCAATCTCCTTTACGGTGAGATTTAAATGGAAATATGCGCTGAGGCGGATTTCATTTTGGGTTAAGTTTGGATGTTTTGAAAGCAAATCCTCAAAGAACTGCGGGTTGACTTTTTCAAAGTGTATGCGGAATTTGTCCCAATCGGCATCCATATACAGGTTATTCTGTATCGTCGACTTGATCTGTTTCAGCGTTTCCTTATTGTCTGAAGTGAGTCCGCTGATCTGCTTCTTCAATTCCGCCAGCATCTCATTTTTCTGGTATACATACATCGTCGTCGATACGAGTTCACGCTGGTTGTGGTCGAGTTCTTCCTGCAATTTGTCTTTCTCTGCCTGGGCAATGACCATTTGTGCATTTACATATTGATTTTCTACGGTAATCAATTGACTTTTGAGTAAGATCTGGTCATTCTCGAGTTTAAGCCTTTCTGCCTCAATCTCCTTTGCTTTCAAATCGTCCTTAATCACATTCACCCTTGCGACGAGTGCCACTGCCAGTGTAATAGCCTGTAGCACCACCGCCAGGTTCGGCAGGAATTCCGGTCCGCGGTTGGTGATATTGACCATGAAGAAAACCGTGATGATAAGGACTATCACCATCGGGAGTGAATTGGCAATCAGGAAATATTTTGCCTGCTTCAGCCCTTTTTTCCAGCTCAGGAAACCGATATAGAAAATGATGAAAAGAATGACGACCACAAGCAAATTGGTAATATAATTGCTGTATTTATAGGTGTATGCAATGCCGCTGGCGGTCAGGAATGTGGAAACCGTCAGTAGCGAAACCAATGCACGGTTGCAGTTTAAAATAATACGGTCCCATTTTGGCAACAGCGTAGCGGTTTCAAGATAAGTCCTGCAATATTGTACGAGTCCGGTGATAATCATAATGATGGCAAGCTGCATCATTATGATGTTCAGCGAAAAAGTATACAATCCCGGTGCCGACAATGAGGCTGTAAAATACCGTGCATTCCATACCACATCTATAAAACCGCTGTAGGTAGTGATATACAACATGGCCCCGGCCAAGATCAGCAGGTAATACAAATACGCTTTATCCTTAAAAAGAAAATAGATATACGTATTATAAAGGAAAAATATGGCAATGATGGCCATAGTCGCGGTCCAGTAGCGCAGGATTTTTTCTTCTTTCAGGTCAATCGGGGCCGCTTTTCGGAACGCCACGCCAATGTTGATGCTGCTGTTGCTGCCTCTTAAATCCGAAAACCGTAATTTCAGGAAAAATGTTTCCGGCTTCCTGTCAAGGAACGTATACGGTATATTTCCCGGGCTCCGCATAGAATCGGCCACGGCAAAACCGCTTTCACGCGAACGCCAGCGTTTCTTCTCACGGTCAAAATAATACAGCGTATTGTGGAGGTTAGGAAATGCAAATACATAATATTTTTCAGGATAGCGCGAGGTATTGGCAGCTTTTAGCCGTACCCAATAATAATCGGTATTGCTGAAGTCAGTGATTTCATGCGGTTTGCTAAACGGTAATGTCGAATCTTTAAGGATTTGGTTCACCGGATACCCTTTGTCCTTCAATATTTCAAAATGTGCTGCCCAGGTTTCTTCCGTTTTTTCAGCAAGGACATTGACCTGCGCCGTTGTGGTCAGTGTCAGAAGCAGGCCAAAAAAAGTCAGGAAAAGCGACCTCATGCAGGATAACGGGATTGATATACAATGATAGGAAAAAAATGGATGGATTACAATGGGTTTTCTTGTTCCGAATCTTTCGTAAATACTATTCAATGTTTATAAAAAAACCGACCAGATTGCTCTCAGTCGGTTTTTAGTAAGAATTGATTTTATTCGAAATGTCTTAAAGTACATGATGGGCCAAAACCTTCTGCACTTCATACACATTGACCGACTTGCTGAATTGTGCCCGGATGCTGGGTTGCTCTTCTCCGGAAATCCAGATCTTCAGTTCCGCATCCAGGTCAAAAGTACCCGCAGATTCAATACTGAACCTCGAGATGCTTTTGTAATTGACCGATTTATATTCGACTTTGCTGCCTGTAAGGCCCTGTACGTTAACAAATATCAGGCGCCTGTTGGTAAATATGAAAGTATCACGGATGAGCTTGAAGCCCAGCTCGATGACCTCATTGTCGATAAGCAACTGGCCGTATTTTTGAGTTAAGTCGCTCGGATCCACAGCGCCGGCATTTCCGAGTAAGGCAGAAAAAAGTCCCATAGTATAAATTATTTGTTTAATTGAATTGATCAGGCTGGCCTGAAGTGTCGCGAAGTTACGGAAAAGTAAGCTCATTTAAAAGTAGGCAATTCCAGTTGTCCCATCATCCGGGGTAAACTTCATGTCAAATTTCATTGCTGCTCAGCAACCTTTGTTTTTGCTGAAGTCGCGTTTAAAAAGGACCTTATTATTTTGTGCAATATAGTCGCCAGATAAAATCAAATAAGGATGGTTAGGCGAATATCCCGCGCTGCGGCTTCTCACGGTGATTTTGTCATCTACTTTCAGGCTGCTTAACTGTTTGAAATCTTTCGGCATGAATTGCATCATGTACGCTTCGCCGTTAATCCTGACGACAAGCCATTTTGGCCCTGATTTTGCATCTTCGCGCTGAAAGGTAACTGAAGTGACCACGGCATCCATATCAGCGAAATCCTTTAGGTACGGCTTTATCTTATCATGGCTGGCATGTACTTTTTTGCCTTCGGAAGAAGTCTCCCATGCTTTATACTTTATACCGTCGGGTGAAGCTTCCCATTTTTTCCTTCCTTCCACCGCCGATTGCTTCTCAGCCATGGACAACGGCTTTTGGGCAGTCCTGCTTTCATTTTTAACTTCGCGGTTAGCAAATACTACGCCGCTCACCACGACCAGTGATAAGGCCAGCACATAGATTGTTTTTTTCATACTTTAATATTTTAAGATTGATACTGCGAATCTAGCCTGTTTTTATCGGGTGAAGTGATTTGGATTGTAAATTGAAATGTAAACTTTGTAAATTAACTGTAAAACCACTGCCAGCCATCAACTTGCGCTGACTGCTGCCACAGACTAATGCGCTCCCGCACGCCTCCTGTGCTCCACACCCCATTTCCGCAATTCGATAATCACCGGATCGAGTGATTGCCCATATTCCGTCAGCGAGTATTCCACTACCACAGGAATACTGTCATGCACCGTGCGTTTCACGAGTCCATTCATTTCCATATCCCGCAATTCTTTTGAAAGCATCCTGTCCGTGATCTTAGCGATTTCCTTTGACATTTCAGAAAACCGCTTGTTGCCAAAAGACAGCGAGATGATGATCGGCAGTTTCCACTTGCCATTAAGTACTTCAAGTGCATCATGTACAGGACGTATCAACGACTGGCATTCAGCATGGCTTCTTTCGGGTTTATCTATCATAATAGGTGATTTGTAAGGTTACTATATCAGAGTATAGTACTATACAACGGTATAGTACTTCCTTTTGTATAGCAAAGGTACGTAATTTTGTAATGTAAAATCAAAAGGATTTTCAACCTAACGCCGAAAGGCATAATATTAAAAACATGAAAACCATATTGAATATCATTTCAAGTCCGGGTAAAGGCGCTTCCGCCAGCATCCGTGTAGCAGACAGCATCATAGAAAAACTGCAGGAAGAGCATCCCGGAAGCAGCGTCATTGTACGCGACCTTTCAGCAAATCCCTTGCCGCACCTGGATGCAACATTGCTGGCATCGTTCTTTTCGCCCGCTGAAACCCACAGTGATGCGCAAAAGGCCGCCATCGCCAACTCGGACCAGGCCATTGCCGAAGTCAAAGAAGCAGATGTCATCGTCATAGGCGTACCGATGTACAATTTCGGGATTCCGTCCACCTTAAAGGCGTGGATCGATCATATTTTCCGCGCCGGCGTTACCTTCAGTTACGGTCCGGATGGCCCGGTAGGATTACTCGGGGATAAAAAGATCTACCTGTCCATTGCTTCCGGCGGAAAGTATTCGGAAGGTGCCATGGCACAGTATGATTTCACAGATCCATACCTGCGTAAGGCGCTTGGTTTCATCGGCCTGACCGACATCACCACGTTCCGCGCAGAAGGGCTTAAAATGGCAGATGGCGATAAGGTTGTGGAAAATGTAGTGGACTCGATGGTACTTTGAGGAAAGCAGGCAGTCTCAGTTGGTGGTTTTCAATGTGCTGCAATCGTAGTACTGAGACTGAAATTATAGTAATAAGTTGACTCCTTAAACTTCACGCAATGTGATTCTGCATGTCGCTCCCCCTTCCGCTTCGAGGCGGGCACCTGCATTTCGAAGATTCCGTAAAATTAAACACTGTTTTTGCCGTAGGCGAGTTTGTTTAATTTAGAAATCAAGGAATTGCAGGTCGCTGACCCGAGGCCAGCGGCCGAACTGGGCGGAGCCAGAAGAGGTGTGGCTTGAATTTTTGCTTCTTTTGTTTCAAGACAAAAGAAGAGAACCAATAAATTATTTCTTGGTGTAAATTTCCCGATGTTCATTCAAATTGAATATCATGACAAAAGGGCTGTTTTTACAACTTAATACAGTCACCATCGCTTTGGCACAATTTTTATAATAACAGCAACACATGCCGAAGATACATTATGGAAACAACAAACAAAAAAATCGCATACTCAATACTCGAACTTGCCATCATAGCAGACGGCATATCCATAGAGCAGACCTTTAAAAACAGCGTAGACCTCGCCCAAAAAGCCGAAGGACTGGGATATACCCGCTTATGGCTTGCCGAGCACCACAATATGCCGCATGTAGCCAGTGTCGCCACCCCGATACTCATCGGTCATATGGCCGCAAATACCAAAACCATCCGTGTGGGCTCAGGCGGCATCATGCTGCCAAACCATGCGCCGCTGATAGTGGCTGAGCAGTTCGGCACGCTGGGCCGATTGTACCCCAACCGCATCGACCTCGGACTTGGCAGGGCGCCCGGCACCGACCAGCTGACAGCCCATGCCATACGGAGTGACAGGATGCTGGCAGTACACAAGTTCCCATCGGAAATTGAGAGCATACAAAAATATTTTTCCGAAGAAAATGAATGGTCAGAAGTACGCGCCATTGTAGCGGAAGGTGTTCCGGTGCCGTTGTACATATTGGGTTCGAGTCTAGACAGCGCGCACCTCGCCGCTAAAATGGGGCTGCCCTATGCGTTCGCGAGTCATTTTGCGACAGGCATGCTGTTGGAAGCGCTACAGATTTACAGGAAGGAATTCCAGCCCTCGGTTTATCTTGACAAGCCATATACCATTGCAGGGGTCAATGTCATCGCAGCCAATACTGATGCCGAAGCCGAAAGGAATTTCACCTCCGTGATCCGGATGTTCCTCGGGATCCTGACAGGCCAGCGCCAACCCCTGCAGCCGCCGATGGAAATGACGGATGAACTGATGATGGTCCAGCACAACCCCGCTGTCCGCGACATGCTCAGGTATTCGTTTGTAGGCAGGAAAGAGGCAGTCGCCAAACAGCTGGATAAATTCCTGCAACAAACCGGCGTAGACGAACTAATGATCGTCACCAACATGCACGATCATAATGACAGGATAAGGTCATACGAAATCTTGTCTGAAATAATGAATGAAAGGAATATCTTGGTATGAGAATTTTAAACGAGTATTCTTCTTTTGTCTTGACCATGCGCAGCCGATTGAGCGGAGCTAAACAAAAGAAACGGAAAGACTAAGAAACAATACGGAAATATTGGATTCAACTTTTTTGGTATAAAGTCCACATTATAATTAATAAAACAACATGAAAAAAATAGGTTTTTTATCTTTCGGGCATTGGGCAAACCACCCTGCATACCAGGCCCGCACAGCAAGCGATACCTTGCTCCAGTCTATCGACCTGGCTGTTGCCGCTGAAGAAATCGGTGTGGACGGTGCTTACTTCCGCGTACACCACTTTGCCCGACAGCTGGCATCGCCTTTCCCGCTGCTGGCAGCCATCGGTGCGAAAACAAATACCATAGAGATCGGCACGGGCGTCATCGACATGCGTTATGAAAACCCGCTGTATATGGTGGAAGATGCCGGAGCTGCCGACCTGATTTCGGGCGGGCGATTGCAACTGGGCATCAGCCGCGGTTCACCGGAACAGGTGATTGATGGCTGGCGTCATTTTGGTTACGAACCAGAACAAGGCGAGACCGATGCCGACATGGGCCGCAAGAAGGCACTCGAATTTTTAGAACGGCTGAAAGGCGAGGGATTTGCACAGCCAAACCCAAACCCGATGTTCCCAAACCCTCCGGGATTGTTGCGCCTCGAGCCGCATGCTGAAGGATTGCGCGAACGCATCTGGTGGGGCGCGGCTTCCAATGCCACGGCCGTTTGGGCGGCACACCAAGGCATGTACTTGCAAAGCTCGACACTGAAGTTTGACGAAAACGGCAAGCCATTCCACATCCAGCAGGCCGAACAGATTAGGCTGTACAAAGAAGCCTGGAAAGAAGCAGGGCACAAGCGTGAACCACGTGTATCCGTAAGCCGTTCGATCTTCGCACTGATGAACGACCAGGACCGCATGTACTTCGGGCAGCAGGCCAAGGATGCCGACAGTTTCGGTTACATCGAAAGCGACAAACGCGCCATCTTCGGGAAAAGCTACGCGGCTGAACCGGACAAGCTCATCGCCGAACTCGCCCAGGACGAAGCCCTGCAGGAAGCGGATACGATATTATTGACGATACCCAATACTTTAGGCGTTGATTATAATGTGCATGTGTTAGATAGTATTTTGAAACATGTGGCGCCGGGGTTGGGGTGGAGGTGATGTAATAATGATTTGTGATATAAACCAGTTGGATTGCTTGGCAATCTGGCTGGTTTTTTTATTAGACAAAATTTATTTTGAGTATTGGTTACTCCTCCGCTGGTGCGAGCGTCCCGCTCGTGCTCAATATAAAAAAAGTGTTCATTATTTTTTAGTTTTTTTGACGGACACGAGCGGGACGCTCGCGCCAGCGGATAAAAAAGATCAGGTTAGTACCCTTTCGGCATGTTTATTTTAACTCTGATATAACACTCATTTTGCCTTCTTTTTAGGTTTGCCCTCCGTGAATATATTGGCGGTATATTTTTCATACAGATCAAACAAAAATTCCAAACGGCTTGCCTCGCTGACAAATGCCTGAGGCCTGTATGCCAAATCAACTGCCTTATCTAACTCATTGTGTGCTTTAACCAATTCGGGCGGCATGGCCAATGGATCGTATAAATCAGCTAATGAACTATCAGGAAACGCCGTCCTGACATCTAAAACTTTTTGGGCTTTATCTTCGATATTTTTGACGTGCTTAGGCGACGGATTTTCCGGCCACGGAAAAGTATTGTACACTACCGAATTTGAGTATCGATAATCGCTTTTCAATCGTCCACCAACAGTTTTAACCCAGTTCATGTGCATTTGTGATGTTATTATACCGTAGTCATACAAATTAGCATCAGGCACTATTAGGCATAAGTTACTTGCTATGACGTGTGACGGCATAAACCCAATGGGGATGTATTTTCGTCTTTCGGATGAAACGCTAGGGATAATGATGTAAGGTCTGTCGTTATGAGAAACGAACGCAAATTGCGAAGGATAGTCGGATAATTCCCTTGTTTCTTTCCGTGTACTTTCTTTACGAAAATCTCTGACTTTATTTAAACGGTCGCTAATAAATTTAGAAAACCGATAGTCGGTAGGACTAGCACCCTTCAACCACAGGCAAAAACGGGGGATATTGTTTATATATTCAACACTTCCAACATACTGCCGAATGAAAGGGCGAATGTTAGGTTCTTTCCTTATAGCTTCCTCTTTTTCATCTTCCGTCATCAATAAAAATCCTCCATCAATTGGCTGATTTCCGAATTTGATTTTGGGAACATTACATATCGGTTTTGATTGTGGTAGTGGAAGTATATCCTTTGCATCTACCAAATATGGATTAATATTTTTAGCCTTTATTTCATGAGGCTCGCCTTTAATATCGTCGTATCCAAATAGACGTTTGTTAGAGGAATCGTAATTTGCAAATCCAACAATAACACAGTACACAGCCGCGTTGCCCTTTGCCTCATTATTCCACTTAAATGTTTGATGTGCGAAATGTATCTTGATGTTATAGATATGTAACATACGTCCCCATAACACACTTGTTTGTTCACCTTGTACGATTGAATTGGTTGATACGAAAGCAGCTTTAATAGTTGTACCCTTGATATACTTAGCTGCCTTTATATACCATCCGGCAACATAGTCTAATATCCCACCGCCCTTTGCATCCCCAAATTCTTTTACTATCTGGTCGCGCTGCCCTTGCTTCATTATTTTAGAACCGATGAACGGGGGATTTCCAATAATATAACTAAGCTGATCTTTGGAAACAACGGTTTCCCAATTCGTTTCCATCGCGTCAGCGTGGACGATCTTTGCCGCTTTCTTTAGTGGAAGACGGACGAAATACTGCCCAAATTCATTGCTTATAAGCATGTTCATTTGGTGATCTATAAGCCACATTGCAACCTCAGCGATACGGGCAGGAAATTCCTCATATTCTATTCCGTGCATCATATCGACATCCAGCCAAATAATATCGCGAACATCTAAAAATCCCTGTCTGGTTTTGTTCGTAGCGCGTAAAATTTCAATTTCCAGTAAGCGTAATTCCCGGTAGGTTATTACTAAAAAGTTCCCACAACCACAGGCGGGATCTAAGAATTTAAGAAGGCTGATTTTTTTGTGAAACTCAGCCAGCTTATTTTTATTTGTTTTGATGCTTTCAAACTCCGCCCACAAGTCATCTAAAAACAACGGCTTAATGAGTTTTAAGATGTTCTTTTCACTGGTATAATGCGCTCCTAAATTTCGACGTTCCTGTGGATTCATTACACTTTGAAACATCGATCCAAAAATGGCGGGGCTTATTTTGCTCCAGTCAATATAACAGCATTCCAGCAAGGCCAAGCGCATTTTAGTGTCAAAGCTTGCCATTGGCAGAATTTCCTCAAACAGTTTCCCATTCACGTAAGGGAAAGCGTTTAGTTGCTCATCTAAATTCTTAAAACGTTTTTCGTAGGGAGTATTCAAAACCTGAAATAACTCTTGCAATTTCGGGGCGAGGTCGCTGCCGTCTTCATTGGTTCGGCCTTCTATATAATCCTGAAATTGCTGCTTCTCGAAAATAGTGGTGTCTTCCGCAAAAAGGCAAAACAATAAGCGGACAAGATATACTTCTAATGGGTGGTCAGTATAACCGATTTCCTTTAGGCGGTCGTGCAACTTACCCATTAATTCCGCCGCTTTTATATTAGCAGGGTCTTGCTCTTTATAAACCTTTAATTGCGCCCCGATGAGATACGCGAAATGTTTTACATTAAGCACAAAGTCTTTAAGAAGAAACTCGGTTTTTCCGCCGTCTTCCAGATTGTATAAATGGAAACGCTCAAAATCCGAAACTAAAACAAATTTAGGCAGTTCATGCTGTTTCAGTCCATGTAGATAGTCTTTAGCTTGCTTATAAGCTTTTTCTAAATCCTTTCCCCGGCTTTTCATTTCGATTAATATCATACCTTTCCAAAGCAGATCGATATAACCGTCTTTTTCATCCAGCTTTTTTACTTTATGTTCAAATGAGGAAACCCGTTTTCGGTTAATCCCAAAAACGTTGAAAAATTCTATCAGAAAAGATTGCGCCTCTGCATCTTCGGAAAAATCATTTTCCCATTCCCTAGAAAATTTTACAGCGCGCTCTTTTATTTCATTCCAGCTTAATGCCATGTTTTGGGTCGTTTTTGGTTACAGATCAAATATAATAACATTAGTCGGCTTACATTTCTACACATCCTATGTTTCCCGAAATCCGCAGGGTTTTGATGTCGGTTCACGCAAAGATAGCACGGATTTTAAGGTGGCAACTCGTACCTTAGATAAATTTAAGCGGGAATCCCCAAAACCCCCAACCCAAAATCCCCAATCCCCACCATTTTTCCATTCACCTCCTGCAAAAACCGCACACACCCAACCCCAATCAACATCCCCTCACCACCAGGCAAGGCATCAACAGTAAAATGCAAAGGCATATCGACAGAATCCTGCGCAATGAGCAGGGGAGGGCACAGCGCAATAGTATGCGTGAGCGTTTCAAAATCAAAGCGCAGCACACCATAAAGGACTTCCATATGCGTGGTGCCAACAGAAAACCGCACCCTGTTTGTAGAAAAATCATCAACCGTATACGCAAACGTATCTGCATCAAAACATCCAGGAGCACCAAGCAACTGCTCAAGGCTGTATTTTGGAGAAAACACAAACCCTCGCAGCAATTTTTTACCCGCAGCCGTTTGCATTCCGATGCCCACTTTTCGCTGCCCCCGTACAGAAATGCCGTCGTGCGTCTTGATTTCCTGCAGCAATTTCATCATCCTGCCGTGCAGCGTAGGATCTTTGTGCACGCCCAGGAAAGGATTCAACGCAATCCTCAGTGCCTTTTTAGCCTTCGAACAATTGCCAAACTCGGTAGCATTCTCGCGCACACGAACCATCTTCGGGCTGTTCTTAATCTTCTTTCCATCGAAACCGCCACCGGCAACACGTACCACCGGCTTGCCTTTCCGGTAATAAAAATTCAGCCCGCCCAAAGTCCCCGACAATTTAATGATGCCCTGTTGTTTTGCCATTATGAAAGGTATTAGTAAAATTCACTGGAATTGTATGATTACCTTTTGGATACAACCATTCAATAAATGGTAAATATAACAAATTTAATGCATTAATAGTACGTTATTATAAAGTATTTACATAGTATTTATAGCGTATATATAGCGTATATATAGTGTATATATAACGTTTAATATATATTATTTGGCTATTACCTAAACAATGTCCAAAAGATATACATCTATTAGCCCTTAAAGTAAACCCTTAAATATACCCAATGCCCTTAATACTTAACAACTATTGCGTTGCCATATTAACACCAGCATCCTTCCCACAAGCCAAACCCTGCCCACTGTTCCAGCCTACTGAGACTCAAAACCTTATTTCCCGATACAAAAATTAGCAAAGATATTCCCCAACAGCTCATCATTGGTAACCTGTCCAGTAATCTCCCCAAAATGGTACAAGGCTTCCCGGATGTCAATAGCCATCAGGTCTGAAGGCAGGTTCATCTGCAGGCCATAATTCACTTTCTGTATTTCTTCCAGAGCTTTCAGCAGCGAATCATAATGGCGGGTGTTTGTTACAATCGTTTCATTATTGCGCAACGCGCCGGTGTTTACGAACGAAAGCAATGTCGCTTTCAGTTCCTCAACACCAATACCTTCTTTTGCTGAAAGGAACAGCATGCCGGGAATTTGAGACTTGATAGCGTCTATTTGGCCATTATCTATCTTGTCCGCCTTATTTCCCACAATCACCAAAGGCTTCAAAGGAAATTGATTCCTTATCTTTTCAATCTCAAGGTTCACTTTTTGCAGTTCATTGTCAAGGATCAATTGTCCATTGTCAATCAAATAAACCACCACCTGCGCCTGTTCCATCTTCTCGAACGTCTTCCGGATCCCGATGCTTTCCACCACATCCTGCGTATCCCGGATCCCCGCCGTATCAATAAACCGAAATCCAATCCCGCCAATGACCAATTCATCTTCAATCGTATCCCTGGTCGTCCCTGCAATGTCCGAAACGATGGCGCGCTCTTCATTCAGCAGCGCATTGAGCAATGTAGACTTGCCCACATTCGGTTCACCTACAATAGCTACAGGAATGCCGTTCTTGATCACATTGCCCGTCGCAAACGAATCGATCAGCCTTTTGAGTACCTTTTCGATCCTGTCGAGCAGCTCGCGGAATTGTGCCCTGTCTGCAAAAGCAACGTCTTCTTCGGCAAAATCAAGCTCAAGCTCAATCAGGGAAGCAAAGTTCAGCAACTCGGTACGCAACTGCGCAATCTCATTCGAGAAGCCGCCGCGCATCTGCTGCATCGCTATCTGGTGTGAAGCCTCATTATCAGAAGCAATCAGGTCAGCCACCGCTTCAGCCTGCGACAAATCCAGTTTGCCGTTCAGGAAGGCACGCAGCGTAAACTCGCCCGCCTGCGCCATACGGCAGCCGTTGCGCAGCAGCAATTGGATGACCTGTTGTTGTATGTATGTTGATCCGTGGCAGGAAATCTCTACGGTATTTTCACCCGTATACGAATTCGGGCCTTTAAAAAGCGATACCAAAACCTCGTCAATCACCTTCGCACCATCCACGATATGCCCTAAATGCAGCGTATGCGTCTTCTGCTTCAGCAAATCTTTATGCTTCACCGGCCGGAATACTTTGTCAGCAATCACAATCGCATCTTGCCCCGAAATACGCACCACCGCAATCGCCCCTGCTCCGGACGGCGTCGCCAATGCTACTATATTATCCTGATAGTTCATTTACTTTTTTTTGCAAAAGTAGTTAAATAACTGGCAGCGTTGCAAAGTCCCGGCACCTCAGGTTTTAAGTTCACCTGAGTTACTGCCCACTGCGACTTCCTGCTGCTCACTTTCTTCGGGCGTGCCCCTGCGGGTCGGGCTGTGCGCTGCAAGTCCTCGTCCCGTTGAAAAAACGGGACTGTGGGCTTTCCGCTGCCATCCCTCACGCGGTCCCGGGTAACCTGAAGCCTGTCCTCAAACCTGTTAAAAATTCCCCAAATCGGGATAGGCATTCACGTGACGTTTCGTAACTTTAAACGAACTAAAAACCAGAGTTATGAAAAAGATACTCTTTCCCACCGATTTTTCAGAGAGTGCAAACAATGCATTCGTCTATGCGCTGAACCTGGCCAATGCGCTCAAGGCAGAAATCATTACGCTCCACGTTTACGAATTCCCGATACTCGACAGCAATTATATTGAAGTGCCGCTCTATCAGGCGGAAGTGTATGAAAGCCTGGAACTTTCTAACTTCGAGAATTACAAAAGCCAGATTCCGGTGCTGCGCCAGATAGCCGGCGCCAACGGCATGGAACACATCCCGATAAGCAACGTGCTGCTGGAAGGTGACTTGGTAAACAATGTGGCCCAACTCGTAAAAGATGAAAATATTGATTATGTGGTCATGGGGACGCATGGAGCATCCGGCTTCAATGCGTTTTTCTTTGGTACTGTTACCGCCGATATCATGACCGGAACGAGTGCTTTTGTAATAGGGATTCCGGAAGAGTCCAAATTTGAAGCCATAAGCAAAATAGGTTTCGCAACGGCTTACAATGAAGAAGATAAAACCGCACTCCGCAAACTCATTCCGCTTGCAGACGCTTTTGATGCCGTTATCGAGTGCCTTCACGTACAAACATCGTCTGAGGAGGTTACAGGCCATTCCGAATGGAAACAGGCATTTGCGAACAACAATATCAATTTCCATACAATCGAAAGCAATACCATTGAAGAATCCATTATTGATTTTACAGAAGTGCACCGCATCCAGTTATTTGCGTTGCTAAACCACAAACACGGATTTTGGGAAAGCCTTTTCCATACCAGCCTGACAAAGAAACTGGCTTTTCATTTGAAGGTGCCTTTGCTGGCTTTGCATGAGAAATAAAAAATGGAACGCAGCGCTTCAAGATCGGACTGTAATACTATAAGATATCAGGGATCTCCATACCGTACTGATTTTAATATACATTCCAATCCTAAAATCCTAAAGCGCAGCGGTCTTATAATCCAAAATCTTTCAATCTTTAAATCCTGATACCACATGCCCATTCAAACCATCAATCCCTACAACAACCAACTCGTAAAATCTTTCGATGCCTTAACTGAAAAGGAACTGGAACAAAAGATTGCCAAAGCACACCAGGCCTACCTTTCCTGGCGGAATGAAAGCATCGAAACCCGCGCTGCTTTACTGCATGAGGTTTCTGCCATCATGCTCCGCAAAAATAAAGAACTCGCAAAACTTATCACGCTCGAAATGGGCAAACTCATCGCACAGAGTGAAAGCGAGATCGAGATGTGCGCTTCAGTATACAAATATTACGCCGACAATGCCGCCGAGTTCCTGAAGGACAAACCATTGGAAACGACAGACGGCAGCGCTTTCATACGCTATACCCCAACAGGGATCATACTTGGTGTAGAGCCGTGGAACTTTCCTTTCAATCAGGTGGGAAGGCTTGCTGCTCCCAACATCGTTGCAGGAAATGTCATGATGGTGAAACATGCCTCAAACGTGCCGCAATGTGCCGCAATGATCGAAACGATATTCAGGGATGCAGGCGCTCCCGAAGGCATTTACACCAATTTATTCCTTCCCGGCGAGAAGATTGCCGCGCTTGCCGCAGATGACCGCATTACAGGAATGTCGCTTACAGGAAGTGAAAAAGCTGGCTCCAGCCTCGCTGAAGCGGCGGGTAAAAACCTGAAGAAATCAGTACTCGAATTGGGTGGCAGTGATGCCTTTATCATCCTTGACGATGCAGATATCGATTTGGCCGTAGCGAAAGCCGTTTTAGGACGCTTTAACAACATGGGGCAATCCTGTACTTCGTCTAAAAGGATTATTGCCGTAGCCTCTGTCGCAGAGGAATTCCTTGAGAAGTTTACATCCAAAATCAGCGGTCTCAAAGTTGGCGACCCGATGGATCCAACAACCAAAATAGGACCGATGGTAAGCGAAGAAGCTGCCCAAAAAATAACCAGGCAGGTGAATGATACTGTAAAAGACGGTGCAAGGATTGTAGTGGGCGGCAAACGCATCGACAGGGAAGGAGCGTTCTATGAGTTTACGATACTGACAGATATCCCTAAAGGCTCTGTAGCCTATAAAGAAGAGCTTTTCGGACCCGTAGCTTCGTTTTATAAAGTAAAGGATATCGAAGAAGCAATATCACTCGCAAATGATACTGGCTTCGGTTTAGGAGGTTCCGTATTCAGTAAAGATACTGATAAAGCCATTGAGGTTGCCAGCCGCATCGACACCGGGATGGTGTTCATCAACCAGAATGTCGCTTCCCGTCCTGATCTGCCTTTCGGTGGAACGAAACGCTCCGGTTACGGTAGGGAACTTTCGCCTTTAGGGATTGAAGAATTCGTCAACAAAAAAGTCATCAGGCTTCCATAAAAAAAACCGCAATGGATTGTTGCGGTTTTCCTCGTATAAAAATTGGTTGGGTTGGTTATATATCTATGGTGCTATAGAAATATCTTAGTTGTTCAGCATGACCGGCATCACGAGCATCGTCACGGTTTCACCTTCTTCAAGGCCGTCCACCGGCGTCAGGATACCTGCACGGTTCGGTAATGACATTTCGAGCATGATCATGTCCGAATGTAAGTTGGTGAGCATTTCTGTCAGGAAACGCGAGTTAAAGCCGATCTGCATGTCATCACCCTGGTAATCACAGGTCAGCCTTTCTTCAGCTTTATTCGAGTAATCGATATCCTCAGCTGAAATATTCAATTCGGCCCCCGCGATCTTCAACCTGATCTGGTGTGTCGTCTTGTTCGAGAAAATCGCCACACGACGCACTGAGTTCAGGAACTGCGAACGGTCGATCATTAATTTATTAGGATTCTCTTTTGGGATCACCGCTTCGTAATTTGGATACTTGCCGTCGATCAGGCGGCACATCAACACGTAATTATCGAAAGAAAACGTGGCATTAGAATCGTTGTATTCAATTTTCACCTCAGCATCAGAAGCGCCTAAGATGCTCTTCAGGATGTTAAGCGGTTTCTTCGGCATGATAAAATCAGCGACCTGTGATGCCTTAACATCAGTACGCGCATATTTCACCAATTTGTGTGCATCTGTGGCAACAAAAGTCAGCCCTTCCGGAGAAAACTGGAAGAACACGCCGGACATTACAGGACGCAGGTCATCGTTACCGGCTGCGAAAATCGTTTTGCTTACGGCAGTTGCCAATACATCGGCAGGAACTAAAGTTACTGAAGGGTCTTCAAGGTTTACCGATTTCGGGAATTCCTCACCAGGAGCATACGCCAGGGCATATTTACCTGAATTGGAACTGATCTCGATCGTATTGTTCTCCTCAACGGTAAATGTCAGTGGCTGTTCAGGGAAAGTCTTTAATATTTCCAATAAAAGTTTTGCAGGAACCGCAACGCTTCCGGTGCTGTCCGAATCAATTTCCAATGTAGCGGACATCGTCGTTTCAAGGTCAGAAGAAGAAACAGTAAGGGCTTTGTTGTCTAATTCAAAAAGAAAATTATCCAGGATAGGCAGCGTATTGCTGCTGTTGATGACACTTCCTAAGACCTGCAGTTGTTTTAAAAGGTAGGAACTCGATACGATGAATTTCATTCGGTGTAATTTTTTTAAAGGAGTGTAAAAATGGAGATAATTTTTACATTCCACAAATATATCTTAAAGTAATAGAATTAGAAAAGTTTTTTATTAACATTTATGGGGAAGTTGGTAAAGTCCGAAAGTCAGTAAAGTCCGAAAGGCTGATATAATAATCCCTATTTTTGACAGCAAATAACTTCCGGACCTCCGGATTTTACTGACTTCTAACTACCTCGCATACCTGCGCTTCCTCAGCCATGAATACAACAGCCCGAAAACCAGCAGCAATAACAACGGAGCGCCTACCGTCAGCATTTGGGTTTTGGTATATTCCTCTTCGACTTTCTTGTCGTCAAGCAATTGCAGTTCGATGTTTTTGTTGCGGATATCGACCAATCCGTTGTCATCAAGCAGGTAGTTCAGGGCATTGATCAGGAAATCCTTGTTGCCGTAACTCTGCTGCGTCCAGGTATCGATGTCGTTGACCAGCGGTTTTTTATTGACGTACTTGTAGTTGATGATGTCGCCATCGGCAATCACGATCATTTTGTTTTGCGTTCCATCATCTATCGGATTGACCGCTTTGAAAGGTTTTACCCGGTTTTTGAATGCCGATGTGAATTTGCCTTCCAATAATGTCCCGATTATCTGTCCGCCCTCTTTATAGGCACTTTCATCCACGCCATCCATAAAATCCATCAGCCCTACGCGGACCGGTACGCCAACAGCTTTTGATTGTGCAGAACTTTTCAGTAATACCGTTTTCTTTATACCATTCTTAAGTGTATCAATCTGGTTTGCAAATTCAAGCTTTACAAGATTTACATTTTTATTAATGGCATGATTTTCTTCTGATTTGATGATGGGCGAATACAGCCAATCCACAGGCATTTCGCCATTTTGCGACTGTACCGTCACCGGCGTAGACAATAAATCCTGGATCAGCCTGCCGTTGATGCGCACTCCATATTTGAAGAACATATCGTCAAGGTTCAGGTCTAACGGAAAGGCAAGCGAAGCCTGCTGCGCGTTCTGCAGACTGTCGAGATCGATCGATGCCTTATCGATGAGCCACATGGTTTTTCCACCTTTTTCAATAAACTGATCGAGGATGTATTTTTCGGAATCGTTAAATGGCTGCGTCGGTTTTGCAATCAATGCCGCATCAAAATGATTCAGGTTTTCCTGAACTTTTAAGGGATTGTTCTGCAACGAATCAAGGTTGAATTCTGCAATAGTATAATATTCCTTCGCAGCAATCAGGAAATCCGACAAGTATTTGTCACCTATTTCGCCATTGCCTTTCAACACGGCGATTTTCTTTTTACTGGTACTGGTCAGCTTGGTCAGCGCATCGGTAAAAGCATATTCTAGCAATTGCACCGATTTATTGATGTTCTGGTCTGAATTGTTTCCAAAGTTATTGACGAGTAAAGGCACACGCACCGACTTTTTCCCCACATTGGCAATCGCCCACGGAAATACCTGTGTCAGCGTCTTTTTCCCCTTCACGGTCTGGTTGATGTTTACCGGCGTAAATCCGAGCCCGATGAGTTCCTGCTTGTACGCATCGGCATTGGCCTCATCTTCCATCGGGTCATTGAACTTAAAGACGATATTGGAATTGTAGGCGCTGAATTCCTCGAGCATCTGCCTGGTTTCGGTTTGCAGCCTTTTGAATTCGGCAGGGAATTCGCCCGCAAGGAATACATCGATATATATAGGATCTTTGATTTGTTTCACCACATTCAGCGTGGTTTTCGACAAAGTATACCTTTTGTCCGAAGTCAGGTCGAAACGCTTAAACCAAAACATTCCGGCGAGATTGATCAATAGCAATGCGATAATAGTAAAACCCAGTTTCTTAAGGCTGTTTTTTGTATGGCTTTTCATTATGCTTTGGAAGATTTAAGTTTGAAGACAGTCAATGACAGGAACAATATGGCAATGCTGACAAAATACACCAGGTCGCGCGTGTCCACGACACCACGTCCCATACTGATAAAATGGTCCTGCATCCCGATTGCGGAAACATAAGTTTCAAAACTGCCGGCATAACCAGCCACACCGTCAAACCCGAAGTAAAAGAGGAAGCACAGGAATACTGAAATGATGAACGCCACAATCTGGTTGTCAGAAAAAGTGGAGGCGAAAATACCAATCGCTGTATAACCTGAAATCAGGAACAACAACCCAAAATAAGACCCAATAGTGCTGCCCATATCAATATGGCTGCTTTCCATGCTGAGTCCCGAAATTGCATATACATATATCAATGTGGGAATGATTGCAATCACAATCAATAGCACAGCAGCAAAAAATTTCCCATTTACAATCTGTCCGATGCTGAGCGGTTTGGTCAGAAGCAATTCCAGAGTACCCTGTTTCTTTTCTTCAGAAAAACTGCGCATCGTGACGGCAGGAATCAGGAAAATCAATATCCATGGTACCAGTGTAAAAAACGGTGCCAGATCAGCAAAACCGGCATTCAGGATGTTAAAATCTCCTTCAAATACCCAAAGGAACAATCCGCTGAGCAACAGGAAAATGGCGATGACTAGGTATCCCATCGGCGAACCGAAAAAGGATTTTATTTCTTTTAGGAGGATGGCCTTCATATTTTTGGAGTTGCTGATTTTCTGATTTTCTGAGCTACTGAGCCCAGCATCCGAAACATCGGCATTATTTATTTTTATTTAATTTTTTATTAATTCTAACTACGTATCTATCAATTCAATAATTTTACTCAGCAACTCAGCAACTCAGCAACTCAGCAACTCAGCAACTCAGCAACTCAGCAACTTCACTGCAAACTTACTAATTTATCCACGCTCCACGCTTCCGGTTTTGCATTGAACAGTTTTTTTGTAAATGCCCATACGTCATAAAACAATTCCGATTGGCGGTAATTTTCCAGATCGTTATCGGAATCCCAATAACTGTAGGTGAAAAAGATACACGGATTGTTGCGGTCCTGGTACAGTTCTAAGAAACGGTTTCCGGGTGCGTTTCGTATTTTTTCCTTCATCAGTTCGAAATTCTCCCGGAAAGCTGGGATGTTTTCCTCGTGGAAAGACATTTTTACAATGCGTACGATCATGGCTGTACATCAAAATTAATGGTTATCATATCACGGTAGCCTAATCCCAATAGGGTTTCAGCGCTGCCAACGGTGTTCGGGTTGCTGCGGAAAATCGCAATCTCAAGAAATCCCGCTTCATTGAAAATGGCGAGTTTCTGGCCCTCATAATCTTTTATCGGGAACTTATCTGAGACGGCAATATTTGAATATTTTGGCCAGATGGTCCTGATGTTGGTGCGTCCGCGTTTGTCGTTCAGGACGATTTCGTAGGAACGGCCTTTCGCGGTTTCAAGAAAAAGCTGCCGGGAGATGTTTGTCACGACATTCCCGAAGTGATCAATGTAAATCACATATCCTTTAATCGAATTGGCGATGGCGACAGGCTTGAGTTCCGTCACCTGTTTTATCGATTTTATTTCCTTCCCGATAACGTTCAGCTGGCCGCCTCGCGCGATGTGTGCTGCCACGGTAACAAATACGTCCAGATCAGTAGCATCGGCAGGCAAACGGTCGTGGATATTGATCTCGACCATTTTCTGCGGAACAATTTTCTGCGTAAGCATACCTAAAATCCCATTATCTGCACAAACAAAATAATGATTGTCCCATTGAATGGCAATATGGCGGTTTTCTTTATTGTATTCGGCATCGACACCAATCAGGTGTACCGTGCCCTCAGGAAAGCTTTTGTAAGCAGCGCCGATGATGTAACTGGCCTGCGCGGTATTGAACGGATCGATATCGTGCGATATGTCAATGAGTTGCGCTTCGGTGAAGTCTTTTAGGATTTTACCCTTCAACGAACCGACAAAATGGTCCTTGAGTCCGTAATCGGTAGTGAGGGTAATTATTGACATAAAATTGTTTATAACTAAAAAGGGAAAGGCTTTAAATTATGCTTAAATTTGAATGCAAAGCTAATAATTATATAGCGAATTTTTTAATTAAATATCCTTGCTTTTGAACGAGAGAATCATAGAATTAGTAGACATTGCCCCGAAAGATTTCTGGGGTGCCCAGGACACCCACCTGGAGACCATTAAAAAATACTACCCCAAACTGAAGATTGTTGCGCGCGGCACCACCATCAAGGCTTTTGGTGAAAAAGAAGTATTGGATGAGTTTGAAAACCGTTTCAACCGCCTGATGCAGCATTTCAGCCGCTACAACCGTATTGATGATAATGTGATCGACCGCGTGATACAGAGCAATACCCAGGAAGAGCAGCGCATGCCGGACAGTGATAAAATCCTTGTGCATGGCATTGGCGGGAAAATCATTAAGGCCATGACCCCAAACCAGCAGTTGCTGGTAGACAATATCAACAAAAATGATATGGTGTTTGCCGTTGGGCCAGCCGGAACCGGTAAAACCTATACCGGCGTTGCCATGGCGGTAAAAGCATTGAAAGAAAAGCAGGTAAAGCGCATCATCCTCACGCGCCCTGCAGTAGAAGCGGGCGAAAATCTTGGTTTCCTGCCCGGAGATATGAAGGAAAAACTGGATCCCTATATGCAGCCATTGTATGATGCATTGCGTGATATGATTCCGCCTCAATCTCTCGAAGATTATATATTGAAAGGCATTATCCAGATTGCGCCGCTGGCATTCATGCGGGGCCGTACATTGGACAATGCATTTGTAATCCTTGATGAAGCGCAAAATACCACACATTCGCAAATGAAGATGTTCCTGACGCGCATGGGAAAAAATGCCAAATTCATGATTACCGGTGACCCCGGACAGGTGGATTTGCCGAGAAGAACCATATCGGGATTGAAGGAAGCGTTATTGGTATTGAAAGATATCGATGGCATTGGCATCATTTACCTGGATGATAAGGATATCGTTCGTCACAGGCTCGTGAAGAAAGTGATTGATGCGTATAAGCAGATTGAAAACCACGATTAACGCAGGCCTCAGTATGCATTTGTAAACAACAATAAAAAGTCCCCTCACAAAGGGGATTTTTTATGTATTTGGATGTTGATTTCAACCTGTTTTCGTTAGGTTTGGGTACGGTTTTGTTCGGGAGTTGTTCGGAGCGCCCCGAACAAACTGCACGATTTCCCGAAGCAAACCCGAACGAAACCCGACCAAAACCCGAAGAAACCTTTTTGCATAGTGGACTGTACTTGAAAAGTATTTAGCGTGAAGACAATATTTTTCCGATATTTGCCCTCTCTAAAAAATAAACATGGGAATGAATAAAAATACCATCCTGGGCTGGGCGACCCTGATTATGATTATCATGGGGATTTTGCTGATTGGGCTTGGTGCCTTCCGTTATGATGAAACGGCCGGCTGGGGATTTGGTGCTGTAGGAGTGGGTTTTCTGGCGAATGCGTGGGTGTTTAGTTCGTTAAAAGGAAGATTGTAAATTATTTTAAATGATGAATTTTAAATGATTCATCACAGCAAGTAACATTCAAAATTAATAATTCAAAATAACTCAAAATGTCAGACGATAAGAAAGTAATCTTTTCAATGCAACGCGTAAGCAAGACTTATTCGAGCAGTGATAAACAGGTTTTAAAAAATATTTACTTAAGTTTTTTCTATGGTGCCAAAATCGGTATCCTGGGTCTAAACGGTTCAGGAAAATCTTCTTTGCTCCGCATCATTGCCGGGGTTGATAAGAACTACCAGGGCGACGTGGTTTTCCAGCCTGGATATACTGTAGGGTATCTCGAGCAGGAGCCACAATTGGATGAAACTAAAACGGTGATTGAAATCGTTCGTGAAGGTGTGGCCGAAACTGTTGCTATCCTTGATGAATTCAATAAGATCAACGACATGTTCGGGCTCCCGGAAGTGTATGAAGATGCCGACAAGATGCAGCAACTGATGGACCGCCAGGCAGATTTACAGGATAAAATCGATGCTTCAGGTGCCTGGGAACTCGATACCAAACTGGAAATTGCGATGGATGCCCTGCGTACTCCCGAAGGCGATTTGCCAATCAAGAACCTTTCAGGAGGGGAACGCCGCCGTGTGGCTTTATGCCGACTGTTGTTGCAACAGCCTGACGTATTGCTGCTCGATGAGCCTACCAACCACCTTGATGCAGAAAGTGTATTATGGCTGGAACAGCACCTTGCGCAATATGCAGGGACCGTTATTGCTGTAACGCACGACCGTTATTTCCTTGACAATGTTGCAGGCTGGATTCTGGAACTGGACAGGGGTGAAGGCATTCCGTGGAAAGGAAATTATTCTTCATGGCTTGACCAAAAATCTACACGCATGGCACAGGAAGAGAAAGTGGCCTCCAAAAGAAGGAAGACGCTTGAGCGCGAACTTGACTGGGTAAGGCAAGGAGCCAAGGGCCGTCAGACGAAACAAAAAGCGCGTCTGCAGAATTACGACAAATTATTGAACGAGGACCAGAAGCAGCTTGACGAGAAGCTTGAGATCTATATCCCGAACGGGCCACGTCTGGGAACCAATGTGATCGATGCCAATGGCGTTGCGAAAGCTTTTGGAGAAAAATTGCTTTATGATAACCTGAATTTTACACTGCCGCAAGCAGGCATCGTCGGGATTATCGGACCGAACGGTGCCGGTAAATCGACTATTTTCCGCATGATTATGGGTGAAGAGACTCCCGATGCAGGTTCATTCAATTTAGGTGATACTGCCAAAATTGCTTACGTGGATCAGTCACATTCCAACATCGACCCCAATAAAACCATCTGGGAAAATTTTGCCGACGGGCAGGAACTCATTATGATGGGTGGCAGGCAGGTAAATTCAAGGGCTTACCTGAGCCGTTTCAACTTTAGCGGCAGTGACCAGAATAAGAAAGTTTCTATGCTTTCCGGAGGAGAAAGAAACAGGCTGCACCTGGCGATGACTTTGAAAGAAGAAGGTAATGTATTGCTTTTGGATGAGCCAACAAACGATTTGGATATCAATACCTTAAGGGCCTTGGAAGAAGGTTTGGAAAACTTCGCAGGTTGCGCGGTAGTCATTTCCCACGACCGTTGGTTCCTGGACAGGATCTGTACGCATATTCTGGCTTTTGAAGGGAATTCCGAAGTGTATTATTTTGAAGGCGGCTTTTCGGATTACGAAGAAAATAAGAAGAAACGCCTTGGCGGAGACCTGACTCCGAAACGAATCAAATACAGGAAATTAATCAGAAATTAATACGATAATATTTTGGGCACATCCCGGCAGTATAGTCGGGATTTGCTTTTATATTTGCATGCTTTGAAACCCAACGTGAAGAAAATATTCCTTATCATATCATTGCTTTTTGTGCAGGCAATCATGGCACAATCTGAAGCTAAGGAAAAAGAAGCGGTTGAAAAAATCATCAACAATGCTGCGCATGCGTTCCGTACAGGGGAATATGAAAAATCACTTGATTTGTCTTCCAAGGCATTGGTGCGGGCGTTTAAACTTGACGACGATTTCCTGATCGCGCACTCCTATAATGCCATCGCAGCGGTATATTATGAGTTTTCGGAATCAAAAAGGGCCATTGAGTTTTACACCAAGGCATTGCATTATGCTGAAAGCCTTGACAATAATCCGCTTAAGGATTTTATCAACAGCAACCTCGGGAACGTCTACTATTACAGCAAGATTGATGTGGGCAAGGGGATTGAATTTTATAAAAAGTCGCTCTATTATGCAGTCAAATCGAATGACAGTTCGCAGATTGCGTATGCAAAACTCAATATTACCAGTGCCTATTTCTATTTGGGGCAGTTCAAAAAAGGCATCGTTTACCTCTATGAAACCAAAAATTTTATAGAGCGCAAGGGCCAGCCTGAATCTAAATTATCATATAACGGACTCTTAGGGCTTTACAACACCCATGAGACCAAAAATACCAAGGCTGCTGAATTGTATTATCGCAAGGCGATCGCTATTGGCGAAAGCAATAACCTGAATACTTTTACGGCAAGTGTTTACGACAATTATGTCGACCATCTTGTAAAATACAAAAGATTCCGCGAAGCAGATTCCGTACGTAGGATTTATAAAAAACTGCATAGTAAACTGTATTCAGAAGCGATGCCGGGTGATCTGGACGATACCGCAATCCAGATAGAACTCGATGAATATAAGAACCAACTGGAAAAAATTGAATCCACGAACGAGCGCCAGCAAAAGAAAATCAGGGATTCCCGTACGATCAGCATCCTTTTTGGTATTTTACTTTTGTTCCTGCTTATAATGGTTTACATGTTATATAAAACCAATGTATTCCGTAAAAAACTCAATGCCGAATTAACGAAGGCTAACGAAGAACTGCAGGCCGCAAAGGAAGTCGCTGAGCAGAATTCCCAACTGAAGACACAATTTATATCCACCGTCAGCCATGAACTTCGCACGCCGCTTTATGGCGTTATCGGGATTACGGATATGATTATTGATGAGCACAAGGAACTGGTCAATAATGAACAATTGAATTCGTTGAAGTTTTCAGCGAATTACCTGCTAGATCTCGTCAACGATATTCTACAGATGAACAAAATGGAGGACAAGCGGACGGTATTGGAAAAAACGGATTTCAGTCTGCACGATGAATTGCTCACCATCCGAAATTCCTTGCAATTCCTGGCAGATAACAACGGAAATGCTTTCAATACCATTATCGATCCTGAAATCCCGAAACGCGTCAACGGTGATGAGCTGAGGCTTTCGCAGATCCTGGTGAACCTGGCCAGCAATGCGCTCAAGTTTACCCGCAACGGCGAAGTGACTATTACCGCAAAACTCAATAAATTCATGAATAACAAATATTTTATTGATTTTACCGTGCAGGATAATGGCATCGGGATTGCAGAAGCTGATCAGGAAAAGATATTCGATAAATTTGTCCAGATTGAAAGGAAAGAAGGCGATTACCAGGGAACAGGACTTGGCCTGGCGATTGTAAAAAGGCTAATAGATTTATTTGACAGCAGCATTTCTATTGATAGTGCTGAAAATACAGGAACCACTTTTGCATTTACAATCGCTTTTGAAAAAGCGCAATACGATAATGATATTAGCACCCCTGATGTTATGGAAATGGTCGGAAAAGAACTTGACATCCTTGTAGTTGAAGATAACAAGATCAACCAGATGGTCACCAAAAAGATTATCGAACGCCACGGGCACCGCTGCAGGCTGGCTGCCAGTGGAAATGAAGCGATTGAAGCTGCGCAAAAGGAATCCTTTGATATCATCCTGATGGACATTAACATGCCGGGTATGAATGGTTATGACACTACGAAAAGCATGCGGGAGCTTGGGATTTATACCCCAGTGATTGCATTAACGGCCTATGACAAGAAAGAAGTCACTGAGCAGGCTGCCAATGCCGGTATCAATGACGTCATTGTAAAACCATTCGAGCCGTCATTATTATTCGAAATGATGTACAGGCAACTGCAGGTAAAGTAAGCAGTCCAGTATGCATTTCCTGCGGAATACTGCATACTGAAACTGTTTACTGCATGCTATTTTATAATCGCGCTGCAAGCCACACGTTTGCCTGCATTTCCAGAAGGCTGAGATGTAAAATCGTCCGGGTCTTCATGAACGATAAGCCCTTTCCCGAGAATGTCTTTTTTAGGATCTCCGCAACCGATACACCATTCATTGGTCGTCATCGTAATGGTACCGTTCCCGAATTCATCCGCAGGAAAATTCCCGATATCGCCTTTGTGGTATGCCGCTGAGCCCCATTTGCCGTGATTCTGGAAAGTCGGATTCCAATGGCCGCCGGCGCTCGAGCCGTCGGCAGCGGTACAATCTGCTTTTTCATGGATGTGTATCGCATGCACGCCTGGCTTTAACCCCGAAATATTAGCGGTAAAGGTCACTTTGCCGTTGCGTTCTGTAAAGGTAGCCGTGCCGGAAACTTTACTGTCACTTTTCGGCATAAGGTCGAGTTTAAGCCTTACGGTTTTTGAACGCGTTCTTGTGGTCGTGCTTTCACTGTCGGTTTTTGATTTGCAGCTGATGATAATAATGACCGCAATGGCTGCTGAAAGAAGTATTTTTTTCATAATTGTGCTTGTTTTCCTTCAAAGGTAGCAAAAACAAGGATTTATGATAATAGATGGCGGCGATAAAAATTTCGTAAATGGAAATCTTGTAACAGTCTGTAAAAATTCCAATAGTGCAGCGCGCTAAATTTGTAAAGAAATTGATTTTTTTGAAAGAAAATCATTAACAATTAAATTCTTGTTTATGAAGCGCAGGGAAATGGCAAAGACCGGCTGGCAGTTATTAAAGGATACCTTTAATGAATTCAATGATGACAATGCGATAAAACTTAGTGCGTCCTTATCCTATTATACCGTGTTTGCCTTACCACCACTGATCATGATCATCCTTGCCATAACTGGTTTTTTCTTCGGTGAAGAAGCGGTTACGGGGGAATTTTTCGGGCAGATAAACGGATTGGTAGGTAATGATGCGGCGTTACAAATCCAGGAAACGATAAAAAATACGCAGCTTTCGGGCAGCACTACATTTGCGACCGTTTTTGGCGTGATTATGCTGGTCATTGGTGCTTCGGGGGTTTTTGCGGAGATACAGAGTTCTATTAATTTCATATGGGGACTGAAAGCAAAACCCAATAAAGGCATTATGAAATTCGTAAAGAACCGGTTGATGTCTTTCTCAATGATTGCCGTAATGGGATTTCTTTTGATGGTCAGTTTGCTGGTGAACACCGCGATGGATATCCTGAATACTAAACTTGCCGTTTATTTCCCTGATGTAACCGTGTATTTATTTTACGTCTTGAATATCGTCATTCTATTCCTTACTACGACGGCCTTGTTTTCCATTATTTTCAGGACTTTGCCCGACGGTACGATTTCCTGGAAAGATACGCTGATCGGCTCCAGTGTAACATCAATCTTCTTTATGATAGGGAAGTTTGCCATAAGCTCGTATCTTGGCAATTCCACCGTTGCCACAGTATATGGTGCAGCCGGATCTGTTATTATCATATTGGTTTGGGTATATTATTCGGCCATTATATTATATTTTGGTGCCGAGTTTACCAAGATTTATGCCAGGGCACACGGACAGAAAATCATTCCGAATGACTATGCGGTAGAAATACAGAAAGAAATATTCGAAATCGAAAGTAAGTAATATTATAACATTCGGGTTTTTAAATGTAACTATTGGAGCCATTAAAAGCCGAATTTTGTCTTATTAAGATGAAAGCACAAAAATATCCGGCAAAAAGTTAGGATATATGGAAAATACATTTTTGTTTTGTAGTTTGAAACTTGGGACCTTGTTAAATAAGATTGGGGAACAATTGTAAATCTTTTACAATTGGATTTTTTTTAACAAATCATGTTTTAATTGTTTTTGGGAAAGAGACCCTTATGAAAGTAAGGGTCTTTTTTATTGTATAAACCCGAGGCTTCTGAATTCCCTATCTGAAAATCCATTAATGCAAAATTTTAAATATGGACAACCGCCTGGCCCTGATGGGAGCGACCCGAGCGCAGCGAACTGGCAAAGCACATCTTTTTTTATGGCTAAGTAAAATTCCCAAATGTACTGCAATCGTACAGCAATAAAAAAGATACAGCAGACAGCAGGAACAGCTTCAAAAAATCAAACTGACATATTTTATAACTTTTCAAAAATATCCTGTAACAGCCCCATGATTAATTATTGGCAACTTTGTAATGTAAGCCGGAAGGAATATCGGAAGGCAGAAAACCAAAGCTTAATAACAAACTAAACACCAGAAATCATGGGAAATTTACTTTACACCGTAGCCGTTATCTTAATCATCATCTGGGCTATCAGTTTCTTCGGGGGATATGCCACGGGCGGAATCATCCACATCTTATTGGTTATTGCAATCATTGCAATATTGCTAAGGGTTATTCAAGGCAAAAGGCCTGTATAAAAATACATTTTGTTTTGTAGTTTGAAACCTGAAAAAGGGATATAAAATTGGGGAACGCTTGCACAACAAGTGGATTTTATATAACGATCATGTTTTAATTGTTTTTGGGAGAAAAGGCTTTCGTATTTACGAGAGCCTTTTTTTTTAACCCCAAAGTCGAAGTCCAAAGGAGATAAACCTTTGAGAGAACGAAACTTTCGACTTTTGACTGTCGACTACGCTGTTACTTCGTTTTCTCTCCAACAAAATAGTCGTTATTCGATTTGAACAGTACGTTGAACGTGGTTAAACTGCCGTAGATCTTTGTGATGTATTGCTGCAATTCAATCTTTTCGATTTCCTCAAGGTTGCTGGCATTAATCTTCTGTTCCATAACCCGCAAGCGGTCGCGCACCATGATAATCTTGTGAAAGAATGCGTCGATAGGGATTTCTTTGGAAGCCAATCCGGCCTGTCCCGGTTCAAGGGTCATTTTGCCGCCTTTCCATTTGTCGCCGATGGCCACATTTTCGCCGATTCCGGACCATTTTTTAAGGATATCGCGCAACGATCGTTCTACATCATAAAGGCTGATGGTATCAACTTCATTTTCCGATGCTTCAATTATTTCAAATGTATCGTTAAGCGCAATGGTTTCGAGTCCGTTATCAATAAAAGTTACCCAATAATCTTTGGAAGATACGTTTGTGATGACGCCTTTTCCAAATTCAGGATGGTTTATCCTGGAGCCAATTCCTAATAATTTCATATTTTAATTTATTTAGAACGAAAATAGGAATGTAATTTGAATCGGCAAAAAAATAAAGCCGCACAATTTTGAGGCTGTACGGCTTTTCCAACTTGATTAAAAACTAATCTTAAAAGCAATAATGGTTCTCGGCGACGAGTTTTGAAGCTATCTGTTCGCGTAAACCGACAATATTGGGCATATTGTTGTATTTCGTAAAGCGTCGCAATCCCATCAGCATCATGCGTTGTTCATCGCCTTCTGCAAAAGAGATGATGCTTTCCTTGCCTTTTTGCGTGACGATATCCACGGATTTGTAGAGGTATAATTTGGCCATGGCGATTTGCTCAGGCATCGCACTTTCACCTGAAATTTTGGCATTTTTTTCTGTGCGTAAAATAGTAGATTCAGCCATGTAGATTTCAATCAGCATGTCGGCAGCGGCCATAAGCAACTGCTGGTGCGCGTCGAGGTCCGGGCCATATTTCTGGACGGCGCCACCGGCAACCATCAGGAATGCTTTCTTAAGTTTGCTAACCATTTCCTTTTCTTCCGAAAACAATTCAGAATAATCCGGCGTGTTGAAATCGGGGATTCCCATCAGTTCTTCCTGGACTTTCATAGCAGGACCAAGCAAGTCTACATGGCCTTTCATCGCTTTCTTGATCAGCATCCCGACAGACAGCATACGGTTGATTTCATTTGTTCCTTCGTAAATGCGGGAAATACGGGCATCGCGCCAGGCACTTTCCATCGGCGTGTCTTCAGAAAATCCCATTCCGCCGAGGATTTGGATGCCTTCATCGGCGCAATTCTGTATGTCTTCTGAAACAGCTACTTTAAGGATAGAACATTCTATTGCGTATTCTTCAACACCTTTTAATTCCGCTTCCTGATGGGAGGCACCGGCAGCTTCACGCGATTTGATACGGTTTTCAATATCTTTTGCAGCACGATATGCAGCACTTTCACCGGCATAACAGCTCGTAGCCATTTCGGCAAGTTTGTATCTTATCGCACCAAAATTCGCAATCGGAGTATTGAATTGTATCCTTTCGTTGGCATAATGGATGGCCCCGGTTGTTACGCGTCGCTGTGCATCGAGGCAGGCGGCAGCCAGTTTGATCCTCCCGACATTTAAGGCATTCATCGCAATCTTGAATCCATTTCCTCTTTCAGAAAGCATATTTTCAACCGGTACTTTGGTTTCATTAAAAAACACCTGGCGGGTTGATGAAGCACGTATTCCGAGTTTGTGTTCTTCCTCATTCATTGAAATCCCGTTTGAAGGATCATTTTCTACAATAAATCCGGTGATGTTCTTATCATCGCCAATTCTCGCAAAAACGATGAAAACACTACAGAAACCGGCATTTGAAATCCACATTTTCTGGCCCGTGATAGCATAGTACTTTCCATCTTCGGACAAAACGGCTTTGGTTTTCCCTGAATTGGCATCAGAGCCTGCGCCGGGTTCCGTAAGGCAATAAGCACCAAACCATTCACCCGAAGCGAGTTTAGGGACATATTTTTGTTTCTGTTCCTCAGTTCCATACAACGTAATCGGCATAGTGCCGATACCGGTATGTGCACCAAAAGCAGTTGAAAACGACCCGGTAGCACCTGAAATATAATCGCATACCAAAACGGTATCGACAAATCCCATACCCATACCACCGTAGGCTTCAGGAACAGCCACACTGAGGAAACCCATTTCGCCAGCTTTCTTCATGCATTCTTCTGTAAACGTATAATCTTTCTTTTCGAAACGGTCTTTGTTGGGCCAGATTTCCTTGTCGACAAACTCCTTTACGGAATCACGCATCATTTTTTGCTCGTCTGAAAAATCTTCGGGAGTAAAGATGTCATCACATTTGGTTTCTTTTACCAAAAATTGCCCACCTCTGGTTACATCCTTTTCTGTTATGTCTGCCATTTTGTTATGTTTTGTATGTTATTATAATAGTTCATAAATGCCTGCGCAACCTTGGCCAGTTCCCACGCACATGGTTACCATGCCGTATTTATTGCCACGGCGTTTCATTTCGTCGAAAAGCTGTACTGAAAGTTTTGCGCCTGTACATCCTAATGGATGGCCTAATGAAATAGCACCACCGTTGACGTTGATAATATCAGGATTTAATTTTAACTCACGGATTACCGCTAAAGATTGTGATGCAAAAGCCTCATTCAGTTCAATCAGCTCAATGTCATTCTGTGACATGCCTGCCTGCTTCAATGCTTTCGGAATAGCTTTTACGGGACCGATTCCCATGATTCTTGGTTCGACTCCGGCTGAAGCAAAATTGACAAGTCGGGCGATAGGAGTGATGTTCAACTCTTTGACCAGTTCTTCACTCATAATCAATACGAAAGCCGCGCCGTCACTCATTTGTGAAGAGTTTCCGGCGGTTACGCTTCCGTCAGCCGCAAACACAGGTTTCAAATTATTCAAGGCTGTGATATTGGTATCGGCACGAGGGCCTTCGTCTTTTGTAACGGTATAGGATTTGGTTTCTTTCTTTCCATTTTCATTCAGGAAAGTCTGTTCAACGGTGATGGGTACAATCTGTTTGTCAAACTTACCTTCCGCCTGCGCTTTCAAGGCTTTCTGATGGGATTCGAATGCAAACACATCCTGGTCTTCACGGGAAATATTGAATTGTCTGGCAACGGCTTCTGCTGTAAGTCCCATACCCCAATAATAATCTTCGTGGCCGTTTTTGGCAACACCATAATCAGGTGTTGGTTTATAGCCGCCCATCGGAATATAACTCATGCTTTCGGCGCCTCCTGCGATGATGCAATCGGCCATTCCGGATTGGATTTTAGCAGTGGCCATTCCAATGGTTTCAAGCCCTGAAGCACAATAACGGTTGACGGTCACACCGGGAACATCGACAATATTTAATCCCATCAGTGAAATCAAACGGGCAACGTTTAATCCCTGTTCTGCTTCCGGCATGGCATTGCCCACCATGACATCGTCAATTCTTTTCTTGTCGAAATCAGGAAGCTCATTCATCATGTACTGAATGGTTTCTGCTGCAAGTTCATCCGGTCTTTTGAAACGGAATACGCCTTTTGGCGCTTTGCCAACTGCTGTGCGGTATGCTTTAACTATATATGCTGTTTTCATGGATTAGTTTCTTAATGGTTTGCCTTTGGTTAACATAAATTGTATACGCTCCAAAGTTTTTCTTTCTGTGCAAAGCGATAAAAAGGCTTCCCTTTCAATATCAAGTAAGTATTGTTCAGATACCAACGTAGGTTCTGACAAGTCACCACCAGCCATGACATACGCCAGTTTATTGGCAATCTTTTTATCATGATCTGAAATGAAGTGCCCAGCAGTCATTTGGTCTGTTCCGACAAGGAACATTCCGAGTGCCTGCTTGCCGAGAACCTTGATGTCTTTGCGTTGTATCGGTTGTGTGTAACCGGCTTCCGCCAAAATTAATGCTTGCTTTTTTGCTTCGAGGATTTGTCTGTCTTTATTCACTACAACAATGTCTTTTCCTTTTTGCAATACGCCTAAATCAAAAGCTTCATGAGCAGATGTAGATACTTTAGCCATAGCCACAGTGAGGAAATATTCCTGTAAGACATTCAGTTCAACATCGTTTTTGCGGAATAAATCTGAAGCCCTTAACGTCATTTCCTTTGAACCACCACCTCCCGGAATCACACCGACACCGAATTCCACCAAACCGATATACGTTTCTGCAGCAGCAACCACCTTATCAGCGTGCATGCTCATTTCACAGCCACCGCCTAGAGTCATTCCGTGTGGTGCTACGATTACAGGAATTGAGGAATAGCGTACGCGCATCATCGTATCCTGGAACATTTTGATGGCCATATTCAGTTCATCATATTCCTGCTCGACCGCCATCATAAATATCATCCCGATATTGGCACCAACGGAGAAATTCGCTGCCTGATTTCCGATAACCAAACCATTGTATTCCTTTTCGGCCAAATCGATCGCTTTGTTGATTCCCTGCAGGACATCCCCGCCAATCGTATTCATCTTGGAACGGAATTCAAGATTCAGGATGCCATCGCCAAGGTGTTCAATGATTGCACCGGAATTGCTCCATACCTTTTTACTGTCACGTATATTGTCTAAAATGATAAAAGCGTCCTGTCCTGGTTTTTTAACCTGTGTTTTGGATTGCAGGTCATAATAATAAGTAGCCCCGTCTTTCACCGTGTAAAAGCTGTTACTTCCTGAAGCTGCCATATCGTCTACCCATTTTGCATAATTAAGGCCTGATGCTTTTATCAGTTCGATACCTTTTTGTACACCGATCGCGTCCCAGATTTCAAACGGCCCGTTTTCCCAACCGAAACCGGCTTTCATGGCATCGTCGATTTTGTAAAGGTCATCTGTGATTTCGGGTACGCGGTTGGATACATAGGCAAACATACCTGCGAAATTTTTCCTGTAGAATTCCCCCGCTTTGTCAGTCCCTTTGATCAGAACCTTAAACCGGTCTATCGGCTTGTCAATGGTTTTGGTTAATTCCAGCGTGGCGAAATTTGCTTTTTTAACAGCGCGGTATTCGAGGGTATTTAAATCCAATGATAAGATATCTTTGTCGACTTTCTTGTAAAAGCCCTGTCCGGTTTTGCTTCCAAACCATTTGTTTTCCATCATTTTACTGATGAAATCCGGCAGTTTGAAAAGTTCGTGCGCTTCATCATCAGGGACACCCTGGTATAAGCCGTTTGCCACGTGGACCAAAGTGTCGAGGCCGACAACATCCACTGTACGGAAAGTTGCCGATTTCGGGCGGCCGATTACCGGGCCGGTTAATTTATCCACTTCTTCAATGGTCAGTCCCATTTCGCTGACCAGATGAAACAAACTCTGAATCCCGAAAATACCGATACGGTTTCCAATAAACGCAGGAGTATCTTTGGCCACGACCGAAGTCTTGCCTAAAAACTGTTCTCCGTAATTGTTTAAGAAGGAAAGCACTTCAGATGAAGTTTGCGGCCCGGGAATGATTTCAAATAGTTTCAGATAACGCGCGGGATTGAAAAAATGTGTGCCACAGAAATGCTTCTGGAAGTCCTCACTCCGGCCTTCACTCATAAAACGTATTGGAATGCCTGATGTATTCGATGTTACCAGAGTTCCGGGCTTCCTGAATTTCTCGATTTGCTCAAAAACCAGTTTCTTGATATCGAGTCTTTCCACCACTACTTCGATGATCCAATCTGCGGAAGCGATGTCCTTCATGTTATCGGCCGTGTTACCGGTCGTGATGCGGCTTGCGAATTTCTGGTGGTAAATAGGGGAGGGCCTGGATTTTAAGGCATTCGCCAAATGTTCATTGACGATACGGTTTCGTACCGCTTTATTTTCCAGTGACAGGCCTTTCCTTGTTTCTGTTTCCGTGAGTTCATTCGGAGCGATGTCAAGAAGTAATACTTCTACGCCGATGTTGGCAAAATGGCAGGCAATACCTGAACCCATAATGCCGGAGCCGACGACTGCGACTTTTTTAATAATTCGTTTCATTCGGGAATATCTTGATTGAAAATGTTTTTATCGAGGATCAGTTCATTGATGGTTTCAGCGACTTCCATAAAATGCTGGAGCTGTTCATCGGAAATCCTTGTTTTGACAGCTTCATTAAATTTAAGGACATTATTTCGGGAAAGTTCTCTTTTCTCTTTTCCGAATTCAGTAAGGTAAATCAATACGCCGCGCCCGTCTTCAGGATTTTTCCTGCGGACAATAAGGCCTTTTTCTTCCATTGATTTCAGCGTACGGGTTAAACTTGTAGCTTCCATACCCATTTTTGGGCCTAATGCGGTGGACGGCGTTCCCTTGTCTCGATCAATACTCAATAAAGCAAAACCGGTTGCCATGGTTGCGCCGTATTTCGAAGCCTCTTCATTATACATGCGTGCCACTGCCTGCCATGTAGCCCTTAAGATATAATCTATTGTTTTTTCTTTCATGAGAACTATCAATTTTGATTTTCTGCCTTTTGCTTTTCTGTCAAATATAATAAAAAATAGTATGCATGCATACTAAAATGATTTTTATTTCAATTTTGATATTTTTTTTCTTCGGATCAGTTGTCACAACATATTAAACACCCATATTTACTGGCCTTACAAACATACACTTACATTTAAAATGTTAAATAAATGTTATAGGAAAATTTTTTTTGTAACAAAAACAGGTTATTATCGTCTATTACAGTAATCAACAATGAATCATCAATCAATAATCAATCATCATGAAAAAATCAATCACAACTCTCGTTGTAGCAATCTTCGCTACAGTTAATGCAGCCAACGCCGCTAATTTGTCCAACACTGATACAAAAATGGTATCATCGGCAGATTCCAGCCTGATCACAACCGAATTGGGCAGCCTTAAAAAATACAACAGGACTATTGACGAAATCATCTCAGCCGATTTAAAAATCACGGAAGCTAAGGTTCCTTCAAAAAAAACTGTTGCAAAAAAGAAATCAAAAAGGGCACAGATCAAATTTAAAAAACAGCTTACCAACTAAAGCTGTCTTTTTTTCTCTCATCAATCATTTAATCAATTAACCTTAATTTCATCATCATGAAAAAATCGATCATTTATTTAGGAATGGCTTTATTGTCATTATCGAACGTGACCATGGCTTCTGAAAGCAAAACAGCCGTAAAATCAGGCTTTGAAACCACAACTTACACTGGTTCCCCGCTTTGCCTTGCTATTGCAAAAGGCGATTTTGAAGTCGTTAAAAAGTTCATCGAATATGGTGCAAGCGTCAATGAAACCTCAAACGGAATGACACCGTTGATGTTTGCGGCACGTTACAACCAGGTGGAAATCTTAAAATTGCTTGTAGAAAAAGGAGCCGATCTTAAAGCTAAGGATGCTAACGGATTCACTGCACTGAAATATGCTGAAAATTCTAATGCTACGGCTGCGGCAGAATATCTGAAAAGTATCGCGAAAAAATAAAAGGTTTTATTATTTTGTTTAGTTAGAAAAAGCACCATCAGTTTTGCAGGGCTGGTTATGGTGCTTTTTCGTTTTTTAAAAGGAATAAACTTACAAGATATATAGGACTTAAGACCGCTGCGCTTTAAGATTATAGGATTGTCACTAATCTTAAAGCTTACAATCCCGACATTTTGAAATACGAAAACGTAGGTTCATTGTCAATTCTCAATAATGATTCGTAAATCAACCTGATGACGTTTTCAACATCTTCACGATGTACCATTTCGACAGTTGTATGCATGTATCGCAAAGGCAAGGAAATCAATGCTGATGCTACACCACCGTTGCTATAGGCAAAAGCATCGGTATCGGTCCCGGTAACCCTCGAGGAAGCCAGCCTTTGAAAAGGAATTTTGTTGTCTTCGGCCGCTGTAATAATCATCTCACGTAAATTGTTTTGAACAGCAGGAGCATAAGTGATCACAGGTCCTTTCCCGATTCTTGTTTCGCCTTCAATCTTTTTATTGATCATTGGCGTGGTAGTGTCATGGCATACATCTGTAACGATGGCCACGTTCGGTTTAATCGTATTGGTGATCATTTCCGCACCGCGTAAACCTACTTCCTCCTGTACTGAATTGGTGATGTACAACCCGAAAGGTATTTCTTTCTTATTTTCATGTAAAAGACGCGCCACCTCGGCAATTATGAAACCGCCCATACGGTTGTCAATCGCGCGGCAAACGAATTTATCGCCGTTCAAAACCATAAACTCATCAGGATAAGTAATCACGCAACCCACATGTACGCCCATTTTCTCCACATCTTCTTTCTTATCACAGCCAATATCTATAAAAAGGTTGTCGATTTTAGGATGTTCTTCCTTGTCGCGATTGCGTGTATGGATGGCCGGCCATCCGAAAATACCTTTTACAATACCGTTTTTGGTGTGGATGTTAACACGCTTTGAAGGCGCAATCTGGTGGTCTGAGCCGCCATTCCTTATGACGTAAATCAGCCCATCATCAGTAATATAATTGACATACCACGAAATCTCATCGGCATGGCCTTCAATAACCACTTTATATTTCGCCTCAGGATTGATGATACCAACGGCGGTTCCATAAGTATCGGTAATGAAAGTGTCGACATATGGCTTCAGGTAATCCATCCACAATTGCTGCCCACCGGATTCATAACCGGTTGGCGAGGCGTTGTTCAGGTATTTTTCAAGGAATTCAAGGGAATTGTCGTTCAGTATGCTTTTGGCGCTCATAAAATATATTTTTCGCTAAAATATAAATTTGATATTAGAGTTTAATAGGTATTAATGCTAATTTTGGAAATTAAAAGTGGTTTTATGAAAGTATGGAGGTTTATTATTACAGCGTTTTTAATCACAGCTACAGCCGTCGCCCAGGAAGAAAAGCCAGACAAGCGTGACGACTACCTGAACCAGCCTGACACCATTTCGGGTCCGACGATCTCGCTGGATGAAGTCGTGATCGATACCAGGAAAAGCAAGCTTGATGCCGAGGCCCGCAGACAATTCGCCATACTCCAGCGCCGTGTATATAAGGTGTATCCTTATGCTAAAAATACTGCGACAAATCTCACCGCCCTCAATGCCGGCATGGCAAAGCTCAAATCTAAAAAGGACCAAAAGAAATATTTCAAGATCGTTGAGGATTATCTCGACAACCAATTCAAGCCACAACTTAAGAAGCTTTCCAGAAAAGACGGTCAGATTCTCGTAAAGCTGATCTACAGGCAAACCGGGAACAGTACCTATGACCTGATCAGGGAATACAAAAGTGGCTGGAAGGCTTTCTGGTCCAATAACACCGCAAGGCTGTTCGATATCAACCTCAAGACCAAATACCAACCTGACGAAGTCGGCGAGGATTACCTGATTGAAACCATCCTCGTGCGTGCCTTCCAAAGCGGCAGGCTGCAACGCCAGGACGCTGCTTTCGCTATCGATTTACCGAAACTTAAAGAATACTGGTCTGATAAAATGAGTGCTTCTACCGGAGAATGATTTTTAGGGCGTGCCGGCGGGTTTAAAGTTTGCAGTCGCAGTCATGGTTTACAGTAACCGCCGTCGGGCTTTCCGCTACAATCTTTTTATACATTCGCTGCGCTTCGGATAAAAAGGATTTCCGCTTCAATCCCTCACGCAGCCCCAGGTCCGCTTCACGGATTTGGTATCCCGGGAAAAACTTTCCCGCCCAACAATCCCGTTCCCAGCGCATTAGCACAATGGATTAAATTTTCTTTAAAAAAAGGTTATAAAAAGTTTGCTAAACTGAAAAAGGGGGTTACTTTTGCACCCGCATTGGCAAAGAAGTTCTCTTGATTTACTGTAAGGCGGTGTTCGAAAAAAGTTTGCAAAAACTTCGGGAATAATTTGCCTGAAAGGAAATAAGTTTTACCTTTGCCATCCCGAATAGGGGGATACAGGTTCATAAAAATATTGGTGTTTGGTTTGAAGAAAATAAACTTTAAAAATTATTTTCAAAAAGGCTTGCACGGTAAAAAAGAAGTTGTACTTTTGCACCCGCTTTGAAACACAAGCGAGAAGAAAAAGATTGACACGTTCATTGATATATTGGATTGACAGCACTTCCGAAGAGATTTGGAAGTAAGCAGAGAGTAAGGAAGATCGATTTGGATTTTCGAAAAAATAAAACGTTAGAATTCGTCTAAAATTAAGTTGAGTAATCAACAAACAAAATACGATGAAGAGTTTGATCCTGGCTCAGGATGAACGCTAGCGGCAGGCTTAACACATGCAAGTCGAGGGGTAGATGTCTTCGGGCATTGAGACCGGCGCACGGGTGCGTAACGCGTATGCAACCTACCTTGAACAGGGGGATAGCCCAGAGAAATTTGGATTAATACCCCATAGTATTATAGAATGGCATCATTTTATTATTAAAGTCACAACGGTTCAAGATGGGCATGCGTCCCATTAGCTAGATGGTAAGGTAACGGCTTACCATGGCAACGATGGGTAGGGGTCCTGAGAGGGAGATCCCCCACACTGGTACTGAGACACGGACCAGACTCCTACGGGAGGCAGCAGTGAGGAATATTGGTCAATGGGCGCAAGCCTGAACCAGCCATGCCGCGTGCAGGATGAAGCATCTATGGTGTGTAAACTGCTTTTATACGGGAAGAAACCCCGCCTCGTGAGGCGGATTGACGGTACCGTAGGAATAAGGATCGGCTAACTCCGTGCCAGCAGCCGCGGTAATACGGAGGATCCAAGCGTTATCCGGAATCATTGGGTTTAAAGGGTCCGTAGGCGGGCCTGTAAGTCAGTGGTGAAAGCCCATCGCTTAACGATGGAACGGCCATTGATACTGCAGGCCTTGAATTATTGGGAAGTAACTAGAATATGTAGTGTAGCGGTGAAATGCTTAGATATTACATGGAATACCAATTGCGAAGGCAGGTTACTATCAATATATTGACGCTGATGGACGAAAGCGTGGGTAGCGAACAGGATTAGATACCCTGGTAGTCCACGCCGTAAACGATGGATACTAGCTGTTGGGCGCAAGTTCAGTGGCTAAGCGAAAGTGATAAGTATCCCACCTGGGGAGTACGGGCGCAAGCCTGAAACTCAAAGGAATTGACGGGGGCCCGCACAAGCGGTGGAGCATGTGGTTTAATTCGATGATACGCGAGGAACCTTACCAAGGCTTAAATGTAGATTGACAGGTTTGGAAACAGACTTTTCTTCGGACAATTTACAAGGTGCTGCATGGTTGTCGTCAGCTCGTGCCGTGAGGTGTCAGGTTAAGTCCTATAACGAGCGCAACCCCTGTTGTTAGTTGCCAGCGAGTCATGTCGGGAACTCTAGCAAGACTGCCAGTGCAAACTGTGAGGAAGGTGGGGATGACGTCAAATCATCACGGCCCTTACGCCTTGGGCTACACACGTGCTACAATGGCCGGTACAGAGAGCAGCCACCACGCGAGTGGGAGCGAATCTATAAAGCCGGTCACAGTTCGGATCGGAGTCTGCAACTCGACTCCGTGAAGCTGGAATCGCTAGTAATCGGATATCAGCCATGATCCGGTGAATACGTTCCCGGGCCTTGTACACACCGCCCGTCAAGCCATGGAAGCTGGGGGTGCCTGAAGTCGGTGACCGCAAGGAGCTGCCTAGGGTAAAACCGGTAACTAGGGCTAAGTCGTAACAAGGTAGCCGTACCGGAAGGTGCGGCTGGAACACCTCCTTTCTAGAGAAAGACGCAATTTGGTTACGTTTAGGGAAGATTTAGAAAGAAATTCATTACTCTCGCTGTTGGTTCAAATACATATCCAAGAAACAAACAGAGTCTCGTAGCTCAGCTGGTTAGAGTACAACACTGATAATGTTGGGGTCCCCAGTTCGAGTCTGGGCGGGACTACTATTTTGTTTTATTGGAAAAGGAAATTCTGGAAGTTGAGATTGTCACGTTTAGTGGGCGCGTTATCAAACTGCAAACTGCGACTGATAACTGCTACTACGGAAAGACGGGGGATTAGCTCAGCTGGCTAGAGCGCCTGCCTTGCACGCAGGAGGTCATCGGTTCGACTCCGATATTCTCCACGATCGATCCATTGGATTGAAAAAGTTCATTGACATATTGGGATAAGAAAATACAAAAAGTAGAAAGAACACGTCTTGTTTTAATTAGCAAGGCAAAAGTACAATAAGCAAAATAAGGGCGTATGGGGGATGCCTAGGCTCTCAGAGGCGAAGAAGGGCGTGATAAGCTGCGAAAAGCTCCGGGGATCGGCACACACGAGTCAATCCGGAGATTCCCGAATGGGGCAACCCAATACATTGAAGATGTATTACTCCGATAGGAGGGCAAACCCGCTGAACTGAAACATCTAAGTAGGCGGAGGAGAAGAAAACAAAAGTGATTCCGTAAGTAGTGGCGAGCGAACGCGGATTAGCCCAAACCAATGTTGTTACGGCAAGATTGGGGTTGTAGGACCACGATATTCCATGCAGAGTGAACCGGAAGGACCTGGAAAGGTCTGCCATAGAGGGTGATAGCCCCGTATGGGTAAGCGATGTAATGGATAGTGGTATCCTGAGTAGGGCGGGGCACGTGAAACCCTGTCTGAATCTGGCGGGACCATCCGCTAAGGCTAAATACTCCTGAGAGACCGATAGTGAACCAGTACCGTGAGGGAAAGGTGAAAAGAACCGTGAATAACGGAGTGAAACAGATCCTGAAACCATACGCCTACAAGCGGTCGGAGCCCTTTCGTGGGGTGACGGCGTGCCTTTTGCATAATGAGCCTACGAGTTAACGTTGCCGGCAAGGATAAGGTATTAAGTACCGGATCCGTAGCGAAAGCGAGTCTGAATAGGGCGCTTTAGTCGGTAGTGTTAGACGCGAAACCGTGTGATCTACCCATGGGCAGGATGAAGCTGTGGTAACACACAGTGGAGGTCCGAACCGGTTGTCGTTGAAAAGACTTCGGATGACCTGTGGGTAGGGGTGAAAGGCCAATCAAACTCGGAAATAGCTCGTACTCCCCGAAATGCATTTAGGTGCAGCGCTGGATATAGTTATATAGAGGTAGAGCTACTGATTGGATGCGGGGGCTTCACCGCCTACCAATTCCTGACAAACTCCGAATGCTATATAATGTTTACCAGCAGTGAGGGCTTGGGTGCTAAGGTCCAAGTCCGAGAGGGAAAGAACCCAGACCATCAGCTAAGGTCCCAAAATCTACACTAAGTTGAAAGAACGAGGTTTGTCTGCCCAGACAGCTAGGATGTTGGCTTGGAAGCAGCCATTCATTTAAAGAGTGCGTAACAGCTCACTAGTCGAGCGGACGAGCATGGATAATAATCGGGCATAAGTGTAGTACCGAAGCTATGGATTTACAGTAATGTAAGTGGTAGGGGAGCATTCCAGCGGGGCTGAAGGTGTGGCGTGAGCCATGCTGGACCTTCTGGAAAAGAAAATGTAGGCATAAGTAACGATAATGCGGGCGAGAAACCCGCACACCGAAAGACTAAGGTTTCCTCAGCTATGCTAATCAGCTGAGGGTTAGTCGGGTCCTAAGGCGTACCCGAAGGGGGAAGTCGATGGCCAACGGGTTAATATTCCCGTACTTGTATTGATTGTGATGGGGTGACGGAGTGATGAAAGCGCCGCGAACTGACGGAATAGTTCGTTGAAGTACCTACCTATAAGAGCCGCAGGCAAATCCACGGCTTTTGGGGAAATACGATAGTACACGGAGTCTTCGGACAAAGTGATAGTGCGCCTAAGGGCTTCCAAGAAAAACCTCTAAACTTCAGATCGATACAACCCGTACCGTAAACCGACACAGGTAGTCGAGGAGAGAATCCTAAGGTGCTCGAGAGATTCATGGCTAAGGAATTAGGCAAAATAGACCCGTAACTTCGGGAGAAGGGTCGCCAGCAGCAATGCTGGCCGCAGTGAAGAGGTCCAGGCGACTGTTTATCAAAAACACAGGGCTCTGCAAAATCGTAAGATGAGGTATAGGGCCTGACACCTGCCCGGTGCTGGAAGGTTAAGAGGAGATGTTATCTTCGGAGAAGCATTGAATTGAAGCCCCAGTAAACGGCGGCCGTAACTATAACGGTCCTAAGGTAGCGAAATTCCTTGTCGGGTAAGTTCCGACCTGCACGAATGGTGTAACGATCTGGACACTGTCTCAGCCATGAGCTCGGTGAAATTGTAGTAACGGTGAAGATGCCGTTTACCCGCAGTGGGACGAAAAGACCCTGTGCACCTTTACTATAGCTTAGTATTGACTTTGGACAAGTGATGTGTAGGATAGGTGGGAGACTTCGATCCAGCGTCGCCAGGCGTTGGTTAGTCATTGTTGAAATACCACCCTTTGCTTGTCTGAAGCCTAACCCCATAATGTGGGGGACAGTGCTTGGTGGGTAGTTTGACTGGGGTGGTCGCCTCCAAAAGAGTAACGGAGGCTTCTAAAGGTTCCCTCAGCACGCTTGGTAACCGTGCGTAGAGTGCAATGGCATAAGGGAGCTTGACTGAGAGACATACAGGTCGATCAGGTACGAAAGTAGAGCATAGTGATCCGGTGGTTCCGCATGGAAGGGCCATCGCTCAAAGGATAAAAGGTACGCCGGGGATAACAGGCTGATCTCCCCCAAGAGCTCATATCGACGGGGGGGTTTGGCACCTCGATGTCGGCTCGTCACATCCTGGGGCTGGAGAAGGTCCCAAGGGTTGGGCTGTTCGCCCATTAAAGTGGCACGCGAGCTGGGTTCAGAACGTCGTGAGACAGTTCGGTCTCTATCTACTGCGGGCGTTAGAAATTTGAGTGGATCTGATTCTAGTACGAGAGGACCGAATTGGACTGACCGCTGGTGTATCTGTTGTTCCGCCAGGAGCATCGCAGAGTAGCTACGTCGGGAAGGGATAAGCGCTGAAAGCATATAAGCGCGAAACCCACCACAAGATGAGATTTCTTTTAAGGGTCCTGGGAGATGACCAGGTCGATAGGCTATAGGTGTAAAGGCAGTAATGTCATAGCCGAGTAGTACTAATAACCCGTAAGCTTATGTACGCGCTTCCGGGCCGCAAGGCCCGGAGCAATCTTTCAAAAGTAACTTTTTTATCCCAGTGTGTTAATAATATAATGTGATCAACCCGATCATGTAACGACTTAAGGTGGTTATTGCGGCGGGGCTCACCTCTTCCCATCCCGAACAGAGAAGTTAAGCCCGCCTGCGCAGATGGTACTGCAATTTTGTGGGAGAGTATGTCGTCGCCTTTCTTTTTAAAATCCTCATCAGTAATGATGGGGATTTTTTGTTTTATACAGTTTAGGAACCACACCGGGAGGGGAATTCTAGTACGTAGAAACACCTGATTTTTATATCGTTCAAACCATCATGATGTTATTTATCTATATTTGGTTTGATAAGAACCAAAACATGATGAACACCATCCTTTCTAAAATCAGCAATTATAAGTTATTGGCAGGCGAAGAGGCCTCAGGAAAGCCTGCTATTTTAAAATTTGACGATCACAATACTGCGGTATTACCAGCCAATCATCCGTATGCCGGCTTGTGGAGGGAAACCATTGCATACCTGTGTGAAAACAACCGCCCGGCTTATGTCATTACCGATGATAATGGCCTGGTAGAAAAAGTATTGATGCCTGTTGGCGGCACCATTTATGCCCTTCACCACAACAGCGAAGGCACAGTGTTTTCATTGTCTGACCGTCCGGAAGTATATAATCTCGAAAGGACCCAACAGGGTTTTGACGGAATGCTTGCTGTCTTAAACAATGCAAAGGAGCATGACACGCGCATTCTCATAACTGTTTCTGATGGTGGGGTTATCGATATATGTCCGCTTGAGGAATCTTACGGTTCGATGCTTTCAGGCGAAAACCCTGAAGGACCTGTCCCTTTTGATATTAAAGTGCTGACACCCATTAGCCTGGAACGCACCAATAGCCTGTTTAAGGAAATGCTCCTTCCCAATTGCACAACAACACATTCCAGCGGTACCAGCTGTATCCCGTTCCGTGTGCCGTCAGGGGGATGCTGGATCCGTGCGCATATCATGTGTTATCTGATGCAGGATTATGACATCGTTCCCGGAAAGATATGGTGCTTTTCAAGAAACAAGACTACCTTGAAAGCCTGGACAGATAATGACTGGAACTGTTGTGTTTCCTGGCAGTTTCACGTAGCGCCGATTGTGAGGGTGCGGCAACCTGACGGCACCGATACGCTGATGGTCATCGACCCATCGTTGTGCAGCAGGCCTGTGTCTCCGGAAAGCTGGCAGCAGTTGATGGACCGAGGCGGCTCAGAATTGCTGTATTCCGGCTGGCAACAATATGACCGTTTCAGTGGCAGGGCCACGCTGGAACAGGCACAGAAAGCGATGAACGAATCCCGCATCCTATTGGATACAACCTGTAAAGACCACGGCATGCCACCGTACCAGAAGTGCGGCAGGAATGCCTGAAATAAAAAATAACAACGGCTATGATTTTTAACAAATAATATTGTGCTATGGGCAAAACCAGATTTTTATGTTCCCACGGTGTGTGCGGTTTTGGCAACAGCATGCAGCCTACGCGTAAAACTACCTGATTTTCAGCTTCCGTAATTTATGGTGCGAAAGTATTGGATACATTTAGCCCGAATTGATGCGCTTACCGTGCTGCCGATCCTCATTGCTGAAATCTTAAAACTGACATACAATGGACCGCACTTTAAAAGTTTATGCAAAAACCGGGCACCTGTTTGCCGAAATTGAATTCTGGTATGAAAAGCACAATGATGCCAGGGGACGTTATACTTCATTCCGCCGACTCTACAGTGATGAAGAAGAAGATGAAAGCAAAAGTGTATATCCGATGGACGAAAGGGATTTTTACCTTCAATACAGGAAATTCAACACCATTGATGACATCAAACAGCACGATATTGATGTGATCAGGAAAGAACTAGGCCGCGACATGACCGATCCACGGGGTTATGATTATGTGTATGATGCTGATATGGTACTCACAAGATATGTAGCGGAAAGCCAACGTGGTTGTGTTGGTATGGTCAACATTTACTATAGCTTTTTGGATAATGTGAAAGAAGTCAAATTCCTGTCGGCAACAAATCCGCGCTATGACATGGATATTTCATCGGACAGCCTCGAAAGCCATATGCAGTGCATGGAGCGTATCGAGGTGTACCGCGATCGTGAAGAGCCGATAGCACTGGTTTGGTATGACCTGAAAAAACTTCCCGTCTGGTATTGATGCTCTCCATAAGCATGAGCCACAAAGATTGTAATCTAAAATCCCGCACCTTAAGAAGGAAGCGGGATCTTTTATTCGCGCAATGATTTTAAAAACAGGTATTTATACGCATTTTGCTCTCATATTTAACATATATTTTTACCAAATCAACCATCACTTAAAACCAATATTATGAAAAAAATTATTTTACGCGCTTCAGCTCTTGCCGTACTCGTACTTGCGCTGATGTGGGCCTGTAAGTCGGGAAACTCCATTGATTCAGATGCTGATTACCTGCCGCAGGATGTATTGCAGTCCTGTACGCTGACACCGGAGCAGTTCGATACCTGGTTCGACAAGGGCAAGGCTACGGAAAACGGCTTCGTAAATGCCGCAAACAGCCTGACTTTCGGGGCCAAGACCAATTGCGATTTTTACAAATGGTCCGAACAGATGTTTTTGTGGATGACCTCACCAGCTGACGATTTCGGCATTGGAAAGCGTGTCATCGAATCCCCGATATTTTATACGGTTTCCCCAGAGGACAGTTTAGGCCACCGTACCTTTATCCAACACAAAAAAGGTTTGCTGCTTAGTGCCGTGAGCGGCCTTGAGAAAAGTATCGGTATCGACAGTGAGGAAGGACAGGCTACCGGCGATGCGCTGATGGCCAAAGACGGTTCGATGGTCTATTACATCACCATGGCGAACGATGTGTATGCGCAATTCCTTACCGCAGTGAAGGACGGAAAAATGTCAGGAAAGACTTTCCCGACGACGCAAAGTGCGCTTGACAGCATTGTCGCTTACGCCAAAAGCAACAACGTAACCTTGCCGGATGCGACGGCACTGGCCATGGAAATCAAGACGTCATGGGTTGATGTCGCCAAACTTAAGGATGCTGACAGTTATATACAGATTGACGCGCTCGTGCCTGTGTATAACAAGACCCCTACCAAATGGACCATCACCGGCCAACGCAAAGCGAGGCTTGCGCTGTTGGGGATGCATGTTGTGGGCAGCGTGGCCGGGCATCCGGAAATGGTGTGGTCCACCTTTGAGCACAAAGCGGTTTCGCCGAACCTGAGTTATCAGTATGTTGATAAGGATAATAAAGTAAGGACCGTAAAAGGCGATACGAAAGGGGATTGGCCGCTCAATTCAAAACCAGAGGATACCGTAAACATCAATATTTCGCACATGAAATTCAAGGGTAATGCCGTGTATGCCACGTTTGAAGGAGCACCTGAAGGAAATACCGTCAGTCCAAGCAACTCTACGAGGACCAAGCCGTGGGGCGTAGCTGATAATGGTGTGCCTAACCCGCGTAATGCCACGCCCGCGATTGCAAACAGCGAGGTAATATCAATCAATAATTCCGTCATGTCGATGCTGGTAGGGAAGGATCTTCGTAAAAACTATATGTTTATTGGTTCTACCTGGACAGAGAAAGGCGCAGCTCCTAATGGCCGCAGTTATGCCGCTACTGATACCGCGCCGGGAGTGGCTGTAGGCTCAAGCCAATTGGCCAATACGACAATGGAAACATACATCCAGAACGGTACGGGTTACAACAAGCAAGGCTCCTGCTTCCTGTGCCACAGCTCGTTCAACAGGAAAGTACCGCAATTGTCACCTGATACGATCAGCCACGTGTTCTCTGACCTGAAGCCGCTTACAGTGATCATCGGCGGAAAAGAAGTGAAGTTAAAGTAATTGTCACAGGATTATTTAAACCATCCGTATAATTGAAGTGGTCGAACTTAATTTTATAAACTATTCGAATGACACGAACAACAGTTCTATTGTGTTTTTTCAGCAAAATGAACTGGCAAACCCTGGTGAATCGCCCATCGCCTGGAAAGTAATTCAGAATAGCATGCGGGGCGACAACCATCCATTTTCATTCACGATGCATTTATTTGTAGATGCTGCAGATTCTTCTGGAAATCGTACACAGCAACAACCTGCTTATTATGGACAGGAGCTTAAAGCGTCGATAGGAACTTCAGGATACCAGATAGTAGCGGTCGGATCACAATTTTTAGTGTATACCGATGATCCAATCCCGATTCCTGCCATTGGTGTGAATAACGCTTCAGAAAATGGCAATATTGCTGTCAATGTTTACAGGGATGGAAATCTGCTTGCTACTGCCACAGGGGTAGCGCCTGTAAAATATGCCACTTTTAAGTTCAGTCCATCGATTTGGATTGGTGTTACAAATTATATGACGGAAGGCGATGTGCTGAATTCATCTGTCATGGCTGGCGTCAGTACGAAACTCAGCCTGCTGGGTATTGCCAAAGCGAACATTATCATGACTGGCGGGGGGCCGGGCACTGATAGTCCGTTTAAATTCACGCTCGAACCATTAGGTTAGGCGTTTATTGATTTGGCAATGCATAAAAAAGAGTCCTTTAGGGGACTCTTTCTTTTTTATTACGCTTTTTCAAGGATGTTTTCTATCGCTTCCACGGTAGTAAGATGGTATCCGGGTTTTGCTTTCCCGAAAATGCTTTTTGCCCAGGCTTTTCCTTCAGGGGTTTTGATCATTTCCTTGTATAATGTCATTAGCGAACCCGTGCGGCTCGTGGCTATCACGAATGCTTCGATATCGGGATAGGCGGTTTTGTATTGGTGCCTGATCAATTGTACGAACCATTGCCTTTTGATGATGAAGTTGCCGCCTTTGGTAAAATTAAACTCTTTGTCGATGGCTTGTATTTCTGCCTGCGTAAGGTCTGCCGGAAGGTAATCGATAAAGTGTTGTTTTTCATTCGTTGATTTAATCCTGGCTGCCAATCCTTTTATTCCGGTTTGCCGCCATGTTTTCTGGATATGGTCGATGGCATTGAAATCTTCTGATACGGGCGTGATGATATTCGAAGGAATGTTTGGTTCATACACCCAGGCTTTGGCATTTATTTTCTGTTCCAAAGTCTTGTCGCCTTTAATCAGGTTTTTATTGAAATAATCCATGAAATCCTCCGTCGTCACCGATTGGAATGCATGGTTATCAAACCAGGACTTTACGAAGGCATCAAACCTTTCACGGCCCACAGCAGCTTCAACAGTTTGCAGGAAGGCATAGCCTTTTTCATACGGGATGTCACTCAGCCCATCATCAGGATTCTTTCCTATCGTGCTTACCTTCAAACGGGTATCGGGATTGTCCTTGCCATATTCCGCCATATTGTCTGACAGGACTTTGCGGCTTAACACGTCCTGCATTCTGGCCTCAGCGATACCGAAAACTTCTTCCCCGATACGGTGCTCTACATAGGTCGTAAATCCTTCATTGAGCCAGATGTCATCCCAGGTGGCATTGGTTACCAGGTTCCCGCTCCAGCTGTGGCCGAGTTCATGTGCCAGAAGGCTCGTCAGCGAACGGTCGCCGGCAAGTACGCCGGGAGTCAGGAACGTCAGGTTCGGGTTTTCCATACCGCCATAAGGGAAACTTGGGGGCAATACCAAAACATCGTATCGGCCCCAGCGGTATTGCCCGTAGAGTTTTTCCGCGGCTTTGACCATATTGCCCAGTTCGGCGAATTCATTTGCCGCTTTTTTTAGCACAGAAGGCTCGGCATACACACCAGTGCGGTCATCAATGGACTGGAACTGCATATCGCCGACGGCAATTGCCATCAGGTAAGACGGAATCGCTTTGGTTTGCCGGAAGGTATATACTCCGGTAGTATTTTTCTGTTGTGGATTTTCGGCACTCATCACCGCCATGAGGTCTTTAGGCACGGTTACTTTTGCATTGTATGTGAATCTTATACCGGGAGAATCCTGGCACGGAATCCAGGTACGCGACCAGATGCTCTCGCCCTGCGAGAACAGGAATGGGTGTTTCTTATCTGCCGTCTGCAGCGGATTGAGCCATTGCAGTGCGATGGCATCTTTCGTGGTGCTGTAATAGATGTTGACTTTCGTAGTATTCGGTTCAATCGTGATATAAAGCGGCTTGCCATGGAATGCCACTTCGTTGCCGAGACGGAATTTCGTTGGTTTGTCCTCATCTCCGAGCGTTACCTTCTGTATTTCCAACGTATTTTCATCAAAAATGATTTCCCTGCCCTTACTGATGTTATCGATTTCCCAGGATGCTTTCCCGGAAATGGTGCGGTTGTCAAAGTTTACATTGATATCAAGGTCGAGGTGTTTCGCGACAGCTTTCGTTGGCTCTGAAAACGAATGGTCGTCGAGGACGGTTTTCAGGGCGGTACTTTCCTTACCGGACTGTTCTTTTTTACAGCAGAGCAAAAGTGCGAGAAAGGGAATGAGGAGTAGTTTTTTCATGTCATGAGGATTTGTGCAAATATAGGGATCAGCCATGCGCTTTGCAATAGTCGCAGACAGCACTTAACAGGCATTCGTCATGTTTCGGATTGGTGGGGCGGCAGGTTTCGCGGCCTAGGAATGAAATCGCCATCCCGACGTCACTCCACATTTCCTGTGGCAGTACCGCCATCATGTCTTTTTCCATTTTGTCACCGGTTTTGGCCTGTGATATGCCAAGCCTTGGTACGACGCGCAGCACGTGCAGGTCGACCATGATACCTTCCGCTTTCGCTTCTGCTTCCCGCATGATGACGTTGGCCGATTTGCGACCGATGCCTTTCAATGCGATCAGTTCGGGCATGGTTGTTGGGATGTTTTTATCATCTTTAAGCGTCTTTGCGATCTCGACCAGCCAGCCGGATTTTGTACTGAAATTGCGCACTTTCCCGATATAAGGTTCGAGATCTTCTGCTTCGGCTTTTGCCAATGACTTGAGGTCCGGATATTTATCGAAAAGGGCAGGGGCGACCTTGTTGATGTGCGCGTCTGAATCCTGCGCGGAAAGGATGACCATGACCATGAGCTGGTACAGGTTTCCGTAATCCAGCGGATGTTTTTTATTTTTGTATTTTGCAATGAGCGGCTTCAGCTCTTGTGCCCAGTCGGTCGTGTTCATGTTTTTTGATTGAAGTTAATAAATTTACGCTTAATAAATAGATTTTAACTTTTGATGTGGATTATACGGAACGGTAGATTCTTTTTTTTATGTAATTTCACCCACTCAAAACATTCAAATAAAACCGTTTATGATTAAAAAAATACTTATTTCATTTTGTTTGCTGCTTGCAGGCGTTACCGTCTTTGGACAAATTAATACTTTTCCTGCATCCGAAAGTTTTGATGCCACCTTTGCAGAAGGGCAGGACGTGGTATTTATCCCGAATTGGACAGGCAACAGGGTGAATTCCACCACGACAGCGACACGTATTTACCGGGAGGAAGCAGACTTTAATTCTGCTCCCGCAGCCATGAGTGTCATTCCTACAGCGGCTTTTACAGGAACCATTACGGTGAGCCTTGATATGACCGGCATCAGTTCATTGAATGTTGGTTTCATGGCCAAATCGATGGTGAATGGAAATGGCAGCAGAAATACTCTTCTAGAAATGGAAGCCTCGATAGACGGCGGGAACACCTGGATCGGCCGGCAGCAGGTACTTTCGGCACCAAATGAAGACCAGGCTGCGTTTACAGTTTATAACTATATTTTGCCTTTAGCTACTGCGAATCAACCGAATGTGCTGTTGCATTTTCTGGTTTCCCGCGGTACAGATGGTTCCGGCACTCCTGCACGATTGGTTATGGACGATGTGGTTTTCAGCGTAAACAATGCTACTGTGCTGGAAACTGATGTAAACGCTTTGACCTTTTCGCAATTGCAGGGCACACCATCAGCAGTACAGTTGATCCATGTAAACGCAGGAAACCTCACCGGTGACATTAACATCAATGCTACTCCAGATTTTGAGATTTCACTCCAGCAGGATACAGGCTTTTCCAATGCAATAACGCTTCCTGATACGGCTGATTTCCTCGGACCAATTCCTGTGTATACAAGGCTGAACGCTGTTACGGCGGGAGCTTATACCGGGACGGTAACCATTTCATCAACAGGTGCCACGTCGCGTGTAGTGGATGTATCGGGCAATACTGTGGCTGTTACTGTAACCAATCCGGTTCCGTTTAGTGTGACCATGGGAATTGAGCCATTTGTGCTGTTGGATTCATGGGACGATGCTGCACCCGCGGGAAGTTTCCCGGATCATATGGCATTCTGGACGCAGGATCAAAATGATCCCGGACTGGATGCTGCCTTTATCGATGACTGGCATTGCCCGTACAACCTCAACAATCGTGCGCGTTTTGTGGGACAGGGTGACAACGGTATATCGTTTGTAAGTGGCGCCAATTCACAATTCACAGGCGTATGTGATGGCTCAGATCCTTCGCAAAACAGCGGGGAAACCATTTCGGCAGGCAAACCCGGCGCTGTGGTTGTGTCTTTAGATACATCGGCTTTAACTACTGGCAACCCCAATCAGGTGAATGACGATATCGTGATCGTGGAATGGACCGGGCGAACAATAGCACAAAACAGCAGGGTCTATGGCATAAGGATGCAATACAGGATTGGCGATGGTAACGGAAACCCTAACATCGGCTGGACAGATTTTGTGAATCCTGAGGAGTACATTGTTGGGGAGACTGGCACTTCGGAACTGAGAACAATCGATTTGCCTGCAGATTGTATTGCACAGCCACTGGTACAATTGCGCTGGCTTTATTATTTTATAAGTGGCACTGGCGCACGTCCGAATTTAGGCGTGGACGATATCCGGGTTTACGTGGTAACGCTTTTGGATACGCCCGAATTGCAGGGCTCCAAACCGTTTGGTTTTTACCCGAACCCTGTGAATGGAAATAAGATTTTCTTTAATGCTGCAACTGATATCACCGTGTCCGATGTTTCAGGAAAAATCATCCTGAAAACCGAAAACGCTTCTGAACTGTATGTTGGCGATCTGAATCCGGGTTTGTATTTTATCAGCAATAATGAAGGGAAAGTTTTGAAGATGATTAGATAATCACTTAACATTAATGATAAGCCGGGGTAGATTTTGCCCCGGTTTTTTTATGCCGTCCCTTCTTCAAACCATTTTTTGAAAACGGGAGCTTTGAGTCGGCTCATCGGAAGTTCACCCGGCAGAGGATTTTCGGCTAAATTGGAAATCAGCAGTTTATTGTCTTCAATGCGCTTAAATGATACGATTGCGCGGCGTGCAAAATGAATTTCCGGTTCACGCGGAAAAAATACCGGCCGGGGAGTTTCTGTTCAAGATTGTCTAAAGAGCTGTCTACTATAAATGTAGTGAAATTGGCGTGGATGATAAACGTTGCGCCATTTTCAACATAGAAACCGAGGATTTCCTTGAGTAGGATCTTGATGTTCTTGTCGCCGATTTTAATTGTGATGCCTTCGGTTTTCAATTTCCTTTCATCCCGCAGTTTCTCTTCCGATGCTTTCCAGGTTTGGTAATAATGAAACCCGATGTAAATGAAATTGACCAGAACAATCCATACGAAAAGAATGATGATATCGTGGATGAATGAACTTCCGTTTGCATCAGTATAATGTTTCCCGGTAATGAGCCAGCCGCCGTCGGGGATGATCAGGCATACGGCCACCGTAGCAAGGAATGTAAAAAGCAACTGTTTTGCCAGCGCGCTTTTAGAAAAATATAAGCCTGAATATTGTTTTTCAATTCGCTTGATAATCCATCGTATCGGAACCAGGCACACATATCCCTGGATTAAATTCATCGTAAAAGCGACAAAAAACCATTTGTCCAGGACCATTTCTGAAAAAGTCATAAAATAATCGATGACCTTAATCACCGGAATCAATACGAGGAATAACCTGACGTCCTTTTGGCTGAAAAAATCCCTGATGGATTCCATATTCGCGTCAAAAATAGTGAAAACGCAAACAGTTAATATTAAATGTTAAAATAAAATACCCGGTTTTGGCAATCAATTGAATGCACTGCGAAACTGCAAAGGCGATACACCGCTTTTATTTTTAAAAAGTTTGCTGAAACTCTGCGAATGCTCAAAACCAAGCCCGAACGCAATTTCGCTCACACTCAGGTTGGTGGTAGAGAGTTTTTCTTTCGCTTTTTCAATAAGTTTTTCATGGATGTGCTGCTGCGCGTTCTGCCCGGTTTGCGATTTGAGCAGGCTGCTTAGGTAACTGGAAGAAATGTGAAGGGAATCGGCAATGGATTGTACCGATGGTAGTCCTTTTACGTCCAAATCATCCTGTTCAAAATAATCATGGAGCAGGTTTTCAAAACTTTCAAGTACCTTATGATTGCTAATCTTCCGGGTTATAAACTGGCGTTGGTAATACCTTTCGGAATAATTCAGCAACGTTTCGATTTGCGATACAATGATGTCCTGGCTGAATTTATCGAGGTTGGCCTGGTACTCATGTGCAATATTTTGCACGATCGCGTTCAATGTATCTTCCTCTTTTTCTGAAAGGAACAAAGCCTCATGGGTCGAGTACCCGAAAAACTCATACTGCTTAATTTTTTTAGCCAAAGCCGTATTCCAGAGGAAATCAGGATGGACCAACAGCATCCACCCGGACCGTTTCTCAATACTGTCATTGTTCGGTGCCACGCCGAAAACCTGATTTGGCGCCACGAAAAACATTACGCCTTCATCAAAATCGTATTGTTGCTGCCCATACCTTAGTTTGGCCCCAACGCCTCTTTTGACGGAAATATTGAAAAAACTGAAATTCCAGTTCCTGATGTCGCTTTCCATAACGCACGCAATGGTGCTGTAATCGATGACACTGATCAGCGGATGAGATGGCGGCGGCAAACCCTTCATCCGATGGAACTCGGCTATGGATTCTACACGATATGGCTTGGTATTTGACATCTGTGCAAATTTACTTTTAATCTGTTATAAAATGAGGTCCTCACAGAATTCAATTCTGTTACCTTCCGGATCGGCAATAAAAGCAACCTTTTTCCCGATTGCCGGCACAGGAAAACAGCGAACGATTTCAATGCCACTGGCGGTAAGTGCCTGTATGGTGTGCTCCAGATTCCCGACATTGAAACAAATGTGGTCATAACCTGTTTTTATAGGTTCTGCATCAGGTATCTGCTGCGTACCGAGGATTTCAATAATCACATCATTGTCATTGGCCGGGGCGATAAATGCAAGCTGCATGTCGCCTGCAGTCCACTCCCGGATAAGACGGAAGCTGAGTTTTTCCTGATACCAGGCGATCAGTCCTTTATAATCGGCAGTCCTGATGGCGATGTGCCCCACTTTTATATCGCTGAAAGGGCCCTCTGTATTTTTATTCGGAAAAGTAAGTGGTGTCGATTGAGTTTCCATTGTTCTTCTTATTAAGTTTTTTGGTAAATTTCGGCAAATTCTTTTGCAAAATCGGCCAACTTTACGGTTGCCAATAAAGGCGGTTTTTTATAATAATCTTCATAAAGCAGGCCGCTTCTTTGTGCTGCCTGCATCGCGACGAAACCGGTAGCAGTTTGTTTATTCATTCCCGCGGCCAGCATTCCGTTGAGCATTTCCTCGTCTGTGAGCTGTATCCATTGCAGGTCGGGGTTTCCGATAGCTCCACCAAGAGCTGCCGCAATTTCATTTGGCGAGACTTCATCACTTGCAATATATCGTACTGTCCTGCCTTCGAATGGTTGCTGCATTTCTTCTGCTATGGCTGTGGCAATGTCATAAGGTGAAACCCATGGTTCTTTTTTGTCACCTCCGAAATTTTGGAAAATGGCATTTTTCGACTTTATATTTTGTATGGAGCGATAAAGGTTAGAGAAGAATCCGACTGGCCTTAAGAATTTTATTGAAACTCCGGAAGGCAATTCGTTTAATATCTTTTCGGCTTCGTAATGAAAGACCAATATGCCGTTACCGGTGTTGGTGTGCGCCCCGATGCTGCTCAGGTGGACCACCTTGCTTATGGCTGATTTTGTGACGGCAGCCTTGTAATTCCGGGCAATGACTTTGTGAGCTTCGATGATGTCAAGATTTTGGTCAAAAAAAGCTTCTCGACCGAAGGCTTCCATTAAATAAGCCGCATCATGTCCGTTGAAGGTTTCTTCAAGGAAATCCTGATCCATGATGGAGCCGATGGCTGCTTTTGCACCCAACTCCTCAATGTCCTTTTGCCTTTCAGCACGACTGCTGATGACGGTCACCTGATGTCCTGACTGTACGAGTTGTTTTGTAAGTGGCTTACCGATATTCCCTAAGGAACCTGTAATTATAATTTTCATATATTGATTTTTAATGATACAAAATTGGATAAAAATCAAAACAGTAATGTAGCCGGATTATGGATAGTTGTAGCCAAATGCCATGATGCTGTTTTATTTAGTATGTTTGCCCAAGCAATCCCTATACAATGCAAAAACATATTACATTCATCCTTATATTTTTCATATCAGGATTCAGCACCAGTGTTTTACGGGCACAATCTTCGATACTTGAGCAGACGTTGCTTACCACGGAAAGTTTCAATACGTTTACCGCCGTAAGTGTAACGGGTTTGCAAACCTGGAATTTCAGTCCGCAATATGGCGCTGTGTGCAGCGGTTATGTTTCGGGGCAAAACTTTGAGAATGAAGATTGGCTGATCAGTCCGGTAATGGACTTATCACAAATGGACAATGTCAAACTCACTTTTGACCACACCCGTGGAAGCGCCGCTGTAATGAATATCGGTGTTGCTGAAGGCAGGTTTAAGGCTTTTGCAACGGATAATTACACCGGCGACACATCAACGACAACATGGACTGAACTTGAAGGGCTTAATCAAAATCTTAATGCCGCCTGGCAATTTATTCCTTCCGGGGAACTGACCATCCCGGATGCGGCTAAATCAGCAAATTCAAGAATTGCATTCCGTTACATAAGCTCGACAAGCCCTGGTGCTACATGGGAAATCAAGAATGTAAAAGTGATCGGGGAACCACAGTCAGGTACAGGTGCGGCTATTTTTAAGATTACGAACTGGAATTCGGAATGGCTGGGCTGCAGTACATTCGGGCCTACAGATGAGGCGTTGCAGATCAATAATGTAGCTTCGGCTATGCTTTCCATGAATTCAGATATCTATTGCCTCCAGGAAATAACGAACAGTCCTTCAAATCCGTCCATTGATATTTTGGTTTCACTTATGGGCCCGGATTTATGGGAAGGAAAAATTGTACCTTCACTAACCGATGACTGTGACCAGAGGCAAGCCATTATTTATAAAAAATCAAGGATACAATTTGTTGGTGCCACATTACTGAACAATGGGCTTGCGGCACAGGGCAATTCCTATTATTATAACTGGGCAAGTGGGCGGTATCCTACTTTGTACAATATAAATTTTGTTGCAGGCAGTGATTTGATTCCTGTATCTATCGTAAATGTGCATGCAAAATCGGAAGACGGTAATGCCCTGAGCTATACCCGAAGGCTGGGCGGCTCAGAAGGAATGAAAGCAATTCTTGATGGTGCTAATTACAATGCAAGAAAGCTTATAATCATTGGGGATTTCAATGATTATCTTATCGGGACATCGAGTACTGCGTGTAGTTGTACCGATTCTCCCTTTAAGAATTTTATGGATGATACAGCCAATTACAGCGGCATTACAAAAGACCTGATCAATCAGGGCCACCCGATTATTGAAAACACCATTATTTCGAATGAGTTGATTTCGAATTATGTTTCCGGAAGCGCTGCAAAGGAAGTGGCCGTAACGCAGAACATCAGTAGTTATTTCAGTACAACTTCTGACCATTATCCGATCAGCGCCATGTTCCAGTTTTCAGCATTGGGTGTCACTGAGGTTGAAGATATTAAGAAATCCTTCCTTAAAATTTATCCCAATCCCGCAACAACTGTATTGGGTTTTGAAGTTGGCAGCGCTGATGCTAATACCGTAAACATGTACGATATGACGGGCCGGCAAATGCAGGTGCAAAAGATAAATGCAAACACGCTTGATGTGCATACTTTGCCATCGGGAATTTATATTTTGAAAGTAGGGGATAAGCTTGGGAAATTTGTGAAAGGGTAAAAGATTGGGCGGTTTGATGCAAAAAAGTATTGGAACCCACATCTCAAAGCTTTGTATTGGCTCCTTCCGGTTTTCGTAACCGAATAATATCTTAAATGTATTCCTGCATTATGAATGCACCAGATAAGGAGAAACTGACCGTATATCTATAAATTCGTAGTCAAATAAATGGATGTATGAAAAAAATGTCAGTCCTGTTTTTGATTTTTACAAGTAGTTTCAGCGCCCAAGATGCAAAACGAATAGCGCAGGAAAAAATTATTGATCAATTTGCTGTCCACTGCGCCCAGGAAAGTAACGATATCTCAAATATGAAAAACTGGCAGGACTGCCTGGACATGGGACTAAAACAGGACAGCACTATTGCGTATCTTGGCAACAGAAAGCGATGCCCTATTTTAAGGCGCGTAAATATCAATTGGGATGAAATACCTGGAGGAAGCTGTGAAATATGATGACGAGAATTATCTTCCGTACAGGGCTTTTATCAAATGTTTTTTTCGAAGGAATATAGCGAATCGATAAAGGATTTTGAGAATTGTAAGATAAAATTTGGCAATGGTTAAATCAATGCTAATCGTGCGATTTTCCTGTTTATGGTTATTTGATGGAATCGTTTATAAAAATAAATCTTTTCGTGGTGGCTTTTAAATTTTCCGAATTGCTGATTTCATAAAGGATGGCAATTAATCTTTCCCCTTCCTGTGGCGGGAACATGGTTTCGAAATATTTCCTTTTCCCATTATAATATGCAATTACCGTTTTTAAAGGGGCATCACAACAGTTTGTGCCTTTAAAACTGACCGTGTCGGTTTTGGCTAGTTCCGCCAACAGTTGGTTGAAAATATTTTGGTTTACTGTACCTTCAAGGTATTCTGTCATATCAATGGTGGTCGCATCTCCCCCCACCTTACTGCGACTTGCCCTGGTTCGGGATAGTAGTATAGATTTGTCTTTTTTGAGCTGAAAGCTGATCACAGGACAATTACCGAAACACCTCGAACTGTTGAATTCAATTTTATCGAAGTCTACCGGTTTCTGTGATTTGCAACTTATTAATAAGGTGATGAGGATTATAGCTAGCAGTGCTTTCATATTGGTTGATGATTATTGTTAGAGAAGACTATTGAATTAAACCTTCGTGCATTACGAAGTTATCGAAAAACAGCTCCTCTTACAACAGAAATAGCAAATAGCCTCACTTTACTGCTGTGTACAGCTTAAGTATTTCAGGTTACTTTATATAATTGGGGCGGACACATTCAGCAGCGCGCTGCGATTTCCCACGCGTTTCATGCTATCCGGAACAGATAATACCCAATGTATCCTGAGATTTTTGAATTGCCCACTTATAGCAGATATGCGAGCGTATGCGGTTAATTTTATTTCGTGAATGTTGGGTTTTTCTGTGAGCAATTAGACGCTGTGAGGTTAATTATAATAATAAGCTTTTTGATATGCATCTATTTACAAAGCAGGATGTATACCCAGGCGGAAACTTTAGTAGCTGCGCAATTGGAAGTAACGTTACCAATGTAAAAAAAAGATTTAAAATTTTGTGTAAATAAAACGTACGGTATATTTATTTTCATAAATTTGCTGTTATGGGAACCCCGCTATCAAAATCAGAGCGCACAAAACAGTTTATTGTAGAACGAACCGCGGCGGTGTTCAATGAGAAAGGTTATGCCGGTACTACAATCACTGATCTGACCAACGCAACAGGGTTGACTAAAGGTGCCATTTATGGCAATTTTGAAAACAAGGATGAAGTGGCCCTCGCTGCTTTTGATTATAATTTTAACAAGGTAACGGACTATATTAAGGTCAGGATACTGGGCACCGATAATGCTATTGAACGGCTGTTAGTTTATCCTCAAGTGTATCGTGATTTTCTTGTAATCCCTTTACTTAAAACGGGTTGCCCGATTTTAAACACTGCTACTGAAGCTGACGACACGCATCCCAAACTCAGGGTTGCGGTGCTCAACGCGCTGGCCTATTGGAAGACAGCGGTAGAGAACCAGGTGAAAAGGGGAATTGAACGCGGCGAGATTATACCTGACACCAATCCTTCTGAATTTGCTGTGATATTAATGTCGCTAATTGAAGGTGCCATAATGCAGGCAAAGGTTACAGGCCGGCCGACGGAACTCAGGCAGGCGATGCGCTTTTTAGAGCAACTTATTCATGCAGTGAAAGTATAATTTTTTTAAACAATAATATACCGTACGGTATAATTTGTAAATTAAGATGGAAATAAAATCAATAGCGAAATTCATAAAGTATTATATGCAGTCCCGTGCCATCACGAACGCTGTCATCTGCGTTATCCCACCGGATAAGATGGACTGGTCGTACCAGCCGGGCAAGTTCACGATTGCAGATCTGATCCGGCATATAGCGGCCATTGAACGAGAGGTCTTTATGGAAGTGATCCAGGGTAACAAGCCTGCCTACAAAGGTTGCCGAAAGGAAGGGGCAGCTGATTATGAGGAAGTGATGAGCTACTTTAAACAACTGCACAAAGAGTCAATCGAAATTTTAAGCGGCATCAGAGACGAAAACCTCGAAAATGAGGTCACTACACTGGACGGTAAAACAACCACGATGGGGAATTTCCTGAGGGCACTGATCGTACACGAGGTACACCACCGCGCAGTCCTGTGCCTGTATCTGAATCTGCTGGGTGTGAGTACACCCCCGGTAATAGGACTCATGGAGGAACAGGTAATTGAAGTAAGCAAATAGCAACATCATGAAAGAAGTATTTATCGTAGCATCAAAACGAACCCCAATCGGGGGATTATTGGGGGAATTGTCAGGCTTCACGGCACCACAGTTAGGGGCATTGGCCATTCAGGGCGCGTATGAAAGCGTTGCGCTGCATCCCGGATTAATTGACAGTGTGTACCTGGGCAATGTGCTTAGTGCCGGTATTGGCCAATCCCCTGCAAGGCAGGCGGCAGTGTTCTCTAAAATCCCTTATGACAAGGATGCCACAACCATAAACAAGGTTTGCGCATCAGGTATGAAAGCTACAATGTTGGGAGCACAGCAAATCGGGACAGGCATTAATGAGATCGTCGTGAGCGGTGGTATGGAAAGCATGAGCAAAGTGCCGCATTATGCTTTCGTACGAAATGGAACGAAATTAGGTGACATCCGCCTGACTGATGGCATGACCAAGGATGGCCTGTGGGATGTGTACAATGACTTCCATATGGGAAGCGCAGCAGAGCTGGGGGTGAAAAAATACGGACTGACACGCAATGCGTTAGATGATTTTGCATTGCATTCTTATGAAAAAGCACACCAAGCGACGGCGCAGGGCAAATTTAAGAATGAAATAGTTCCGGTGCAGGTGCCTACAAAGAGCGGCACTATTGTCATGGATTGGGATGAGGATATCGATAAACTGATTCCTGGAAAAGTTTCGCAGCTCAGACCCGTTTTTGAAAAAGACGGTGCGCTTACCGCCGCAAATTCAAGTAATCTTAATGACGGCGCGGCTGCCCTGATCCTGGCCTCGGAAGCGGCCGTCAGGGAACACAACCTGAAACCACTGGCAAGGATTGTGTCATTTGCCGATGGGGCGCAGGCACCCGAGTGGTTTACCACGGCACCTGCCGTTGCGATAGAAAAGGCATTGAAACTGGCTGCACTTGATATATCCGACATAGATTATTTTGAAATCAATGAGGCTTATGCTTCTGTCGTACTTTCCAACCAGCGAATTTTAGGCTTCGATTCAGACAGGGTAAATGTATATGGCGGCGCTGTAGCGTTAGGACACCCCATTGGTGCTAGCGGTGCCAGGATCATCGTAACGCTGCTCAGCGTGCTGCAGCAGGAGAATGGCAGGTACGGTGTCGCGGGTATATGCAACGGCGGCGGCGGCGCATCGGCAATCATTGTTGAAAATCTAAACCATTAAAATGAATGGCACCTCATAATATAATCATCCGGTTTGCAGAGAAACAAGATTTATCCTCGTATATCGGCTTGCGCAAATTCAGTCTCAGGGAATCACCCTTCGCTTTTTCAGACAGTTGGGAAGATGAGGTATCGAAGACGCCCGAAAGCTATGAGTCCGAGATCGTCGCGGTTCCTTCAGAGCATTTTACGCTGGTGGCGTTTACCCCTGAAAACGAATGTATAGGTTTTATAAGCTGCACACGGGACAAACGTAAAAAGGCGAGGCACCGCGCACTATTGCACTCGCTGTATGTGTTGCCCGGTTATCGGGGAAACAGTATTGGGAAACGGCTGATTGGGGAATCCCGGAAGATCATCAGCGCTGTTCCTGACGTCGAACAATTACAATTATGGGTACTGCTCTCGGGAGAGGATTCAGCGATAGGGTTCTATGAAAAAGCAGGTTTTGAAGAAATGGGCGGTGTTTTTAAGGACGACCTGAAAATCAATGGAAAGTATGTAGATGCCGTTTGCATGGTCATGCACCTATGATCACGAATGCAAACCACTGCTTTAAGAATTTATATGCTCTGAAGCAACTGAATAAAAAGAAATAACAATAAATATAAACCACTATGGAATTTACGTTACCAGCATCATTGGAAATCCTGGAAAGGACACCTGCCGTATTGTCCGCAATGCTTACCGGTTTGTCCGATAACTGGGCAAATGGCAACGAGGGGGCAAACACCTGGACACCTAAAGAAGTTATAGCACACCTGATTGTCTGTGAAAACACGAACTGGATGCCAAGGGTAAGGATCATACTATCAGACGAAAGGAACAAAGTGTTTGAGCCGATAGGCATGGATGCACATTTCGAAATTGCAAAAAGCAATTCAACTGATACCCTGCTGACTGAATTTGTGAGGCTGCGTCAAAAAAGTATCACTGAGTTGAGAGGTTTTAACCTGAGTGAAGCCGATTTCGAAAAATCGGCGTTCCACCCAAAGATTGCTGAAGTAAGCCTGGGCCAGCTTATTGCGGCATGGGTAGCGCACGACCTGAGCCACATCACACAGGTATCGCGCACACTCGCTCAACAGTACAAAAACGAAGTGGGCCCATTTACGGAATTCCTTAAAATACTAAAATAACATATTATGAAAAAAATCGGACTAGTGGGTGGTATCAGCTGGACTTCCACCGCAGATTATTACAGGCTCATCAATCAGGAAACAAATAAAAATTTGGGCGGCATCAATTTTGCCGAATGCCTGATATATTCCGTAAACTTCGAACAGTTCGCATCATTTAATGCGCAGCACGATTGGGAGGCGACATGCCAGTTGCTGTCGGCTGCTGCAAATCACTTAAAAGATGCCGGTGCCGATGTAATAATGCTAGGGGCCAATACGGCACACATTGTAGCTGAAAGGGTAGCCGGAAATGTCGGCCTTCCATTGATAGATATTCGGGAAGCTACAGCGGATGCAGTTAAAAGCAGCGGCCTGAGGAAAGTGGGATTACTTGGCACTATATACACCATGGAGCTTGATTTTTACAAAGACAAGCTTACGGAACAAGGCATTGAAGTGATCATTCCCGAAAGTAAAAGTGACAGGGAGTATATAGAAGGAACCCTGGTAAATGAGTTGGGAAAAGGCATTTTACAACCTGAAACCAGGGCAGCCTATCAAAATATCATCGACAGCTTAATTCAGCAGGGCGCCCAGGGAATCGTGTTGGGTTGTACGGAAATCCCGCTACTCATTTCGCAGGAAGATGTAACTGTTCCGGTATTTAATACTACCCTGATCCACGTAAAGGCGGCAGTCAAATTTGCGTTGGAAACAGCAAATGAATAACCGGATACCATGGAACCAGTAAATAAAATTTTAAATGCAGTCGAGAGCGACTTGCCGGTAATCTGTAATCTTTTCGAAAAAGCAATCCAATTTTTGAAAGAGAACAACTACATCGGCTGGAAAAGTTACGACAAGGCGTTCATAGAATCCGATATGGCACGGCGGCTATTGTTTAAGGTTACCATTGGCAACAAAATCGCCTGTATCTTCAGCGTTTGCTACAGCGACCCTATAATATGGCGCGAACGCGAAACGGGCAATGCGATGTACCTGCACCGCATTGTATCAAACCGCATTTTCGCCGGCGAAAAATTGTTTGGCCTGGTACTGGACTGGGCAATAGGCGAGGCAAAAAAACTTAAACTGGATTACATACGGATGGATACATGGGCAGACAATGGAAAGATTATCGCATACTACAAAAGCTACGGCTTTTCATTTATCGAAAATTACACCACGCCGGATACCGACGATTTACCGATACAGCACCGCAACCTCAGCGTAGCCTTATTGCAACTGACGTTGTAAATAAAAATATAAGGGCAAAAAAATATTTATAAGCATTATTGTAATGCCGAAGTTGATAAACTTTACACCATGAAATTTAATTTTGACAATGATATCATTCTTGAAAATGACATATTGATACTGAGGCCGTTATCTTTAGCCGACACCGGCAACCTGCTCCAGGCAGCACTATCTGACAGTTTACTGCTTCAATATTCGCCAAAACAGGTGTATAATGAATCCTTACTAACGGAATATATCCAGAGTGCGATTGACTTAAGGACCAACAGACAAAGATATTCCTTCAGCATATTTTCGAAACGGGATAATCGCTATATTGGCAGTACCGCTTTCCTAAACATTTCGAATACGGATGACCGGCTTGAAATCGGCGCTACCTGGATTGACAAAACCTATCAGGGAACCGGCCTGAACAGCCACTGTAAGTACCTTTTGCTCGAATATGCGTTTGAGGTTATTCACGCGAATAAGGTAGAGTTCAGGACTGATGCGCGAAACATACCATCAAGGAAAGCAATAGAAAAAATAGGAGGGAAGTTTGAGGGCATACTCCGGGAACATTTGCTGATGCCGGATGGATTCAGGCGCAACAGCTGCTGCTACGGCATCGTCCGGAGTGAATGGGAATCGGTGAAACTGCAATTGAAAGAGCTGTTATAATATAAAACCAGGTACAAACAAATGAAATCGACTGCGAAAACCGTGCTGCATATATTTCTCCTGATGGCTTTCACCTTCAGGACGGCGGCACAAACAGAAAGCAAACCGTTAACCATTGGCAGCACTGAGCAGTTTAAGTCGGCAATATTAGCCGAAACAAGGACCATCAACGTTTACCTGCCAGAAGGCTTCAATCCGGCAGACACAATCACTTATCCGCTGATCTGTATTCCTGATGGCGGTATCGAAGAGGATTTTATACACATCACCGGCATTGTGCGTTTCAATACCCAACCCTGGATAAACCGTTTTCCGAAATCGATTGTCATAGGGATTGAAAATACGAACCGCAAAAGGGATTTCACCTTCGCGGTTCCAAATCTTAATTTTTTGGAGAACGTTGGTTATAAAAAAGAGAGCATACCGTTTTATGGAGGCTCCCCGAAATACATTTTGTTCCTTGAAAAGGAGTTACTTCCTTATATCAAAAGCAAATACAAAGCCACAAGGCAACGCACTATAATAGGTGAATCCCTCGCAGGGCTTCTGACTACGGAAATATTATTGAAAAATCCTGATTTATTCGATACGTACATCATTATCAGCCCAAGCCTGTGGTGGGGTGACGAAAAATTGTTGAAGGACGGAGGCAGCCTGCTTAAAACCAACCTGAAAAAGCGTGTCCGCGTCTGCGTGTCTGCACCAAATCAAGAAGAAGATAAGATGATGTACCGTGAAGCAACATCCCTTTATGACTTAATAAAACAGAATCCACATATTACTTCCTTTTTCGACTACCTGCCGGAAGAGTGGCATGCTACTGTGATGCACATGGCGGTGTATAATGCGTTTAAGCTGTTGTATCCTAAAACCGGGTATTGAAAACTAATGCGTCTTATAGTATCATGGAAGGCTTAACAGAATTTTCAGGATATAAGAGAAGCGTATTTCATCTTTTGATGTTCGTGTGAGACGGAATGCAATTCCGCGCTATCGGATGCAATTCTACGCTATCAATCCGCATATCCGCGCCATCAGGTAACATATTATTTACATCTGCTTAATCATTTTTATTGTAGTTTGAAACAAGCTTGTCGCTAAATGGTATTGATTTCAAGAAATCATCAATGAATTTCCAATCTGGCATGTAACCTTCCTCTGAAAAAGTTTTTGATTTATCTATATATAATCCTTTTTCGGTTGTTTTCACTGGCAATTTTATACTAAAATCCTTTTTGATGTGAGAATTTAATTCTCTTCCGAAAGCCAAATATTTAACCTTACATTCATTTCTAATAAGCGTAGCAATAAATAACTTTGTATATATGGACATAGGAGATTTTTCCTGTAAAACAGCAACGTTTTGTGCGGTGTAAAAATCCTTATTTTGAATAAAGCATGAGCCTAAGAAACTTCCACCTAAGGCAACTGTCAATGTGCCCGCCGCAAATGCAACTTCTCCATCGATTTCGTCTACAAACGCTACCACACCATTATTATTACTATTTCTGGAAACATAATTATATTTTGGTGCGAAAGAAGTAGTTTTATTAACATCCAATCCATTTCCCATAGCAATTTTAAAAATCTTGTGTAAATAAAATTCTTTCCAATTATCCGAAACTAACTCGGATTTATTACTTTTTTTAATTTTGGTAGTCAACGGTTTACAGTAAAGTTTTCGTACGAAATCTTCCATGTAGTTCCAATCAGGACTTCCATGAGAATTTACAGGTAACAAAATTTTAGATTGTGCCATTCTCTCTGGCCTCCACTTTCTTCCGTATCCCCATCTATATCGATCCTTCATTATTATTGAAGCTATAAATAGTCCTGTATATCTGTTAAATTTTCTATCCAGTGGGTATAAAGGATTAACGTCGTGGCTGCAAGTAAATTCGTGTTCCTGAAAATAGGCATAGCCAACAGATCCATTATTGGTCACACATACAGCGTTAGCAGGAAAAATCTTTTTCTCTAAAGGCTCATTCATCCCATCGCCAGTTTTGGAAGTATTTTCAATTTCTTCAATTGTATAATACTCCGTAATTCCATTATTACTATCAGTTGCACCAATAAACGGGATACTGCCATTGCCTGACGACTCTGGCTTTTTATTATAGAAACCTTTCCTAATTTCGAAAACCTCCGAGAATTTAAAATTTTTCCAACTGCTAATATCAATCTTCATAGACATTTCCTTCTTTTACTAAATAAGCTAAATGTGAATTAAGTACTTTTTGAAAGTCAGCTGTTTCTAATGCAGAGTAATCAGTTTCCATGTATGCTTCAGCCAGCCATTCATCATTAAAGGTGATTTTTTTCATCACAGACAAGCCCGGAACAGCTTTTCGATTTTTATATAAATCTAACCAAATTTCTTCAGCCTTTGCCCATAAACTGTTTCCGTTGTCATCAGTAAGTTCAATTCTTCCAAGACCCTTCCTTTTCGTGAATTTATCATCACGATAGTAGCCAAAAAAAGTTTCTTTATTAACCTTTTCATGTTTTTGGGACAGGTCAAACACCATGCAAACTGCGACAGCAGCAGCCCCAGGGTAAAATATCTCAACGGGTAATGAGAACACTGCCTCAAGAGTATAATTCTCCAGCATTTTTTTCTTAAATTCCTTTACTTCACCACTATTCCCTATAGCTGCCTGCATAGGAAGCAGAACCGCTAACTTACAATGGGGAGATACATGTCTTGCAACCCATTCCACAAAATGAAAACCTTTAGACGGATCCTCTTTTTTCTTACTATCCCAGTTTTTAGTGTATTCCGGATTACAGAACTTTTTTGTTGCGTTATATGGTGGATTCATAAGTACTCTATTGATATTACTATTCTCAATCCATTTAGCTCGGTTGAAAAGAGAGTCTTGGACTACGTTTGAATTTCCATCTCCATGAATTAGCATATTAGTCGATGACAGGCCAAAAGCACCTTCCTCGTATTCAATTCCGAAAATTTGCTCTCGCTTAACTAATTCCCGTTCATCCTCAGTTTCGCAATCATCCATAGCATCTGTCATTGCTCTGACCAAGAACGCGCCGCTTCCACAGCAGGGATCTAAAACCCTTGAATGCTTATTTACCCCTATCACTTTACTCATGAATCCGCAAATATGATCTGGCGTAAATGCCTGGTTTTTATCGGATTTGCCTACGTATTTATTAAATGTTGTAAAAAATAAATTGAGAAGGTCCTGACCTGCGGTATTTTTATCGTTAATAAAGGGAATTATATTGTTATCAATAAACTTAAGTATATCTGACAATTCTGCGTATGTAAGGCTCTGAATATCTTGATCGTCTAAAACTTTATTATTTAAAACTGCTAACTTACTCGCTTTATTTAAACTCCCACTTTTGGTCAATAAACCTTCAAGAATATTTTTAATTCCGTTTAAAACTACGTCTGCTGATTTTAGTGATTTACCAGTGCTGGCGTTAATGGTTTCTTTTACATTCTCGTAAACAAGGCCATTTTTTAATGCTAATAAACACGTTCCAACAAATTGACTACGCAACTTTTCATTCACCCCGTCGGAGTGAAGTTTTTCATTTAAAATTTTAATGGCATCAATAACCTTTATTTTATCGTTTACTTTGCCAAAACAAATTTCTTCATACTCTTCAAAAGTTTTTAATTTCGTTTCTTCATTAATTCTGTGTTCTTCATCGATAATTACAGACTGACCATACCATACCCATAAATCATCACCTTCTGTTTCAACTAAAATCGCGACTATTTTCTTATCCGAATAAGCTTTCTCAAAACGGACATAGTCTTGTAATTGCTTTTGAATTTTAAACTTATCCCATTTGCTGAATTTGTTTTTACATTCCACTAGTATAGACAGTCGTTCGTTCTCAAATTTAATATCAAGATATTGATGTTGTGAACCTGACGTAGCCTTTTGGTAATCCTTTATGTTTTTACCTATAGATTTAAGTGCTATAGAATAGCTGAACTCACCAGATTCTATATTACCTACGTTATATTTTGCGCCAATTCTGTCTATAATTTCGATTCTTTTCATTTGTATTTGGTCTTTTGTCCAATTAATGTTTCACAACTTATGCTTGTTATATTTAAGGCAAATATGCAAAATTAATCGGCAGCTTAATTGCTAATTAGATCCAAATATATCTTTAAACATAAATAAGGAAAAAACGATTTATTCCACATCGCAATACGGAATAAATGTGGAACATTAGAATTATTTTCCACTGTCCGCTTTAGTCCACTTCTTTTGGATTTTATTTAAAACCTCATTTTTTAATATTTTCAATAGGCTAAACCATTAATGAAAAATCTTTTCCCTCAGAAATGATTGAAAAATTAATGGAATCTAGCTTTACGAGAATTCCAATAAGTCCTTATCTGCTCCCAGATTAAGAAGAAGTGTGGTCTTAGTGATTAAAAATTTGATTTTGTCATAATATTCGGGTTCTGTTCTATTTTCCAAGTACACAAATGGAGTAAAGAGAAATGGAGTAAAGAGAAATGGAGTAAAGAGAAATTATAGGGCTAAAGTCTTCCATATTCAGGCAATTAATTATTTTTTATTACCGGGCAATACTGTTTTGTCAAATTCTTTCTGTGTGTTTTTTTAATTTGCTTTAGAGTAATTTCCTTGTTATGGGAAAGTTGTTGAGTTAGAATACTCCAATTAGTTTTTGCGAGTATTTAGCTTATTAAAATATTACCGACAATTGTAAGCAAAGACTTATATCCAGCTATTGTATCATTTATAATACTTCGCGAGTACTCGGTAGGATCTGATTTATTGTTCTCTTAATTAAATTTGATTAGAAATATAAGCTTTCTTCGCTGCAAAAGTGCAAAGTTTTATTATGCTGCCAGTAGCGGTCCTTCGAAATTCTCAGGATGACAAGCCAACTGCAGGTAATGGTTAGCATTATCACTCTGCAAACAACGGCTGCAGCATCATAACGAGTGTGTTAAAGTCGGAAGGTTTGGTCATGAATCCTGTAGCGCCCAGGGAGTCGGCTTCCGCTTTTATGGATTGCTCAGAGGATCCGGAGAGCATGTAGATTGGTATACTGCCGATATTCATGTCTTTAGCCAGTTTGAGGAAATCAAAACCATTCATCATGCCGTCCATGTGGATGTCAAGGAAAATAATGTCAGGGATGATTTCACCGTTTTGCAATTCAGATAGTGCAGCTTCGGGGTTTACCATAAATATGCAACTGATGTCTGGGTTGATTCTGGTTAATGCTTCCATAAAGAAGGCGATGTCTTCCCAGTCGTCATCGATGATTAGAACGGTATTGTATTTCATGAAGTATATAGCCCGAAATTTAGGTTCTAAGCGTATCCAAATTTCTGAATTGAAAGATTGTTATTGTTACGATTTACCGGAAATACTTATAGCTTTCAATATGTCAACTTTGCAATAGCCGTTAAAGTTTACTGCTGTCATCGGTCGTGGATGTCGATGCCCAGTACGGGCTGTACGGTATCTTTCATAACTGATGATTGGCTTGCCAAATGCTTCTTACCGGCTATTTTTGCGAGTGACAGTTCTTTTGCCTGCGCTTTAGCTATATTCTTAAACCGTTTTACGAGGGTATCATGACTGTAGACCAGTTCCCAGGTGTAGCTATTGGCCGCGCGTGCCAGCACTTCGGTCTTGACACGGTGTGAGGCACTGCTATAATCTGGGCCGGCAAGCTGCTGGATTTTGGTTTCGGCATATCGTGGCTGTGCATAGCTCATTGCGGAAATGAGTGATATCATTATAGGGAAGTATTTCATGGACTGCTTTTAAAAAATTTAATTGCAGGTTAGGTAGTATGCTAATTTACGTTATGCGTGTAATACATGGACTATAGTACTGCTGAGTTTAACAGTGTTTTGTGATACGCAGGCATAACACTCAGAAATATCTTATTAGTTCAAATGTCAAAACGTTACAAGATGTTCATGTTCTGAACGGGTAGTAAACACTGGGGTTTAGCTCAATTCGGTGCACTTTTTTTTGTGATTTGGAAGTGCCCCGAATTGTGCCCCTCGGGTATTGTAAACAAATGCATTATTTTGGTAAGTTGGAAAAGAAAAAACCCCGTAAATCGTGAGATTTCGAGGTTCTTGAAGTGCTTTGTGAAGCATGCTGCGGAGAAAGAGGGATTCGAACCCCCGGACCTGTTACAGTCAACAGTTTTCAAGACTGCCGCAATCGACCACTCTGCCATTTCTCCAATAAGTCTTGCTGTCATTGCTGATAGCGGTTGCAAATATAACATGCTTTTTTGATTTCCAAAACATTTTTGGCGTAAAAACATATTATTTTTTTTATTGCAGTCTAAGGGATTCATTTCCAGAAGTTCAGATAATCCGCAGGTTGTAGTAAAAGAATTAATATTTTACATACTCGGTAATTTCAAGTCCGTAACCGATCATTCCCACACGTTTTGCCTGTTCCGTATTGGAAATAAGCCTGATTTTGGAAATGTCTATATCGTGAAGGATTTGTGCCCCGATACCGAAATCCTTAATGTCCATTTTAATCTGCGGTGCCTTGTAGATGCCTTTTTGCTGCAAATCCTTTAATTCTGTGATACGGCCTAAAAGATCTCCGGGCTGTAATTCCTGGTTGATGAAGATGACGGCGCCCATACCTTCTGCATTGATAAGGTTGAACATGTCGTCTAGTTTTTTATCGGCTTCATTGGTCAGTGTACCGAGGATGTCATTGTTGATGGCAGTTGAATTGACGCGGGTTAATACCGGGTCGCCAATATTCCATGTGCCTTTGGTCAGTGCAATATGGATGTGCTTATTTGTGGTCTGCTGGTAGGCGCGGAATCGGTAGGTACCGAAGCGCGTCTCGATATCAAAATCTTCTTTCTTCACGATCAGGCTGTCGTGCTGCATGCGGTAGGCAACCAAATCTTCTATGGAAACGAGTTTCAGGTCAAATTTCCTGGCCACTTCCACCAACTCCGGCAGCCGCGCCATCGAACCGTCTTCATTCATGATTTCGCAGATGACCCCGGCCGATTTGAATCCGGCGAGGCGTGCAAAATCAATTGCGGCTTCGGTATGCCCTGTACGCCGCAATACGCCACCTTGTTTGGCTATCAAGGGGAAAATATGGCCTGGCCTGGCCAAATCATATGGTTTTGTATCTTCATTAATCAGGGCCAATACGGTTTTAGCACGGTCCAATGCTGAAATTCCGGTTGTCACACCATGTCCTTTCAAGTCCACTGAAACCGTGAATGCCGTTTCCATATGGTCGGTATTATGGGTTACCATGGCACGAAGGTCAAGTTCGGCGCAACGTTTTTCGGTTAAAGGAGTACATATCAGCCCGCGGCCATGTGTTGCCATAAAGTTGATCATTTCCGGCGTTGCCTTTTCTGCGGCAGCGAGAAAATCACCTTCATTTTCACGATCTTCATCGTCAACAACAATGATTATTTTGCCCTGACGGATGTCTTCAATGGCTTCTTCTATGGTATTGAGTCGTATTTTATCTGACACTTTGTAGTTTGTTAAAGGCTGCTTCCAGAAATGGCTTTCCGAAGGGCAACCCGGTTGTAGACATGGAATATTATGTAAAAAGGAAATCCGAGCACCATGACGAGCCAAGGATGTATCCCTACTTTCCTGTGAAGAAGGTTATTGATCTCCTGGTGGCGCTGCCCGGTTTTAAATGCCGCAATATAAAAACAGATGAGTACGAGTACGCCTAAAATCATCAGTTTTACATTTTTGCTGTTGTTCAACACTACGAAAACCATTACGACGGTCATCAGGAAAGTAATGAAGGTCATTTTCGAATTCAGGATATAATTCTCGTTAGCGTCCGCAAGTCTTTCGTATTTCTCATTGAACAGTTTTCCTTGTTGGATGAGGTCGGCCTGAGTGATATTGCGGCTATCCAGTATTTTTAAAGCTTTTATGCGGCGTAATTTCGAATAACCCAGTTTCGCTGAATCGTAAACGGTGTCGATAAGTGAAGCGTCGGACATTTTAAGCAAATCCCGCCATTCTTCATCTTCAGTAAAGCTTATTGTATCAAGATTAATTATTCGGTCTTCAGCTTCAAATGAAGGCCTGATCTTATTGCGGCTGAACATTTTTACAAATGGATCGGTAAGCCAGTCTAAATTGATGGTCATCTGCAAATCGTTTTTGGCACGATAAGTCAACAATATAGCCAATGGCGACAATATAATCGATGACATCCAGGCGCCAAGGAAAGGCGTAATGCCGTTTTCCTGCCCTAATTTCTTGCCAAATGTATTTACGAAATGGAACGTGATGAAAATCAGTATGGCAAAAACAATCGGAAGCCCAAGTCCGCCCTTACGGATAATCGCTCCCAGCGGCGCGCCGATAAAGAACATCAGTATACACGCAAAAGCAATTACGAATTTATCATAAATGGAAAGCCAGTGGCTATTGATATTTTTTTCTTTCATATCAAATTCATCCTTCGTCCCGGCAATGGTAAAAGTGGTGCTGCCGACGTTGCTTTTGGCAATATCAATGAATTTCAGCTTTTTCTGCGGGGGATAAGCATCAAGCAGGTTTTCCGGGACTGTCGTATTGGACGAGTCTTTTTCAGCTTTCATGTTGATGATGCCGGTACGCACGTGGATGTTTTCGGTAAAGGAATTGACCTCCTTTTTATAATCTTTATTCAGGGAATCAAGCGTATAGGTAAGTTCGCTGAGTTTAAGCATGTTGCTCGTACTGGTGACTTTTTCCTCATTGGGGTCCACTTTGTTCAATTTTGACAAATCCATGTTGAGGTTGTATTTTTTGAACTGTGTTTTGGCAAACGGCATTTTTTCGCGTTCGTTGTATTTTTTCGGGATAATGTCTTCAAATTGCGCGCCGTTATACAATACAAGCTGGATGACTTTTGAGTCAGGGCTGCTTTTCAGTTCGCCGCTTTTCGCTTTGATGATGGTGGTGCTTCCCTGCCCGTTTACTGATTTTTTATGGATTGTAATCCCTGAAAGATTGTTTCCGTTAGGACCGGATTTCTTATCCACTTTGATGATGTAACTGCCCACATCACTGAATTGCCCTTCTGCAATGGCCATAGCCGGTTTCAGCTGGGCGATATTGGCCTTGAAGTTGATGAATTTATATTGGGAGTAGGGGATGATGTTATTGGCAAAAATAAACGCTGCAATACTGAGGATAAAAATGAACACGGTCAGGCTCCGCAATGCGCGCATCAGCGAAACACCGGAGGATTTCATTGCGGCAAATTCATAATGCTCTGATAAATCCCCGAAGGTCATGATGGAGGCCAGCAGGATCGTAAGCGGCAAAACCATCGGGACAATACTCGGAAAATAGAACGTAAGGAATTTCACGATCATGAAGAAATCCAGGTCCTTGCCTGCAAGTTCTCCTATAAAAAGCCATACGGCCTGCAGGATGAAGATAAAAAACAGGATTACAAATACCGAGGCAAAAGTAGTCAGGAAGGTTTTAAGTAAGTATCTGTCGAGTATCTTCACCGGAAGCTTAATCTAGTTTATTGATGTAGTAATTCGGGTATTTGCTTTCGACAAAAGTAAACTGATTTTTTCCCAACGTCTGGTTGGTTTTGAAAGAATTAACAACCAATGTGGTTTTGGTGCCGTTCTTTCCGGTTTCGATTACATTGTAAATCTGCTTGGTCGCGGTATCGATACCGACAAGGATTTCCTTCCTTTTGTCTTTCTTATCATCGGGAACGAGTTTGACATATTGTAATTTCCTGCCTTTTACGTTTTGCTGGATGTCCCAATAGAATTTATAACCTTTGTTGAAAAAGGTCAGCATCTTTGAAGGCGTAATCGTGTTTGCATCTTTTTCATCTACTTTGGAAATGCTGATTTCCTCGTCTTCAGGAACAATCGTGTACAGTTTTTTTCCATCATAAAGTTTGGTCATGCCCATGAAATTAAGCACATACTGATTGCCTTTCATCACTACGCTGCCCGAGCTTTCCTGATTGATGTTTTCTTTGTTGTTGTTTAAGGTATACTTGAAATCAATGGAAATGTTGTCGTAGCTTTTTACTTTCTTAGTGACTTCATCAAGCAGGTCTTTGGCCTTTTTATCCTGTGCCGACGCTGTCAGTCCCGTCACTACGAATAATGCGAGTGCAGCATTTTTCAGGTTTTTTGTAAATACATTTGGCATAATCTTTCTCATATTACGAATTGTTTTCTTCATTTCTAAAAAATTGTTCCAGCGAAGCCAGGTCGGTATAATTGACGGAACGTGCTTTGCTTCCTTCAAAAGGCCCCACAATCCCCGCAGCTTCCATCTGATCAATGAGCCTTCCGGCACGGTTGTAACCCAGCTTCAGTTTGCGTTGCAGCAGCGATGCCGAACCTTGCTGCGCCGTGACTACAATCTCGGCAGCTTCCTTAAACAGGCTGTCGCGTTCAGAGATGTCAATGTCAAATTTCATGCCACTTTCATCTTCACCTATAAATTCCGGAAGCAGGTAAGCATTGGCATAAGCTTTCTGGGAGCCGATAAACTCGGTAATGCGTTCCACTTCAGGGGTATCGACAAAGGCACATTGTACACGAACCACATCATTGCCATTGGTATACAACATGTCCCCACGCCCGATAAGCTGGTCGGCGCCCTGGGTGTCCAAAATAGTTCTTGAATCAATTTTTGAGGTTACACGGAACGCAATCCTGGCCGGGAAATTCGCTTTGATGATTCCCGTGATGACATTCACCGACGGCCTTTGTGTAGCGATAATCAAGTGGATCCCGATGGCCCGCGCCAATTGTGCCAGCCTTGCAATCGGGGTTTCAACTTCCTTTCCTGCCGTCATGATCAAATCGGCGAACTCGTCGACTACCAACACGATGTATGGAAGGAAACGGTGACCGTTTTCAGGATTCAGTTTGCGTGATTTGAATTTGTCATTGTATTCCTTGATGTTGCGCACCATAGCTTCTTTCAGCAAAGAATAGCGGTTGTCCATTTCCACGCAAAGTGAATTCAGCGTGTTGATGACTTTGTTATTGTCTGTAATAATCGCATCCTCGGTATCAGGCAATTTTGCTAAATAATGCCTTTCTATTTTATTGAAAAGTGTGAGTTCCACCTTTTTAGGGTCAACCAGTACAAACTTTACTTCAGCCGGATGTTTCTTATAAAGCAACGATGTCAGCACGGCATTCAGTCCGACGGATTTTCCCTGTCCAGTTGCTCCAGCCATCAGTAAGTGCGGCATTTTGGCTAAATCCACCACGAATGTTTCGTTTGAGATGGTTTTGCCCAAAGCAATCGGGAGTTCCATTTCAGCTTCCTGGAACCTTGCCGAAGCGATCACGGTTTTCATCGAAACCATTGTCGGGTTCTTGTTCGGCACTTCAATACCGATGGTTCCTTTGCCCGGAATCGGCGCGATGATACGGATTCCCAAAGCGGAAAGCGACAATGCGATATCATCCTCAAGGCTTTTGATCTTTGAGATGCGGATACCAGCTTCCGGCACGATTTCATATAAAGTGACCGATGGGCCGACCGTTGCCTTGATCTGGGCGATTTCAATCTTATAATTGCGGAGTGTTTCCACAATCCGGTTCTTGTTTTCTTCAAGCTCTTCCTGGTTGATCGTGATGCCGCCAGACGAATAATCCTTCAGCAAATCAATCGTTGGGAATTTATAGTTGGAAAGCTCCAGTGTTGGGTCGAAAAGCCCGAAATCAGCAACGAGTTTTGAAGCCAGGTTTTCAGAAACGATGTCTTCTTCCTCGACTTTTTCAATGACAAAAGTTTCCTCAATCGGCTCTTCGGGAGCCATCGTAACTTCCATTGGCGGCGACACGGTTTTTATCGTCGGTTCAAGAATCAGTTCCGAGGCACTGCTGATGGTCGGCTTTAAAGCTTCCTTATTGATTTCGAATTGCGATGGCTTCTGAACGATCAATTCCGGTTTTTCAATAAGCTCATCTTCCTCAGGTTCTTCTTCAACCGCAAATTCCTCTAAGTTGTACAGGCTGTTGGATTCGGCAACCGGATTGGTATTGAGGGAATCCAGATCTTCGGACATTTCTTTTTTGGTACGTTCGAAAAGTGCCTTGATGGCATCAGGTGAAATTTTGATTTTGAATATCAGGTAAATAATCAACCCAAAAATCAAAACCATCAATGTGCCGGCTTTACCGATGAAATCCTGAAGGAATAAATTCATTTCAAATCCGACGACACCGCCCAATTCCGGCATAAAAGTGGCGAAAAATCCAAGCAAAACCGATACCACGGCCATCGCAAACAAATCCCAGAACCAGACATTTTTTAATTTCTTAATCGGAAGATCCAATACAAGATAGGCACCGGTCAGGAAAAAAAGGCGCACGAAAAGAAATGAAGCAAGGCCGAAACCTTTATAAACGAATATGTCAGCAAGATAGGCACCGAATTTTCCAAGCCAGTTTTCGACTTTGGTACTGCGGTCGGCCAATTCCTGTACGGCACTCTGGTCGTCATGCCCGTAGATGTAAAACGAAATGAAAGACAGCAACAGCGCCACTGAAAACAATACCAGCAAACTTCCGATCAGGATTTTATGCTGCTTGGTAATCCTGAATCCCTTTTTGGTTTCAGCACCAGGATTTTTGGCAGTGGGTTCTTTCTTTGTGGTTTTTGCCATTCGTTTTGGGTTAAGCTATAAAGATAAAAAAATTAACCTCATTTATAACGCCATTAGATACGGAACATATATGATGCAGGCAATCGTCATGGCTGCCAATGCTGCAAAAAATACAGCTCCGGCGGCAATATCCTTTATAAAACCGATTTTGGTATGGAAATCCGGATGAATGAAGTCTGCAATCTTTTCAACAGCCGTATTCAATCCTTCAATACTCAGCACCAATCCGATTGCAAAAACCTGGAACAGCCATTCGGTTTTAGTGATCCCGAAGTAAAATCCTGCTGCGGTCATGATCAGGCCCAAAGAGGATTGCGCCATAATGCTGTGTTCGGTGGTAATAAGCTTATAAGCTCCCGCAAAAGCAAACTTAAAGCTTTTCAGGCGGCCTGTTATAAAGGAATTGTCTGTTTTCATCAATTAAAGTGCATTTAAGGCCGCATCATAATCAGGTTCCTTACCGATTTCCGAAACCAGTTCAGTATATTTGATTTTTCCATCTGCATCGATTACTACAACCGCCCTCGCATGCAATCCGGCCAAAGCGCCTTCTGTCATTTCCAAACCATAATCCTTTCCGAATGTACCATCACGGAAATCGGATAACGTCAATACGTTTAAAATATTTTCAGCACCACAGAAACGCTTTTGGGCAAAAGGGAGGTCGCGCGAAATGCAAAGTACTGCCGTATTGTCAAGGCCTGCCGCTTTTTCGTTGAAATGCCTCACCGATGTGGCACAAACGCCGGTATCGATGCTTGGAAAGATATTAAGGATCAATTGCTTTCCGTCAAAATCTGAAAGCGAGGCAGCAGAAAGATCGTTTTTTATGAGGTTGAAATCCGGTGCTTTTGAACCGACCTGCGGTAGCTCACCGTTAGTATTGATGGCGTTCCCGCCTAAATTTGTTGAAGCCATTAGTGTGTTTTTTTAACAGCGTCAAAAGTATGAAAAAATATGGGAAAGTCGAAAGGTGGAAGTCGAAAGGTGGTGAATGCAGTCTTAAGATCCGTTTTTTGACTCTTTTTTAAGACCACATAAACTGTAATATTGCTTTTCTCCCAAACTTTCGACTTTGAGGCTCTTTCATGGATTCGTTTCCACCTTTGGCTTCCACTTCCTGATAATTGCCTCGATAGAACCTTTAATGATGGGTTTGGTAATGTAATCATTCATTCCTGCGTCAAGGCAGCGGTCGCGTTCCTCCTTTACAATGCCTGCCGTAAGTGCTACAATCGGTACACTGTCACCATGCGCAAGTTTCCTGATTTCTGACGTGGCTTCATAACCATTCATTACCGGCATCTGCACATCCATAAAAATAAGGTCGGGGGTGTCTTGCAGGAACTGTTCTACTGCAATGGCACCATTATTGGCTTCGGTAAGCATGACATTCGGGACAATGTTTTTAATAATGGTCTTGACCAGCAGCATGTTGATATTATTGTCTTCAACGACCAGTATTTTCAGTTTGTCGGATATGGTTTCATATGCAATCGCATCGTCGCTGTTGGTTTCAGGTACGGTATTTATTTTTTCTTTTGAGGTTTTCAGCGTGATATCAAACCAGAAAAAACTTCCTTTTCCGGGCTCGCTCAGCAGTTCAAGCCGGCTGTGCATCAGCCCGAGCAATTGGTTTGAAATGGTAAGCCCCAGGCCGGTGCCGCCGAATTTCCGTGTCGTGGAATTGTCTTCCTGTGAAAAAGCGGTGAATATCTTGGCCTGGTTTTCCTTTAAAATCCCAATGCCGGTATCTTTAACGCAAAACCGCAGCGTACGTTCTGAATCTTGTTTTTTGGAAACTGAAATGACTTCCAGTTCGATTTTGCCACGCTCGGTAAATTTGACCGCGTTGCCCAGCAGATTGAAGAGGATTTGTTTCAGCCTGACCGAGTCTATCCAGACATATTTGTTGATGTCGTCCGATATTTTTAAATGCAGTTCGATGCTTTTCTGGCTTGATTCGAAAGAGATAAGGTCGATTACCTGATCCAATAGTTCACGCAGGTCGTGCTTCTTGATTTCGAGTTCCAGTTTCCCGGCCTCGATTTTTGAAAAGTCCAGTATGTTGTTGATGATTTCCAAAAGCGAATTTGCCGACTGGTTGATCGTGCCCATATATTTTTGCTGGATCAGCTGCAGATCCGTTTGCATCAGCAGGTCTGTAAAACCGATGATGCCGTTTAAAGGCGTACGGATCTCGTGGCTCATATTGGCAAGGAAATCTGACTTTGCCTTATTGGCCGCTTCTGCCACTTCACGCGCTTTGACGGCATTTTCGTTTTCCTTCCTTTCAGTAATATCAATGAAAATCCCTTCCACAAAAGCCACTTCATTTTCAATAATAATGAAATCCCCGAATTCCTCTACCCAAACCAAATCCCCGCTTTTCTTCTGCAGGCGGTATATCACATTGAAAGGTTGTTTGTTCTCCAATGCTTTTTTGATTACCGAAGCGACTTTGGGCTGGTCATCAGCATGGATCAGGCTGGTGTAGCGCACACGGTTTTCAAGGAAATCCGATTTGCTGTAGCCGGTCAGTTTCTTGATCTGGTCGTTGATATACACTTTGGACCAGTTTTCATCATTTTTGAAAAGATATACCGTTCCTGGGATATTATTGGCAAGCAGCCTGAATTTTTCCTCACTTTCATAAATCATGTTCTCATTGATGTTGCGCTCGAGCGCCGCCGAAATATTGTTGGCAAGGGTTTGCAGGATATAAATCTCGTCCTCGGTCCAGTTCCTTTCGAAAGCGCAGTCATCAAAACCTATAAATCCAGTGAATATATTTTTCCTGAAGATCGGGATGATCAGGATGGATTTTATTTCATTGTCAACAAGCAATTTTTTAAAGAAAGTATCCTGCAGTTCGCGGGTGTGGGTGTAAAACGTTTTTTTAATGCGGATGCTGTCCGTGATTTCCCTAAGGTTTTCGTGGGTAAATTTCTGCAAAGTTGTAATCTGCAATTCTACACCCGCTTTTGCCCACTTGATTTGCTGGCTGATAAGATTTGTCTTTAAATCATTCTCATAATAATAAATATGGTCCGCATTAGTGGCTTTGCCGATGATTTCAAATGCCTCGGTGAACATATCGTTCGTGTCGATTTTCAACAGGAATTTATCAGTGCATAAAGCTACCGCCGACAGCAAATCGCTTTTATAAGCCAGTTTCACTTCTGCCTTTTTCCTTTTCTGGGCTTCGATCGCAAGGGATATGATGTCGGAAACCGAGCGGATAAAGTTGATGTCCTCGTTGTCAAAATCCTTTTTATTTGTAGCTTCGAAGCACAATACGCCGGCAATTTTTCCATTGATGATGATCGTGGTATCCAAAAGTGATTTAATCCCTTTTTCTACAAAATAATTATCACGGAATTCTTTGGTTTCCCTGTGGTTATTGACATCAGAAGCCACAATAATCTTGTCGTTTTCAATCGCCCGGAAATAAATTGGCACATTTTTCTTTTCAAAAATGCGGCCTTTTGAAAAGGAATTGGTGTTCAGATCAAAAAGGCAGCTGCATACAATTTTATCGGTCTGGTATTCCCAGAAACTCACCCGTTCGACATTCGTGTCGCGTGCGGCGCTTTTCAGGATCATCTGCAATATGGTGACGAGGTTTTTATGGTTGATATAATTGGTCGTAGAAAGCTTATTGATCGTGGCATTGTATTTTACGATTTTTTCCTGCCTGCGCTGGTTTTCCATTTCGATGTTCTTAAGTGTCGTAATGTTGCGCGCAATGCCCGAATAGCCTAAAATCTGGCCTTCATTGTTTTGGCGCATGATCACTTTTTGGGAAACCCATAGCTCTTCGCCGCTTTTGGTTGTAATCGGGAATTCGATGATCGGGAATTCACCTTCATTTACCGCCAGCGTTTCATAGAATTCTTTCATATTGGACATGTAGTCGGGTCGGATGAATTCAATATAATTGCGTCCGATAATTTCTTCTTTGGCATAGCCCAACAATGAAATCGTGAAGTCATTTATAAATGTAAAATCCCCGTCGTCGTTGACTTCAAAGATGATATCGGTAGCATTTTCAATCAGGTTCCGGTACTGGTTCTGGATTTCAATCTGGCTGGTAACGTCCTGTCCCATCCCGATGATCAGGTTCTCGCTGTACTTTTTGTCTTTCCACTGGATGAATTTGTACTCGCCATTTTTGCATTTCAGTTTTCGGATATACAGCCTTTCATCGATATAATTATCATGGTATTTTTCACCGATGAATTCCGGATCTTCCGTAAGCTTCCAGAAATTCAGGCCCATCACTTCCTTTGGCGAATACCCTAAAATGGAATGGATACTGTCACTGCAATACGACAATTCGCCTTTTACGTTCGTGCCGACAATCAGCGAGTTGCCTTTGTTCACAATCTGGTCTGCAAAAGCAAAACGGTCCTGCGAATTCAGCAGTATGATCTGGCGTATGTAGTGGATTACGATGATAAAGAAGAATGAATACAGCAGTGTCAGCAATATGTTTGTCCCGACGATATTCTTGATGTGAAGCACAAAAAGCATCGCTGCAAACCCAGCGATAAAGGCCCAATAAGATTTCAATGTCTGGAAAATGCTGGGTGCAAAGAAGAAGATAATCAGCAATTCAGCAAAAGTCACCAGCTCAAAAGGGTGGAAAGTAAGCTTGTAAATGACATAAAACGTCAGCGCGATGTAATTTGCGATAAAAATGGTTTTAAGGTGTTTTTTGAGAAACTCTTTTTTGTCGCTGTAATAATAAATGATCAGCAACAGTAGACCCATAAAGGAATTAAACCAAAACTCGCTGTGTTTCCGGACACTGAAAATTTCGAGGAACAATTCGGTGACAGGAAACATGACACCGAAAAACAGCAGGTAAAGCCGGTACTGATTGTTGTCAATATGGTTTTGTAAGGAAGAATGAAATTCGCGTTTTGAAACAGACAATTTTTTAAGTGCCCATAAAAAAACGAAGCTCATGCCTACAAAAATAATCATAATAAACCACCATTCTGATGTGATGGCTTTCGGCGAAATTTCAAAAAAAAGATGGTTTTGAAATGAAGGAAATACCTTCGTTGTGAACAGGAAGCTCAAAGCGATCAGTGTTTTGCTGAAATTTATTTTTTTGAGATTCATGATGTATTCGCTGCCTTTGTAAAAATGTTACTTACAAAAATTTTGGTTACCTGCGATATAGTAAAAATACAAAAAAACCAACGACAGTGAAAAATACGCGCCCATTTATATTGATAAATTGCGAGTTTCTTAATTTATTAACAGCTAAAACCATTCCATTATGCGCTTAATCCACTTCAGCTTTTTGCCATAAGGGGCATAGCGTATTGTAATATCAATCCAGCTTGCTTTTTTCAAAACTGATTTTTTATGGCTGAAGGTATCAAAGCCGTATTTCCCGTGATACATTCCCATTCCGGACTGCCCAACTCCCCCGAAAGGAAGCCTCTTATTCGAAAAATGGACCACAGTGTCGTTAATACAGCCTCCGCCAAAGGAATAATGGCGCAGGATCCGCTTTTCGAATTCCTTATTTTCAGTAAAAAGATATAGAGACAGTGGTTTTTCATACCTTCCCAGTGTCCGGCGGATATCATCCTCGTTTTCATAGGTAAGGATGGGAAGGATTGGCCCGAAAATTTCTCCTTTCATTAAAGCACTTTCTACGTTGAATTCGTCGATAAGGGTAGGGGAAAGGTAACGTTCAGCTTCAACAGATTGCCCACCATACAGGATTTTATAAGGCTCGATCAATGCTGTCAGCCTTTTCCAATGGCCGCTGTTGATGATGCGGGCAAAATCCGGGGAAGCTTCAGGATTTCCACCATAAGCTTGTTCCATTTCGGCTTGCAGCAGAGCAATCAGTTTACCCTTGATTTTGGTATGCACCAAAAGATAATCCGGCGCAATACAGGTTTGCCCTGCGTTCATGAATTTCCCCCAAACGATACGCCTGGCCGCGAGCTTCAGGTTGGCCGTATGATCGACAATGCACGGGTTTTTCCCACCCAGTTCCAGCGTTATGGGCGTGAGGTTTTCGGCAGCAGCTTTTGCAACGATTTTCCCTACAGCAGTACTGCCGGTAAAGAAAATATAATCCCATTTTTTCTTAAGCAGATCAGCAGCAATTGTAGCATCACCCAATACGGCCACCACATGTTTTACATCGAAAGTTTCCCGGATGATTTTTGACACCAAAGCGGATGTTGCCGGAGTAAGCTCAGACGGTTTGAGCACCACCGAATTCCCGGCAGCCACAGCGGCGATCAGTGGCAGGAAGGACAGTTGGAACGGATAATTCCACGGCGATATGACCAGCACTTTGCCGTAAGGCTCGCTGTAAATATAATCGCGCGACGGGAAATTGAGCAGCGAGGCACGAACCTTTTTAGGTCTTGCCCATGACTCCATATTTTTAATGGTATGTTTTAAATCCGAAATCACAATCGAACTTTCGCTCATAATGGTTTCGAAAGCAGGTTTGCGGAAGTCCTTATGCAAAGCCTCCACAATATCGGCCTGGTGGAGCAGGATATTGTGGAGGAGCTTTTGAAGTGTTTCTTTCCTGAAACGTATGTCGTGGCTGAAATGCATCACCCGATATTACAAGAACCCGAAACGGTAACCGAAGTAGGCATCGGCCTGTTTTCCGTCGCCAAGGGCAGTCAGGATGGAGTTCGACCCCAGGTAAAATCCGGACAACCTAAATCCGAAACCTGCCTGTGTCCCTGAAATCTCATTGAATGAAACTGGCAGGAATGCTTCGAAAAACGCCAGGTTTACCCTTGGTGTGATGGCAAAGATGTTTTGTGAAGCGACTTGTTTGTTATCGTCATCCTTATTCATTTTTTGTTGCATGAACAGGGTCACGTTTAGTTTTGAAACGATATTGTAATCGGCATAAAGGTTTAAGACCGTCGGCAATTTTACTTTAAAGTCGCTGGTCTCAGAAGTTTCTGTGAACATCTCCGGATGGCTCAATAACACATCTTCTACATCAGATAAACTTTCGGCATTTTCAAATTCAGATAAATCGAGGGACTGTCCGGCTGACATATCCAATGTATAATTGGTTGACTTATTGTCGTCAGACTTGAACGTCATGCTGCCCATATTTTTGATTGCAGCGCCCACTTTCAATTTATATGTAGAACCTGATTTCCATTGATAGTCAAAACCAATATCGGTAGCCATTCCTTTAAGGTCGCCAAATAACGAACTCGTGTAATCACTTGCATCGGTGAAACTTTCAGCAAAATTTCCCGAATAAGCAATATTGACATTGGCGTGGCCATTCGTTAAAACGGGACTTCCTGTGCCATAGTTGATGTTTCCTGAAAAGTTTCCGGCACCCATGTTGGCGTAAGAACCCGGAAACAATAATTTCAGGGTGATACCTCCACCAAATCGGTGTTTTTCATTTTCATAAATTTTTCGTGCTGCAGAAAAACCGACTTCTCCCCACACAGTAGCGTTTACACGTTGGTTTCCAGAGTTGGTGATGATGGCTGCCGCGGTAGTGGCATCAAGATCGTTATTGGTAACGGCACGTCCAAAATCCGAATTTACATCGATTACGTTTGCCGTGATATGCCCGCTTGCCGAAATACCAAACCCCCATCCAAGGGCTTTAAAAGCAAATCCAGGAAGAGCGATTTCTGCATTCGTGGTAAAATCAACCGGTTCACTTCCTGAAAAAATAAGCGCTTCCAGGTCATCACCGTTAACAATGTCGCTAAACCCGACCTTATTGCTCGAAGCGTTTACGCTAAGCCCGAAAATCTGGACTTCAAAGCGGCTGCCGAGATTGGCGAACTCTGACGGGTTCATATTTCCATTCAGGATTCCCACGCGTTTGGAAGTGGCAAGTCCTGCAAAATGTTCCTGCGCAACAGCAGGGAGTGCTAAAAATGCACAAAATAATAGCGTAATTTTCTTCATAAGTAGATGTTTTTATTGGTCCAAATATATGAAAACTGCTTTTGTTTTTAACAGTTTATTATGAATTTTAGAATCATTTCAGATTGCATTCCAGATTGGGTCATCGGGTGTAGGCGCTTCGATCATCAGAGGTTCCCTGGAAACCGGATGCATAAATTGTAGCTTGCGGGCATGCAGGTGTATGCCACCGTCAGGATTGCTGCGCTCTGCACCATATTTCAGGTCGCCTTTTATGGGCGATCCAATGGCGGATAACTGGGCCCGTATCTGATGATGTCGCCCTGTGTGCAAGGCAATTTCGAGTACGGTATAATGCTGTAATTCTTTAATAATGCTGTAATCGAGGCTCGCTATTTTGCTTTCAGGAACTTCTTTGAGATGGGCTTTGGAGGTATTGTTTTTCTCATTCCGCTTTAAGAAATGAACCAGTTTGTCTTCTTTTTTTGATGGTTTGTTTTTAACGACGGCCCAATACGTTTTATGTGTTTCCCGGTTCTTGAACAATTCATTAAGCCTGGTCAACGCTTTTGAAGTACGTGCAAAGACTACAATTCCCGTAGTTGGGCGGTCCAGCCTGTGCACCACGCCAAGAAATACTTCCCCGGGTTTGTTGTATTTGTCCTTGATATATTCTTTGACCACATCGCTCAGCGGCTTGTCGCCGGTTTTGTCGCCCTGCACGATATCACCTACGCGCTTGTTTATGACAATGAGATGGTTGTCTTCGTGGAGGATTTGGAGATTGTGTTTGGAGGATGTAATTTTTAGATTGTTAGACACGCTGCGCTTTAGATTATTAGACTTCTTGACTTTGTGGAAATATTACTGTAAAGTTGTGCGGAACCTTGATATCATTTTTACAATGGAATCAAGTTGATTTATTAATGTTTCCGAATTTTTATTAGTTATAAACGATAAGTCTGCTGCAATCAATAATTGTGTTTCAATTTCGTAAGCAGAGCCTATTGCAATTTCCAGAAACCTGCAAAAATCCTTATTGGAATTTCTGGAAGAACCTTCAGCTATGTTTGAAGGGATAGAAACCGCGGCACGTCGTAATTGATTAGTTAAACCAAATTTTTCATCTGAAGGAAATAAGGATGTCATCTCGTATACATTTTTGCAAAATTCCCTACTTAGTTTCCAGGCGTGTAATTCTTTAAATCGATGCATAGATATTAATTTAATGGCTTATATTTTTATATTTAGGCGACATAGTCGGATTGCATTTTAAGGACATCTTTATTTTCAAAGTCTAAGAAGTCTAAAAAGTCTAAGAAGTCTCCTAATACTGCTCCTTCTCATTCGGGAAATCCTTCCCTTTCACATCACTCACATATTTCGAAATGGCGCCGGTCATCTGTTCATACAAATCAAGGTACCTCCTCAGGAAACGCGGACTGAATTCATTATTCATCCCCAGCATATCATGGATCACCAAAACCTGCCCGTCTACGCCGCCGCCTGCACCAATCCCGATAACGGGAATGGAAATGCTTTTAGCCACCCTTTCCGCTAAATGTGCCGGAATTTTTTCCAATACCAATGCAAAACATCCCAGTTTTTCAAGCAATATGGCATCTTCAACCAGTTTTTCCGCTTCTTCTTCTTCTTTTGCACGAACGGTATAAGTGCCAAATTTATATATGGACTGCGGTGTCAGTCCGAGGTGTCCCATAACCGGGATGCCCGCATTCAGTATCTTCTTAATGGAGTCCTTGATTTCGCGTCCGCCTTCCAGTTTCACGGCATGCCCGCCACTTTCTTTCATAATCCTTATGGAAGAGCGCAAGGCTTCTTTTGGATCAGACTGGTAACTTCCGAAAGGAAGGTCGACCACTACCAAAGCCCTGTCCACGGCACGGATTACCGATGAGGCGTGGTAAATCATCTGGTCCAGTGTAATCGGTAAGGTGGTTTCGTGCCCCGCCATCACATTCGACGCAGAATCGCCTACGAGGATTACGTCAACCCCAGCAGTGTCCACGATTTTTGCCATTGTAAAGTCGTATGCGGTGAGCATCGAAATCTTCTCGCCATTGGCTTTCATGTCGACCAGCGACTTCGTGGTTATTTTCTTGTAATCTTTTTTGGCTACAGACATATGGTTTTTATTTGGTGTGTAAAAGTAAGGAATATTTTGGATACGCTGCATAAGACAGCTGCGCCCTGGACACGCTGTGCTTTAGATTTTTAGACTTCTTAGATTTAGCAAACATGTTTTCATAATTTTGTCTGAAAAGTCTAAGAACGCCAAAAATCATAAAAATGAAAACAATCATCATCGGGGCGGGAGCAGCCGGAATAATGGCAGCCAATGTATTGTCAATAAAAGGTGTTTCGGTAATCATCCTGGAGTCAGGAAACAGGATTGGCGGGCGCATCCGTACTTTTGTCCCTGATGGTTTTATCAATACGGTTGAAGCTGGTGCTGAATTCATCCACGGAAATTTACCGCTGACATTGAAATTGCTGAAAAAGGCAAAACTACCATACACCCAAGCCTCCATGAATATGCACCGTTTCAAGAACGGTAAGATCTCCAATAGCTTCGGAAACAGCAAGGCTTGGGAAAGTTTTTACGGAAAGTTGTCGCAATTGGAAGCAGATTGTACGCTTGAATCATTCCTTAAAGAACATTTTCCCGGTCCGAAATATACCTTGCTGCGTAAAGAAGTATGCGAAATGGCACAAGGACTGGACCTGGCCAATCCCGCCGAAGTCAGTTTGCTGAGCTTAAAAGAAGAATGGCTGTCCGAAGAAACGCAATACCGGCCGTTGACCGGTTACACCCCTTTACTCGAATATCTTTATAATGAAGCGGCGCAGCGGGATTGCTCGATTATCTTTAACCAAAAAGTAACCGGAATGGAATGGAAAAGCGGCGAAGTGAAAGTGATCACGGAAAATAATTCTTATGAGGCTGATTGCGTCATCGTCACGGCATCTTTAGGGATACTGAAAAATAAGGAAATCACTTTTACGCCCGATATTCCCGAATTGCCAGCCTTATTTAATAAGATCGGTTTTGGCCATGTGATAAAGGTGGCGCTTGAGTTTGAAAAACCGTTTTGGGAACACGATATTCCGGATCTGGGCTTCCTTTTTGCAGGAAAACTTACATTCTGGACGCAATTGGACCAACATTCACCGGTTCTGACGGCTTGGATCGGAAATGATGACGTTCCCTATTATGACGAGCTCACTGACGACGACATTGTCACTTCCTGCCTTGCAGAATTGACCCAGGCGTTCCCCAATACCAATCATTATTTCCGAAATGCCGCTGTTTTTCGATATACCGGGAAAACATCATTCCGCGGCGGCTATTCTTGGCCAAAACCCGAAAGCAAACCTGCCGTAAAGCGAATCAACAAGGGTTTTGGAAATACCATCTGGTTTGCGGGGGAAGCCTTCGACCCGACATTTGAAACTGCCACAGTGGAAGCGGCTTTGGAGAGCGGGAAATTTGCTGCGGGGAAGGTAATCAGAAACGCTACGCTATAGACGGCTGCGCGTTGGACACGCTGCGCTTTTGGATTTGTAGACTTTGAAAAACGGCTTTTTATAATTTCATCAGAAGTCAAGGAAGTCCAAAAATCTTTATAAAATCTTTACACCAACCTTGTCCTTTATTATAAAATACTTACAAACCTTGCCGTAACTTTGTCCCGTAGTTAAAAACTGTGTGATGAACCGTTTCTTAAGACAGACAAAATCCAAAAACCAATATGCCGTCAGCATTGTCTCGGTGACAGCGGTGTCATTACTGTGCCTGCTGATCCGGGATTTGGTGGATTATAAGGTTATCGGGTATCTGTTATTGGTAACTGTTTCACTATTGGCAATTTTCCTTGAAATATTACCGGTATTGATTGCCGCGACATTAAGCGCACTGATACTGGATTTCCTTTTTATAAAACCGTATTACAACCTCCAGATCAACAGCACTGAAGATCTGTTGCTGTTGCTGCTCTTCTTTGTCATTGCGCTGGTGAATGCAGTGCTGACATTCAAAATCCGTCGCGCAGAACAAATCGTACAGGTTCGCGAGGCAAGGCTTAGCACGATGAAATTGTACAATATATTATTGGATTCGCTTTCCCATGAGCTGCGTACGCCGATCGCTACAATTATGGGTGGCGTAGGGGCATTGCAGGAAAAATCCACATCGATGTCAGGTGAAAATACGCAGAAACTGCTTTCGGAAATGGAAAAAGCGTCGCTGCGGTTAAACCATCAGGTGGAAAACTTATTGAATATGTCGCGCCTGGAATCCGGTTACATACAACCCAAACTCGACTGGTGCGATATCAGTGAACTCATTTACAATGTCATTGACAGCCTTAAGGAAGAACTGATGTCTCATAAAATTAATGTGAGCAAACCGGATTATCTCCCACTTTTCCGCCTTGATTACGGACTGACAGAGCAGATCATTTATAATATCGTTTACAATGCGTCCCAATATACGCCTAAAGGTTCTTCCATTCAAATCACCATAGAATACAAACCTGAAGTCGATTTTGAATACCACGAAGACAAACAACTCACCTGCAACATTACCATCGCCGATGATGGTTACGGTTTTCCCGAAGCGGAAATTGCCAAAGCATTTGATCGATTTTACCGCGTAAAGGATTCCAAAACAGGTGGTACCGGCCTTGGACTTTCTATCGTAAAAGGTTTCACCGAAGCGCAGGACGGAAAAATCACTTTGCAGAACCGCGAAGAAGGCGGTGCGATGTTCAAAATCGGTTTTGCAGCCGCAGTCATGCATTTAAAAGGCATCAGCAATGAATAACAACCCTTCCATATTGGTAATTGACGATGAGAGCCAGATCAGGAAACTGCTCGAAATCACTTTGGATTCTGACGGATACCGGACTTTATTCGCTGCCACTGCAAAAGAGGGCATCCTTGCTGCCGCCAACCATCCGCCGGATATGATCTTACTGGATTTGGGCCTGCCTGATGATGATGGGCAAAATGTCCTTATAAAACTGCGCGGCTGGTTCCGCAATCCGATCATCATCCTGACCGTAAAAAACGCAGAAGCTGAAATTGTAAAAGCCCTCGACAATGGCGCGAATGATTACCTGACCAAGCCATTCCGGACACAGGAATTGCTGGCGCGTATCCGGACTGCATTGCGAAACGTAAGCCTTCAGATAAGCGAACCTTTAATTTCATTCGGAGCAGTAACCGTCGATCTCGCAGCGCGTTTGGTCAGGAAAAACGGCGAAACCATCAAGCTTACCGCCACTGAATATTCCTTACTGGCCTTAATGATTAAAAACGAAGGCCGCGTACTCACGCACCAGTCCATACTGAAGGAAGTGTGGGGAAATGCGTATGCCGACCAGACGCAATACCTCCGGGTTTTCGTGGCGCAGCTTCGTAAAAAGCTCGAATCAGATCCAAACCACCCGAAGCATATATTGACCGAATCCGGAATCGGATATCGTTTTAACACGGGATAATACTCTTTTTATTTTATCGCAATCAACGCATCAGAAGTGATAAAACTTTATGATACAGGTTTCCTATGCCTGATTTTTTCAACTATCAATTTCAAATATTTTCAATATGAATGCATCCACTTTTCAGAAAATCAGTGCCGCATCGCTGCTGGTAGCGCTCGGGATTATTTATGGCGACATCGGCACGAGCCCGCTTTATGTCATGAAAGCCGTAGTAGGCGAGCGCCCGATTACCGAATTGCTTGTTTATGGCGGCGTGTCCTGCGTGTTCTGGACGCTTACTTTTCAAACGACTTTCAAATACATTTTCCTGACGCTTTCCGCAGACAACCATGGCGAAGGCGGGATTTTCTCATTATATGCTTTGGTAAAGCGCTTCGGTAAAGGAAAACTGGTGATCCCAGCTATTTTAGGCGCCACCACTTTACTCGCTGACGGCATCATCACGCCACCAATGTCTGTAGCGTCAGCCGTGGAAGGTCTCGAACCCATTGTCCCGAATTTACCTACCATGGCGATCGTCATCGCGATACTTTCCGGGTTGTTCTTTTTCCAGAGGTTCGGTTCGCAAAAAGTCGGGACTATTTTCGGGCCGGTGATGGTCGTATGGTTTTCAATGCTGTTGGTTTTGGGAATTTCACAAATTCTTCACCATCCTGAAATCCTGAAATCTTTAAATCCGATGTATGCATATGAGCTTTTAATGCAATATCCAAAAGGGTTCTGGTTGCTTGGTGGCGTATTCCTTTGCACTACCGGGGCCGAAGCCTTATATTCCGATCTTGGGCATTGTGGGAAAAAGAACATACGAATCACATGGATTTTTGTAAAAATCGCTTTGGTTGCCAATTACCTTGGCCAGGCCGCGTGGCTGATGACTCAGGGCAATCCCGAACTGGCCGGAAGGAATCCGTTTTATGAAATCATGCCGCAATGGTTCCTGATTTCGGGGATTATTATTGCTACAATGGCTACGATTATCGCTTCGCAGGCGCTAATCAGCGGTTCTTATACTTTAATTAATGAAGCGATTTCACTGAATTTCTGGCCGCGCGTTGCCCTGCGCAATCCAACCGACCTGAAAGGACAGATTTACATTCCGTCCATCAATACCATACTTTGGATTGGCTGTGTATTGATGATTTTATACTTCAAGAATTCGACGCATATGGAAGCTGCCTACGGTTTCTCGATCACGATCGCCATGCTGATGACGACGCTTTTGCTGACCTATTATTTATTTTTCATCAAAAAGATGAAAGCCGTCTGGGTGCTGTCGTTGCTCGTATTGTTTACAGTCATTGAAGGCTCGTTCTTTTTGGCCAATATAATTAAGATTAAAGAGCGGTGGATGTTCCTGTTCTTCGAGCTGTTCATTTTCATGGTGATGTACGTATGGTATTATTCCCGAAAGATCAACAACCGTTACCTGAAGTTTATCAACCTGGCCGAACAGGCGCCATTGCTGAAAGAACTCAGTGAAGATGACGCCATCCCGAAATATTCGACACACCTTGTGTATTTATCCAAAGCCGACAAGAATTACGAAATTGAAGAAAAGATCATCAAATCCATTTTTTCAAAAAAGCCGAAGCGTGCCGATGTATATTGGTTTTTCCACATCAACCGTGTTAACGAACCCTATGCTTTGAATTATGATGTCATCGAACTACTGGATGATAAAGTGATCAAGATTGTTTTAAATGTCGGTTTCCGCGTGCAGCCCAGGGTGGAATTGTATTTCAAGAAAATTGTCTTCGACCTGGCGCGCAATAAGGAACTCAACCTCCATATCCGCCCTGATGGTGCTACGAAATACAATCCGGAGCCTGATTATAAATTTGTCATTCTGGAAAAATTCCTGTCGGTTGAAAATGAATTTGCGGTGCGCGATGGGCTGCTATTGAACGCCTATTTCGTATTGAAACACTTATCCATTTCAGATGCAAAGGCTTTTGGCCTGGATAAAAGCGATGTGGCCATTGAGAAAATCCCGATCGTGTACCATCCGGTGAATAAATTGGAATTGGAACGAAAAATTAATTAGAGTTAAGGATTTTAAGACCGCTGCGCTTTAGGACCGCTTCCGCTTTAAGATTTTGAGATTTGTCTTACAGATTTATTTCTATACAATCTTAAAATCCTATAGTCTTAAAATCCTATAGTCTTACAATCCTATAATCAATATAAATAACAATTATGAAAACACTATTGATCGCTGCATTAACAGCACTCACACTTAGCCTTTCGGCACAAAGCGATTCCACAACCGTAAAAATCCCTTTCCAGAACATGGATTTATCCTGGATCAATGGGCAAAACCGGCAGACCGATTTCCCTTTGACATTAAAGGACGGATCCGGCGAAACCATCCTCACCGGCGTTGCTTACCTCGATACATACATCAATTATGACCTCCGAAACCCAATCGATAATACCCATACGATTTCATCCTCGATCGGGCGCAATAATGAGTTTACCTTAAACCTTGCCAGTATTGGCATTGAAACCAATTATAAGAACATCATCGGACGGCTCTGGCTGCAGTATGGGCAGATGGGTTCTATCATACAGGATCTTGATGCTACCGTTGCGCATGGAAGGAATACGTCAATCGATAACTTGAAGAACATCCGCGAAGCGGCTGCAGGATATCACTTTAATACCTGGCACGGAGTGAATGTGGAGATGGGTATCTTCATGAGTTATATTGGGCTGGAGAGCTATATAACACAGGAAAACTGGTCGTACCAGCGCTCGATGGTGTGCGATTTTACGCCGTTTTACTTTTCAGGGGCGCGACTGCAGGCTTTTCCGTCAAAGCATTTCAAAACCGAATTGTGGCTGCTCAACGGTTGGCAATCCTATAACTCATGGAATAAAAGCATCGGAGTGGGGAACTCAAATTATTACCGCCCGAACGAAAACCTGCAACTGGTTGCCAATTTCTATTACGGCAACGACAGCCGGACTTCGGTAAACCGGTTCCACCATGACAATAGTATTGTTATGCGTTATTATAAGGATGCACGGAGCGAGGGAATTTCTCAGGGGGCATTCAGTTTAAATACCCATTATGGATTCCAGCAAGGGGCAGGGGTAAAGGCTTCTGCACAATATATGACAGGCGCTTCGTTAAGCAACCGGTTGTGGTTTTACAAAAATAAATTCGCGGTCACATTACGCGGGGATTTTGTAAAGAATCCCGGGCTCTATCTTGCGTTTTCGCCATCTCCGGTCACGCCGAACGATTTCACTGATGCTATTGCGAATGACTCCAGCCAGGATTTAACCATTTATCAGGGCACCATCACTTTTGATATTATGCCCTCGGATTTTGTGACTTTCCGCCTTGAAGCGCGTTACCGCAAATCCGACAAGCCTTATTTTGCAGGACATGGCGGCACAACATCCCCGGATGGCTGGGTTGATACCCCGGTTGGCAATTGGCGTCCGGATTTGGTGAGGGACGAAGCCGGAATAACTTTGGCAGTGAATTTTAGGTTGTAATGAGACATGTTGCGCCACAAAGACACTTCGCTACAGACAAAATCTAAAGCGAAGCGTGTCCAAAGGCGCAGCCGTTTCTGAAGCGAAGCGTTTTAACAATCCGCCATATTCACAGCGATTGCCAATCCACCTTCAGAAGTTTCCTTATATTTTGAGTTCATGTCTTTAGCCGTCTGCCACATCGTGTTGATGACTTTATCCAAAGGAACCTTGGCGTTCTTTGCATCGGTTTCCATGGCCAGTTCGGCGGCGTTTATGGCCTTGATGGCGCCCATGGTATTTCTTTCAATACAAGGAATCTGGACCAATCCACCGATGGGGTCGCAGGTCAGTCCGAGGTGGTGTTCCATCGCAATCTCTGCGGCCATTAAAACCTGTTCCGGCGTGCCGCCCATGACTTCGGTTAATGCCGCTGCCGCCATAGCCGACGACACCCCGATTTCGGCTTGGCAGCCGCCCATAGCAGCGGATATGGTAGCCCCTTTCTTGAAGATGCTGCCGATTTCTCCGGCCACCATCAGGAACTGCTTGATTTCCTTTTCCCCGGCGTCGTGGTTTTCAATGACGAGATAATACATCAATACAGCAGGGATGACGCCCGCACTGCCGTTTGTAGGTGCTGTGACGACACGTCCTAAAGCGGCATTGACTTCATTGACGGCGAGTGCGAAACAGCTGACCCATTTCAGGATCTGGCGGAATTTGACTTCGGTTTTGCGTATCGATTCAAGCCATTCCTGCGGATTGCTGTAATTGGCCAGCCCGATCAGATTCTGGTGCATGTCGAACGCGCGGCGACGTACGTTGAGTCCGCCCGGTAATATACCTTCCGAATGACAGCCAATGTACATGCATTCGAGCATAGTATGCCATATGCGCAGGAGTTCTTTGTGGATGTCTTCTTCACTGCGCATCGATTTTTCGTTCTCATAGACGATTTCGGAAATGCTGCGGTTTTGCTGTTGGGTATAAATCAGCAATTCTTCTGCATTTTGTATCGGAAAAGGGAAAGCGCACTTGATCTCCATTTTCTTTTTTGCGTTCGGGCGGTCTTCCTTGACTACAAATCCGCCACCAATAGAATAAAATGTGGAAATATATTCGCTGCCATCATTGAGAAAAGCCGTAAACATTAATCCATTGGCATGGAAAGGCAGGAAGTTCTTGTTGAAGACGATGTCCTGCAGGAACCAGAACGGGATGTTGTGTTCACTGCCAAGATGGATCTCGTGATGATCCTCAATCGATTTGATGATGCCGGAAATATTTTCCACCGGAATGTATTCAGGGTCCTGTCCGCTGAGCCCGAGCATTACGGCGAGATCAGTAGCATGTCCTTTACCGGTAAGCGAAAGCGAACCGTAAAGATCCACTTTGACGCGTTCGGTTTCATCGAGAATTCCTTCAGTACGGAGTTCCGCGAGGAATCTTTCTGCGGCGCGCCAAGGGCCAAGTGTATGTGAACTGGATGGGCCAACGCCTATCTTAAGCATATCAAAAACCGAAATACATTCTTCCATGGCAAAATGATGTTAACTACGCAAATATAAACGAAAACGTTTGAAACCGCTATTTAAAAGAGTAGATTGCAAACCGACTTTTCGAAACTGGCTGAGGACTGCGCTGATTATAAATTGACTTGGCTATTTTCATTATTTCAATATATCGCTGTCCGATGTAGGGATATACTGCATTACCTTTGCCGCAGAATTTACGTTATGCGCTTCAATAGATATTACGCTTCGGCACTGACTGCTTTTATAATCTGGGGATTTTTCAGCCTAGTGCTAAAACCCTTACATGATTATCCGTCGATGGACATTTTGTTTTATCGGATTTTCTATTCGGTAGCATTGTTGCTGGGGATTAATTTGATTTTCCGGCGCGAAGTGTTGAAGAAGGATTGGCAGATCTGGAAAGCGATGGGCGGAAGGCAAAAGAAAACTTTGGCTTTTATGACCGTTGCCGGCGGAATGCTGCTCACGGCAAACTGGTTTATCTTTATTTATGCCATCAATCACGTGAGTTTGAAATCGGCTTCATTTGCGTATTTGATCTGCCCGATTTTAACCACGATCCTTGCCTTCTTTATCTTAAAGGAAAAACTGAATAACATGCAATGGGCGGCGATTGGCTTAAGCGTCATCAGTTGTGCCCTTTTGTCCTACGGAAGTTTAAAGGATTTACTGTACAGCCTGGTCATAGCACTCACATTTGCATTGTATCTCATTATCCAAAGAAAATACAACCATTTTGACCGCCTGGTCGTTTTGAGTTTGCAGATTATGATCACGGCCATATTATTATTGCCCTTATTTCCGAAATATGGCGGGCCGTTGCCGACGGAATTTTTATTTTATTTACTGATTGGAATCATTGCGGTGTTCTTTACAATTATCCCGTTATTCTTAAACCTTTATGCATTGAAAGGTATGGATTCCTCACGGGTCGGGATATTAATGTACATCAATCCGATGATTAATTTCCTGCTGGCCTTCTTCTATTTTAAAGAAGAAGTAAATTTGATGCAGGGATTGTCTTATGGATTGATTTTGGTTTCGGTCGTTATCTTCAATTTGAAAGTACCCGCGCGAAGTACGACAAATCCCTAGCCCCGATGGAAGCGGCATCCTTTTTCCGGCTCCTTTAGCCGGTAAAAGATACAGCGGACAGCGGGAAATTGCTCCTAAAAATATCTGTGCCCTGCGCTTTGTATCCTGCACCCAAAATGTCATGTTGTCATATTTTGTCAATCCAACTGACAATTTTCAGACCATTTTTATCATGGCATAAAGATTGTTATATACGGGTCAAGTTCAAAAATGCAAACTCACATAAAATTTAAAACAAATAAAAAAATGGGTAAAATAATCGGAATTGATTTAGGAACAACGAACTCTTGCGTATCTGTAATGGAAGGTAACGAAGCGGTAGTAATCCCTAACTCAGAAGGAAAAAGAACAACGCCGTCCATTATCGGATTCGTAGAAGGCGGTGAAATTAAAGTGGGTGATCCTGCCAAAAGACAGGCGGTGACCAACCCGACAAAAACGATTGCTTCAATCAAGCGTTTCATGGGACACACATTCTCTGAAACTCAGGATGAGGCGAAAAGAGTTCCTTATTCAGTAGTGAAAGGCGATAACAATACACCACGTGTGGACATTGACGGCCGTTTGTATACTGCACAGGAATTGTCAGCAATGACGTTGCAGAAAATGAAAAAGACCGCTGAGGATTATTTGGGGCAGACCGTTTCAGAAGCGGTAATTACTGTTCCTGCTTACTTTAACGATGCACAGCGCCAGGCTACAAAAGAAGCTGGTGAGATTGCAGGTTTGAAAGTAATGCGTATCATCAACGAGCCTACTGCAGCAGCTTTGGCTTATGGTCTGGACAAAAAAGGACAGGATCAGAAGATTGCGGTTTACGATTTGGGTGGAGGTACTTTCGATATCTCGATCCTGGAATTGGGTGATGGCGTTTTCGAAGTATTGTCTACAAATGGTGACACGCACCTTGGTGGAGACGATTTCGACCAGGTCGTAATTGATTGGCTTGCTGACGAATTCAAATCGGAAGAAGGTATCGATCTGCGTCAGGACCCAATGTCATTGCAACGTTTGAAAGAAGCGGCTGAAAAAGCGAAAATCGAATTGTCCTCTTCTGCTGAAACTGAAATCAACCTGCCTTATGTGACCGCTACGGCATCAGGACCTAAGCACCTGGTGAAAAAACTGTCACGTGCTAAATTTGAGCAATTGGCAGATTCATTGGTAAAACGTTCTATGGAACCGGTTGCAAAAGCGTTGAAAGATGCTGGTTTGTCTACTAAAGATATCGATGAGGTAATCCTTGTCGGAGGTTCTACACGTATTCCACGTATTCAGGAAGAAGTAGAGAAGTTCTTCGGAAAGAAAGCCTCTAAAGGCGTAAACCCTGATGAGGTTGTGGCGATCGGAGCTGCAATCCAGGGCGGTGTATTGTCAGGCGATGTTAAAGATGTATTGCTTCTGGACGTAACGCCGTTATCATTGGGTATTGAAACTATGGGCGGGGTTTTGACGAAATTAATTGAATCAAACACCACCATTCCAACTAAAAAATCCCAGGTGTTCTCTACCGCAGCTGATTCACAGCCTAGTGTTGAAATCCACGTGTTGCAGGGAGAACGTGCCATGGCTGCTGATAACAAAACCATCGGGCGCTTCCACTTAGACGGTATCCCGCCTGCGCCAAGAGGTGTTCCGCAGATTGAAGTGACTTTTGATATCGATGCCAATGGTATCATCAAAGTTTCTGCAACTGATAAAGGAACAGGAAAATCACACGACATCCGTATCGAGGCATCTTCAGGCTTGACACAGGAAGAAATCGAAAGGATGAAAAAAGATGCTGAAGCCAATGCTGACGCGGATAAAGTAGCCAAAGAAAGGATTGAAAAACTGAACGAAGCCGATGGAATGATTTTCCAGACTGAAAGTCAGTTGAAAGAGCTTGGCGATAAATTATCTGACGAGCACAAAACGGCTATCGAATATGCTTTAACCGAATTGAGGATGGCACACCAGAATCAGGATTTAGAAGCTATCCAGAAAGGTCTTGACAACATCAACGCTGCGTGGAAAACTGCCACTGAAGCCATGTATGCCCAAGGCGATCAACAAGGCCAGGCACAACCAAACGCGGAGCCACAAGGTGAAGCTGCGGACAATGTACAGGATGTTGATTATGAGGAAGTGAAGTAAGCTGCAGGATTTTAAGACTGTAAGACTTTAAGATAGAAAGCGCGGGAAACAAATGCCGCGCTTTTTTTTATGGTATTAAACCAATATGATGTTCGGTCTTCCGTTTATATTTTTTCGTAAATTCGGGAAGATTAAAAAAAATACGCTATGAAAAAGATTGCCTTGTTGTTGATGTTGACATTGTTTACGGTTTCAGCAAATGCACAGAAAAAGAAAGCCGCTGCAAAACCTGTTGCTAAAGCCGCTAATGTTTTGGCGAAAGCCGACAACCTGACTGCCGAAATCCTCAAAGGTAGTTTCGTGGTCTTTGTAAGCAATGGCAAAGCAAAAGATTCGTTATTTAGCCGGCGGTTTGATGCCGCTAAGACTTTGCCTATGGATGCGAAGATTACGCCGTTCAAAGCCAAAGGCGTGTCCTTACACGCTATAAGCTGGACGCAGAAAAATGTGTCAGAAACGAAATTGAAAAACGAGGAAGCGCTGACGACCTTCACTGAAATCTGGGATGTGGCGGCCAAAAAGCAGATTATCGTAAACAGCCAGATTACTACTAAAGTCAGTGAGATCGTATATCTCGATAAAAATCAAACCGTTTCCGAAACCCAGCAGAAAATGCGCCGGGAAGGTTTTGAACTTACCATTACACCGGAAGGAGATCTCGTGCTGAAGAACAAAACACAGGAAAACAGGATGACATATGATGCGGCACAGCAGAAGTTTGTAAATGTTGCGACGCCAAAAGCTGCACCGAAAAAGAAATAAAAAACGCCGGATATATGTCCGGCGTTTTGTCATTATTTAAGTTGCATCAGTACTTTTGTGTTTTTATTGTCTTTGTCATCAGGATTTGCGGACTCGACAATCTGTATGGATTTAACCCTTCGGAGATCGAGGCCTTCCATGGTTTCGTTTGCATCATCATACCTTACGCCATTAATAATAAGTACAAGGTTACTGTCTGTAAAATCGACTGATGCAGCGCCAGGAACTTTCATTTTTGATTTGCTGAAAAAGACGGCTTCGTCACCATTCTCGAGCGTTATGGTGGTTGGAGCCGATATCTTATTCGGTTCTTCTTTTCCTTTTTTATTGAAAGCAGAGGTGCCGTGGAAGATGAGCACGCCGTCTTTTCCTTTCCGTCCATACCGTTTCAATCCTTCTTCAGGCGACAATTGCTCAATAAATTCGGAAGTCGTGATCACCTGGTCCTTTATCATGTCGGGATAATAATCTTTTCCGTTGATAATGTAAAGCATTTGTTTATTCGCATTGGCGCGTTGCTGTTTATTTTCGGATAACAAATCAGTCGCAGATTGCGCTTCTTTACGGATAGGTGTAGCATAAATGCTGTCTTCCTCGCGCCCGGGATTATGAATCACTAAACCATTGCTATTTTTTGTTGCAGTACTGAAACCAAAATCTTCTTTGCCGTCCGGCGCAACATCTACATAAATCGTAAAAGGGTCAATAGGCATCTTTCCGGACACTTCATATTTTTTAGTGATGCCGTACCTGTTTTTAAGCGTTACCTTCAGTCCGGTAATTTGTTTAAGCGCATTTGCTTTGTATTCTGAAAACTGCAGGGTGGCACCGAATTCATCTTTAAAGAACGCAGTCATTTCGTTCAGGTCTTTTTCTGCGGAAGCGGCGTCCACATGAATTTCGATTTTTGACACTTTGGGATCGTTTGTCATCACTTTCGGTTGCTTGGTCTGCGCTATGACTTTCACCTGAAACTGCAGCATGAATAGCAACAATGCCGGAATTGCGACTCCGTACTTCAATAAATTACTGCTCCTGGATTGTTTTTTGTTTAACATAATAATTCGTTTTTTGATTAATGATTGATAAAAAGGATTGGTAAATGACAGGCAGTTTTCCCTGGCAGTCACTTTTAATAACGTGATTTGGTAATTTTTCCGGTCTGTAATCAGGCGGTTGGCTTCCGCATCGGCTATGAATTCGAGGTTCTGGACGAGTTGCTTTTTATACAGCCAAATGATGGGATTGAACCAGAACAAGATGCACAAAAGCCTCATAAACATCATATCTATCGAATGGTATTGCCGGCAGTGTGTCTTTTCGTGCTCAAGGATATGTGCTGACTCTGTTGCCGTGTAATGCGCGGGATTGTAAACAATATAATTGAAATACGAAAAAGGGGAGAGGTCTTCCCTCGTTTCCACAATGCGGAATTTTCCTTCGCTGCGTATTAAATTTTCCTTCAATACCTTCCGTAACTGTCGATAATCTAAAGCAAACTGCCCGATAAAAAATAAAGCGCCCACCGCATATATTACACCAATAATCATAAGCCAGTTGATGGGTTCATGGGTTTGCGGGACAATTGACTGGGAATCCATAATCATCGGTTTCGCTGTGTTTTGGACAGGCATCGCAATGGCTTCCATCCAAACTATTTTAGTATAAGTAATCCATGGTAAAACTATCGAAACCAACAATCCGCTTAACAGAAAAAAACGGTTCGCACGGAAGAAAGTCTCTTTTCGCAACAACACATGATATGCAATTGAAAAGAACAGGAGCAGGCCGGCAGACTTCAGGGTGTATGTGATCAGTAGGTCCATAATCAGTCTTTTTTATTTTCGCGTTCCACCATTTCCAAAATCTCCCGGAGCTCTTCGGCAGTAATCTTATTTTCTTTTGCAAAAAAGGAGACCATATTTTTATAAGAGCTGTTGAAATAATTCTCAATCGTGACATTCATCGATTTCTTCTTGTATTCCTCTTTCGAAACCAATGGGTAATATTGATATGTTTTCCCAAAGGAATGGTGCGCGACAAAACCTTTGTCCTCCAGTATCCTGACGAATGTGGAAAGCGTGTTGTAATGCTGCTCTCCGGGAATCTCGGCCATGATTTCCTTAATGAAACCTTTTTCAAGCTTCCAGAGCGCCTGCATGATTTCTTCTTCTTTTGTGGTTAACTTCTGCATATTGGTTTTCTTTGAAACAAATATAACTAATTATTTAGTTATAAAACTAATTAGTTAGTTAATTATTTTAATATTTGTAAATAAGCACTTTAGCAGAAGAGGAAAACTGCTTTGGGAATAAGAAAATAAGTTTTGAAAAACAGCTGCGCAATAAACAGGAATTGCAAAAAGTATCAGGCAGCTTCCAGCTTCAGTAGCTTCTGTAGGTAAGCACAACAGAAAACAGCCATGATGCCTAATGTTCCCATAAAAATCCAATTGGCCTGGTATCCGTAAAAATCAATGACCACCATACCGAGTTTGGAACTGCCAATGTGCGCAAGGCTGAAACTCATCGTAAACAAAGCCATATAACGCCCCTCATGTCCTTTAGGCGCACGGCTTAATGCAAATGAATTGGAGAATGGGAAAATAAACATCTCCCCGAAAGTGATGAAAAGGATGTTGATGACAAGCACGCCAACCCATACATTCCAAAGCAAAGCAAAAAAACCTGTTGCCATCATCACCGAACCCCAAAGGATCAATTTGATCTTATGCACATTCTTTCTTTCAAAATAGCTTACGATGGGCATTTCCAAAAGGAAGATCAGGAACCCGTTTAAGGTCATCAGAAGCCCGGTCTGTAACTCAGTCAAACCGTATTGCTCATGATGATATAGCGGCAAAGTGGAAAATATCTGGAAGAAAATCATCGCCGTGGAAAAACTCACAAACAGGAATGCCCAGAAAATCCGGTCCCTGAAAATCGAATCGGCAAAAACTTCGCCGGGATGTTCCTTATCCGTAAAAGCCGACTTTTTCTTTTCCTTTACCAACAATGCAAATGCTGAAATCGCTATAACACACGTCGCTCCGTCAACCCAAAACAGTCCCTGGTATCCAATATTCATGATAATCAACCCACCCAAAGCTGGCCCGGCGGCAAAACCAAGGTTAATTGCCAGGCGGACCAAAGTAAATGCCCGAGCACGATTTTCAGGCTTTGCATAGGTGCCAAGCGAGACAAACATAGCCGGACGAAACATATCGGCAATAGTCATAATAGTAAACATACCGATGCACAATCCCCAAAAGCTGGTGATATATTGCAGAACGAAAAATAACATTCCACTGGTAAACAAACTGAAAATCATGATTCTGTAAAACCCTATCTTATCTGATAGTTTACCTCCAAGAAAAGATCCCAACATCGATCCAAGTCCGAATGCCACCATAATCCAGCCCACCTGTGCATAAGTAAAATGCAGGTTTTCCTTCAGGTATTTCGAAAGGAAAGGCAGTACCATTGTGCCTGCCCTGTTGATGAAAGTAATGATGGTGAGAATCCAGACTTCGCGCGTGAAGCCCTTGAAATTGTTGAAGTAACGCTCTAAACCTTTTCGCAGCATTTGTTTTTGGTATTGGCGTAAAGGTACGGAATGCACGATGATTTTTAAACCGTCACACAGGCATTTCTCACATGATTTATTTATTTTTGTGAAAATTCCAACGATGAGAAATATTGCCTGCTGTATGTTATTTTTGATGGCTTCCTGTGCATTTGGCCAACGTGTTTTTGTTAAGGATTCTTCGGTCGCCTACCAGAAAAACCTCGACAGGGAATATGCAGATAAAAAGGAAAGCCCGCTTACCGCAAAAGACCGGCTCCAGTTTAAAGGGCTGGATTTTTTTCCGGTTGATGGCAAATATTTTGTAACAGCGAAATTTACCAGGACTGAAGGTGAAAAGCCTTTCGGAATGACATCTACCAGCCGAACGCCAATGTATGTGAAGTATGGCGAAGCGGCATTTACCCTCGATGGAAAGCAATGCAAACTGAACATTTACCGAAACATCGATCTTTCGAAAACCGAGCAATACAAAAACTACCTTTTCCTGCCTTTTCTGGACCTGACCTCAGGCGAAGAAAGTTACGGCGGCGGCAGGTATATCGACCTGAGGATTCCTGAAGGCGACACGATCGTTATTGATTTCAACCGTGCCTACAATCCTTATTGTGCTTACAATCCTGTTTATTCCTGCCCCGTTACACCACGTGAAAACACACTGGATGTGGCCATAAAAGCGGGTGTAAAAAAGTTTCACGACTGATGTTTTTCAATCTCCATACACATCACTTTACAGATTCGGGTGTTGTTGAGCTCGTGAACCAGTATCCGGATGAGTTTGATGAAAATATCCCACTTTATTCCATCGGGATCCATCCATGGCGGATTGAAGCGGCTGATGTCGTTACGCAACTCCATTTCATTGAAACCAAGCTCACAGATAGCCATTGCCTTGCCATTGGGGAATGTGGTCTTGACAAGCGTATAGAAACGCCTTTGGAAAAGCAAATCCCGGTTTTTGAAGCCCAATTGCTTTTGGCTGAAAAATATAAAAAACCCGTCATCATCCACTGTGTTGCCGCTTTCCAGGAAGTGATTGAACTGAAAAACAAGCTTGGGATTTCCATACCGATGATCATCCACGGATTTTCAAAAAACATCCAGGTGGCCAGAAGCCTGCTCGACAACGGATTTTACATTTCTTTCGGAAAATATCTGCTCAGGAATCCCGAACTTGCGGCGGTTTTTGCAGCCGTGCCAAATGACAGGTTTTTTCTGGAAACCGATACGATCGAAGAAGGGATTGAGCAGGTTTACGCCGTAGCGGCAAAAGCAAAAGGAATTGAAACCGAAACGCTTCAGGAAATCTTAAATAAGAGTTTTATTGAAGTCTTTCAGCAAACCCGTAATTCGTAATTCATAATTCAAAATATATGGCTGAGTGGACAGAACGCGCCGAATTGTTATTCACAACAGAAGGTCTTGAAAAATTGAAAAATGCCAATATACTCGTTGTAGGGTTGGGCGGTGTAGGATCTTTTGCGGCCGAATTTATAGCGCGTGCCGGTGTCGGCAAGATGACCATCGTTGATGGCGACGTGGTGGATATTACAAACATCAACAGACAGCTCCCAGCGCTGCATTCCACAGTTGGAAAACTCAAAACGGAAGTCGTGGGCGACCGTCTGATGGATATCAATCCCGAATTGCAACTGACGCGCCTCACCGAATTCCTTTCGCCCGAACGTGCCTTTGAAATGGTGTCTCCGGAATTTGATTATGTATTGGATTGCATCGACAGCGTCACGCCAAAACTGAATCTGCTGATTGCCGCCAAAAGAAAGAAGATCAAGGTCATCAGCAGCATGGGAGCAGGAGGGAAGTCATTGGCTTCGAAAGTAAAAGTAGCCGACATCAGCAAAACCGAAAATTGCTTTTTGGCCAAAACGATTAAGAAAAGGCTGCGCCAGGTGAAAATTGATAAAGGGATTAAAGTCGTATATTCATCAGAAATTCAGCAACAAAACAGCCTGCGTAAAACCGACGGCAAAAATTACAAGAAATCTTTTTACGGAACGAACAGCTACATGCCGGGGCTTTTTGGATTATATGCCGCAGAAACGGTCATCAGGCATTTATTGAAATAGCGCTTTCTATTCGACCGGTATAGTCGGAGGCGTTACATAAACAGGAGCAATTGCCGGGGCTGTCTTTACGGGGATCAGAAAAGCGGTTTTCCATTTTGACGGATGACGGTTGTCGAGCGCGCTGATTTCATAGATCTCGATTTCACGGCTCGAACCGCGTTCCATCTTGTTCTCGTTGAAATGCTTCAGTCCTTTACTCCTCGCATCATTCCGATGTGAATAATCTCCGGTAAGTGTTGTTTTCAGTGCGCTGAAAGAGTCAAGGAACTGTACGCTGATATCGCTTTCCTTTGACACGAAAATTTCTTCCTTCAGCGGTCCGCATATAGAAAAACGTACGGTATCACTATCCGCATTGTCGAAGATCACAAATGGCTTCCCATTCATCTGCATATTTGTTTTTTTAAAAAACTGGATGATTTTGGGTAATTGTAAATGCAATTGTCCGAGCATTTCACTTTTGAGGCATACAATGCGTTTCCTTACATAGAATCCCCCAGGTTGTTTTACGATGCCGTTTATTTTTACGTCAAAAGTGTTGATTTCCTTCGTAATCGTTTTATTCAGGTTGTAAAGGCTTTGCTCGAACATATCGCCCATCAGTTTATCTGCACCGCCGGAAAAAGTAGCGTTTACTTTGGTCATAAAATCAACCGAGCCTTTGGCTTTCCACGTGACTTTCGTACCACCGGCAGTATCTTTGAAAATGAAATAGGAATTGTATTGATGGTCTGAAACCTTCGCTTTTTGCGCAATACTGTCGTTCTGCTTTGCAAAAATAGTCGTCATCTTACCGTCACTGCTGCCATCCCACGAATAGGAAGCCCCCGCTCCCACGGTATTTTCAGCATAATTGAATTTCATTGAAGCGTCACCTTCTTTCCACGAACCCCAGTCTTCCCAATTCCTGTAGTCGTTTACATAATTATACACAATGCTTCTCGGGACTTTGACCACAACAGAGCGTGTGATCTCGAATTCGCTTTTCTGCGTAGCCACATACACTGTAATGGCGATAACGGCGAGCAGGATCAGCAGAAAAATATATTTAAGGATTCTCATGATCAGGGGTTATGTGAGGTAAAGTTAATTAAAAAGATTTAGATTTTCTGATTTGGGATTTTAAGACTGTAAGGCGGTAAGATTTTAAGACATAACAGTTCTTACAGTCCCCAAGCGCAGCGGTCTTACAATCCTGTCTGTCCTAACAGGAAATCATTATATTTGCTTTCAATAAAGAATCAACTAAAAATCATTTAATAATGAAAATAAGGACATTTGTAGTCTCTTGTGTTGCCGCTTCCATGGCTGTTTCGTGCCAGAAAGATAAGACCAAATCTGCGGAGGCGAAAAAAACCGACGGTAAATTCGAATATGTAGCAGAACAGTTTGCAGATATTAAAGTGCTGCGTTACCAGATTCCGGGTTGGGAAGACCTGACGCTGAAGGAACAGGAATTGGTGTATTATCTAACGCAGGCCGGACTTGCTGGACGGGATATTTACTGGGACCAGAATTATAAGGACAACCTGAAAATCCGTAAGGCACTCGAGAATATTTACCAGAATTACAAAGGCGATAAAAATGCCGACAACTGGAAGAACTTCGAGATTTACCTGAAAAGGGTATGGTTTTCAAACGGAATCCACCACCATTATTCGATGGATAAAATCAAGCCGGATTTTGATAAAGCGTATCTGGAGCAATTGATGACAGACACGAAAACGACTTTGGCGCCGGAAATCGTAGACGTGCTTTTCAACGATAAAGATGCCAAGAAAGTAAACCTCGATGAGACCAAAGGACTCATCGCAGGATCGGCAGTGAACCTTTATGACAAAGGCATCACTGAAGCTGAAGTGGCCGAATTTTACAAAAAAATGGTCCCAGCCGATAAAGACCGTCCGTTGTCTTACGGATTGAATTCTAAATTGATCCGCAATGCTGCAGGCAAACTGGAAGAAAAAGTATATAAAAGCGGCGGGATGTATGGTGCCGCAATCGATAAAATCATTTACTGGCTGGAAAAGGCGAAAGGTGTTGCAGAAAACAAAAAGCAAGCTGATGCACTTGGTTTGCTGATTGATTTTTACAGGACCGGTGATTTAAAGAAATGGGATGATTACAACATTGCCTGGCTACAGGCTACAGAAGGCAATATCGATTACATCAGCGGCTTTGTTGAAGTTTACAACGACCCGCTGGGCTACCGCGGTTCTTATGAAGGCGTGGTGCAGATCAAGGATTTCGACATGTCGGCGAAGATGGAAAAAATTTCCAAAAACGCGCAATGGTTTGAAGACAATTCGCCGTTAATGCCTGCACATAAAAAGAAAAATGTAGTCGGGGTTTCCTATAAAACCGTGATTGTTGCAGGAGAATCGGGCGATTCCTCGCCAAGTACGCCCATCGGTGTGAACCTTCCCAATGCAGATTGGATCCGTGCTGATTTTGGATCTAAGTCGGTGTCACTTGGAAATATAGTCGATTCTTATAATAATGCAGGCGGTACGGACAAACTAAAGGAATTTGCGAACGACCAGGCCGAAATCGACAATGAGATCAAATACGGTGAACTGGCCGACAAACTCCACACGGCGCTGCATGAAGTCGTCGGTCATGCTTCGGGCCAGATCAATAAAGGTGTTGGCACGCCGAAAGAAACACTGAAAGCTTATGCTTCCACTCTGGAAGAAGGCCGTGCCGATCTTGTAGGATTATATTATTTATACAATCCGAAATTGCAGGAACTGGGCTTGGTTGACAATTGGAAGCAAGTCGGAATTGCGGCTTATGACAATTACATCCGCAACGGACTGATGACCCAATTGATCCGCCTTGAGCCGGGTGCAGATATTGAAGAAGCCCACATGAGGAACCGTCAATGGGTAAGCGCCTGGGTTTTTGAAAAAGGGAAAAAGGACAATGTGATTGAGAAACTGACGCGCAACGGTAAGACGTATTATAACATTACAAATTATGAAAAACTGCATGAATTGTTTGGCGAGTTATTAAAAGAAACACAGCGTATCAAATCAGAAGGCGATTTCAAAGCCGGAAAAGCTCTGGTGGAAAATTATGGTGTGAAAGTAGACCAAAAATTGCATGCTGAAGTTTTGAAAAGAAACGAAAGATTCAAATCTGCACCTTACAGCGGTTTCATCAATCCGGTTTTGGTACCGAAAATGGAGGACGGAAAAATCATCTCGATTGAAGTGACGCAGCCGAAATCATTTGCGGAACAGATGTTGTATTACAGTAAAAACTTTGGGTTCCTGCCAGAGGAGAACTAGTTTTCAGTCGCAGTCTCAGTAGGCAGTAAGTGCTTGTGAATAAAAAATCCCTGCTTCGGCGGGGATTTTTATTTTTTACGTTACGGGATTTGCGAAATCGCAATAAATTAATGTTTCAGGTAAATCTTAATAACAAACAACAAACCGATAAACAGCAGGAATCCGATCAGAATCTTATAATTCCCTTTATAAAAAGTACGGTGCAGCGCAATATCTTTCCTGTAAGCGTATACCATTGCAATAACAAAAACAGCGAAAAAACATACCGCAAAGATAAGCTGCCCCTGCGAAAACATCGGCGCTGGTTTTGTGGCCTGGATTTGTAGTAACATAGTTGATAAGTTTCCGGCAAAAGTACATTTTTTTATAGCGGTGATTGTTATTTTGCAATAACATTTAATACCATCATTATGCAGAAAAGAATCAATTCGGTAAAGGAATTCCATACCGCTTTCGAAATCGGTTACAGCGAAATCCCTCGCGCCGATTTAGGCGAAGCCAAGAACATGCTCAGGTTCAATTTAATGAAAGAAGAAAACGAAGAATACCTCGAAGCTGCCCGCAATAATGACCTTAGAGAAGTAGCCGATGCTTTAGGCGATATGCTTTACATCCTTTGCGGCACCATTATCGAACATGGCCTGCAGGATAAAATTGAGCAGGTTTTTGATGAAATCCAGCGCAGCAATATGAGCAAACTCGGTGCCGACGGAAAACCCGTTTACCGCGAAGACGGGAAGGTGATGAAAGGGCCGAATTACTTTAAGCCGGATTTTTCGGGAATTTTGGGATAAATAATTGGATTATAAGACTGTAAGACTTTAAGATTAAAGACACAATCAATTTCAAATAATAAACCCGGAAGTTATAAATTTCCGGGTTTTATCTTAAAATCTTACAATCCTGAAATCACACTTTCACCGTCCACCCAAAACTATCCTCAGCCATATTATACTGAACCTTAGTCAGCTTGTCCTTCAATTGCAGTGCAATCGAGTTTTCCAGTTTTGGAAGCTCATAGTAAGTGTCCTGGTATGAAAACCCTACAATCGGGTTTACCACTGCGGCGGTACCGGCACCAAAAATTTCTTTTAAGGAGCCGTCTTTTGCGGCATTGATAATTTCATCCACATAAACCGAGCGTTCCTCTACCTTGATGCCTTCATGCTGTGCCAAAGCGATTAAGCTTTTACGGGTGACACCGTCCAGGATCCTTTCACTTACCGGAGCAGTAAATAATGTATCGTTGATTCGGAAAAATACGTTCATCGTGCCAGCTTCCTCAAGTTTAGTGTGTGTCGCATCATCCGTCCAGATGATTTGCTGGAAGCCTTTTTCGTTGGCCAGTTTTGTCGGGTAAAATTGTGCTGAATAATTTCCGGCGGCTTTCGCTGCACCGATACCGCCATTGGCAGCACGGCTGAAATGCTCAGCAATAATTACTTTTACTTCACCTGAATAATATGATTTTGCCGGAGACATGATGATCATAAAACGATATTGCGTTGACGGCGCAGCAATTACACCGCTGCCAATCGCAATCATAAACGGCCTGATATAAAGCGTATTTCCAAGTCCTTTCTTTACCCAGTCGCGTTCGATATCTACAAGTTGTTTCAAACCTTCAAGGAAAATCCAGTCATCGACTTCAGGCATGGCCATCCTCACGGCTGATTTGTTGAAACGATCGAGGTTCTGGTCCGGACGGAACAACCACACTTCGTCATTATCGTCTTTATAGGCTTTCATTCCTTCAAAAATGGCCTGTCCATAATGAAATACTTTTGCCGATGGATCAAGCAAAAACGGTTCATAAGGCTTAATGACAGGCTTGCCCCATTTCCCTTCCCTGAAATCACAAACCAGCATGTGATCTGTAAAGGTGCTTCCGAAACTAAGGGTTTCAAAATCCACACTGTTGATTTTAGACGAAGAAGTCTTGACTATATCGATTTCGTGAGTGTTATTTAAACTCATCAAGATTGTTTTTAAAGATTAGAATCGGTTTTAAATAATTGAAATACAGTTTGTTGTATTGCATTAATAAAAATCTGCCGATAAGAATTTATGTTCGGCTAAATTAGAAAAAATTAACATGTTTTTATGGACAGCAACAAATAATTTTCACTTTTCAATAATCGATGCAGGCTGTCTTAATTTATTGGATATTTGGATGCATTTTGAAGAAAATCAATAATTATTGTAAGTTTCCTGAAATAAACTCATTATTTTTGCCCACAGAAAAATTTACCTTAATAAATATGAAAAACATAGCCATTTTAGCAAGCGCACTCCTGTTTTTTTCAGCTTGTAAAGAGGAAAAAAAAGCACCTGCCGCAGATCCTGTAACGGAAACGCCAGCTGATACTTTGAAGAAGGATACCATTGCTACAGCAGTTTTGCCTGTTGAAGAGACTGTTACAGAAGCCGCTCCGGCTGAAGAAAAAATTGTCGTAAAACCTGAAGAGGGAAAAGAGATTAAAGTGCAGTATGCCACTTTCGGAAGCAAGATTTCGGCTGAAAAAGCGCTGACTCAGGCACAAATGATGAAGAAATATGCCAGTTTGAAAAAAGGGGATACCATCAATGTAAAATTCCGTTCGAAGATTACCGATGTTTGTAAAAAGAAAGGCTGCTGGATGTCGATGGAATTACCGAATTCAAAAGAATCTTTCGTAAGATTTAAGGATTACGGTTTTTTCGTGCCCTTGAATGCTGATAATTCTGAAGCGATCGTAAGTGGAAAAGCATTCCTTGATGTGGTTTCTGTTGATGAACTGAAGCATTATGCAAAAGACGGCGGCAAATCCCAGGAAGAAATCGACAAAATCACTCAGCCTAAAATCACTTATGCTTTTACAGCGGACGGTGTGTTAATTGAGCAATAATGAAAAGGGTTTTCCTGTTTTTAAGCGTTTCTCTATTGTTGTTTTCCTGTGAAAAAAAGCAGGAGAAAGCAGTGGTGAAAAAAGAATCCTGTACCTCTATAAAAAATGATTCAAAAGGCAAAAAGAAATTTGAGATGTACACGATGTCTGAAATGTCTTTGCTGATGGAGCAGATGTACATCGACAATCAAAACCTTAAGGTACGTATACAAAAGGGCGAGAAAATCGGGGAATTCCCGAACCATTTTTTGAAGATTCATAAAGCGGTCATGTCTGACGATAAGGAAAACGACGATTTCTTTAAAAAGCAGGCGGCAAATTTCATTTCGGCACAAGAGCAGATTTATAAGGATCCTAAAAATGCCAAAGCCCATTTTAATAAAGGGATTGATGCCTGCATCCAATGCCATAAGGTAAAATGCGGCGGCCCGATTCCAAGGATTAAGAAGCTTTACATAGAATAGTGAAACGCGAAATCATCAGGACTTCCGATGGCTCTACGACCATACATTTACCGGAATGGGAGGAATCATATCACTCCAAACACGGTGCCATACAGGAAGCTTACCATGTATTCATAAAAAACGGACTTTCCTTATTTGAAGGGAAGTCCGTTTCTGTTTTGGAAATCGGTTTTGGTACGGGTCTTAATGCGTTTATCACGTTCCTGGAATCTGAAAAACATAAACAGCAGATTGATTACACCGGCGTGGAAGCTTATCCTATTTCTGCTGATGAAGTGTTGTCGATGAATTATGTTTCCGAACTTCAGGCGGATGATTTTTCGAATATCTTTGAAAAGATGCACGAATCGGCCTGGGAAGAAAAAACGATGATATCAGATTTATTTTCCTTGACCAAGAGAAAGCAATTCTTCCATGAAATTGAAGATGTGAATGTTTTCGATTTAATTTATTTCGATGCATTCGGATTTCGTGTACAACCGGAATTGTGGAGCCTGGAGATTTTTCAAAAAATGCATAAGGCCTTAAAACTTGGCGGAACGCTGGTTACATATGCAGCGCGTGGTATCATCAAAAAAAATATGCAGGAAGCGGGTTTCCATGTCGAAAAATTGGCTGGCCCTCCCGGGAAAAGGGAAATGTTCAGGGCCACAGCGATATAATTACCCCAGCCTCAACCGTACAAATACGTGCTTAATCCCTCTTTTATCGGATTCCCTTTCGTCAATTTCGAGGATATCCGACAGTGATTTAAGCATGGGAGTGAGTTTGTTGAATCCGAAATTCCTCGGATCGAATTCCGGTTTTTTACGGACAATCAGGTTTCCGACATCGCCAAGGAATGCCCAGCCGTCATCATCGCAGATGTCGTCAATACTGGATTCTATAAGCTGGATGGTCTCTTCATCGATCGTGGCATCGGAATGTACAACAGGCGCTGGCGTGGAGACAGGAATTTCCTCAATCTTTTCAAGAGCTTTTGGTGCTTGTTTCCCTGAAATCTTAACGATAGGTTTCTCGGGAGCTTTTTCTGAAACTTTTTCTACCGGTTTAACCACATTTTTTTTCACGGCAGTCGCGGCAATCCTTTTGGATGCTTTTTTCTGCACTGCCCCTTCGAGTACTTCAAGATAGATAAATTTATCGCAGGCGGCAATCAGAGAAGGCGGGGTTTTCTTTTCCCCGATTCCGATTACGGTCATCCCGGATTCGCGCAGTCGGATGGCCAGTCGGGTGAAATCGGAGTCGCTAGACACGATACAAAAACCATCTACTTTGTCTGTATAAAGTAAATCCATGGCATCAATAATCAAAGCGGAATCCGACGAGTTTTTTCCCTGTGTGTAGCTATATTGTTGCACAGGCGTAATAGCATGGTCTAATAGTACATTCTTCCAGCCTGCGGCGTTTGGGCGGGTCCAGTCGGCGTAGATGCGTTTTGTGGTTGGGGTGCCGTATTTGGCTATTTCTTCCATCATGCCCTTGACATTGCTGTAGGGTACGTTGTCGGCATCGATGAGTACTGCGAGGCGCAGTTCTTTATTATTGGTAAGAGGCATTTATTTCTTTTTGTGTAAATATAATGAATTTTTGCAGGGGCACGCATGCCCGCCCCCGGATTTGCAGAATTGAAAGGGGGGGCAGGCCCCGCCAGTGCATTTAGAAAGATCATGAATTGAAGTCGGTGCTAGCCCCGATCGCAGCGGATATCCTTTTTGTTTTTTCTTTAAAAACAAAAAGATAGTAGCGAAGAGCGGGAATAAGCTCCTGAAATAAAAAACAAATAATGCCCTTTTTTTATCCTATAAATCTTTATTTTTGCACGCGAAACAAAGCGGGAACGGAGCCCGAAACTGACAGATTATGGTAAAAGATTTATTCGAAAGGATACAGGACAACAAAGGCCCTTTAGGCAAATGGGCATCACAGGCGGAAGGCTATTATGTGTTCCCGAAACTCGAAGGCGAATTGGGGCCGCGCATGCAGTTCCACGGAAAGGAAATCCTGAATTGGAGTATTAATGACTATTTGGGACTGGCAAACCATCCGGAAGTGCGCCAGGCCGATATTGATGCGGCGACGCAATACGGTGCAGCGTATCCGATGGGAGCGCGTATGATGAGCGGACAGACGACTGCACATGAGGAACTGGAGCGTGAACTGGCTGAATTTGTAATGAAGGAATCGGCTTACCTGCTGAATTTCGGGTACCAGGGTATGGTGTCGACTATTGACGCTTTGGTGACCAAGAATGATATTATTGTGTATGATGTGGACTCGCATGCGTGCATTATAGACGGTGTCCGTCTTCACATGGGCAAGCGTTTTACGTACCGCCACAACGATGTGGAGAGTATGGAGAAAAACCTGCAGCGTGCTACGAAAATGGCCGAAGAGACCGGAGGCGGCATCCTTTTTATTACGGAAGGTGTTTTCGGGATGCGTGGGCAGCAGGGAAAATTGAAAGAAATTGTTGAATTTAAGAAGAAATATAATTTCCGTCTGCTTGTTGATGATGCACATGGTTTTGGTACTTTGGGCAAGACCGGTGCCGGAGCAGGTGAGGAGCAGGGCGTGCAGGACGGGATTGATGTGTACTTTTCGACTTTCGCCAAATCGATGGCGAATATCGGGGCATTCGTTGCTGCAGATAAGGCAATTATCGATTACCTGAAATACAATTTGCGTTCACAGATGTTTGCGAAGGCGCTGCCGATGATACAGACGATCGGTTCTTTGAAAAGGCTTCGTATGTTGCGTACCATGCCGGAACTGAAGGACAAGCTTTGGGAGAACGTAAATGCGTTGCAGAACGGTTTGAAGGAAAGGGGCTTTGATATTGGTGATACGAATACCTGTGTAACGCCTGTGTATCTGAACGGAAGTATTCCTGAAGCGATGATGCTGGTGAATGATTTGCGTGAGAACTACCATATTTTCCTTTCAATCGTTGTTTATCCGGTAATCCCGAAAGGTATTATTTTGTTGAGGATGATCCCTACGTCTTCTCATACCTTGCGTGATATCACGGAAACCCTTGATGCTTTTGAAGCTGTAAGAGAGAAATTGACTAATGGTACTTATTTGAAACTGGCGGGTGAAAGGACTGTGGATGTTTCGTAAATTAGAAAATGTGATAATTAGACATACATTTAGGAATAAAAAAAAAACCGTCGGCATATCGGCGGTTTTTTTTATTTTAAGGAAATTTTCTAATTTATTTTCCCTAAATTTATAAGTAATCAAAAAATTCACATAATGAAAAAGATTTTATTCGCAGCAGTTTTGTTGGCCATTGTCAGCTGTAAAAAAGAAGAAAAAGTCATTGAAGAAATTACACCGTTGCCTGTTCCTGAAGAAGCCGTGTCAAATACGGAATGCTTTCAGGCAGTGTTAAAAAAAGACACGATCACCTTAAGCATTGATTACAAGGGAAGTGAGGTGCCATCCGGAAAACTGACGTATAATTTTTTTGAAAAGGACAAAAGCGACGGCTCCATCAGCGGGAAAATGCAGGGCGATACGCTATTTGCCAATTATATTTTTTCAGCTGAAGGACAAACCTCACAGCGTGAAGTGGCTTTCCTGAAAAAAGGCGACACGTTGACCGAAGGTTACGGTGACATCACCGATGACGGAAAAGGCAACGTAACGTTTAAAGACAAGAGCAAGCTGAAATTCGACGGGAATACCGTATTGCATAAAATAGCCTGTAAAAAAGAAAGCCTCAAATACTGAGGCTTTTTTTATAAATCTTTACGGAAAGTCGCACGCTTCCTGAAGGTTACAGGATCAAAATTCTTCCAGATGTTATGTATCGCATGGTTGTCGGAAAGTTCCGGTGTACGTATGCAGTCGACAATTCCTTTTTCCCTGAATGTCTTATAATATTCGGAAAAAATGATTGCCGTAACACCTTTATTTTGATATTCGGGTGTGACACCTATAAGGTAGAATAGCGTTTTTTTACTATTTTTCCTCGCTTGCAGCAGATGATAAAATCCAAATGGGAACAGCTTTCCGTTCGCTTTTTGCAAGGCTTCCGCAAAAGAAGGCATGACAATACCGAAAGCCACCATATTTTCGTCCTTGTCAAAAATGAACTTAATGTATTCCGGATTGATGAATCCGATGTATTTCTTTTTGAAATACGCAATCTGGCTTTCATTGATCGCCACAAATGATGACAGGTCGGAATAACTGTTATTGAACAAATCAAACATCTGGTCGACATAGGGCATGATGTCTTTCGTTTTGGTGAAATTCATCGGTGTGAGCTGATACCTACGTTTAATCAGTCCTTCTATCTTCTCAAACATTTCAGGTTTTACATTAGCGAAAGGAAATTTATTTTCCAGGTATTCTTTTTCCATCACATAACCTAACTGCTCCAAATGTTTAGGATAATATGGATAATTATACCAGGTAATCATCGATCCGATTTCGTCGTAACCTTCGGTGATCATCCCCACTTTATCCAGGTTTGAAAACCCAATCGGGCCTTCGGCGTAAGTCAGGTTGTTTTTCCTGCCGAGTTCGTACACTTTTTCGAGCAGGGATTTACTGACTTCAATATCATCAATAAAATCGAACCAGCCGAAGCGTACTTTTTTCTTTTCCTGCTTATTGACTTCATCCCAATTGATGATCGCCGCAATACGGCCAACAGGTACATTGTCTTTGTAAGCGATGTAAAATGTAGCTTCCGCGGTTTCAAAAGCAGGATTTGTATTCCTGTCAAAGCCCGCAAGCTCGTCGTTGATTAATGGCGGGACCCAATAAGGGTCATTTTTGTAAAGTGAAAAAGGGAATTTCACGAATTCCCGCATTAGTTTTGGCGTATTGGCTTCAATAACTGTTATCATTTCGCTGGGGCTTCTACTTCAACCTCGTCTTTACGTTTCTTTTTCTTCTTTTTCTTTTTGTCCTTATCCTTGTCTTTGTCGTCCTTCCCACTGCGGATCAGGACCGGTTTGTAGTTTTTGTCAAAACGCCAGGAAAGCCCGATTCCGCCCGAAAAAATCGATGGGGTATCTTTCATATTGAATGTCACCGACCCGTCAAGCTGGATGTTTTCACGGATTAAGTATGCCGCCCCGCCACGGATTAATGCGTCAGAATAATAGTCGCTTTTATAATTCTGGTTTTCGATAAAGGCCGACCATTTTTCGGTAATGCCTTTGGTCAGTGTCAAAATCAGCCCGTAGCTTGGGAAATCGCTGGTGACTTTATCGGCAATAATATTGGTTACGAAAACGTACCCGCCGGAGAATTGATTCTGAGTAATGACCATGATTTTCGGGCTCACAGAAGGATCGGTCTCAAATGTAAACGGATTATCGAAATTCAGGTTGACACCCGCATACGCCGCAATAGCAGGGATAAACTCCCTCCATTTGAATTTGTGGCTGGCTTTCCAGCTGTAAAGGTTTGGCTTTTCCTCGTAATTTTTGTTCGGATCATAAAAAAGGTATTTTGCCCCGATGGTCGTTTGCCGTAAAGCGCTCCTGTTTTCGCTGCCCAAAGGCGTGTTGTAGGCATCGTACTGGTATTGTATGTCGAACATGAATTCAAGCTGCTCATAAAACAATCCCCAACGCAGGCTCAGGTCCATGTCCATTCCATTCGTATCTGTGGCAAGCAGTTTGTGTTTTTCGACAAAGCCGCTCAGGCCGCCTTCTGCCTGGAAGACGCTTTTGCCTACAGAAAATGCGGAAAGTGATTTCCCGGGACGATTGGAATTGATGACGTCAGTGTATTGTGCCGAAATATTAGCGGCACCAAGTATTGATAACAATAGAACACAAATCCTGATTTTGCTCATGAGCGCTTTATTTGTAGAAAACATTCGTCTCAAAAGTACTATAATTTATTATTTATTTATGAATCAAATTTCAATTTTAATAGAAGTGATTCGTTAAATTTGACAAATTTTATTCCCCATGGAAACAGCCAGTTTTACAAAATTATTGGAAACGATCTTCTACATCATCGTGTTCTATTACGTATTTAAATTCTTTGCGAAACTGTTCCTTCCGGTAGTGGTCAAGAAAGTGGTGCAGAAAGCCGAACAGAATTTTCACCAGCAATACCAGCAGCAACAGCAATATTACAACCAACAGCAAAAACAAAACCAGGACGAGATTATCAATAATTCGAATAAATCCACAAAACCCAGGGAAACCAAAAAAGTAGGTGAGTATGTGGATTATGAAGAAATTGATTAAGTTTGCAACACACAGTTCCTAAGCGCCATCAGCGCGTATTTTCCTGTTTTTCAGGAACGGAATGCAAACTTTAAACCGACTAAATGAAGATTCTCAACAGGTTCTTTCCGCATGCTTTGGCCATTTTCGGCTTTGTCCTTATTTCCCTCGTATATTTTTATCCTGTTTTACAGCAAAAAGCCATCCTGCAGTCCGATATACAGCAGTATACCGGAATGGCAAAGGAGCAGAATGATTTCCGTGCGCAGGAAAATGCGGAACCGTTCTGGACGAATTCTTCTTTCGGCGGCATGCCTACATACCAGCTTGGCGCTAATTATCCACACAATTATGTCAAGAAAATCGATGCAGTGCTGCGGTTCCTGCCTCGTCCGGCGGACTATCTTTTCTTGTATTTCCTCGGTTTTTACGGCCTTTTGCTCGTCATGAAAACCGATCCGCTGAAAGCTTTTTTCGGTGCTTTGGCTTTCGGGTTTTCCACTTATTTTATTGTCATCCTGGGCGTTGGGCATAATGCAAAAGCGCATGCCATTGCGTATATGCCGCTTGTGGTTGCCGGAACGATTTTAGTATTCCGGAAACGGTATATTTATGGAGCACTTTTAACAATGGTAGCCGTGGCGCTTGAAATCAATGCGAACCACTTCCAGATGACGTATTACCTGCTGATTTTACTGTTGGCCATCACCACATATTTTATTTATAAATTCGCCAAAGCTAAAGAATACAGGCCTTTAATGATTTGTTTCGCAAGCCTGGCCGGTGCCGTATTGCTTGCCGTTGGTGCCAACGCCACGGGTTTGCTCGCTACTGCAGAATATACGAGTTTCAGTATGCGGAGCAAAAGCGAGCTTACCTTCAAGCCTGATGGCAATAAACACGAGGAAACCTCGATGCCGCGGGATTACATCACCCAATACAGTTATGGGATTGCCGAAAGTTTTGATCTGATCGCCCCGGGATTATTCGGTGGGTCGAATGGCGAAAAACTGGGTCCGGATTCCAAGGTGGTCCAATATCTGCAAACGCAGCCCGTTGCTGAAGGGCAGTACCTTTCCAGGGACGAGGCTGTAAAATATGCCGCTGATGGTATGCCGGTGTATTGGGGTGACCAGCCTGGTGTAGCCGCTCCTGCTTATATCGGTGCGATTGTATTTTTCCTTTGTGTAATCGGGCTTTTTAACGACAAGCGGAAAATCAAATATGCCTTCCTTGCCGGTGCCATCGTTTCGCTGATGCTGTCCTGGGGGAAGAATTTCCCGGCTTTAACCGATTTCTTTATCGACCACGTCCCGATGTATGATAAATTCCGCGCCGTATCCTCGATACAGGTAGTATTGGAATTGTGCATGCCGGTTTTGGCGGTGATGGGATTGAAAAGCTACTTCGAATCCGATAAGGAAACACAATGGAACTCACTTAAAAAATCGGCCATCGTAAGCCTTGGTCTTTTGGTATTATTGTTGGTCTGCAAAGGCATGTTCCGTTTTACAAGCATCAACGATGAAGGTATGGATCCTGCATTTATCGATGCGATCACCCAGGACAGGAAAGCATTATATTCTTCTGATTTATGGCGGTCGATCTTGCTGATTGCCATCTCCGGCGGAATTTTATGGATGCATATGAAAGGAAAACTTTCAAACATGATTGCCGTAATTCTCGTTGGGGTCTTAATGGTAGGCGATTTGGTTCTGGTCGACAAAAGATACGTCAGCAGTGATAAATTCGTAGACAAATACCAGGTAGAGCATCCGTTCGAGCCATCGCAGGCAGATCAGGAGATACTGAAGGATAAAAGCAATTACCGCGTATATGACATACAGGGACGGATGCAGGCCAAGGCCTCTTACTTCCATAAATCCATCGGTGGTTACAGTGCCGTAAGGCCAAGGAGGCTTGATGAAGTCATCGATTATCAGATTGATACAAAACTGAGCAAACTCGCTGAGATCATCGATCCGGAGACCTTAAGTTTGAAAACCAGTATCCCGGCTTTGGACATGCTTAATGTAAAATACCTGATCGTGGCGACACGTGACGGCGAATTGCCTGTGACCAATCCTTTTGCCAATGGCAATGCCTGGTTTGTGTCTTCTGCAAAAACCGTCGCTTCCGCAGATGACGAGATGAAAAGCCTTACCAAAGACGATCTTAAGAACCAAGCGGTGGTCAACACAACGGCATTTCCTGAATTCAGGGCCACAACCTTTACAAAAGACAGTACTGCAACCATCACACTCGAAGCATCCAAATCAAATTACCTGAAATACAAAACCAGCAATTCAGCAAATGGCCTCGCCGTATTTTCGGAGATTTACTATCCAAAGGGCTGGAATGCTTATGTTGACGGTAAAGCGACAAGTCATTTCCGTGCCGATTATGTCTTGCGTGCTATGGAAATCCCTGCCGGACAACATACGGTGGAATTCAAATTTGAGCCTCAGGTGGTAAAAACCGGAAGCCTGATTTCGCTTGTAAGCGCCGCATTGATGCTGTTGCTGCTCATTGGCGGAATTTACGTAGAGAACAAAAAGCAAACCAAACCCGCATAAAACCGAAATATTGGAAACCGGGCCCGAAAAAGTATTGATCATTTCTTACTATTGGCCGCCAGCCGGTGGTCCCGGGGTGCAGCGTTGGCTTAAATTCGTAAAGTATCTTCCCGATTTTGGCATTACGCCTGTAGTATATGTCCCTGAAAATCCCACGTACCCGATTATTGATGAAGGATTGTTGGGTGAAGTGTCCCAAAAAGCCATCATCCTGAAGCATAGAATCACTGAACCATACGGACTGGCAACAGCTTTTTCAGGAAAAAAAAGCAAAAAAATCAGTTCCGGGATTATTCCGCACCAAAAGAAACAGTCTTTTGTTGAAAGGCTCATGCTTTGGGTCCGCGGTAATATTTTCATTCCGGACGCGCGGTTTCTTTGGGTGAAACCATCCATAAAGTATCTTTCGGATTATATTCGGGAAAATGACATCAAAACCATCATCACTTCGGGTCCGCCGCATAGCCTGCATTTAATCGGGCTTGGATTGAAAAATGAACTTAAAGTGAACTGGATTGCCGATTTCCGCGATCCCTGGACGACCATCGGGTATCACAAAGCGTTGAAATTATCGTCTTATGCGGCAAAAAAACATAAGAAACTTGAAAGTGAAGTTTTAACTAAAGCAGATACCATCTTAGTCACCAGCAACACTACGAAATCCGAATTCCAGGTATTGACTTCCAGGCCGATTGAAGTCATTACAAATGGTTATGATGCTGAAATCATCGGTAAAATTTCACCTGACGAAAAATTTTCACTGGCACACATAGGTTCTTTTTTATCAGAAAGAAATCCACGGATTTTATGGGAATCGTTAAGCCAATTGGTTTTGGAAAATCCTGCTTTCGCAAATGATTTCGAATTGAAATTGATTGGTGCTGTGAGTAGGGAAGTGCTGGATTCCATTTCTGAATACAATTTAGATCCGTATTTAAATAATATTGGATATGTTTCTCATTACGATGCAATTAAGCATCAAAGAAGTTCTCAGGTTTTACTGTTAATTGAGATCAATTCAGAAGATACAAAAAGCATCATTCCCGGAAAGCTTTTCGAATACATGGTTTCCGAAAGGCCGATAATCGGTATTGGTCCCGAAGGCTCTGATTTTGCTTTTATCCTAAAGGAAACCAACACCGGTAAATTCTTCACTTACGATCAGAAAGAACCAATTAAAGAGTCTATTTTAGCGTATTACAATCTTTATAAGGAAAATAACCTGAAAGTTTTCCCGGTGGGCCTGCAGCAATATTCGCGTAGGAACCTTACTGCTAAACTTGCATCTCTTTTAAAAAGTGTGAACCATGAATAAACTATGCTATGCTTTTTTTATATTTTTTTCATCGATTGCGTTTGCACAGGAGGAAGCCCCTGATATCAGTTCCGATGTTGAGGAGGAAGCGATTATAGAATTTACTGACGGAACACAACTTGAAGGGTATGCAATTATTCAGCATAAGGGGTGGGGCGAACAGCATGATATGATTAAGTTCAGGCTGACTTCCGACGGTAAAGCAGATTTATGGGATGAAACGATGTGTACAGGGGTCTTTATTAAACATGAAGGCATTCAGCATGAATATAAATACGTTACCATGGCACGTTTTGATTTGCACCCCAGGCTGCTGAAAGTATTCAGTGAAGGAAGTGTCATGTTGTATGGTGATGTCACCATCGATGACAGGACTTTTTCAATGAAACCGAAGATACTGGAAAAAACTGCCAGGAATGGTAATACGCGTTCAGAAAAGGGTGATTACGGTTATACAGAAGGTGTTACATTTTACCTGAAAAGCGAACGCGATGCTTATCCAGTTAAACTCTGGAGCCTGTTGAGCTGGAAGAAAAAAGCAAAAGATTACTTCAAAGATTGCCCCGAATTAATAGAAAAAATCGAAAGCAAAGAATTCACTTCAAAGAACATCCCCGAAATGGTCGATTTTTACAATAATACCTGCGGCGAATAATCATGGGAATCGTACTCCGCCAATCGGCAAGCAATGTAGTCATTACCTATTTCGGATTCGGGATCGGTGCGGTTAATGCGATGTTTCTGTATACCACCTTTCTTTCTAAGATGAACTACGGCATCGTGAGTTTCCTGCTGTCTGCAGCCAATATACTGATGCCCATCATGGCTTTGGGCGCACACAATTCCCTGATAAGGTTTTTCGCCTATTGCAAATCCGAGGAACAGCGCGAACGCTTCATGAGCTTTATGCTGTGGCTGCCGTTGTTGCTTGTCATCCCGATCTGCAGTGTAGGATACATTTTTTATGATGAAATTGCAGCGCTCCTGGCCGAAAAGCCTGAAGCGAGGCACTATATGTGGCTCATTGCCGTGATCGGTTTTTGCATGGCCTACTTTGAAATATTTTATGCCTGGGTGAAAGTCCACATGAAATCTGTTTTCGGGAATTTAATCAGTGAGGTTTTAGTGCGCATTTTGGTAACGGCCATGCTGATCTGCGTGCATCTCGGTATAATGCGGCAGGAAATGTTCATCTACTGCCTTGCTGCAGCTTACGGACTGCAATTGCTTGCGATGATGGCTTATGCGTTTAAAGTACGCATGCCAACGTTCACGATGGTCTTGCCTGACAATGCGAAAGAGGTCCTCACATATTCCTTATTTATTATCGTTTCAGGCAGCGTGGCCACGTTACTGCTTGACTTCGATAAGGTGATGATCCCGTTTTATACGAAATGGGATGACAATGCGGTATATTCGCTTGCCATTTTCATCGCTACCGTAATTGCAGTACCCAGCCGTGCGATGCTCCAGATCATTTATCCGATTACCGCCAGGTTGATGAGCGAGAAGAAGATGGATGAAGTCGACGATTTATACAAGAAAAGTGCGATTACACTTCAGGTGTTCGGCGGATTGGTCATGCTCGGAATTTTCCTGAACATCCGTCAGATGTATCTCATTATCCCCGGCAATTACGCCTCAGGGACGATGGCGGTGTTCCTGATCGGGCTGTCAAAATTCTACGATGTGATCCTTGGCAACAACAATGCGATTATCCTGAATACGAAATATTACCGATGGGCCTTACTATTTGGCGTAATGACGGTAGTGCTGATGATCGGGCTTAATATGCTGCTGATTCCTTTATACCATATCAATGGCTCGGCACTGGCTACGCTGATTACGGTGGTGATCTACAATTCGGTCAAGTTGTTTTTTGTCGTAAAGAAACTCGGTTTATATCCGTTTACGATCAATACGCTGAAATCATTTGCCGTAATCCTGCTCACCTTCCTGCTTTTCTACTTTTGGGAATTCCCGTTCCATCCGATTGTGAATATCATGCTTAAATCGGTCCTGATTACTGTAGTGTATGTGTACGTCAATTACAAACTGGCTGTTTCTGCCGAGATCAATGCGCTTATAGACCAGTCGCTGTCGAGGTTAAAGCGCGGCTAGTACTTTATTTACAGCATTTTCCTGCTATCTTAAAGTAGTATTTCATGCCATGCTTGCCTTCGGACAACCGCTGCGTTCGTAATCCTGCCCGTCGCTTCGCTTATCTCATCCGTTACCGCAAATGCTTGTGACCTTTTTTGTTACGCCTGAACACTTTAAACGAATATTTTCTGATTGCGTAAAAAACAGTTTTAAATTCATTAATTTAGGCTGTGTCTGAAATAACCATTTATAGAAATCAACCATATGAAAAAGAATCAAAAGAAAAGCGCTTCAGTATTTGAAAAGTTTGCGTCTAAAGTCACCAAAGCTACCGGGAGCACACCAGCATTCCTCGGGGCCTTTGCCATCGTATTGATCTGGGCATTGTCCGGCCCGTTATTCAATTATTCGGAAACCTGGCAGCTCGTGATCAATACCGGAACGACGATCATCACCTTCCTGATGGTATTCCTGATCCAGAAAGCGCAGAATAAGGATTCGATGGCGATACAGCTTAAACTCAACGAACTGGTTGCCTCGCACGAATTCGCAAGCAACCGCCTCGTTGATGTCGAAGATTTATCGGAAGCGGAAATGAAAGTCCTGCAGCAGTATTATGTGCTGCTTTCCCAATTATCAAAAAAAGAAGACAGCCTGCAGCATTCGCATTCCATCGATGAAGCAAAGGAAACGCACGAATTGAAAAAGGCAATTAAAAAGAAAAAAAGGAAGCTTTAGTAGTTATAATTTTTCCTTCAGATATTTCCCGGTAACCGACGCTTTATTTTTGATAATATCCTCCGGAGTGCCCTCAGCCAATATCTTTCCTCCATTTTCACCGCCTTCCGGCCCGAGGTCGATAACCCAGTCCGCACATTTTATCAGGTCAAGGTTGTGCTCGATGACAATAATCGAATGCCCTTTGTCAATCAGTGCATCAAACGATGCCATGAGCTTGTTGATGTCATGGAAATGCAATCCGGTCGTAGGCTCATCAAAAACGAACAACGCTTTCTCCTTTGTCGCGCCTTTTACCAGGAAGGAAGCCAGCTTGATGCGCTGCGCCTCGCCACCGGAAAGGGTAGAGGAGGACTGCCCCAACTGTACATAGCCTAACCCCACGTCCTGTAACGGCTGCAATTTCTGTGTGATTTTCGTTTGTTTGGTTTTGGTAAAGAACTCAATCGAGTCGTCGATGGTCATCGTCAGGATGTCGTCGATATTTTTTCCTTCAAAATGGACTTCGAGGATTTCTTTCTTAAAACGTTTGCCGTTGCAGGTATCGCATGGCAGTTGCACGTCGGCCATAAAGACCATTTCGACATTGATAGACCCTTCGCCTTTACAGGTTTCGCAACGGCCGCCATCGACATTGAAAGAGAAATGCTTGGCCTGATAACCCCGGATTTTCGATAGTTTTTCTTTTGAATATAAATCGCGTATGTCGTCATAAGCCTTGATGTAGGTCACCGGATTCGAACGGGAACTGCGCCCGATTGGGTTTTGGTCGACGTATTCAATATGTTGGATTTTATGGTAATAACCGCGCATTTCGGTGAATTGTCCGGCTTTTTCACCCACTCCTTCAAGTTTCTTCTGCATGGCAGGAAACAGGATTTTTTTAACTAACGTACTCTTGCCGCTACCGGATACACCGGTGATTACCGTCAGCATTTCCAATGGGAATTTCACGTCTACGTCCTTCAGATTGTTTTCCCTTGCACCTAAAATCTCGATATACGTACTGGATTTCCTTCGATTCCGTGGTACTTTGATTTCCAAATCGCCATTGAGGTATTTTGCGGTAAGCGATTCAGATTTTAAGATCGTTTTATAATCACCCTGCGCTACCAGTCTTCCACCATGCGTGCCGGCTTCAGGGCCAATGTCGATAATCACATCGGCAGCGCGCATGATATCTTCATCGTGTTCTACGACAATTACGGTATTGCCTAGGTCACGTAGTGAAATGAGCACTTTAATCAGCCTTTCGGTATCTTTCGGATGCAGGCCGATACTGGGTTCGTCGAGGATATACATGGATCTGACGAGGCTGCTGCCTAAAGAGGTGGCAAGATTTATCCTTTGCGATTCCCCGCCGGAAAGTGTGGCGGAATTCCTATTTAAGGTCAAATAATCCAAACCAACTTCACTAAGGAAACCCAATCGGTTGTTGATTTCGGTCAACAAACGCTTTCCGACTTTCTGGTCAAATTCTGAAAGCCCGATTCCTTTGAAATAGTCCACCAGGTTTTTAATAGGCATGTCGACCAGATCGGAAATGGTCTTGCCCGCAATCTTGATGTGCGATGCTTCCGGGCGCAAACGTTTGCCCTTACAGGCGTAGCATTTTGTTTTTCCGCGGTAGCGCGATAGCATGACCCGGTTTTGTATCTTGTAATTCTTTTCTTCGAGCTCCTTGAAAAATGCGTGCAACCCTGTAAAATGCTTGTTGCCGTTCCACAACAGTTCTTTTTGCGCTTCAGACAATTGGTAATACGGTTTATGAATGGGGAAATCAAACAAATAGGCACTGTTCACCAACACATCGCGGTACCAGCCCATGCTTTCGCCCCGCCATGCATATACTGCATTTTCATAGATGGATAAAGCGGTATTCGGAATCACCAAATCTTCATCAATCCCAATGATGTTGCCGTACCCTTCGCACACAGGGCAGGCACCGTATGGATTATTGAAACTGAAAAGATGTACGTTAGGTTCCGGGAAAGTAATGCCATCGAGTTCAAACGTATTGCTGTAAGAAAGGCGTTTCCCGGAATCGGCATCCTGTAACGAACATTTTCCCTTGCCTTCATAAAATGCGGTTTGGACAGCATCAGAAAGGCGGTTGTAAAATTCTTCTTCCTCCTTGACTACAATACGGTCGACGACGAGCATGACTTCCTTTCCGGAGAATGAAATGTCCTTAATGTCATCGAGACGCAGCATTTCGTTGTCTACAGCAATCCTGGCAAAACCCTGTTGGAGCAGCACGCCCAGTTTTTCTTCAATAGAACGGTCCTTTTCCGGAAAAATAGGCGCAAGCAACAACCAGCGGCTGTCTATAGTGAAGTTTTTTACGTCATTGATCACATCCGTTACGGTATCTTTTTTGACTTCTTTGCCTGAGATGGGGGAGAATGTCTTTCCTATCCGGGCGAAAAGCAGTTTCAGGTAATCGTATATTTCTGTAGAAGTCCCGACGGTCGAACGTGCATTGGTAGTGTTTACCTTTTGTTCAATGGCAATGGCCGGCGCAATGCCTTTGATATATTCCACTTTTGGTTTGTCGAGCCTCCCGAGGAACTGGCGTGCATAGGAAGATAAACTTTCAACATAGCGTCGCTGTCCTTCGGCGTATAAGGTATCAAAAGCGAGGCTGGATTTTCCCGAGCCAGATAAACCGGTAATCACAACCAGTTTATTACGCGGTATGGCGACATCCAGATTCTTGAGATTGTGTACCTGGGCGCCTTTTATGATGATGTTTTTCTTGGGTTCTGCGGAAGCGATATCGAATTTCATGGAAGTAAATAGCAATTTATGCAAAGTTAATCATTATGCGTTGAACTGGGGCAAAAGGGTGGATTCAAATTAGAAGCAATAATGGAATTTATGACAATTAAGATTACAGTTTTCCGATTTCATTGATATTTTTTAATAAATCTGAAAGCACTTTTTATTATTCGGCAGAAAAAGTGTTAAATTTTGATATTGCGTTTGGAAATTAATTTTTTTTTATGCAACATTTGGTTATAGAAATAATCTCTTAAAACAAAGGCCTATACAAAAAATTACTTTTTAGATCACCAATTCAATTTCAATCAAAAAACTAAAAAGTTAATTTTATGGCTAATGTTCAAACCCCGGACGCTTTATTATTAAAGAGCTATGTAGCAGGTGACGAAAACGCTTTGGCTACATTAATTAAGAGGCACCAATCCAAAATTTACGGATTTATTTACTCCAAGGTTTCCGACAGGGATATCGCTGATGATATTTTTCAGGATACTTTTATTAAGGTTATCAAGACTTTAAAATCCAATTCCTATAACGAAGAAGGCAAATTCCTGCCATGGGTAATGCGTATTGCACATAACCTGATTGTCGATCATTTTCGCAGGAATAAAAAAATGCCGATGTCTAGGGATACTGAAGAATATTCCGTGTTCTCATACATGTCAGACAATGAGCCGAATATTGAAGCCAGGATGATTACGAATCAAATCGAAAAGGACCTGCAAAAGCTCATCATGGAATTGCCTGATGACCAGCGTGAAGTCCTGATGATGCGCATTTACCAGGACCTGAGCTTTAAGGAAATTTCTGACCTGACAGGCGTAAGCATTAATACCGCATTAGGCCGTATGCGTTACGCGCTGATGAACCTCCGGAAAATTATTGAAAAAAATAAAATAATTTTAACGAATTAAATACTAAGGGAAAAATTACTGCGTTGTTATGGAAACAAAACAATTCCATTATGGCGAAAATTTACTCTAAGAAAACATTAGCAACTCCTAAAATGCAACCTAAAAAAGAGACAGTTTCCTTTTTATTGAATTACTCCAAAGCGTTAAGCTATATCAAAGTAGGTAAAATCAAGATCGAGAATATTGCTAATTGATCGAAAATCCCGCCCCGTTTAGACCGGGCGGGATTTTTTTATTAACTGTACTACATGTTTATGAAAAAAGGACTCTTTTTATTGATTACAGGTTTACTTTTTTCCTGTTCTCCACAGGAACATGAAGGATATGAAGATGCCTATTACAGATTTGAAAATGCTGACAAGCCTTACCTGCTTGGTGATGTAATTAGCAAAGGGGATATCATCTCTTACAAAAACCAGGATGACGAATTGCTTTCATATAAAGTCATTTCCAAAGCAAAAGTAAAAGATGCAGTTCGTGGACCCGGGACTTTCTCAGGCGGACTTGGCGTACTCGAGAATTATTTTGACAGCCAGCAGACCGTTATGCAGTCTCAATCATTTCCGGACGATAACAATGCGCTTTTAAGGATACATGTTGATAAATTCAGTGATACGGGGTTAAGGATCGGATTTAATTTCAATTTATGGAATTATCCGTATATTGATCTGAACGGCTATCAGGCTGCAGCAGTTAGGCCGATGCCAATGGTCAAGATGCAGGTAAACGGACATACTTATGAAAAAGTAATAGTCCTTGCATCTGCAAATACTGAAGCGGACCTTGACGGGAATTATCCGCGGAAAGTAAACAAATTATATTACGACGTAGATAATGGTGTCATCGGGTTCGATGATATTGACGGTAAGGAATGGCGGATCGTAAACTAGTTCTTTTTTGGTTTTTCGTTCAGCATTTTCAACATTTTACTGCTTCCAATAGTGCTTGTGATAATATCCTTTTCCAGGTTCCAGCTGCGCGCGGGCGAATATTCCCTTCCATACCAGATTATCTGAAGGTGTAACTTATTCCAGGAAGATTCCGGGAAAATCTTTTTAGCGTCTTTTTCAGTCTGAACTACATTTTTCCCATCTGATAAGCCCCAACGGAACATCAGCCGATGAATGTGCGTATCAACAGGAAATGCCGGTACATTAAAAGCCTGTGACATCACGACGCTGGCAGTTTTATGCCCTACGGCGGGCAATGATTCCAAAGCTTCGAAACTTTGCGGTACTTTCCCGTCATGTTTTTCAATCAGGATTTCTGATAAACCGTGAATGCCTTTGGATTTCATTGGCGACAATCCACAGGGACGGATGATTTCTTTGATTTCTTCCACCGACATTTTTACCATATCATAAGGATTGTCCGCTTTCGCAAAAAGTATTGGCGTAATCTGGTTGACGCGGACATCGGTACACTGGGCTGAAAGCAATACGGCAATCAATAATGTGTAGGGGTCTTTATGGTCTAACGGAATCGGGATTGTCGGATAAATTTCGTCGAGTTTATTCATGACGAATCGGGCTTTTTCGGCTTTGGTCATATTTAAGCAGGGTACAGGTTTATTAGCTGATAAAGTTACGAAAACTACCCCGAACTTCGTAAATTTGAACCCTGGACCCTGAACCTAAAAAATATATAAAATGACAACTTTACAAAGAGGAGATAAAGCACCTGGTTTCTCAGCCACTGACCAGGACGGAAACAAGCACAACCTTTCAGATTATAAAGGAAAGAAACTGGTTATTTTCTTTTACCCACAGGCAGATACGCCAACATGTACTAAAGAAGCCTGTAACCTTCGCGACAATTACCACATGTTTTTGGCAAAAGGCTATGATATACTGGGTGTGAGTCCGGATTCGATGAAGAAACAATCGAAATTCAAAGTGAAATATGACCTGCCTTACCCTTTAATTGCCGATGAAGACAAGTCAATGATCAATGCATTTGGTGTCTGGGGGCCTAAAAAATTTATGGGAAGATTGTTCGACGGTATTCATCGCACTACTTTTGTTATTAATGAAAACGGCGTTATTGAAGAAGTGATTTCAGACGTGAAAAGTAAGGAACACGCGGCACAGATTTTGGGATAGTTTACAGTCGCAGTTTCAGTTTATATCAAAAATAAAGCCGGAATACGATCCGGCTTTGTTTTTTTAAGGATGTCATTCACTGTTTACTGTGACTGCGACTGCAAACTATTAATCCTGTTCGGGTCATAACCGAAAAGCTGGTGCTGCTTAATCAATTCAGCGATACCAATCGGCAGCATGCCTTCCCAGCCTTGTTTTCCATCACCGATCATTTTGAGTACCTCGCGTGAAAATACTTCGAGTGTATGGGGATCAAAATCGTCGATATCGACTACTTTTCCGTTGAATTTAAAGAATTTGTACAATTCCTTCATCCTTGGGTGTACTTTCAGGTTTTCAGAATTGATGATTTCACCGCCTTCGCCCAGCATCGGGTATAAAAATACTTTTAAGTCGCGGTAGAACAATTTCCCGAATGCTTCCAGGATCCCACCGCTTAAGTGGCGGTAGTATTTTTCATCAAAAATATCGACCAGGTTGTTTACGCCCATCGCCAATCCCATGCGGGCTTTGGTATAATTTGAAAAATATTCCACTACTTTATAATATTCCTGGAAATTGGAGATCATTACAGTCTGTCCCAATGAACACAGCAGTTCTGCACGGTCCATGAAATCCCTTTCATCGATTTCACCATCAGAGCGTAAATTGGAAAGCGTAATCTCAAAAACGACCAGTGTATTGTCCTTTTCAACTTTATTTTCCTGCAGGAACATTTTGTAAGATTTCTCATACATGTCCATATTCACTTTCGTTACCGGCCTGAAACTGCCGCGAAGGGCAAGGATATTTTTCTTGTAAAGGATGGCAGCAGGAAGTATGTTATTACCATCTGGGTCGAACATCACCGCATCAGTCATCCCGTTTTTCACGAGCTGGAGACTCATCAGGCGGTTGTCGATATTGGCAAAACGCGGCCCGGAAAAGTTAATCGTATCGATTTCCAGCTGGTCTTTGTCAAGGTGATCGTACAAATACCTTAGCAACCTTTTAGGGTCATTGTATTTGTAGAATGCGCCATAAATCAGATTGACACCAAGGATTCCAAGTGTTTCCTGCTGCAACCTGGCATCCGTTTCCTTAAAGCGGATATGGATGATAATTTCATTATAATCCTCATCAGGTTCGATCTGGTAACGGATCCCAACCCAGCCGTGCCCTTTGAATTGCTTTGCAAAGTCAATGGTGGCCACGGTATTGGCATAACTGAAAAACATTTTATTTGGATGTTTTTCACGGCTCAAACGTTTTTCAATCAAATTAACTTCATGGGAAAGCATTTTCTTAAGCCTGCTTTCAGTCACATAACGTCCGTCATCTTCAACACCGTATATAGCATCGCTGAAATCTTTATCATAAGCCGACATTGCTTTGGCGATAGTGCCTGACGAACCGCCTGACCTGAAAAAGTGACGCACCGTTTCCTGTCCCGCACCGATTTCTGCAAATGTGCCATAAATGTTTTCATTCAGGTTTATACGCAGCGCTTTATCTTTAACAGAAGGAATTTGTTCGATGACCTTGTCACCTTTTAATTTTATTTCGATATCCATTTATCAGTCTCTATAATACTTTACAAAGTTAACAAAATAGGGCTTTTACAAAAGATAAATGTTTTATTTTTGTTGAAAATTTAACGACTTGAAAGTATATTTTCTAGGTACGGGCACCTCGCAGGGCATTCCGGTAATCGGGAGCAGCCACCCGGTGTGCCACAGTAAAGACCCGAAGGACAAGCGGCTTCGGGTATCTGTCTGGATTGCCTGGGAAAATGCTTCAGTTATGATTGATTGCGGACCCGATTTTCGCCAGCAGATGCTTACCTGCGGCTGTGAACGCATCGATGCTTTTTTCTTTACACATGAGCATTCGGACCACACGGCCGGGCTTGATGACATCCGCCCATTCAATTTCAGGCAGGGCCCAATTCCTTTATATGCGCATTCCCGTGTCATTAAAAACCTGGAGCAGCGTTACGATTATATTTTCGAAACTGAAAATAAATACCCGGGCGCGCCTTCAGTTGAAGTGCATGAAGTGCGGAACGAACCGTTTATTTTTGCCGGAAAAGAAATCATCCCTATTAATGCGTTTCACGGGACATTGCAGGTTTTCGGATATCGGATTGATGATTTTGCATACTTAACTGATGTGAAAACGATTGCTGTTGATGAAATTGAAAAACTTAAAGGCGTGAAGGTTTTAGTGATCAATGCCCTGCGCATCGAGCCACATGACACACATTTCAACCTGCAGGAAGCGCTTGACTTTGCTGCTTTAATCCATCCTGAGCGCACCTATCTCACGCACATCAGCCATATGTTCGGGTTCCATGAAGCCGTACAGGAAACGCTGCCTGACGATGTTTTTTTAGCTTATGATAATTTAGAAATCCATATTTAACCATGAAAAAATCCCTGTTTCTTTACCTTTTTATCCTTGCACTTTTGCTGAATATTTTTACCTATATGTACTATAGCAAGGAAAATACATTCCAGAGAGAGGAATTGAAAAAAACGACCAAAGTGCTTTCCGATAGCGTATCGACACTGAAAACCAAGTTGGCGGATGCGGATTATTTTTCATACGAAACGAACCAGAACGCTCAGGATTATTTCGAGAAAACGGCCGGCGGGGAATTTATGGATTATCAAAAACTCATTCCGTATGTAAAGGAAAAACTGGTAGCCTTCAATGATGATCCGAAAGGCAATAAATATGTAGGTTTTGATATGCTCGATGGAAAGAAATTCATCGTCAACCATGTTAAAGTCATCAATCACCGCTGGATTATTGCAGATTTCAACAATACTGAAATCTGGGGCGAAGCCATCATAAAATACTTCATCAACGATGATAAATCAGTGGATTTTGAAACTGCCGAAACATTGGTTTATCCAAAGCAATAAAAAAAGCCTCAACAAAGAGGCTTTTTTTTATGTCGATTGCAGCCAATCCTTTAAGTCATAAAAGTTTTTCGGTGAAACGCCATGACCAATCGGATATTCATGGTACACGTTTTCTATGCCCAAATCATTGAGGATCGCTGGTGCTTTTCTTGCCCAATCTACAGGAATTACCTGGTCCGCAGTACCATGCGAAATAAACATTTTCAGGTTACTGAAATCGTTTTCAGCATAATCATCGGCAAGGATTTCCATGCTAAGGTAACCGCTTAAGGCACCAACGCGCTTTATCTTTTCAGGATAGGACAATGCTACAGCATAGCTTAAGATCGTTCCCTGGCTGAAACCGATTAAAGTGATTTCGTCAGCATCAACCGGATATGTTGCAATGGCTTCATCAATAAATCTTAATAGTAAATCCCGCGATTGCCTGGCTTGTACATAATCTGAAAACTTATTCTGGTCGGCATCGAAATTAATCGCATACCATGCGTAACTGCCATACATCAGGTCATAAGGCGCGCGTACTGAAATCACATAATATTCCCCAGGCAGTTCGCCGGCAAATGAAAACAAATCTTCTTCATTGCTGCCATATCCATGGATTAACAGTAGCAAGGGACTTTTATCTTTCTTAATTTTCGGCTCGCGGACCAAATGATGCAATGAACTCATGAAATACTTTTAAATGCTTTTTGAAAAAAATTACCGACTAACGGTACCGGCGTCACTTCGCCGCGGATGGCGCTGAAAATTGAATACGCCCACAGGATCGAAATAAAAATCCACATCGACATTGCAATCATCATATTGTCGAAATTGCTGATGATCAGTCCGAGCGAAATGAATGTCAGTGATAATCCCAATGCCTGCCTGATATGGAATGAGGCAAATTTATTCTTTTCCTCACCGTTCATTGACATGGCAATCACCACCCCGATGATGAGGATGTAACTTGTAATGGCTGCGGTTTTTCCTTTGTCTATCGTTTCCTGGTCGATCATATTACTAATTTTCCGTTATTGATGATGCCGTATACTTTCCCTGTCATGGGCATACCTAAAAAAGCACTGTTCTTTGATTTGGATAAAATGTTTTCTTTAGTGAAAGTTCCCTTTACATCAGGATTAAACAACGTGATATTTGGTAAAATACCTTCTTTAACGGATTCATTTTCTTTACTGAAAATCTTTCTTGCTGCAGTCAGTTTGTCAATTGCGGTTTCCAATGGAAGGACTGTCATTAAGGTGCCAAAAGCACTTTCCAGGCCGATGGTTCCGTTTTTCGCCAGATCAAACTCCATTTTCTTATGTTCAATATCAATAGGATTATGGTCTGATGTCACCATATCGATCGTTCCGTCCAGGGCACCTTCAATCAATGCTTCCCGGTGTGATTCATCACGGAGTGGGGGAGACACTTTATATCTTGTGTCAAAACCTTCGAGTTTTTCATCCGTCATCGTCATATGATGGACGGAAACACTGCAGGTGATATTCAATCCTTTTGCTTTCGCTTCGCGGATCAATGCCACCGAACCCGAAGTGGAAATCGTTGGGAAGTGCATCTTACCTCCAGTATATTCCAATATATAAAGGTTTCTCGCCACATGCAACTCTTCTGCCAAAGCCGGAATGCCTTTCAGTCCCAATCGTGTAGAAACGATGCCTTCATGCGCCACGCCGTTTCCTTTCAGGTTGGAATCCTGGTTAAAAACAATCGGCAACGCATCAAAATCCTGTGCATATTGCAGGGCGATTTTCAGCAAATTCGGGTTTTCAAGGCTTTTGCCATAATCCCCGAAGGCTACTGCGCCGGCATTTTTCATATCAAACAATTCTGCTAAATCCTTGCCGTCACTGTTTTTTGTCAAAGCGCCAATAGGGAAAACCGCTGTAGCCGCATCCTTCGATTTGGAAAGGATGAAACTGATCTGCGACTGGTTGTCAATCACCGGATTCGAATTCGGCTGCAGGGCCACACCTGTAAATCCGCTTTTTCCAGCCACATGCAATCCATTTGCAATAGTTTCGCGTTCTTCAAAACCGGGTTCGCCAAATGACACACTGCTGTCAAACCAGCCTTGAGAAATATGGAGGTTTTCCAAAACCAATTCTTCGGCATCGACAGAATCGATTTCAGTGGCAATTTTACTGATTTTCCCTTCCTTAATCTGAATGTCTACGGTTTGATTGTGAAAAGGGCTTTGCGGATCGATAACGGTTGCCTTTCGGATAATCAGGTTCATTTTACGAATTTTTGGATGAAAATTTCAACAGCTAAAAATAAAAGTGTCAGTATCGCAAACCACTTCCAGATTTCATTATCCGTCCGGTCGGTCTGTAAGGTGTCAAAAACCGTTTCCACGTCATTGATGACCTTATAATCCGACAGCAAATCCTCTTCTGCGGAAGCGAGGTTGCCCTCGGTACGGTCATAATTGAAACTGATATGCTGCAGCAGTTCGTCCTGCCTGTAAATGCCATAATTGCCCGCCACCTGCGGATAATCATTAAAGGTAAGCTTTACTTTGTTATTTAGCGCCTGCTGGATCGGGATAAATTTTTCACCGCTTTTTTCTGAATTTTTCAGTTCCACGATGTCGTCTTTTCCCAATTGCGCATCGACAAGAAAAGGCTGGTTTTCGCCAATCGTTAACGCCACAGCACCTGATTTGTGTATACTCTGCGCCATATTGTAAAAGGTAGGGACGATCAACGGGGAATTCTGGAAATTCGAATTGGCCTTATTGAGCGGCGCCGCAAAAACATATACTGATGACAGCTGGTTTTGCAAAGCCGTCAGGAACATGCTTTTATCCTGGTAATTCAAAATCCCCGGGCTTGTAGTGCTTACGGCAAAGGAAGCCTTGGTTTGCGGGAACTGGAAATTATCGGCTTTTTTCTCAAAAACACCGCTGTATAAAGGGTGCCCGAATGAAATCTCCGTAATCAGTTTTTCCGTGTTTTGAATCTCGCCGAATTTAATGGTGCCGAAATTAGCAAGGAAAGCATTCAGGTTCGCCGTGGTATTTTCCGACGAAGGGATCAATATGATGTTGCCGCCTTTTTCCGAAAATGATTTCAATGTTGTCTGCAACGCCTGGGGTATGTCCTTCAATTCATTAAGCACGATCGCATCCTGCTTTTCGAGTAAATTATAATCCAGTGCCGCAATGGGGAAATTGCTGTAATCGAACTCTGAGGCGGTGAAGATTTTGCCTAAAAACGCAGATTTCTCTGCATCGCCAATACTGATTACATTTACTTTTTTCGGATTTGAAATCGTAAAATATAACGTGTTGTCATAACTGATGCCGTTGTCCTCAATCGAAACATATCCATTGAAGTCGGCTTTCGGAATCGAGAAAGTCATCGTTTTCTGAGCGCCGTCCATCGCAATGAGCGTCTTTGCAATCAATTTATTGTTGTCGTAAACCGCAATCGGCGTTTCTTTTTCCTGCGTTCCATAAGCCGAAATTTTTACGCCAATTTCATAGAATTTATCCAAAGTCTGGTTGATGAACACGCTGTCCACCGCCATATTGTTCTTCTGCTCTGCTTTCGGTACGATAAAATAGGTATTGAAATCCTTGTCGATGCTTTTCAGCTCTTTATCCTGGATCCCCACTGCGTCACTGATAATTACGATATCCTTATTGAAATTGGATTTACGCGACTTCACCTTGGCCATCAATTGCTTAAGTTTGAAAGGCGTAGCGCTGTATTTCAGGTTCTGTAAATCTTTCTGGATGGATTTGATGTCGGTGTTCCAGTAGGTCTCTGAATTGGTCAGCAATGAAAAAGTCTGGTTTTCCGGAACGTGCTCGAGCAAGTCTTCTACAGCGCGTTTCAGCAGTTCGCCTTTTTGCCCTTTCGCCTGCATACTGAATGAATTGTCGAGGATGATATACATTTCATTCGTCACCTGGTTGCTGTCTTTGGCCTTGAAAAATGGCTGTGCGAAGGCAATGATGATGGCTGTCAGAATTAACAATCTCGTCGCCAGCAAAAGCCATTTCTTTAATTTGGAACTCTTACGGGTTTGTATCGAAAGCTCTTTCAGGAAACGGACATTGGTGAAATATTCCTTCTTAAATCGCCTAAGCTGGAATAAATGCACCAGGATTGGAACAATCAGTAAGAAAAGGAAGTAGAGAATTTCAGGATGTTTGAACTGCATTCCGTTGCGCGGGGGATTTTAATTTGTCCAAAAGTAATGCTTTTTGATTGAGTGGCAAAGTGGGGGCGTTGCAAAGTTGCAAAGTAATAAAGTGACGGATCGATGAATTGATTTCAAATGCTCAGAAGCTCCAATCGAACACTCAGAAGTTTCAAACGAACACTCAGGAATTGATTTCGAATGCTCAGAAGTTTATATCGAACACTCAGAAATTGATTTCAAATGCTCAGAAGTTTCAAACGAACACTCAGAAACTCCAATCGAACACTCAGAAATTGATTTCGAACACTCAGAAGTTTCAAACGAACACTCAGAAATTGATTTCGAATGCTCAGAAGTTATTCCCACACCACTAAAAACTTTGTGTCTCTGCAACTTTGTAACTTTGGAACATTAACTTTGTAAATACAACCCTTCAGTAAAACCTAATGTGGCACTAATGAAAAGAACCTTCCTATACGCACTATTGATGTTTGTTTCCATCACAAAAGCCCAGACTGTAAAACTCATAGTCGGCACCTACACCAATTCCTGTGACAGCAACGGCATCTACGTTTTTGACTTTAATACGAATGATGCACAGTTAAAATTAGTATTCAAATCTGATGCAACCATCAATCCAAGTTATGTCGCCTTATCTCCTGATAATCAGTTTTTATACAGCGTGAATGAAAATGGGAATGAAAGTAAAGTCAGCGCCTTTTATTTCAACAAAGGAAATGGCGATATTGACTTCCTCGGAAGCCAGGATGCGAAAGGTGCTGATCCCTGTTACATCCTTAATGACGATAAGAATGTGATTGTCGCAAACTATTCCGGCGGCAGCATTTCAGTTTTTAAGAAGAATAAATTCGGAGCACTGAATGAAGCGAAACAAGTCATAAAACTCGAAGGCAGAGGACCAAATACGCAACGCCAGGAAAGTGCACATTTGCATATGGTACAGTTTTCGCCGGATAATAAATACGTTTTGGCAAATGATTTGGGAAGCGATAAAATGTATGTGTATGGCTACAACGCAGATTCGGAAAATAATGTCCTGCAACTTAAAAATACGGTTTCTATTAAAGCCGGCAGTGGCCCAAGGCATTTAACGTTCAGCCCTGATGGTAAATTCGTGTACCTGCTTCAGGAATTGGATGGTACTTTAACGGTTTACGCTTACGCAGATGGAACGCTTACAATGATGGAAGAAAAGTCGGTTGTGGCTTCCGGTTTTAAAGGAAAGACCAGCGCCGCCGACATTCATATCGCTCCCGGCGGAAAGTTCTTATACGCCACAAACAGGGGAGATGCGAATGATATTTCCGTTTTCGCCATAAAAAAAGACGGCACGCTGGATTTCGTTCAACGGCTCAAGACGATGGGGCAGGGGCCACGCAATTTCGCCATTGATCCCACGGGGAAATACCTTTTGGTTGGCCATCAATACACTAATAATATCGTGATTTTTGATATCGATAAAACTTCCGGCAAATTAACTTTTTCAGGAAAAATGATTCCGCTTTGTGCGCCGGTCTGCCTTTTGTTTGCAGGAAATTGAAAGTGGGCAGTGGGCAGTCTCAGTAGGCGGTAATGTCACGCAAAAACAAAGCCGGAACTTCATCCGGCTTTGTTTTTTAAGTATGTCAATCAACTGCGTACTGGGCTGCAAACTGCGGCTAACTTTCTTCTTCCTTTTGCCCCATCATCATCAGGTATGCTTTCAAAAACTCATCGATTTCGCCGTTTAAAACGCCTTCGGTATCGCTGGTTTCATAGGCTGTCCGCACATCTTTGACTAATTTATAAGGATGCAGGACATAATTGCGTATCTGCGAACCCCATTCTATTTTCATCTTTTTCGCTTCAATCTCGTCACGCAATGCCTGCTTTTTCTTTAATTCGATTTCGTACAATTGAGACTTAAGCAACTGCATTGCTTTGGTCTTATTGTCCAATTGGGAACGCGTTTCCGAATTCTCAATGATAATGCCCGTTGGATGGTGGCGAAGCCGGACTGCAGTTTCTACCTTGTTTACATTCTGCCCGCCCGCCCCGCTCGAACGCATGGTTTCCCAGGAAATATCGGAGGGGTTGATTTCAATTTCAATCGTATCATCAGCCAGAGGATAAACATAGACAGAAACAAATGAGGTATGGCGTTTCGCATTGCTGTCGAAAGGGGAGATGCGCACCAATCGGTGGACACCGTTTTCTCCTTTTAAGTAACCGAAAGAATAATCGCCTTCAAACTCCAGCGTAACCGTTTTAATCCCGGCAACCTCACCGCCCTGAAAGTTAAGTTCCTTGATTTTATAGCCATTTCGCTCACCCCACATCATGTACATGCGCATCAGCATTTCGGCCCAATCGCAGCTTTCGGTACCACCGGCACCGGCAGTAATCTGCAATACGGCGCTCAATGAATCACCTTCATCGGACAGCATGTTTCGGAATTCAATAGCTTCAATATGGGAATTGGCACTATGATACGCCTCGTCGAGCTCGTCTTCTGAAAGCTCTCCTTCGCGGAAGAATTCGTATGCCAGTTGCAGTTCATCAGTCAATTGTTCTGCCCTAACATAATCCTCGACCCATTTCTTTTTGGTCCTGAGGGTTTTAACGTAAGCTTCGGCTTCTTTGGCATTGTTCCAGAAATCGGGAGCGAGTGTTTTTTCCTCTTCGTTTGTAATTTCTATAAGCTTGGCATCAACGTCAAAGATACCTCCTCAACGCACCAAGGCGCTCTACAATACCTTTAATTTGTTCGGTATTTGTCATAAATAAATGTAATTTTGTTTTGCTAAAATGCCCGTTCGCGCTTTGCGTCCGGGTTCACAAAAATAAGACATCCTTTCGAGAATATGGAAATAAATTTAGTCAGTGACACGGTGACCAAACCAACCCCTGACATGCTTCGATATATGTTTCAGGCTGCAGTGGGTGATGATGTTTACAAACAGGATCCTACGGTAAATGCGCTTGAAGCCAAAGTGGCTGCTTTGTTTGGGATGGAAGCTGCGATGTTTTTTCCGTCAGGGACTATGGCCAACCAGACCGCCATCAAACTGCACACACAACCCGGAGAGCAATTGATTGCTGACAAATGGGCGCACGTTTTTCATTATGAAGGGGGCGGCGTATCCTTCAATAGCGGTGTTTCCTGTTGCCTTCTCGATGGGAACCGGGGCATGATCAATGCGGATCAGGTGGCTGCCGCAATCAATCCGCCGGCGTTTTACCACAATCCGCTGACGAGCCTTGTTTGTGTTGAAAATACTACGAATAAAGGAGGAGGTGCTTGTTATGATATCAATGAACTGGCTAAAATCAAAAACGTCTGTTCTGAAAATAACCTCAAATTCCACCTGGACGGTGCCCGTTTATGGAATGCGCTGGTGGTGACCAAAGAAAACCCGAAAATATACGGACAAATGTTCGACACGATATCCGTTTGTTTATCCAAAGGGCTTGGTGCGCCAATCGGTTCTTTATTGGTTTCGGATCAAAAGACGATCGATCGCGCGCTCCGGATTAGAAAAATATTGGGAGGTGGCATGCGTCAGGTCGGATATTTAGCTGCAGCCGGAATTTATGCATTGGACCACCATGTGGCAAGATTAGCCGACGATCATCGCCGTGCGAAGGAATTGGGTGCCTTGTTACAGTCACTCAATTGGGTGGAACAGGTCGAACCGGTTGAAACAAACATCCTTATTTTTAACTTAAGGAAAGGCCTCGACGAAAACCAGTTAATCCAGGCTTTAAAAGAAAGGAATATCCTGATCAGTTCGATGGGGCAGGGGAAATTGCGTATCGTCACCCATCTTGACTATAAGGAAGTAATGCACGACTATGTGCGGGAGACGTTGCAGCGCATAGGAATTAGATAATCAGATAATTTTTTGAGTCCGCTGAGTATTATCTAATTATCTAATTTCCTCATTATCTAATTAAAACAACCCCGGTATATCGGGCATGCCATCTTTAGCGGCGGCTGCCAATTCCGCTTCGCTGATCTTAGCCGCTTTTGCAATGGCATTGTTGATAACCATGACGATATAATCCTCCAGCTGTTCCTTATCCTGCAATAATTCATCGCTTACAGATACCGACCGCACTGTGTTATTCGCCGTAACGGTAACTTTCAACAAGCCGTCATTACTTTGCTCATCGATTAAAACGGTGTCGAGGCGTTGTTTCGCTTCTGCTACTTTTTTCTGGGCTTCCTGAAGCTTGCCCATCATTCCCATCAGGTCTCCGAACATGTTGATAATTTTAAGAAATTGTAAACGCAAATTTATTAAATTGCAAGTTACAAGTATAAATTTTTTTATGAAAAGTGTAACCGTTGCGACATGTCTTTCCCTTATTTTTGCCGCTTCATGCACTAATAAAAGCAACTCTAAAATGGCCCACAACTTACCAGCCCCGGTAGCTAAGATTATTCCAAAACAACTTGAAAAATATGGCGACATCCGTACCGATAATTATTATTGGCTCAATAATCGCGAGAATCCCGAAGTCATCGATTACCTTAAAAAGGAGAACGAATATTACCAGAAGATGACTGCCCATACCAAACCTTTACAGGATGAATTGTTTAAGGAAATGAAAGCCAGGATTAAGGAAGACGACAGTTCCGTCCCCTATTTTTATAATGGCTATTATTACATCACCCGTTTCGAGACCGGTAAGGATTACCCAATTTATTCACGCCGCAAAGGCAGCCTTTCTGCAAAAGAAGAGATTTTGTTTGACTGCAATGACATGGCAAAAGGGCATACGTATTTCCATATGGGAGGCCTCAGCATCAGCCCCGATAATACGCAGGTAGCTTTTGGAATTGACATTGTAGGCAGGAGGATTTATACCATTCAGGTCAAAAGCCTCCTGACTGATGAAGTAATTGCTGATAAGATTGAAAATACCACAGGAAATTCAGTCTGGGCAAATGATAATAAAACCATTTTCTATACCCGCCAGGATAAAGTGACCTTACGTTCTGATAAGGTGTATCGCCATAAATCCGGTTCCGATCCTAAAAAAGATGTATTGGTTTATCATGAAAAAGACGACACTTTTGCGGTAGAAGTCAGTAAATCGAAATCCCGTAAATACATCATCATCGAATCCGGAAGTACGCTGACTACAGAATACCGTTTCCTTGCTGCTGACCATGCGGAAGGAGATTTTAAGGTATTCCAGAAAAGGATACGCGGACTCGAATATTCCATTTCCCATTACGGAAATCATTTCTATATCCGTACCAATGCAGATCATGCTGAAAACTTTAAGCTGATGCAAACACCTGAAAATGCTACAGAAAAATCGCATTGGACGGAATTGATCCCGCATCGTAAAGACGTGCTTCTGGAAGATATCGAGATTTTTAAAGATTATCTTGTCGTAGAAGAGCGCTCAAACGGACTCACGAAAATCCAGATCCGCCCCTGGAATGGGGAAGGTGCTTATTACCTTCCGTTTGAAAGCGAAACCTATACGGCATACACCACTACAAATGTTGATTTTGAAACCGATGTGCTGCGTTACAGTTACCAGTCGATGGCTACGCCGTCATCGGTAATCGATTTCAATATGAAAACCAAACATAAGGAGGTACTGAAGGAGCAACAGGTGCTCGGCGGCAAATTCGACAAAAATAACTATACAGAAGAAAGGCTGTGGGCAACCGCTGCCGATGGTACGAAAATCCCAATTTCAGTCGTTTACAGAAAAGGATTGAAAAAAGACAATAGCAATCCAACGTTGCTTTATGCGTATGGTTCCTACGGCGCTTCGATGGATCCCTATTTTTCTTCAACGAGGTTATCATTGCTCGACCGTGGGTTTGTTTATGCCATTGCACACATCCGCGGAGGCGAAGAACTCGGCCGCCACTGGTATGAAGACGGGAAATTGCTTAAAAAGAAAAATACATTTACTGATTTTATTGATTGCTCAAAGTTTCTGATTGCTGAAAAATATACTGCTGCACAACATTTATACGCTGAAGGCGGTTCCGCAGGCGGCTTATTGATGGGTGTTGTTGTTAATATGGCACCTGAATTGTATCATGGTGTAATTGCCCAGGTTCCGTTTGTAGATGTCGTCACTACCATGCTCGATGATTCCATCCCACTAACGACAGGGGAGTACGATGAATGGGGCAATCCGAATGAAAAAAAATATTACGAGTATATGAAATCCTATTCTCCATATGACAATGTCACGGCAAAAGCGTATCCTAACATGTACGTTTCCACAGGCTTGCATGATTCACAGGTGCAATATTGGGAACCAGCAAAATGGGTGGCCAAATTGCGGGCATTAAAAACAGATAACAACCTGCTGTTTCTCGATACGAACATGGATGCCGGCCACGGCGGTGCTTCGGGAAGATTTGAAGCCCTGAAAGAACTGGCAAAGGAATTCAGTTTTTTGTTAGATTTAGAGGGAATAGAAAGATAGTTTAAAATATTTTATTAAATTTGCAATGTTTTGAAGTCTGCAAAAAGACTACCAAACTGCCTTGACTAATTTATTTTATGAAAGAAGATATAAAAGCTTACGATAATGTTTTAGGTTTAATAGGAAACACACCTCTTATAAAACTGAACAAAATCACTGAATCTTTACCGGGAAATTTTTACGCAAAAGTAGAAGCCTTTAACCCGGGACACTCGACTAAAGACAGGATTGCACTTTACATTATCGAAGAGGCTGAAAAACAAGGCATTCTTTCTCCCGGTGATACCATCATTGAAACCACTTCGGGAAATACGGGATTCAGCCTGGCCATGGTCAGCATCATTAAAGGATACAACTGTATTCTTGCTGTAAGTTCCAAATCATCAAAAGACAAAATCGACATGCTGCGCAGCCTTGGGGCCAAAGTGTACGTTTGCCCGGCACACGTTTCGGCAGATGATGACCGCTCTTATTACAGTGTTGCCAAGCGTTTGCACGAAGAAACAAAAGGCTCCGTATACATCAACCAGTATTTCAACCAATTGAATATTGACGCACATTACAAGTCTACCGGACCTGAAATCTGGGAACAGACCAATGGGAAGATTACCCACCTTATTGCGTGTAGCGGTACCGGCGGAACCATTTCCGGCGCTGCGAAATACCTCAAGGAAAGAAATCCTGAAATCCGTATTTTAGGCGTTGATGCTTTTGGTTCTGTATTAAAAAAATACCATGAAACCAAAGAATTCGATGCCAACGAGATTTATCCGTACCGTATCGAAGGATTGGGTAAAAACCTGATTCCAACTGCTACCGATTTCGATGTTATTGATCATTTCATGAAAGTAACCGATGAGGAAAGCGCCCATACTACAAGGGAAATCGCTAAAAAAGAAGGTTTATTCGTAGGATATACTTCCGGTGCTGTAATGCAGGCCATCAAGCAATATGCAGAAGAAGGAGAGTTTAATGAAAACAGTAATGTCATTGCCATCTTTCCTGATCACGGTTCGCGTTATATGAGCAAAGTATTCAGTGATGACTGGATGAATGAGCAGGGATTCTTTGATAGTGTAAATGCTGAGGAAGCGCAGAAGATAGAATTCATTAAATAAATTACGAATTCCAGATCGTAATTTATAATTTGTAATTCATAATTATACAAAACCCCGGACGAAAGTCCGGGGTTTTTCGTTCTGTGTCAAACTACTAACTTTAACCGTATCAATACATTATTTTTTGTCGATACTTCCAGAACCTGAAACTTTGGTTTCTTCTGCAGGTGGATTTCCATAATAGGTAATGTCTCCCGAACCTTCCACAAAGGCCTGAATTGCCGCTGCTGCGTAAACAGAACAATCTCCGGAACCGATTACTTTTGCCTTTACATTTTGTGCCTGAAGTTTGTGCGCTTCCAAATCCCCTGAACCCGTTACATCAGCCTTGAAGTTTGTTGCTTTGCCCTCAAGCTTAATGTCTCCGGAGCCGTCAAGGGAAGCCTTCATGTTTTCAGCCTGGATGCTTAATGTGATATCGCCGGAACCAATCAATTGTACATTCATATTTTGCGTATCAATTTTTCCTTCGTTAACAATATCTCCGGAACCGTTAAGGATAACCTGGCTTAGTGTTTCATAAGAAACTTCGATTTTTACATCGCCTTTAATGTTGTGCTTTCCTTCCACGTAAATGGCCAATATACCATTTTGAACCTCTGTCTTAATGTATTGCAAAGTTGATTTGTCGGCATGTACTGTAACGCCTTCGGTGCCTTTCATTAAAACAACATCGAAAGCGCCTCGAACTTCTACACCGGTAAAATGGCCGGGATTTCTTTTATCCTGTGCATGAGCAAACATGGAGAACATAAAAACAACTAAAACCTGAATTGCATTTTTCATTTTGATTAAATTTTGATTAGTATGATGATTAAAACCCTTAGATCCTGATTAATTTCAAATCGCCGTATTCCAACGCGATATTCAGTTTATTTTTTCCTGCACTTTTATAAAATCCTTTGTAATTCGAGGAAGTCCCGGACTCTTTTTTACTTTGGAAGGTCAATCCGCTTGACTTTAGGTCCGTGTATCTCAGGGCAATGTCGAAATCAAAACTGTAGTCGGCATCATACCTGATTTCAAAGTTGGAGTAATCGCCATTAATGGCCACATTATTTGCTTTGGCGGCAATCCCAAGATTCAGGTTGCTGTAGCTTGTGTTGGAAGCCAGGTTTTTATTCAGCATTACTATTTTCATCGTCAGGTAATCCCCGCGGATGGTAATATCATCGACTTCCCCTAAAAATAATTCCCCATAATCTCCTTTATAAATCACTTTACCTGTTTCCTGTGCACTGAAGTTCGAATAATCGCCGCTATAAATGATATTATCGGCCTTTTTAAGGTTTACATTGGAATACTGTGAATCGAGCGTGATGGATTTTGCAGAACCGATGGTGGTCTTGTCACAATATTTCAAACGGATGCTATTGATATCACCCTGCAAATCCCCAATCGTCAGGTTGCCATATTGACAATCGATATTGGCATAACCTGAAATCCTGTCGACGATAATATTGCCGTATTTGTTATTCAAATCAATACTGCCTTTTCGCGGAATCCTGACAGTGTAATTGACTTCCATATTGGTTTTATTTTCCGCTTCGCCCCCGAAAATAGTTTTAGCTGAAATCTTAGCTTTCAAAGCTTCAAATGCCACATCAATAGAGCTGAGGCGTTTGTCAACTTTCTTTTCATCCCTGCCTTCCACAGTAATCACCACATCGATCTGTATCTTGTTTTCGTCCCAGGTGGCGACATAAATATTGCCGTATTTGTTCTTGATATCCGCTATGGCATCGGCGTTGACGTTATAAGCCTTGCTGATTTTCTTCTCCTTCTTCACCAGCCCATCAGTTGCTTTTGCAGCAAATCCGGAAAGGAAAAGGAGCGCTATTACTATTGATTTAAATTTGATTCTCATGATGATTTGCTTTTAAATTGTTTGATTCTGTCAATTTGCGTTTCTACCCTTTCCAGAAATGAAATGCGTGTTTGCAGGTTGGTGATCATCGCATGGATGATCTGTTTATTTTCGCCTTTTTCAGAAAGCTCTTTCATTAATTTATTGTAATCGTTGTCCAGTTCCTGAAGTTGCCTGAAAGCATCGTCGAGGATGGGTTTGGTCTCCGGGCTGCTTGCTGCCTTCAGCGAGGCAAGTTCCTTATGGATGACATGGGTAAAATACTCCTGTGTTTCCCTGTTTTCAGCAGATAATTTCGCCATCGGTTTATCGGATGGCATCGGATTAAAACTGATCCATATCCCTAAAAGGACCACAATCGAAGCGGCAATCGATAATACTGTCGTGTAAGGAAAGCGTTTTTTATTTCTCTGGTGCCCTTCAAGGCGCTCCATAAACCTTTGGTGGTGGCCCATCGGCGGTTCTTCTGTATCAAAGTCTGATAAGTGGAACCCTTTTTTGTTGTCATATTCCATATTCATAAGCTGTCTATTTTTTGCCGCAGGCTGTCTTTCGCCCTGCTGATCAGTGTCCTGCAATTGCCTGCGTTAATGTTCATGATTTCGCTGATTTCCTCCTGATCATAACCTTCTACGAAAAGTAAGGTCAGTACCAGCCTGTAATTGTCTTTCAATGATTTGATGCAATTCAGGATCTGTTGTGCTTTCATGCCAGTAAAATCAAATCCGTCCGTTTCCTCTGCATGATCGCCCACTTTATAAAGTACATCGTCTAATGATGATACCGCATTCTTGTTGATTTTCTTATAGTTGTCGATGCTGTGGTTGATGACAATCCTTTTGAGCCACGCCCCGAAAGTCACTTCGCCCTTAAACGAATCCAGCTTCGTAAAAGCTTTCATGAACGATTCCTGCATCACATCTTCCGCCCAATGAATGTCCTTAACGATCCGCAGTGCAGTGTTGTACATCGCTTTATAATAGAGATTGTACAATTCGAACTGTGCGGCACGGCTGTTTTCCTTGCACAACCGTATCAGGTTATCGATATGGGTTTCGGTCTGTTCCAATTATTTTGTTAGTAGTTTGAATCAATGACTGCCGCAATTTACGATTGTTACAGTTTGCCTGAATTTTTTTGAATGTGGATTTTTTCCGGATCGCATCCTACGATCGTAGGGTATATGTCAGAGGGCTTCCGGATGACATCTACGTTCGTAGGGTATATGTCAGAAGGCTTTCGGATGGCATCCTACGATTATAGGATATATGTCAGAAGACTTCCGGATGACTTCTGCGTTCATAGCGTATATATTGAATAAAAAAACTCCGAAGTTTCCTCCAGAGTTTTTATGATTTTGGATTTTAAGACCGCTTCACTTTAAGATATTAAGATGTCTTAAAATCTTACCCTCCTCATCATGTTTATTCTTGCATGGTATGATACACGTTCATCACGTCATCATCTTCCTCGATCTTCTCGATGAGTTTCTCGACATCGGCGACCTGTGCTTCCGTAAGTTCTTTGGTAATCTGCGGGATCCTTTCGAATCCTGACGACAGGATTTCCATCCCGCGGCTTTCCAGTTCTTTCTGGATGGCGCCAAAACTTTCGAAAGGCGCATAAATCAAAATGCCGTCTTCATCAGCAAAAATCTCTTCCGCTCCGAAATCGATGAATTCCAGTTCGAGTTCTTCCACGTCAACGCCATCAGAAGGAATCCTGAAATTGCAGGTATGGTCAAACATAAACTCTACCGAACCCTGGGTTCCCATTGTCCCGTTACATTTATTGAAATAACTGCGGATGTTGGCCACAGTCCTGTTATTATTGTCGGTAGCGGTTTCAATCAGCAACGCGATGCCGTGTGGCGCATAACCTTCGAACAATACTTCTTTATAATTCGCGGTATCTTTATCGGTAGCTTTTTTAATCGCACGCTCTACGTTTTCCTTTGGCATGTTTGCAGCCTTCGCATTCTGCATGACGGCACGCAGCCTTGAATTGGCTTCCGGATTCGGGCCGCCTTCCTTCACGGCCATTACGATATCTTTCCCGATACGGGTAAATGCTTTGGCCATCGCCGACCAACGCTTCATTTTCCTGCCTTTCCTGAACTCAAACGCTCTTCCCATAGTAATGTGTTTTTCTTAACGCACACAAAAATAATATTTCTGCTCGTTTTTGCAAATGATTTTTATCGGCTTTCACTATTGCCAACTGTTAACGGTAACTGCCAACTTGATTTTTTTGTTGATCAGTTCATTTTGAGGAATTCCTTGTAATCCCTGATGATGTTGATCGCTTCTTCAAGATATGGGCTATTTTGGACATCTTTAATTTTAAAGGTGTTGATTTCCTTTTCAAAAGGATCGCTGTCCATCTTCATAATTTCATAAGTGGTGTTGCTGATGGCAGTATTGGCAGGCCTTTGTGTGATTTCCTTAACCTTGTCCCAAAGCGGATCGATTTCGTGGATATCCTTAAAGACATCGGCGAGCGTCAGCCTGATCGGGCCGCGCTGTTTTTCATACATTATATTGATTTCATTATTATACCGGCGCAAATCATTAAAACGCGAATTGTTCTTAATCCTTTCTTTGCTGAGGCCTAAAACCCTGTCTTTATTAGGGATGAGCAGCCGCTGGAAACGCGCTTTTGTTGCAATCGAATCGTGCACCAAAGCGTTTCTATAACTGTCCTCCCTTTTGATCACGCCGTCAAAAAGCACTGGTAATTCCAGATCGGGGATAACGCCTTTGATTTGCCCGCTTTCACCGGTAATACGGTAGAATTTTTCGACTGTAAGCTTGACGAAATCTTCGTTCTTATTGTCCAAAGGCATGATTGTCTGCATCGTCGCTTTGCCCAATGTGGGTGCCCCGATGACAATAGCACGGTTGTAATCCTGCATCGCAGCCGAGAAAAATTCGCTTGCCGATGCAGAAAATCCATTAACGAGTATCACTACCGGGCCGGTGTAAGCCATGCCGCGATTGGTATCTTTCAGGATATTCTGGCGGCCTTTGCTATTCGCCAATATTGAAACCGGCCCGATATCTATGAACATCCCGACGAGCCTGATGGCTTCCTCCATAGAGCCACCGCCATTGTCGAGTAAATCAATTACGATCCCTTCCACTTTGTCCTCCTGGAGCTTGATTATCTCCTTTACCACATCATCGGCGCAGCCAAAAGGGCTGTTGCTTTCAAAATCGGAATAAAAATTAGGGATATTGATATAACCCACGCGCATACCGTTTTTTTCGGCGATGTAGCTGTAAACACTGTTTTGAAGGTCTTTCATGATTTCCTTCTGCAGGCCAGCCTCAACGGTGCTGCCATTTTTTTTCCGAATCGTAATATTGACTTCCTTATTGGTATCCGAAAAAATCAGTTCCCCAATGGTTTCCAATGAAGTGCATGAAACCCAATATTCTTCCCCTTTTGCATTGGCTACCCTGACGATGGTATCGCCTTTTTCAAATTTCCCGCTTCGCGCTGCCGGGCCGCCGGGAATAACATCCCCGACGATGATTTCCTCTTTTTCGTTTAACGTAATATCAAGTCCAAGGGACAGGTTGCTCGTAGAAAGGCCTGACAGGAAACTCGATTTAGCATCCACCGAAAAATAATTGGAATGCGGATCGAAATAACTGCAGAATGCATCAAGCATAAAGCCCTGCAATTGGTATTCGAGGCCTTTCTTGTTCTCAAGGATGCTGGATACTTTACATAAATTGGTATCCAGTATTTTAGCTTTGGATATTTTTTCCAAAGACACAAAATTTTGTTTCAGCGAATCAAGGTTTTTGCTGAGTTTGGCAATATCGTCAAGGATTTCAAACCGCAGCCTTTTTTTCCATACACGATCGAAATCGGTTTCGGCAAGATCAAAAGCAAAATTCTTTTTGCTGAATTTCACGCTGTCTTTAGAATTATAATCCAGGGCCACGTTACGCAAGGATTCAATGGTTTTCTGCTTGCGTACCAAGGCTGTTTTCCAGGTTTCGGTAAATTCATCCAAAAAGCCGCATTTCCCCTCGTTAAGGTAATCATCGATCTTTAGGCGGTGTGCCGTAAGTTTGTCATACTCATTTTTGCTGAAAATATTCCGCCCCATATCAAGCCGGTTCATCATTTCATCAAAAACATAAGCCGAAAGACTGTCGTCGATCGGCTTGGGTTTGTAGTGTTCACGCTGTACGAGCGTATTTATTTTTGAAAGCAATTCACAGGCCTTGCCGCTGTCCTGCGCATACAGCGTGATATTCCACAATAACAAAACCGGTAATAGTTTCTTCATGTACTACTTTTTGTAAAACGGCAATTTCACCACCTTCGCAGCAATATCATTTTTCCTGATGCGGATAAAGATTTCGCTGTCGAAGGCACTGTTTTCTGTAGTCACATAACCCAGTCCGATGCCTTTATTCAAAGAAGGAGCCATAGTTCCCGACGTTACGGTACCTATTAGATTTCCTTCTTTGTCGACAATGTCATAATCCTGCCTAGGTACCCCACGCTCAGTGAGCTCAAAACCGACCAGTTTGCGCGTCACGCCGGTCTCTTTTTGTTTTTTCAGGTTTTCCGAGTTGGTAAAATCTTTGTTGAATTTCGTAATCCATCCCAAACCGGCTTCCAATGGCGATGTGGTATCGTTGATGTCATTTCCGTAAAGGCAAAATCCCATCTCCAACCTTAAAGTATCCCGCGCGGCCAAACCGATGGGCTTGATACCATAAGGAGCGCCGGCTTCAAAAACCTTGTTCCAAAGCGTTTCCACCTGTTCATTTTTGCAATAAATCTCGAAACCGCCCGAACCGGTGTAACCCGTTGCGGAAATGATGATGTCGTTAAAACCGGCAAAATCACCCACTGCAAAATGATAATACGCAATGCTTGATAAATCTATAGATGACAAAGACTGCATGGCTTCAACAGCTTTCGGGCCCTGGATGGCGAGCAACGAATAATCGTCTGAGCGGTTTTCCATCTTTACGCCAAGGTCATTGTGTGATGAAATCCAATCCCAGTCTTTATCAATATTGGAAGCATTGACGACCAGCATATATTCTTCTTCGCCTATTTTATAAACAATCAGATCGTCTACGATTCCGCCGTCATTGTTAGGCAGGCAGGAATATTGCGCACGTCCTACAGTCAGTGTTGATGCGTCATTCGAAGTTACTTTCTGGATCAGGTCCAATGCGTTCGGGCCGGAGAGGAAGAATTCCCCCATATGTGAAACATCAAAAACCCCAACACCTTCGCGTACGGTTTCATGTTCAGCATTTACGCCTTCATAAAGTATCGGCATATTGTAACCTGCAAATGGCAGCATTTTCGCCCCAAGGCTTTCGTGGACGTGTGTCAGCGCGGTATTTTTCATTGTATCGTGATAAAAGTTTGTGTTGCTAAAGTATCATTTTTTATTAAATTATTAATTGTTTTTTGGGCAGCAATTTCCGGCGCTACACTGTATCTTTTTCTTCTTAAAGAAAGAAGAAAAAGGATGCCGCTTCGATCCGGGCTGCTCATTCGTAAAAACAATGTTTATTCGTATATTTAGGTATGAAAACCACAAAAGTCACCAGATCGCAAATCCGGAAAATTTACCGCCACGCAAAGCCCGATGACCACAAAGGAACTCGCGGCCACGCCTTAATTATCGGTGGGAGTTATGGTAAAATCGGGGCAATCTGCCTTTCTGCGGAAGCGGCATTACGATCAGGCTGCGGATTGGTAACAGCCTTCATCCCGGAATGCGGTTATGAGATTGTGCAGGTTTCAATCCCCGAAGCCATGGTCATCACCGATAAAGACAAAGACAGCATTACATCCATTAAATTTCCCATAAAACCACAGGCTATTGGGATCGGGCCGGGGATGGGGCAGGAGGCATGGACCAAAAAAGCTTTTTATAATTTCATGAAAACAAATGACTTCCCTTTGGTCATTGACGCTGATGGTTTAAATATCCTGGCGTCAGCAAAAAAATACAAGGACCTTCTTAAACCCGGCACCATACTTACGCCACACCCCAAAGAACTGGAACGACTGATCGGGAAATGGGAAACCGAAAAAGAAAAATTCGTGATGGCAACAGTATTTGCAAATCAGCACAATGTGATTATAGTGATGAAAGGTGCTCCGACTTGCATTATATCAGGAGCTGAAGTTTTCCAGAATGCGACGGGAAATCCGGCGCTTGCCACAGCCGGAAGCGGTGATGTGCTTACTGGGATCATCACTTCGCTGCTGGCTCAATCTTACCGCCCTATTGATGCGGCGATTTTGGGCGTTTACCTTCAAGGCCTCACAGCAGATATCGCTTTACCCGAAACAGGCACGGAATCTTTTACTGCTTCCGACATCATCCAAAATTTAGGAAAAGCGTTTATAAATATCGGCAAATCAATGTATTAGTGTTAAATAAAACACAAAATGAGATTAAGGTTTTTCCCGATAGTCAATATTTTGTAGTTTTATAATGTAGCGGAATTGATGATAAGAATATTACAGATTCATTGGATTTTATTCCATAGCAAAGTAATTCTTGAATCGCGAGGTACTGTCAACGTTAACAGCCGGTTACATTAAAATGCTACAATAGAGAGGCCTTTTCAGTAAAGTGCCTCTCTTTTATTTTGTAAAAACAGTATTTTTGGCAAAATCAAAAACATGAAGAAAATCATATTCCTTATTTGTATTGGCTTTGTCTTTTCCTGCGCCGAATCTAAATATCCGGAACAGGAGAAAGCGGTTCGCGAACAAATGAAAAAAATGGATGGTGCTGCCGCTTATGCCGATAAGGTCCAGATAGAAATCATCGAAATTCCGGCTAAAAAAGTGTACGGCATCTTGTCGCAGAAAGCGGTTTACATGATGAAAACTATGGCTTCCTGTATTTCACCGGAATGCAAATATGAAATGCACCGCTACACCGAGAAGAAGTTGGCTTATGATAAATTAATGGCTGATTCCGGAAAAAAGGTTTACTACCAGGCACATGTAATGCTGCTTGAAGAAAAAGATACTGTGGTGAGCAGTTATATGTTCCTTGACGATGCGGATACGTTCATTGATTTTACGCCAAAACTGCATCCTTAAGCTATTCTTGTCAGGCTTTTGCGGTTCTTTTTACGCTTATAATGGGTTTGACTCAGGTTTTTATCTCCTGAAATAATGCTGATATTGCCATCCATTTCAAGCATTGCCAGCTTCACATCACTGATGTTTTCGATGCCATGTTCGTGTATGGCTTCCATCAATTCATCGTGGGAAATACTTTCATGCGCAAGCATCCTGAAATCAGCCTTCCCATTGTGTATCAGGATTTGCGGCTTTTCCTGCAGCAATTCGCCCAAACCTTTGTAACGGAAAATCAGTTTTTTAACGATGAAGTTCAATAGGAATAAAATCAATGCAGCGCATAACCCGCCCCAGAGTGTACTGTCAGCTCCTACCATGGCATTCTGCACCGAATTGCTGATCAGCAATATCAATACAACGTCGGCAGTATTGAGTTGTGACAATTCCTTCTTGCCAAAAATACGTAGCGCCAACACCATAAAGATGTAAACGGCTGCGCTTCGGAGTGCTATGTCAAGATAGGGATTCATTCGGCATTTTCTTTTTTACAGGTTTATTTTTGAAATGCGCTTCAATCGCTAAGATCATTTCTCCTGCAATATCCTTATTCGTAGCGCCTTCAATGCCTTCAAGGCCCGGAGAGGAATTCACCTCGAGCAAGAGTGGTCCTTTTGAAGATCGGATAATATCTACACCGGCGACTTTTAAATCCATGGCTTTGGCTGCTTTTATGGCAATCTTTTTCTCTTCGGCAGTAATTTTTATAACAGATGCGGTACCACCCAAATGAATATTCGCCCGGAATTCACCCGGCAATGCTTCCCTTTGGATTGCAGCAACAACTTTTCCGTCAATTACAAAACAGCGAATGTCTTTCCCGTTGGCTTCCTTAATAAATTCCTGAACCAAAATATTGGCATTAAGGCTTTTAAAAGCATTGATCACACTTTCTGCAGCCTTTTTGGTTTCTGCCAAAACGACACCTTTTCCTTGTGTACCTTCCAGTAATTTGACGATAATGGGCGGGCCGCCAACCATCTTGATCAGGTCATTGGTGTCCAATGGGGAATTTGCAAAGCCTGTAGTAGGAATGTCAACGCCATGATTTAGCAACAGTTGCAGTGAAAATAATTTATCACGGGATTGTGTAATAGCTGCTGCAGAATTCAGGCAAAAGACCTTTAAAGCCTCAAACTGCCGTGTCAGAGCACAACCATAAAACGTTATACTGGGCCTGATCCTCGGGATAACCGCGTCAAAATCATCCAGAACCCTGCCGCCGCGGTAATGTATTTCAGGAGTCGTAGCATCAAGTTTCATATAACATTCCTTAATGTTCAGGAAATGCATTTCATGTCCACGCATTTCACCGGCTTCCATGATGCGTTTGTTGCTGTACAATTCGGGATTACTGGCCAAAACCCCGATACGCAATCCGCCTTGCCGTGTGACAGCAGCTTTGTAAATTTCCCTTAAACTATCGGAAGTGGGTTCGCCTAATAAATAGGTTTCTTCAGGATCAACAAGAATGCGCCCGCTCATGGCTTCGCGTCCTAAAAGCATACGAAATCCCATGGAATCCCTGTTGGTTAAGGTAATTTCAATCTGCCAGATTTTGCCACCGATTTCAAGGTCTGAACCAATAACATAACGCTGTTCACGGAAACCGCTGGAGCTTTTTACGACGCGCTTATCAATCAGTTTCGATTCACAATGGATGACCGTTTTAACGTTATTCTGTATTGGGTTTACATCAAATTTCACCCAGTTTTCTCCATTTTTGATAAATGGGGCAATGTTGATGGCATGTAAAGCGGAAGTTTTGGCGCCTGAATCGACGCGGGCTTTGATTGTTGGGATTCCGAGTGTAGGAAAGGAGCACCATTCTTCACTTCCGACGATGACTTTTTCTTGGAGCATCTTAAAGATATTATTTTACCCAAATGTATGCTGAAACCGGAATTATAAAAAGAAAAACCTCTGAAATTTTGTTTCAGAGGTTTAATTTATAAGGATTAAATAATTAGTTCGTTGGTTCTTCAGCCTTCTGGACTTTAACCGTCAGTTCCTGAGCGGAATCGTCTTCAAGATCCATGTAGATTTCGTCGCCATTTCCTATTTTGGAAGTGATGATTTCTTCTGCCAAAGCGTCTTCGACGTACTTCTGGATGGCTCTTTTTAACGGTCTTGCGCCAAATTGCTTGTCAAAACCTTTATCGGCAATAAATGCTTTGGCTTTGTCTGACAGATTCAGTTTGTAGCCTAAATCGGCGATACGGGCATATAATTTCTTAAGTTCAATCTCAATGATCTGGTCGATATCGTGTTTTTCTAACGGATTGAACACAATCACGTCATCGATCCTGTTCAGGAATTCCGGCGCAAATGATTTTTTCAATGCGTTTTCAATGACACTTTTCGAATGCTCATCAGCCTGGGAGATCTTTGCGGAAGTCCCGAAACCGACACCCTGCCCGAAATCTTTTAATTGGCGTGCCCCGATATTCGAAGTCATGATAATGATCGTATTCTTGAAATCGATTTTGCGTCCTAGACTGTCTGTTAAATAACCATCGTCTAAAACCTGCAGCATCATATTGAAGACATCCGGATGCGCTTTTTCAATCTCGTCCAGAAGCACTACACAATAAGGTTTCCGTCTTACTTTTTCGGTGAGCTGCCCGCCTTCTTCATAACCGACATATCCCGGAGGCGCACCTACCAATCTTGAAATGGCGAATTTTTCCATGTATTCGCTCATGTCAATACGCACCAAAGCATCTTCGGAATCAAACAATTCCTTTGCAAGGACTTTTGCCAATTGTGTTTTACCGACACCGGTTTGCCCGAGGAAGATAAACGATCCGATTGGTCGGTTCGGGTCTTTCAATCCGGCACGGTTCCTTTGGATAGAACGGGCGATTTTTAATACCGCTTCATTTTGTCCAATGACCTTATTTGTAATTAGTTCCGGCAGCTTAGCTAATTTATTGCTTTCAGTTTGTGCGATACGGTTTACGGGAATTCCGGTCATCATTGAGACCACGTCTGCAACATTATCTTCAGTGACCAAAATGCGGTTGCTCTTAGACTCTTCTTCCCATTGTTCCTGGGCTATAGCCAGGTCTTTCTCGAGGCGTTTTTCATCATCACGAAGTTTGGCCGCTTCCTCATATTTTTGTTTCTTAACCACCGTATTTTTGAGTTCACGAACTTCTTCCAACTGGCGTTCCAGGTCAAGAATTTGTTTTGGAACGTCAATATTGGTGATGTGCACGCGTGATCCTGCTTCATCCATCGCATCAATGGCTTTGTCAGGAAGGAAACGCTCAGACATATACCTGTTTGTCAACTTCACGCAGGCTTCAATCGCTTCGGGCGTGTAAGTGACATTGTGGTGGTCTTCGTATTTGTTTTTGACGTTATTCAAAATCGTGATGGTTTCCTCAACAGATGTCGGTTCTACAATTACTTTCTGGAAACGCCTTTCCAAAGCACCGTCTTTTTCAATATATTGACGGTATTCGTCTAAAGTTGTCGCACCAATACATTGGATTTCGCCTCTTGCAAGAGCAGGCTTGAACATATTGGAAGCATCAAGCGAACCAGTTGCGCCTCCGGCTCCAACAATGGTATGAATCTCGTCTATAAATAGGATAATATCGTCATTTTTTTCAAGCTCGTTCATGACGGCTTTCATTCTTTCCTCGAATTGCCCGCGGTATTTTGTGCCGGCAACAAGACTGGCCAAATCCAAAGTTACTACACGTTTATTAAATAAGATACGGGAAACTTTCTTCTGGATAATGCGTAATGCCAGTCCTTCAGCAATTGCGGATTTACCAACACCAGGCTCACCGATCAGCAATGGGTTGTTTTTCTTACGTCGGCTTAAAATTTGTGAAACACGCTCGATTTCCTTCTCGCGGCCTACGACGGGGTCGAGTTTGCCTTCTTCAGCCATTTCAGTCAGGTCCCTTCCGAAATTATCCAGAACGGGTGTCTTGGATTTCTTATTGGACTTATTGGCGGGATTATTGAAACTGCCTTCCTTCAGGCTGTCATCTTGTCCTGAATCTTCATTGTAAGATTCGTTTTTTGGCAAATTGTCTAAAAATTCTTCTTCGTTTGGCGTCATATTTAAATATTGTTCTTTAGCTGAGTCATAATCGATTTTAAGCTTATTCAACAGCTTGGTTGTAGGGTCATTTTCGTTTCGTAAAATGCATAATAAAAGATGTGCAGTACTGATAGAAGTGCTTTGAAAAACCTTCGCTTCCAGGAAAGTGGTCTTCAAAGCGCGCTCTGCCTGACGGGTCAGGTGCAGGTTTTTCTTGTCATTGCTGATTTCAACGGCCGGACTGGCAGGGCTCAGGATTTCGACCTTACGGCGCAAATGTTCCAGATCCACGGATAGGTTGTTCAGTATATTGATTGCTTTTCCGTTTCCGTCACGCAGGATGCCAAGCATCAAATGCTCGGTGCCAATGAAATCATGGCCCAGTCGCAGTGCTTCTTCCTTACTGTAAGTAATGACATCTTTTACTCTTGGTGAAAAATTATCATCCATAATAAATAAGATTGGTATTGTAAATTTAATGAATATCTGCTCCAAAAGCAAAAACCATACCTGTCGGGACAGTGTCAGCTAATTGACAAAAAAATATCGGATAATAAAAGTTAAAGCCCCATCAACTTATTAACCGATAAAACCGCTTCATTTGTTAATAAATCAGCCAAATTTCTAAAAGTTTATATACGTAAAATAAGTCGAAAAGGTTATATTAGCGGGATTTTTCAATTATATAATTTAAAACCAAAATAGCAATATGTCTGACGGAGAAAGGTTAATTCCGATTAACATTGAAGACGAAATGAAGTCAGCTTACATCGATTATTCGATGTCAGTTATCGTATCAAGAGCATTGCCTGATGTCAGGGATGGTCTGAAGCCCGTTCACAGAAGGGTTCTTTTCGGAATGTATGAATTAGGAGTATTATCAAACAGGGCCCATAAAAAATCTGCGAGAATCGTCGGGGAAGTGCTCGGTAAGTATCACCCGCACGGCGATACTTCAGTTTATGACGCGATGGTGCGTATGGCCCAGGAATGGAGCCTTCGCTACCTGCTCGTTGACGGTCAGGGTAACTTCGGGTCTGTTGATGGTGACAGCCCTGCGGCAATGCGTTATACTGAGGCCAGGATGAAAAAAATCTCGGAGGAGATTATGGCTGATATCGATAAGGAAACCGTTGATTTCCAACTAAACTTTGACGATACGCTTTATGAGCCGAAAGTAATGCCGACCAAAGTGCCGAACCTTTTGGTAAATGGCGCTTCCGGAATTGCCGTCGGTATGGCTACGAATATGCCGCCGCACAACCTTACGGAAGTGATTGACGGTACATTAGCGTATATTGACAATAATGATATCGAGATTGATGAATTAATGCATCATATCAAAGCACCTGATTTCCCTACGGGTGGTGTGATTTACGGTTACGAAGGTGTTCGTGAAGCGTTCAAGACCGGCCGTGGAAGAATTGTGATGCGCGCCAAAGTGAACTTTGAAGAAGTGGAAGGCCGCGAATCGATTATCGTAACAGAAATTCCATATCAGGTTAACAAAGCCGAAATGATCAAGAAAACGGCGGATCTGGTGAATGATAAAAAAATAGAAGGCATTGCCAATATCCGTGACGAATCGGACAGGACAGGTATGCGTATCGTATATATCCTGAAACGCGATGCGGTTCCGAATGTCGTTTTGAATACCTTATATAAGTATACGCAATTGCAGTCTTCTTTCAGTGTAAACAATATTGCTCTGGTGAATGGAAGGCCGCAAATGCTGAACCTGAAAGACCTGATTCATTATTTCGTTGAGCACCGTCATGATGTTGTCGTACGCCGTACGCAATATGATTTACGCAAAGCGGAAGAGCGGGCGCACATTTTAGAAGGATTGATTATTGCTTCGGATAATATTGATGAAGTGATCGCAATCATCCGTGGTTCTGCCAATACCGATCAGGCAAGGGAACGATTGATGGAACGCTTCAGCCTTTCGGACATTCAGTCCAAGGCGATTGTTGAAATGCGTCTGCGTCAGCTGACAGGATTAGAGCAGGACAAACTGCGTGCTGAATACGAAGAAATCATGAAGTTGATTGAGCATTTGAAGGCATTATTGGCCAGTAAAGAGCTGCGTATGGAACTAATCAAGGAAGAACTTACTGAAATCCGTGATAAATATGGTGATGAGCGCCGTTCGCAGATCGAATATTCCGGTGGTGATGTCAGTATTGAAGATTTAATTGCCGATGAAAATGTGGTAATAACGATTTCACATGCTGGCTATATCAAAAGGACGCCGTTGTCAGAATACAAAACGCAGAACCGCGGCGGCGTAGGGCAGAAGAGTGCCGGGACACGCGACCAGGATTTTCTGGAGCATATGTATGTGGCCACAAACCACCAGTACATGCTGTTCTTTACCGGAAAAGGGAAATGTTTCTGGATGCGTGTTTATGAAATTCCTGAAGGAAGTAAGACCAGCAAAGGCCGTGCCATCCAGAACCTTATCAATATCGAGAATGACGATAAGGTGAAAGCCTTCATCTGTACTCAGGACCTGAAGGACCAGGAATACATCAACAACCATTACCTTATTATGGTGACCAAACAAGGCCAGGTGAAAAAAACTGCTTTGGAACAATATTCCCGTCCAAGGGTTAACGGGGTGGCGGCTATTACCATCCGTGAAGATGACGAATTGCTGGAAGCAAAACTGACCAATGGGGAAAGCCAGGTTTTGGTGGCCGTAAAATCAGGAAAACTGGTGCGTTTCGAAGAAAGCAAGACGCGTCCGATGGGAAGGACTGCTTCCGGTGTACGCGGCATCACACTTCAGGATGATAAGGACGAAGTGATTGGTATGGTTACTGTAAACGATATGAACAGCGAAATCCTTGTGGTTGCCGAAAACGGTTATGGTAAGCGTTCTAGCCTTGAAGAATACCGCGTCACAAACCGTGGTGGTAAAGGTGTGAAAACATTGAACATCACTGAAAAGACCGGAAAACTCGTTTCCATCAATAGTGTGACCGATGCCGATGATTTGATGATCATCAACAAATCCGGATTGACCATCAGGATGGCAGTCGAAGATTTAAGGGTCGTGGGCCGTGCTACGCAAGGTGTACGACTCATCAACATCAAAGGAAACGATTCCATTGCTGCCGTTACGAAAGTAATGAAAGAGGACGAAGAAGAAGCGCTGGAAGGTGCGGTGGAAGAAGCTGCAGCAGAAGGAAGACCTTTGGAAACCACAGATTCTACTTCTGAAATAAGTGATGAAGACCATGAAGATCCGATTGCGGATACTGAAATTGATATTGAGGAATAATAATTTAAATGAATTTATATGAAAACTAAATTTGTAATAATGGCCTCCGCGTTGCTGTTTTCAGCGGGATCTTTTGCACAGAAAGACCAATTGAAAGCGGCTGAAAAAGCGATAAAAAATGGTGATGTGGCCGGCGCACAAAACAATTTGTCCCAAGCTGAAACTTTATTGGCAAATGATGACGATCGGGCACAGTTTTATTTTATCAAAGGAAACGTTCATGCCGAATTGGCAAAGAGGGGCGTGGAAGCATCAAAAAATTATGCTGAAGCACTGAAAAACTATCAGTTACTTAATGATACTGAGAAAAAAACCGGAAAGTCTAAATACGGTAAGCAAGCTGAAGCTGCGCAGTTGGTAATATCTAACGCAATGAAAAATGATGCGTATAAGGATTATACCGCTGGAAATTACAAGGAGTCTGCGCGTAAATATTACCAGCTTTATCAATTGGATAAGAAGCAGACAGATTATCTTTTTAATGCTTCAAGTGCTGCATTGAATTCAAAAGATAATGATTTGGCGCTTCCTTATCTGATGGAACTGAAGCAAATCAATTACACCGGCGAAGGCACCACTTATATTGCTGTTTCAAAATTATCAGGGCAGGAAGAAGGATTCATAAACAAAGAATCAAGAGACAATGCTGTAAAAATCGGTACGCATGAAAAGCCATCTGATGAGAAAAATGCCTCAAAAAGACCAGGAATCCTCAGGAGTATCGCTATTATCCAGATGCGCAAGGAAGTCCTCAACGATGATGTCAAAGCTGTTATCGCCGAAGCTGAAGCCGCAAATCCTACAGATAGTTCCATCATGATGGAAGAAGCAGTGCTTTATTATAAAAATAACGATCAGGAAACTTATAAAAAGATCATTACTAAAATCCTGGAAAAAGATCCAAATAATGCAGACCTGATTTTTAACCTCGGGGTGATCAGCTACAACGGTAAGGACTATGCCAATGCAGAAAAATTTTATAAAAAAGCCCTTGAAATCAAACCGGATTACAAAGGAGCAGATTTTAATCTCGCAGCCCTGAAACTTGAGGTCTCTCAGCAGCAACTTGACCAGATGAATAAATTGGGGAACTCTGCTGCCGACAATAAAAAATATGATGAGCTCAAAAAACAAAGGGAAGCCGTCCTTGGCGAAGCCGCATTTTATCTCGAAAAAACACTGAAAGTAAACCCAAATGACAATGATGCCAAACGATCACTTGTCAGTGTTTACAACGCGCTCGATTTGCTGGACAAAGCAAAGGCGCTTAAAGCCACAATAAAAGAAGAATAACTGCAAATAAAAGCCTGCTTGAAGCAGGCTTTTTTATTATATCACTTTCTTAATGACCCTCAGTTTATGTGTGTGCCTGTTGGTCTCCGCATTATAAATTCCAAGATGGTCCAGCCTGTCAATCCTGACTTTCCCGCTGGCGTGGATGATGTAATTGTCTTTCATGATAATCCCGACATGGATGATATTTCCCTCCTCATTATCGAAAAATGCCAAATCACCCGGCTCGCTTTCCTCTATGAAACTCAAAGCCTCGCCCTGCGTAGCCTGCTGTGATGCATCACGCAACAATTTATAACCATTCAGCTTGTAAACCATCTGCGTGAACCCGGAGCAATCAATCCCGAACGGTGTTTTGCCTCCCCATAAATAGGGCGCATGCAGGTACATAAATGCAGTATTCACCAGGTCAGATTTCGGTTTTACGCCGCTGGTTTTCATCCCTTCAAAAATAAACTCTGAAGTATTGATATCAGTATAGTTCAAAAATGACAGGGATGCACCCAAAGGTATCGGCATCAAAAGATTTTTCTCAGACGTTACATACTCAATTAAATCAGCATTCATCACCAAAGTGTCTTCACAAAGCTGTTTATAATCATTTTTATTTACGGGCTGGTACTGTTTCACATCAATCCAACCTTCATAATTGTCAAAGTAAAGCCTGATCCTGGCCCATTGTTTGTGTTGCTCCAAAACTTCAAAATGCTCGCCAAACAAGACCTGAGACACGATTTCACTTTTATCGCTCGACTCGGCACGCATTGGAATTATGGCCAGGTTGCAGATTCCGTACATGAAGGTAATTTAATTTTGATGTTGGTTTTCAAATGTCCGAAAATCATTCCGCATTTTAAAACTTCAGCTTAAGATTTGAGTGTTTTTTTTAAGGAGCTATTCCTGCTGTCCGCTGTATCTTTTGTTTTTTAAAGAAAAAAACAAAAGGATGCCGCTGCCATCAGGGCTAAAAAAAACGCCCCGAAGTGATCGGGACGAATTTGGTATATCTAAGCGATTACATTCTTTCAATAACGATAGCTGAAGCGCCACCGCCACCATTACAAATGGCTGCAGCTCCGATTTTTGCGTTATTTTGCTCCAAAACATTAATTAGTGTGATGATAATGCGCACTCCCGATGCGCCCAGCGGATGCCCTAAAGAAACCGCACCACCATTTACATTCAATTTATCATTGTCCAGGCCAAGGATTTTGGCATTTGCCAATCCAACCACCGAAAAGGCCTCATTGAATTCAAAGAAATCCACATCTGAAATGGAAATTCCTGCTTTTTCCAATGCTTTAGGCAACGCTTTTGCAGGAGCTGTAGTAAACCATTTCGGTTCCTGTGCCGCATCTGCATAGCTTTTGATATATGCCAATGGTTTTAGTCCTAAAGCGGCCGCTTTTTCTTCGCTCATCAAAATTACAGCACCCGCGCCATCGTTGATCGTAGAGGCATTGGCAGCCGTTACGGTGCCATCTTTTGTAAACGCCGGGTTCAATGAAGGAATTTTATCAAGTTTCACATTGGTATATTCTTCATCCTTTGTAACCATAACGGGCTCTCCACGACGCTGGGGAACCGCTACAGGAACCACTTCATTGTCGAATTTTCCGGCATCCCATGCTTTTGCCGAGCGCTCATAAGACTGGATTGCAAAAGCATCCTGGTCTTCTCTTGAAAATCCATATTCGGTGGCACACATATCAGCGCAAACCCCCATGGCGTTATTATCATAAGCATCGGTAAGACCATCCTTCTGCATGCCATCGATCATGGTCGCAGGGCCAAATTTATTGCCATTCCTCAAGTGCATATAATGTGGAATAAGGCTCATATTTTCCATACCTCCGGCAACCACAATTTCAGCATCACCTGCCATAATGGCCTGTGTGCCCTGCATCACCGCTTTCATCCCTGAAGCACATACTTTATTTACGGTAGTGGCAATCACGCTTTGTGGCAAACCAGCATACAAAGCTGCCTGGCGTGCAGGAGCCTGTCCTACACCAGCCTGGACAACGTTACCCATAATCACTTCATCAACCAAATTAGGGTCAAGACTGATTTTATCCAAAGCACCTTTAATGGCAGCAGCACCTAAATGGGAAGCGGAAACAGTAGACAAAGCACCCATAAAGCTTCCGATTGGGGTTCTTGCAGCAGACACGATTACAACTTTTTTATTCATGATGTGGTATTTGTTTATTTGAATTGCGAATTTAATAAATTATCATAAATAAAAACCGGTTGTTTTAGGAATGTTGTATTGCACGATACAATCGCAAGGAAAAACCATTCTTTTTTTATTTTTAGGGAAGCATTCCCATTATTCCCTATGGCTTTTACCAAATAAATACCCACCGGAAGGTGATCCGTCGCCAACTGTACATTATTTCCATAATATTTTTCAGCTGGGATCAATGGCCCAAGCAGATTGTAAACTAGTAGGTTTGTCTTATGAACATAATGGAATCAATCCGTGTAACAAGTCAATTCATAAATAAATTATGTCATCATAAAAAAAGCTATAGGATTGATTGTTAATACCTTTAAAATGATTAGGGAAAACTTATAAAAAAAACTCATTTTTTACTTGTAAAATAGATAATGAACACTTAGATTTGCAACCGCTTTGATTAAAAGCGCGTTCTTATAAAAAACAGGAGAGGTGCCGGAGTGGTAACGGAGCAGATTGCTAATCTGTCGACGTGCAAACGTCGCCAGGGTTCGAGTCCCTGTCTCTCCGCTTGTTTTTTTCGGGGTGTAGCGTAGCCCGGTTATCGCGCCTGCTTTGGGAGCAGGAGGCCGCAGGTTCGAATCCTGCCACCCCGACCGTCAAAAGCTGAACTTGTAAAAGTTCAGCTTTTTTGTTTTACGGCAGTGAGCCGAAGCTTTGCTTCGAAGCGAACGGATGTAAAACAAAAAATTGAAAAGCTATCGCTTTTCAACTTTTGAAGAGCAACAATCCCACTTCAGGATCACGAAGTAATCCTGCGTTCCCAATTTCCAACCAAATATTTGAATAAGAAAGTGAAAGCTATCGCTTTTCAACTTTTGATGATCACCCTCCATCAGGATCAAGTCGGTAATCCTGATTCCTTTTAATAATGTTAATTACCTATTCAAAATCCAAACGCTGAATGTCAATCAACGAAGATCAAATTTTCAAAAAGACTTTCTCCATAAATTTTACGCAGGACCGCGTTAGGGATTGTAGTGGAAATCCTTTTACGACGCAGGAGTAAAAGATTGTAACGGAAAGCCCGGCGCGACGCAGGAAGCGCAACGCCCTAATTCAGTGAGCAGTTTTCAGTCGCAGGGGGCAGTAAAAACACAAAAACCACCGTAAAACGATGGTTTTGAGTGTGATCGCAGAAGGATTCGAACCTTCGACCGCCTGCTTAGAAGGCAGGTGCTCTATCCAGCTGAGCTATGCGACCCTGTTTAAAGGCGTGCAAATATACGATTAAAAATCAAAACTGCAAGTCGCAACTTTATTTCTTTTTATAGTTGCTTTCATTACATTTACGACTGCTATTTTATGCCTGTGAAAAATATAAGATTGCTACTGTTTTGCCTGATTTCTTTTTGGGTTTCTGCGCAGGAAACACCAGCTGACTCGACGTTTGTAAATATTAAGGATTACAGCAGCGACTTTGTTTTTGATATGAAATATGCCACTGAGGATAATTTCCTGAAAGCGCAGGTTTATGATTGTGCCGAATGCTATTTGCGCCTGAAAACCGTCAAGGCATTGGTTAAGGCAAATATTAAATTCCTGAAGATGGGTTATAAAATCAAATTGTTTGATTGCTACAGGCCTTTGTCAGTACAGAAAAAGATGTGGAAAATTGTCAGCAATCCGGAGTATGTTGCAGATCCGGCGAAAGGTTCCATCCACAATCGCGGTGGTGCAATCGATATTACCCTGGTTGATGCCGATGGCGTAGAACTGGATATGGGCACACCATTTGATTTTTTCGGCAGGGAAGCTGCGCATGATTATGAAGGATTTTCAGCATCCGTACTTAAAAACCGCAAAAGGCTTAAAAAAATCATGCTGAAATGTGGGTTTAAATCTTTCGATTCCGAATGGTGGCATTACAATCTCAAAGGTTCTAATAAAGACCCATTATCCGATTTTAAATGGGATTGCCCTTAGTTAGTCTTCAATGCATTTAAGATAATTCATAAAATAAACTGAAGGCTGGTATGTTTTGCCTGTCAATTCTGAAACAAACTCCTTTTTCACGATAAAATCGGTTATTTCCGTTACAGATTTTACCCTTAACAGCGATATCGGCGAACTTTTTAGATCTTCGATGCTTCCCGTAAGAAACAGGAAATTGCCTGCAAGGTAACGGGAATACTTATTTTCTTCTTCAATGCGCACCATCGTACCGCAGCTTTCATCGGTATCATGGATTAAGGTGATGATTTTTCCATTTTCAAGTTGGAGGTAAAGCTTTGAATTACCGTCGAAACATGTTGCCTTGATAAAGTCGGCGCTTTTCTGGATGGATTGAAAATTCAAAATCGGCGTACCGCTGCTGTTAATCAACTTGAAAAATATGTAGCTCGATTTTCCTGCAAAATTCTTTTCACTGATCACGTAATCCTTAGTTGATTTGTATGTGCCGAGGCTGTCCGTAAATTTTTCGGCATAATCACACTCCTGTGCCGCAAGGTTCAAGCTTAAGCCAAAAAGGAGGAGGAAGAAGAAATATTTCATTGTGGGGTAATTTTGGCGCAAATTAAAACTATTTTGCGGTTATCTGCATCGGTTGTAAAAAAACAATAGGTATCGCCACCGTCTTTTATTTTCCATTTTTTACGGATGATTTCGGGCGTTTCAGGAAAATTACGCACCGAAATATTGCAATGCCGGCCTTTGATTTTATCATTCATAGCGCCTTTTTCATAAGCGATATTTTCAATGATTTCAAAAATGCGCCCAGGAAATGGCTTCATGTCATCAGACGTATATAAGTGGGAATGCTTGTGCAATTTCATTAAGTCGAATCTTTCGGCAACCGCTTCAAATCCGCCAGATTTCATGATGGCACTGTTGGGTTCGTAAAGGTATTTTTGTGGAAACCCGATAGCTGCATTCCAATTGTTATCAGGAATAAAATCAAAATGCTGTTCCCCGTTTCTGGTCAGATTTACGGTGCAGATTTCTATTTGACCCTTATAATCAGCCGACAACTCCCAAAGCAATTCGCGGACTTCATTGTCCATGGCTACGATATGGATCCTGCGGATGTTCCTCAATTCTGAAATTCCGGCCGTGATATCCAGTAAAGGTGCGGTTTTTATCAGGATGTTGCCTGATTTTGAAAAGTACAAATCCAGTAATCCGGGTACATTCGGGCTGCAGTCCTTCAGCATGAAAACTTTGCCCTTCACTTCATTGCGCCTTGAGGGATCGATGTAAATCCAATCGTATTGTATTGTCGAATCAGTTACAACCTGCGTACTGTCACCGTGTATGGAGGTAATATTTCCGGCTTGCATCGCGGCGAAATTATGTGAAACGATTTTTGATAACCCCCCATCAATTTCGCAATGGAAAACCTTTTTGATTTTTTTCGAAAAGTAAAAATCATCGACACCGAATCCGCCTGTGAGATCAATAAGATTTTCTCCTGAAACGAGTCGCGATTTGTATTCCGCAGTTTTCTCTGAAGAGGTCTGTTCGACGGAAATCTTTGACGGATAAATGATATTGGCGGTATTAAACCAGGTGGGGAGTTTGGTTTGTGCCTTTGTTTTCGCCGAAATCTGGTTTAATATCTCAATCCATTCCCCATCAGGAAACGGATTTCTTTTAAGTGCCAAAGCCTTGACATCCTTTCCGATTTGGGAATTAATGAATTCCTGGATTTCCGGTTTTAAGATGGGATTTTCCAAGACTAAATATTTTTGGCCAGTATCCTGATGATTTTATTTTCAGGAAAAAACTCCTTTCCGATGACCTTGAGCATGGTGTAAACCGGGACGGCGATGATCATGCCCAATACACCAAATAAAAATCCACCTATTAAAATCACCAGGAATATTTCCAACGGATGGGAATTGGTGCTTTTTGAAAAGATGATCGGTTGTGAAAAGTTATTGTCTATGAATTGTACGACCGCAAAACCGATCATTACATAAATGGTTTTCGGCAGGATCTCCGACTGAAAATCCATTCCGAGATTGCTGATCATCGTCAGTACAGCCGCCAAAACCGACCCGATCAGCGGCCCGATGTACGGAATGATGTTCAATACCGCGCAAAAGAACGCAATCACAAATCCGTTTTGTATCCCGAAAATCAGCAATACAATCCAGTAGAGTAGGAATACGATGAACAATTGAAGCAATAAACCGATAAAATAACGGCTTAACAAGTCGTTGATCTTGCTTAGGGAATTCAGGATTTTTTCTTCATGGTTGTCCGGCAGGATTTTTTTTATGCCGATGATGAACATGATTTTGTCTTTCAGGAAGAAAAAGGTGATGAAAAGGGTAGAAGCGAGGCCCATCCCGAAACTGCTCAGCGCTCCCAACACCGAATTCAGGAATACAGGGATAAAATTAAAATCCAGTTTTGACGTGATTTTTGAAACGTCAATCGTATTTCCTTTATCTACGCCATGCGAAATCAGGAAGTTATTGATCTTGGCCAATAGTTCGCTGACGTTCGTTTCAATTTCGGAAGTATTCAATACCGAAAGGTTTTCACTTTGGGAAAGCACCAGCGGCACGAACATCATGATGAGTCCCACGATGATTAAAATGAAAATGAATAAGGTCGCGACAGTAGCCATCGTCATCGAGAATTTCAGTTTTTTCCTGAAAAAAAGCTGGATCGGATTGCCAATAAGCGTCAGGATCAAGGCCGCAACCAGGTAATAAATCAGGGTCTGGATTTGCCAGATCAGGTAAATGGCCGCAACAATCAACGCCAGCGTCCCGATCGCCTTTAGAATGCCGTTGGAGATTGTTTTTGACGTGATCATATTAATTATTGAATATGTAATTAAGGATGTTGGCACCCATCCTGAGTGCTTTTTCACGGACTTCCTTCGGGTCGTTGTGGACCTCAGGATCTTCCCAGCCGTCACCGAGGTCACATTCGAATGTATATAGGAAAACCAATCTGTTTTCTATAAAAATCCCAAAAGCCTGCGGCCGTTTTCCATCATGCTCGTGGATTTTCGGCAGTCCGGCAGGAAAAGGAAAAGGCTTCTGGAAAATCTCATGCGAAGCCGGAATTTCGACCAATTCCTGATCAGGGAATACTTTCCTGATTTCTTTTCGGATGTATTGATCCATGCCATAATTGTCATCAAAATGCACAAAACCACCGGAAAGCATATATTTCCTGAGGTTGATCACCTCCGCATCACTGAATACCACATTCCCGTGACCTGTGGCGTGCACAAATGGGTACGAAAACAAATCCGGGCTGGAAAGTTCTACGGTTCCGGGTTTGGGCTTGATTTTAGTGCGGATGTTCTGGTTGCAGAATTTAATCAGGTTTGGTAACGAAGTCGGATTGGCATACCAGTCGCCGCCGCCATTGTACTTAATCAGGGCAATTTCCTGCGCATTCCCGAAAAAGGGCAAAAACAACAGGATATAAAATATTTTCTTCATGGATTTATTTTTCATTAAAAAAAACAACGCTGTGGCAGGCAACAATGGCGGCAGTTTCAGTGCGTAATCTTGTTTCACCTAGGGTTACGGGAAGGAAATTTTCTTCAAGCGCTAATGTAATTTCTTTTTCTGAAAAATCGCCTTCAGGTCCGATCATAATTAAACAATCCTGATTGGAAATGAGTTGGCTTTTCAGGGTTTTCTTTGCTGTTTGCTCACAATGCGCTATAAATTTATGAGCGTTGTGTTTTTTTGATACAAATTCCTTAAACGCAATGGGCTCGTTTAATTTCGGCAAAAAATACTGGTTTGACTGTTTCATCGCCGACAGCAATATTTTTTCCATACGCTCTGTTTTCAGGATCTTGCGTTCAGAATGGTCGCAGATGATCGGCGTAATTTCAGACACGCCAATCTCTGTAGCTTTCTCCAGAAACCATTCGTAGCGCTCGTTCATTTTAGTGGGCGCTACGGCAAGGTGCAGTTCCGGTTTCTGCTTTGGCTGCTTTTCGTAAGAAACAATTTTCACAAGGCATTTGTTTTCGGAAGCCAAAGAAATTTCCGTTTTAAACAAAAAACCTAAACCATTGGTTACAAATAAAATATCGCCTGTGTTTTTACGCAATACTTTTACGATATGTTTGCTTTCTTCCCTGTCAAAAAAGAAAGATTCTGAAGATTCGCTGATGTCAGGATTATAAAAAAGCTGCATGGTTAAAATTCGATTCGTGCTTTGGAAACCACTGATTTATCATTGAATTTCCGGTGAAGGTATTTCTGATAGCCTACGATGCCGATCATGGCAGCATTGTCCGTCGTATATTCAAATTTCGGGATGAAAGTTTTCCAGCCATACTTTGCCTCTGCTTCCTTCAAAGTGCTCCTGATCCCTGAATTCGCTGAAACCCCGCCGCCAATAGCGACTTGCGTAATTCCCGTTTCAGCCACGGCTGATTTCAGCTTATCCATCAGGATTTTGATGATCGTATGCTGGATCGATGCACAGATATCGTTGATATTTTCAGCAATGAAATCCGGATTTTGCGCTACATTTTTCTGGATGAAATACAAAATCTGAGTTTTCAACCCCGAAAAACTGAAATCCAGTCCGGGAACTTTTGGTTTCGTAAATTCAAACGCTTTCGGGTTCCCGCTTTGTGCATATTTATCGACCAAAGGCCCTCCGGGATAGGGCAGTCCCAGTATTTTAGCGGTTTTATCAAAAGCTTCACCTACAGCGTCATCAGTCGTTTCCCCGATAATCTCCATTTCAAAAAAACCGTTCACCTTAACAATCTGGGTATGTCCGCCCGAAATCGTCAGAGCCAGAAATGGAAATTCAGGCTTGTCAAATCCTTCCTCATCGATAAAATGCGCCAGGATGTGGGCATGCATATGGTTCACGGCAATCAAAGGAATGTCCAGCGCGAGCGACAATGATTTGGCAAAAGAGGTCCCCACAAGCAGCGATCCCATCAATCCCGGGCCCTGCGTAAAGGCGATGGCGTTCAACTGCTCCTTCGCCACACCGGCCTTTTGCAGCGCAGCATCAATTACGGGAACGATATTCTGTTGGTGCGCCCTTGAAGCGAGCTCAGGAACCACGCCCCCATATTGCTGGTGGATCAACTGGTTCGCCACAACATTCGACAGCACTTTGTCGTTATGCATTACAGCTGCGGCGGTATCATCGCAGGAACTTTCAATGGACAGTATAAAAACTGCTTCAGGTTGCATAAACAGAGGATTTTTGAGTTATATTTGACCAAGCCAAAAGTAACTATTTTTTGCAAAAGGCCGTTGCTGCTTTTTTAAAATAAAATTTAGGAAAATTAGACATTCAGGTTTCAGAAAAGAGAAAGAATCACTATTGACATTCCTTTCGGGAATGTTACTTTTATTGGCATTACCATCATTTAAAACTGATGTTACGCATCAAGCCGGAAACATACTAAAAACGATGTCATGGCGCTAAACTTCAAAAGAAAACTACCTGTTGCTCCCGAACGCGATTCGGTAATAAAGCCTGCCTTTTCTTCCATCGGTATTTTACTGACATTGATAAACCTGGGCATTACTGTTGCTTTTGCATGGCCATCAGGGGGCGTTGCTGCTGTGGCTCCTATGGCATTTATCGGTATGATGGCATTGCTTACCGCTACGCTGGCAGTTTCGGTGAGTACTGGCGCATGGCGAGTGCTTACCAGGGCAAGGGAAGCAAATGATGATGTGAAAATTCAGGCCGTTTATGGCAGCCAGGCCATTGCAGTTTTGTTGGCAGTATTAAGTGTGATTATCGCCGGACTTTTGGCGGTACACGGGCAATCGGATAATGGTTTTTTCTTTCCGATGCTTTTTTCACTGCCATTCCTGGCCTGCTTCATCTCAGGGAACCATGTGCTACAGGCTACAGCCAAAGCCAGGTTTGCCTTTTTGCTGATGTTTTTGATGCTGGCGGTTCATATCCTGCTTTTATGGGCAGTCATTCCATTGAGCACAAGAAATCTGGCTTTCGCTTTTGCGTTTTCATGGTTCATCGGTTTTGCAGGCCTGTTTGGATATTTTATTTATTGCAACAGGTCATCTCCCGGATTGTACCCGCTGAAATCGAAAGCTGCCGTTGTAAGGGAAATTTTAAGGGAAGCTTTTTTTGTATTCAAAAGGCAATTCTTAAGGACATTGCTCGGTATTGTATTGCTTTTCCTGACTATTGCCATCGTGTTATCGCTTCCGGTGGTGCAAACCGCAATCGGGCATTATGTGACCGACATGCTTAATAAGGATTACAAGACCAACATCAGGATTGAGCAGGTTGCCGTTTCCGTATTTGGCGGCGTAAAGCTTAAAAAAGTCATGATCCGCGACCATCACAACGATACGCTGATTTACGCCAATCGGATTAAAACCAATATTTTAAGTTTCAGCGAAGCCTACAACGGTGATTTGTTTTTCGGGGATATCAGGCTCGATAAGATGGTATTTAAATTGAAGACTTATAAAGGTGAAACACAATCGAACATCAATAAATTCGTGTCGCTTTTTGATGACGGTAAAAAATCGTCCGGGAGAAAATTCCTGCTCAAAGCCCAAAACGTATATTTCACAGACAGCCGCTTTTTAGTTTTTGATGAAAATCGCGAAAACCCGAAGGATGCCGATTTCAGCAAACTTGACGCTTCCATCAGTAATTTCAAGATTTATGGACCTGAAGTTTCCGCCAAAATAAACAAGATGGCTTTTAAGGATTACCGCGGTGTACGTGTGAAAAACCTAACCTCAAAATTCCTTTATGATAAAACGCACATCAGCCTGGACAACCTTGACCTCGAAACGAGATTTTCTCATTTCAAAGGCGATGTAAGCCTGAAATACAGACAGGGAGGCATGGCCGATTTTAATAACCAGGTTTGGATCACTGCCAAAAAAATGGAAGCCACCGTGTCGAGCAATGACATCAGGTATTTTTATAAGGGCATCAGTGGTGACAAGATTTTTGATATAAAATCAGATGTTTCGGGAACGTTGAATAACCTGTTTTTCCATAACCTGCGTTTGGTCGATAACCGCAATTCCCGCATTAACGGAAATGTGGTTTTCAAAAATCTTTTCGGTAAAAAAGGGGATGCTTTTTACATGCGTGCCGGTTTCAGCAAACTGAATTCTACTTACGATGATCTAGCGGCTATTATGCCGGATGTTTTGGGCAAAAAATTGCCATCATCGCTTAAAAAGCTTGGAAGATTTAATCTGAATGGCAATGTTGAACTGACTCCCGAAACCCTCGTGACCGATTTTTACCTGTCTACCGGAATAGGAAATATCAAGGCCGAGCTTGAAATGTCAAATATCGATAATATCGACAATGCGGTTTATAAAGGCCACATTATTGCTGATACGTTCAACATCGGAAAGTTTATTGAAAGAAGTGACCTGGGCATCATCAGCTTCGATATCGATGCCGACGGCAGTGGCTTTACCACCAAAAACCTGATGACGAAAATCAGCGGAAAGGTCTCCAGGCTGTACTACAACCGCTACATTTATACCAATATTGAATTGGACGGGAACCTGCAAAGCCCATTCTATAAAGGCCGCGCGATTGTCAATGATCCAAACCTTTTTATGGATTTTGATGGAATGCTGGATTTGAGCGGGAAGGATAAACGTTATGATTTCCATACTGAAATCGATTATGCGGATCTGCACAAACTGAATTTTATAAAAGATACGATCTCGATTTTCAAGGGTGACATCCGCATGGATATCTCAGGCACTACGGTTGATAATATGCGTGGGAAAATCAACATCGCTCAGGCGGCTTACCAAAACAGGAAAGACAATTATATTTTTGACGATTTTACAATTGAATCCTCGTTTGACAACCAAGGCGTCAGGACGATTTCCATCAATTCTCCGGACGTTGTGGATGGCAAAGTGACCGGAAAGTTCCGATTTGCAGAATTGGGTAAAATCCTGCAGAATTCCGCAGGTAGCCTTTACACCAATTACAAACCCAATAAAGTAGCGAAAGGCCAGTTTTTAAAGTTCAACCTTAGTATTTACAATAAAATCGTCGAGATTTTTTACCCGGGTATTGAAGTGGGTTCTAATACTTTCGTACGGGGCAGCATCAACTCGGATGAAAGCGATTTCAAGATGAATTTCAGCTCGCCCGACATCAAGGCATTTGACAACGAGTTTAAGAAAGTCAGCCTGAACATCGACAATAAAAACCCGCTCTTCAACGCCTTCATAGAAATGGACAGCATCAAGACGAAATATTATAAAGTTTCCGATTTCAGTGCCATCAACGTGACGATGAAAGATACCATGTTCGTGCGTTCAGAATTTAAAGGCGGTACGAAAAACAACGATTACTTCAATCTCAACTTTTACCATACGATAGATAAAAATAAGAATAACGTCGTCGGAATCAAGAAATCCGAGTTGAAGTTCAAGGATTACCTTTGGTTCCTTAACGAAAAAGACGACGACAGGAACAAAATAGTTTTTGACAAAAAACTGCAGAATTTCTCGATTGACACCATCACGATGTCGCATGAAAACCAGAAAATGGAGCTTGTGGGCAAACTGAGGGACTCCACTTATAAAGATTTGAGCCTGAATTTCGAAAAGGTAGACCTGTCTAAAGTGCTGCCCACGGTCGACAGCCTCAGGGTCAGGGGGAGCCTGGATGGCAAAGTCAGTTTCAGGCAGGATAAGAAGGTATTCCAACCCACGTCATCACTTCGTATAGATGGCCTGAATGTCAATGATATCGCGCTCGGGAATATGCGTCTGAATATTGAGGGTGATGACTCTTTCAGGAAATTTACGGTGAATTCGGTTTTGGAAAATGACAATGTGGAGTCATTTATGGCCGAAGGGACTTTTGAAATCGCGAATAAGGAAACGCTGATGAATGTCGACATGCGTTTTAACCGGTTCAACATAGCGGCGCTGAGTCCGCTGGGAGGGAATGTCATTTCTAATATTCGTGGCTTTATATCAGGGACTTCAAATATTTCCGGCACATTTAAGAAGCCGGACATCAACGGGCGTTTGTTCCTGGAGGATGCCGGGTTAAAAATTCCGTATCTGAATACCGATTATGCTTTCAGGGACAATTCGATTGTAGATCTTTCGGAAAACCAGTTCATTTTCCAGAATGCCACCCTTATTGATACCAAGTATAAAACCGAAGGCGTTGTGAATGGCACCATTAAGCACAAAAATTTCTCAAACTGGAACCTTGATTTGTCCATCAGCAGCGACCGGTTCTTGGCGTTGGATACAAAAGATTCTGAAGATGCGGCTTATTATGGTACGGCATTTATTGATGGTAGAGCTACAATTTCCGGCCCTACAGGAGATCTTTTTATTGGTGTGGATGCAAAATCTGCTCCCGGAACAACAATCAAGATTCCTATAAATGATACGGAAGCTACGAGTTCAAGGAACTACATGCATTTTTACAGCCCAAAGGAAAAGGAAAATATCCGTAACGGGATCCTGACCACTAACCAGGACAGCAGCTATAAAGGCCTTTCGATGAAATTCAATCTTGATGTAAATCAAAATGCCGATATTGAAGTCATCCTTGACCGTGAATCAGGGCATGGCATGAATGCGAGAGGGGTGGGGAACCTGCTGCTGGAAATCGATACACGCGGAAAATTCCAGATGACCGGGGATTATGCGGTTTGGGAAGGGTCCTATAATTTCCGTTACCGCGGACTGATCAATAAGACGTTGGCAGTTAAGAAAAACAGCTACATCACCTGGGATGGCGATCCGCTGCGCGCCAGGCTGAACCTTGAAGCGGTATATAAAACCGATGCAAATCCGGCGATATTGCTTGATAATGCTTCGGTGAACCGTAAAGTGCCGGTGAATGTTGGTATATTGGTTACGGGTATCTTAAGCAATCCTGAAATCAATTTCGATATTAATTTCCCGACCATCAACGCGGTTTTAAAATCTGAGATACAAACCAAGCTTGATGATAAGGATATCCGCCAGACACAGGCGCTGACGTTATTGGCAACCGGCGGTTTCCTCAGTAACGAAGGCGTGACACAAAGTGCTTTTACGAATAATTTACTGGAAACCGGGGTGGGTATTTTCGATAATATTTTCCAGAACGCTGATGATAAGGTCAATGTGGACCTGCTTGTGGTTTCCCCGGACAGGACCCCGACTATGGAAACTACAGGACAGGTAGGTTTTAAAGTCTCTACCAAAGTAAACGACAGGGTTTCCGTAAACGGACAGGTGGGCGTTCCGGTGGGCGGTGTCAATGAATCCACAATCATAGGCAATGTTGAAGTACAATACCGGATTAATGAAGACGGGACGGCAAACCTGAGATTTTTCAACCGTGAAAATGACATTAATTATATAGGAGAAGGAATCGGTTATACTCAGGGTGTCGGTATCACTTATGAAGTTGATTTTGATACATTCCAGCAATTGGTCAACAAGATATTCAAGGCGAAGAAAATCGAAACCCCGAAAAAAAATTCAGAGGAAATACCTGATTCTGAAGTGCTTCCTTCGTACATCCACATCAATGATAAAAAGAAGCACGATGAGCCCGCTCCAAAAGCCAATACAGAAGGCGTTCCGCCAAAAGAAGATTAAGGCCTGATTTTTACGCTTTTGCCAAAATTCTCTTTTTTTGGCGAATTATTTTCTCATTTACATCCGAAAAATAAAAACTTATTAACGAAAACGTTTGAAATCCGTACTTTTATTAAATTAATAAAAACACGGGTTTTGAAGTTCCGTAACTTTGCTACATTAGCATTATAATAATGTAAAAAATGTCAAAAGAGATAAAAAAGATAGGTGTGCTAACATCGGGAGGCGACGCTCCAGGAATGAATGCAGCCATACGTTCTGTTGTCAGGACATGCGCTTATCATCATATCGAATGTGTCGGGATTTACCGCGGTTACCAGGGAATGATCGAGGGTGACTTCAAAGAAATGGGCCCCCGCAGTGTAAATAATATTGTAAATAAAGGCGGAACAATCCTTAAATCTGCCCGTTCCAAAGAATTCATGACCCCTGAAGGCCGTAAAAAAGCGTATGATAACCTTGTGGCTGCCGGCGTGAATGCTTTGGTCATTATCGGTGGTGACGGCAGTTTTACCGGTGCGGAAGTTTTCAACGAAGAATACGGTTTCCCTGTAATGGGAATTCCGGGTACGATTGACAATGATATTTTTGGCACCAGCCATACCTTGGGTTACGACACCGCTTTAAATACCGTTGTGGAAGTAATCGATAAAATCCGTGATACGGCGAGTTCACATAACAGGCTTTTCTTCGTAGAAGTCATGGGACGAGATGCCGGACATATTGCTTTAAACGCCGGCATTGGCGCGGGGGCGGAAGAAATCCTGATTCCCGAAGAAGATCTAGGCTTGGACCGTTTACTGGAATCGCTTAAGAAAAGTAAGGCTTCCGGAAAATCTTCAAGTATTGTCGTCATTGCCGAGGGGGATAAAATCGGAAAAAATGTATTCGAATTAAAGGATTATGTCGAAGAAAACCTGCCTGAATATGACGTGCGTGTTTCGGTTTTAGGACATATGCAGCGCGGTGGTGCACCAACATGTTATGACCGCGTACTGGCAAGCCGTCTTGGTGTAAAAGCCGTAGAATCGATATTGGAAGGAAAATCCAATTTTATGGTAGGCGTATTGCAGGATAAGATTGCGTTAACACCTTTGGAACAAGCCATTAAAGGGAAAAGTGAGATTGATAGGGAACTGCTTCGCGTTTCCGATATCATGTCAACATAAAAAAGTTTGAAGCGCAAGGTTCAAAGTTAAGTGAGCGACCCAGGACCTGAAGCTTTTAAACCATTAACTAAATTTAAAAAAAATGTCAAAAGTAAAATTAGGAATTAACGGTTTTGGTCGCATCGGAAGGATTGTTTTCAGGGAAACTTTTAACCGTGATAATGTAGAAGTTGTCGCCATCAATGATTTGCTCGATGTGGATCACCTGGCTTATTTATTGAAATACGATTCTGTCCACGGTCGTTTCAACGGGAAAGTGGAAGTGAATGATGGAAAATTATATGTTAACGACAGGCACATCCGTGTGACTGCCGAAAAAGACCCGTCCGTTTTGAAATGGGACGAAGTAGGAGTAGATGTTGTTGCTGAATCCACCGGAATATTCACCACCATCGAAACGGCTCAGGCACACATTCGGGGAGGCGCTAAAAAAGTGGTTATTTCCGCACCATCAGCGGATGCCCCGATGTTTGTTATGGGTGTCAACCACACTGAAGCCAAAGCGACCGATACCGTAGTGTCCAACGCATCCTGTACCACCAATTGCCTTGCCCCTTTGGCAAAAGTGATCCATGACAATTTCGGGATTGTTGAAGGTTTGATGACAACTGTTCATGCTACTACGTCTACCCAAATGGTGGCCGACGGACCTTCTAAAAAAGACTGGAGAGGCGGGCGCGCAGCAAGCGTGAACATCATCCCGTCATCAACAGGTGCTGCAAAAGCGGTAGGAAAAGTGATTCCGTCATTAAACGGAAAACTGACAGGAATGTCATTCCGCGTGCCTACTATCGATGTTTCTGTTGTCGATTTGACTGTAAAACTCGAAAAAGAAACGACTTACGAACAAATCATGTCCGTTTTGAAAAACGCCTCTGAAACCGATTACAAAGGCATCATCGGTTATACTGAAGATGACGTCGTATCTCAGGATTTTGTCTCTGATACACGCACGTCCATCATCGATGCCAAAGCCGGAATCGGATTGAATTCAACGTTTTTCAAAATCGTGTCCTGGTATGACAACGAGTACGGCTATTCAAGTAAACTGATTGACCTGTCTGTACACGTTGCAGGCTTAAAATAATGGATATATTTACGACTCCCGTTAATTCATTTTTGGCGGGAGTTATTTTTTTAGGAGCTATTCCCGCTTTCGCCTTTATCTTGCCTACGCAAGCTCCGGCAAGGATATCGGTTCTATCGGGGCTAGGGCAGAGGACTAACCAACTCCGTTCCTTCAAAAACAAAACAAACTAATGCCAACCTGCATATGAAATTATTAGTAGACAGTGGATCCACAAAAGCCGACTGGATTTCGATTGACGAGTCAGGAAAAGTGCTGTTCACCACACAAACCCTCGGACTCAACCCCGAAGTATTGTCAAAGGAGGAAGTCATCACCAGGCTTGAGGACAAATTCGACATTTCGCATAACCGCAGCAATGTCTCGCACCTGTATTTTTACGGCGCAGGCTGTGGTACGGACCGTATGAAGAATTTCCTCGCCGAAGTATTTCGTGAGTATTTCCCAAATGCCGTGGTTTCGGTCCATGAAGATACTTACGCAGCGGTCTATGCGACCACTCCAAAAAACGAAAAAGCGGTAGTTTGCATCCTCGGGACAGGATCAAACTGCAGTTATTTTGATGGTGTCGTCCTGCACCAGAAAGTACAGTCTTTGGGTTATATCGCGATGGACGATTGCTCCGGGAACCGTTTCGGACGTCATCTGTTGCGCGGCTATTATTTCAACAAAATGCCGGATGACCTTGCCGCCGAATTCAGTACAGAATATGACGTGGAACCGGACACCGTAAAACATCATTTGTATAAAGAACCCAATCCGAATGCTTACCTGGCCACGTTTGCAAAGTTCCTGATTAAGCATAAGGATACTGAATTCTGCCAGAAATTCATTTTTGAGGAAATGGAAAAATTCGTCGAGAACTATATCCTTCAATATGAAGAAGCGCGCAAATATCCAATCCACTTTATTGGGTCAATTGCATTTTACCTTAAGGATGAACTGGAGCAGGTTTTAAACAAGCACGGACTTAAGATTGGGAATGTGCTGCGCCGCCCGATTGATGGCCTGATACAATACCATGCACTCAACAAATAATAAAAACCCGATGCGAAAACATCGGGTTTTTATTTACAAAGCCAAAAAGCCTTAAATCTATTCTTATCATCTCGACGCAATCATCGAGATCTCCACGTTCACCCCTTTCGGTAATCCGGCTACCTGAACTGTTTCGCGTGCCGGAGCGGTATCTTCATTTAAATAACTGCCGTACACTTTATTGATATTGGCAAAATCAGCCATATCCATGATAAAAATGGTAGTTTTTACCACATTTTCAAAAGTCATATCGTTTGCTGCAAGCACCGCTTTGAGGTTTTCCATGACTTGTTTTGTCTCGGTTTCGATATTATCCAGAACGAGTTCCATCGTTACCGGATTCAGTGCGATCTGCCCTGAAGTAAAAAGCAGATTCCCAATGGCAACCGCCTGATTGTATGGCCCTATAGGAGCAGGGGCCTGGTCTGTAATGATGATGTTTTTCATGGTATATTGATATTTTTGAATTGATAATTTTGACCGTTGCGCTTTATGACCGCTACGCTTTAAGACCGCTGCGCTTTAGGATTAAAAGACTTATGCCCATATCTTATAATCTTATAATCTTACAGTCTTAAAATCCTAAAATCTACCTGATGATCCTATCCGGTGCCTTTCTTTTCTCCCATTTCAGATCGCTTAGCAATCCGGATTTCACGCCGATGAAGAATCCCCAGGAAGTGTAATCCCCGATAGGAATCCAGCTGAAATCCATCCGCCAGCTCAACAAATCCCTTTCAAAACGCAATTGGGTGTATGTAATGCCTTTTTGTACAAAATCATACCCTGTGGAAATTCCGACTTTCCATTTCGGTGCCAAATCGATATTTCCTGAAACCATCAATGAATTCCCGACAATGTCATTCTGCTTTGATGTATTGTTATAGGTAATGGAGTATGCAAAATTCAGGTCCCACGGAAGCTCCGTATGATAAAATGCTGCGGGAGCATCCTTATCCTGTGTTTCATCTTCATCAAACTGACTCTGTCGCCTGTCGCTTAAATCGGTACTTCGCCCAAATAAATCATCGTCACGGCCTCCATTCCGTTCGCCCTGATCATTTGTATTTCCTGTGGTCTTTTCGCCACCTTTGCTGTCAATCCTGTAGCCTATGCTCATAAAGGCATTCGTGAGCCGGAATATACTTCCCCCATTGTCAATATTGAATTTATTGATGACCTTACCAGCATTATCAATTGCATAAGGATTCAGCGTGGCTCCGAAATTGACATTCATTTTTTCCTTAAACAGATTCGTCCCTCCTGATACACGCAATGGCGACCATTTCAGGGAATCGGCTGAAATGTCATACGACGTCTGGAAATTCAGGCTGTTCAGCAACACGATTTTCTTAAGTTCTGTTTTGGTGGTGTCGCGGTCAACTACTTTTGCCTCGAGGGTATTGTTCAGGGAAAAGTTTAAGAGATTGGAATAATTCAATCCTGGTGCGCCATAGATCCCTTTTTCAAATCGGGTATACTGCTTACGGATGGTGCCTGACGGGTCAGTATCATAATAATCATAATAACGCTGAAAACTCGGCGTATACGAATAACTGATTGTAGGTTTTACAACATGCCTGATGGCCCGGATTTTTGATTTTTCACCAAATTCAAATGTTCCGTAAACCGTAGTTCCGATACCGGTTGAGAAGTTGTAGGTACGGTAGGCATCAAAACCGTTTTCGTCCTTCGTTTCGATTCGGTTCGTTTCTTTATCGAAATATTTGTTGATGGTTTTCAGGTACCAGACTTCATTATAGTTTACCGATATCGGTACGCTGAAATATTTTGCAATCTTAAAATTGGTACTGATAGGGATGCTGTGCTTCATACCGTTCATCGCATTCTTAAACATTTCCGGCTTGAAGAATAACGAGTCTACGGTATTAAAACGATTTTCAGCAATCACGCTATATTGCAGGTTGATGTTTTTAATGACGCCCTTTTTTACCCCGTCTTTTGGAGCAAAAGGGAAAATCCTGTCCACACTTCCGGTAAACGTTGGCAAAGTCATGCTGATTTGTTTCGAGCCCGTATTCTGCGTATGTGTAGCGGCAAGCGCAATATTGACCAATGGCAGAGTATTGAAAGTCTTTGAATAAGAGACCGTCGAACTCAGCGTATTGTTAAGCCTGGCACCGATATTGCTTTGGTTAAGCGAATTCGTAAAATAAGTACTCGAACCCAAATTCACCGATGCGGCAAATTTGGAATTCGGGTTGGATTTAGAATCCTGCCTGTGGCTCCACTGGATATTGTATTCCCGCCTGTTGCCGTAATTGGGCAATCCTCGCTCCCCAATGATGATCCTTTCAAACCTCAGGTTCACATTTCCGCTGTATTGGTAGCGCTTGGCATAGGATGATTCGAAACGCATCGCATAACTGGCATTGGTATAATAATCTCCAAGAAAAGTCAGGTCATAATTGTCGCTTAAAGCAAAATAATAACCGCCATTTTGTAAGGAATATCCCTGCTGGCTGGTTTCGGTAAATGTGGGGATAATCACGCCGGACTGCGCTTTTTCAGACATCGGGAAAAAGGCAAATGGCAACGCAATAGGGGTGGGCACATCAGCAATCCAGAGGTTTGACAATCCGACGACGATTTTTTTCTTGGGCACGAACTTAGCGCGCTGGGTAAGGATAAAATATTCAGGATTGTCGATATCTTCAGCCGTAGTAAACTTGGTTTTATACAAGAAATAAACCGAATCGTTTTCTTTTTTTGCAATCTGCGACTTGATGTTGAAATCCATCTGCTTTGAGCGCGAATTCCAGATCAGCGCTTTCTTGGTATCGGTATTGATCCGGATGGAGTCGGGCTCAATCACATTGCTGCCCTGCTTGAAGACAGGCCGTTGCACCAAAGCGCCGGTGGAATCCTTGATGCGCCCGGCATAAATTTCGTTCTTTTCGTAATTGAACTGAATGATCCCGGCTTTAAGCTCAATGTCTTCATAAAACAATTCGGCTTCATTATATAAAGTACCGATTTTAGTTTTCATGTTCATCCGCTCATAATCCTTCGCTTTGCGCTTCACGATATTGGAAAGGAACGGTTTCTTTACGGAATCCTGGGCTTTCACCGGCAATTTTACGGCCTGTGGTGCGTTAGGATTTAGAGTGTCAGGAGGTTGCAGCACAGGGGTCTCCGTTTTAGCCTTCGGTTGCGCCTGGGCATACGTTTTAGCAGTTGCCAATGTTAAGAAAGTTGCTGATAAAACGATATGAAATAAGTTTGTCCGCAAATGTTTAAATACTATTTTTGTAAAAATCAGGCTTACTTTTTCCGGTGTCAAACTTACAGTAATTTTTTGCAAAAATAGTCAGTTTTAAAAATTATAAGCTAACGTTTCACTAAAATTAACTTTTAACCAAAATATGAATTTTTCCCATAAAATTAAACCTTTTTTACTGATCATAATGTGTTTTACGGCCTTTGGCGTTTCTGCACAGAAAGCGGCCAAATTTAAGGTGACGCTCGACGCGGGACACGGGGGAAAGGATTTCGGTGCCGTTTATAACGGGCATGTAGAAAAAAATATCGCATTGGCCGTGGTGCTGAAAGTGGGCAAAATCCTCGAAGGCATGTCTTCGATCGAAGTCAACTACACCCGGAAAAGCGATGTTTTCATTGAATTGGTGGAAAGGGCCAATATAGCAAACCGTGCGGATGCCAATGTTTTCGTATCCATACATTGCAACGCCAACGCCAATAAAGAGGCTTACGGAACCGAAACCCACGTGATGGGTATGTCCAAAAACGCTTCAGCGCTTGCTGTCGCAAAAAGGGAAAACGAGGTAATTGTGATGGAGAAGGATTATAAGGAAACGTATAAAGGCTTTGACCCGAATTCCCCTGAATCGATTTTCGGAACCACGCTAATGGTGGAAGAAAACCAGGACAACAGCATCGCTTTGGCCAGTAAGGTCCAGCACCGTTTTACCGATGACCTCAAAAAGAAAAACCGTGGCGTAAAACAGGCCCCATATATGGTACTTCACAAAGCGTATATGCCAAGGGTTTTGATTGAGATGGGATTTATTTCAAATCCGAAAGAAGGCGCAGAGCTCGACTCGGAAGAAGGGCAGATGGAAATTGCGCAGTCTATTGCCAACGCCATTGTGAGCTACAAGAAAGATTATTTCGGAAGTGGCGAAAACGAAAATGAGATCAAGCCTTCGCAACGCATCCCGGATTCAGAAAAGACACCCAGACAGGAGGATAAACCTGTACAGAATACTACTGTGGTTGCTCCCGTGGAAAAAGAGGAAAATAAACCGGCTTCAAACGGAGAAGTGGTATTTAAGGTACAGATTTCAGCGAGTGGCAAAAAACTGGACCTCACACCTTCAAATTTCAAAGGGCTTAAGAATATTTCGGTTACAACTGACAACGGGACACTGTATAAATATATGTACGGAGAGACCTCAAGTTATGATACAGCAAAAGAAAACCTGGCAGAAGCCAAAGCGAAAGGTTTTGAATCGGCATATCTGGTTGCTTTCCGGGATGGCAAAAAAATTACAATCCAGGATGCTTTAAATAAAAGGTGATTCCAATTATTTGTGCTATTTTTGTTAAAAAAAATAAACTTTGAGAATTTCAAGAGAGATTAAAACCGCCATATTAGTTATTGCCTCAATATTATTGTTCATTTGGGGATATTATTTTTTAAAAGGAAGGGATTTATTTACTGACTATAAACTGGTTTATGTGCAGTACGATAATATCGAAGGGTTAACACTTTCTGCTCCTGTAACCATAAACGGCTTTGTTGTCGGGAAAGTAAATGCTTTCGATATCGACAAGAAAACCGGAAAACTTACGGTGGAGCTCCAGCTTAAATCCGATTTCCCGATTGCAAAATCCAGCGTTGCAGAATTGTATTCTCCAAGCCCTTTCCTGGGTGGCAAGCAAATAGCAATACTCCCGAACCTGCAGGACAATGCACTTATCGATGACGGTGATTTCCTTCGCGCAGGTAATAAAGCAGGCCTTACCGATCAATTGGCAGACCAAATCAAACCGATAAAGGAAAAAGTTGAGAAGCTCCTCGACAGTACAGATAAGCTGATGCAGAACCTCAATCAGGTCCTGGATGAAAAAACCAAGGCAAACCTTAAAAGCAGTATTGCCAACCTGAATGAAACCCTGGCAGAGTTTAAAGGCGCTTCCGCAAAAGTGAATGACATGCTTTCGGAAAACAAGCAGAAATTAGAAAATACAATAACAAACTTCGAAAAGACTTCTTCGAATTTTTCAAAAATTTCCGACACCATTGCCAAAGCAGATATCGGTAAAACCATCCGCAAGATGGAAACGGCGATGGCTTCTGTCGACAAGATTATGGGCGACCTGAATTCCGGTAAGGGCTCAATGGGTAAATTGCTGAAGGATGAAACACTCTACAATAATTTCACAAAAACTTCCAAGGAACTCGAACTGTTGTTACAGGACCTGAGGCTGAACCCGACGCGTTATATCAATGTTTCGCTTTTTGGAAAAAAGAACAAACCGTATAAAGCACCTACAGAGGACCCCGCTGCTGCTAAACAATAACGCCTATGCAATATCTTGACAATATATTATTTGCTGTTATACTGGGACTTGGAGCCGGTTATTTTACACTAAACGTTAAGAAACTAATCCGTAACATCAAGCTCGGACGCGACATTGACCGGTCTGATAATCCGCAGCTGCGTTGGAAAAACATGGCGATGATTGCACTCGGTCAATCCAAAATGGTGCGCCGACCGGTAGCCGGTTTCCTTCATATTATTGTCTACGCCGGATTTGTAATTATCAATATAGAAGTACTTGAAATCATCATTGACGGACTTCTGGGGACGCATCGCATATTTTCTTTCCTGGGCGTATTCTACAATATCCTGATCGGGTCATTTGAAGTGCTGGCTCTGCTGGTGCTTGTTGCTGTGATAGTGTTTTTAATCAGAAGGAATATTGTAAAACTGAAACGCTTTATCCATTCCGATTTGAAAGGCTGGCCTAAAAGCGACGCGAATTACATCCTTTATTTTGAAGTAGTATTAATGAGCCTGTTCCTGATTATGAACGCGGCAGACTACCACCTGCAGCATATCAATGGAGGTTTTATGGATTTCCATGAAGCAGGTTCGTTTCCGGTAAGCCAATATATTTCAACCATTTTTGACGGCGTTTCGAACAATTTCGTTTATATCATAGAAAGAGGTGCCTGGTGGTTGCACATCACAGGGATCCTGATTTTCCTGAATTATCTTTATTTTTCAAAACACCTGCATATTTTACTGGCTTTCCCGAATACTTATTATGCAGATTTGAATCCAAAAGGAAAATTCGACAACCTGGAATCGGTTACCAACGAAGTAAAGCTGATGCTCGACCCGAATGCAGATCCTTTTGCTGCACCTGCTCCTGATGCAAGCGTTGTTCCGGCAAAATTCGGAGCCAGTGATGTCCAGGATTTAAATTGGGTACAACTATTGAATGCGTATACCTGCACCGAATGCGGAAGGTGTACTTCTTCCTGTCCGGCCAATATTACAGGCAAAAAACTTTCCCCGCGAAAAATCATGATGGATACGCGGGACAGGCTGGAGGAAGTCGGTAAAAATATCGATGCGAATAAAGGCGTATTCGTTGATGATGGCAAAATGCTACTGAACGACTACATCACCCCTGAAGAGCTTTGGGCATGTACATCATGCAATGCGTGCGTCGAGGAATGCCCGGTCAATATCAGCCCGCTTTCCATAATCATGGATATGAGGAGGTATCTTGTGATGGAGCAAAGTGCGGCACCGATGTCATTGAACGCCATGATGACTAATGTCGAGAATAACGGAGCACCTTGGCAATACAGCCAGCAGGACAGGCTAAATTGGAAAAACGAAAATTAATATCAAGAACAAATAAAAATTCTCTTATAGGTGAGGTTAAGGGTGTTTTTAATCAAATTTTTTAAAATTAAATTAGAAACAAGACGAAAATGAAAGCAGAAGAAATCGAACAAAATCTACAGGAGACGACTGAAAACGGGCATAAAATAAGCCCGATATTACCGGAAGGAATAAAAAATTACCTTATTGATATTGATGGAACGGTTTGTGATGATATCCCGAATGAAGAGCCGGAAAGGATGCTTACCGCTGAACTGTACCCGGACGCATTAGTGACTCTGAATAAATGGTACGATGAGGGGCATGTGATTTTCTTCTTCACTTCAAGGACTGAAGCGCACAGGGAATATACCGAAATCTGGCTTAAAAAGCATGGTTTTAAATACCACGGAATCGTATTCGGGAAACCACGTGGCGGAAATTACCACTGGATTGACAACCATTTGGTGAAAGCCACACGTTATCGTGGAAAATTCACCGACCTGATTGAAAAGGAAGTGACGATCCAGGTTTTCGATGATGGAAAACATTAAGAAGGCCTTAGTGTCTGAGTTTTTTTGGGCGCTTAAAAATATAAAATGGTTAGTGGGTATTCCGATACTCAGCAAATCAGTAACTTAAAAAGATTATGTCAGAAAGTTTAATCGTACCGACAATGGCAGAAATGCTCGCCCGTGGTGAACAGCCTGAAGTGTTGTTCTGGGTGGGTTGTGCCGGAAGTTTTGATGACAGGGCAAAGAAAATTACGAAGGCATTTGTAAAATTGCTAAATAAATCAGGGGTTTCTTTTGCCGTATTGGGAACAGAAGAAAGCTGCACCGGCGATCCGGCGAAAAGGGCAGGGAATGAATTCCTGTTCCAGATGCAGGCCATGATGAATATTGAGGTGCTGAACGCTTACGAAGCAAAGAAAATCGTGACTGCCTGTCCGCATTGTTTTAATACACTGAAAAATGAATATCCGGAATTGGGTGGGCATTATGAAGTGATCCACCATACACAGTTCCTGAAATCATTGTTGGATGAAGGCAGATTGTCTGTTGAAGGCGGACAGTTTAAAGGCAAACGCATCACTTTCCATGATCCATGCTATCTCGGGCGGGCCAATAATATTTATGAAGCGCCGCGTGACCTGATCACAAAACTTGATGCCGAATTGGTCGAAATGAAACGTTCGCGTTCCAACGGCTTATGTTGCGGTGCCGGTGGTGCACAGATGTTCAAAGATGCCGAGCCCGGAAACAAGGAAGTGAACGTGGAACGCACAGAAGATGCATTGGAAACCGCTCCGCAGATTATAGCCGCGGGTTGTCCTTTCTGCAATACCATGTTGACTGACGGTGTAAAGAATAAAGAAAAAGAAAGCGAGGTCAAAGTCATGGACATCGCCGAACTGATTGCCAATGCGCAGGATTTGTAATTCATAATTAATAATTCCCAACATGTACGTTCCTTTTGAAAATTTACCGGATGAATCCCGAATCTGGATTTACCAGTCCAACCGCAAATTCACCGATGAAGAAGTGGCTGAAATGGAAGTCTCACTTAAAGACTTTATCGAAAACTGGAGCGCACATGGCCACGGACTTGAAGCTTCTTATGAAATAAAGTACAATCGCTTTATTGTGATTGCTGTAAACCAGGAAAATCAGGGCGCTACGGGTTGCTCGATTGATGCTTCCGTGCAGTTCATACAATCGCTTGAAAAAAAGTATGAAGTGGATTTGCTCGATAAAATGAACGTCACTTTTAAACTTGGCCAGCATTTTGCCCATAAATCACTTATCGATTTCAAGAAGATGGCCAAAGAGAAAGCCGTTTCAGGAAATACGATCGTATTCAATAATCTGGTTAATAATATTGCGGAATATAAGGATTCCTGGGAAGTTCCTGCAGATGAAAGCTGGCATAGCCGCTTTTTTTAAAATTTCAAAAATGCACCATTCTTTTTTACGGATTTTCATTTTCTTTTCGCTGGCTATTGGAGTGTGCAATTGTGCGTCGAAAAAGGAGGTGAATGCCAAGCCTGTTGTCAATACTATAGATACGATTCACGAATTTAAGCAAAATGAAATCGGTAAGTCAACCGTCAGCCGGAAGGAGAAATTTCCATTCCTGAAAGACTCTGATGGGGAAAGTAAATGGGTTGACAGTATCTATGGAAAAATGACTCTCGACGAAAAACTGGGCCAGCTTTTTATGATTTCGGCTTATTCCAATAAGGATTCTGTGCATTTCAATATGATTGACAGGATGATCCGCAACTACAAAATCGGCGGATTGATTTTCTTCCAGGGCGGTCCGGGAAGACAGGCCAGGCTGACGAACCGCTTTCAGTCAAAATCCAAAATCCCGTTATTTATAGCCATTGATGCCGAATGGGGTGTAAGCATGCGTCTTGATTCTACGTACCGGTTTCCATGGAATATGACACTCGGAGCGATTAAAGACAAGGAATTGATCCGTAAAGTCGGCACCCAAATGGGTAAGGAAAGCAAGCGTTTGGGCATCAATTTCAACTTTGCACCGGTACTCGACATCAATACGAATCCAAAGAACCCGATCATCGGCTTTCGTTCGTTTGGTGAGGATAAAGTCAATGTCACTTCCTCTGCCATCGCGTTAATGAAAGGTGTTCAGGGCGAAAATGTATTTTCTACCGGGAAGCATTTCCCAGGTCATGGCGACACCGAAACAGATTCGCATTATTCGCTGCCTTTGGTGAATTTTACAAAAGAAAGATTGGAGCAGGTCGAACTTTATCCATACAGGCAAATGTTTGACGAAGGGTTGGTTTCAGTGATGGTGGCACATCTCAATGTGCCGAGTTTAGAGCCGCGCGACAGTTATCCATCATCCATTTCATATAATGTCGTAACCGGTTTATTGCAGAAAGAAATGGGTTTCGACGGATTGATTTTTACCGATGCATTGAACATGAAAGCCGCATCAAATTACAGAAAGCCCGGAGAGATTGATCTTGAAGCGTTTTTAGCCGGAAACGATATGCTGCTTTGCGCGGAAGATGTTCCGACAGCCATGGAGAAATTATGTGTAGCTTATCAGGATTCCCTTTTTTCGGAGGAAAGACTGGCCTATTCGGTTAAAAAAATCCTTAAATTCAAATACAAGGCGGGATTAAACCATTACAAACCGATTAACACTGCCAACATTTCAGCGGACATCAATCCATCGGAAAATACGGCATTGCAATATCAATTGTATGAAAATGCGATAACCGTGTTAAAAAATAAAGAAACGCTGCTTCCGATAAAAAGCATTGAAAAAACACGCATCGCGTACGTGAAATTGGGTGACGACAATAACACGTCATTCGTTTCTACCTTAAAAAAATATACGGAAGTAACCGAAATTGCGGATGCCAATATTGATTCGCTGAACGTGAAGCTTAAGAATTTCGACTTGGTCATCGTCGGTTTCCACAAATCGGACAAGGCCTGGAAAAATCATGCTTTTTCAGAGACCGAAATCCAATGGGTAAACCAATTGGCGTTGCAAAACAAAGTCATACTTGATGTTTTTACCAAACCATACTCCCTTTCGGCAATTCCTGATTTCTCTGAAATTGAAGGGCTTATCGTTTCTTACCAAAACTCGGATATTGCGCAGGAAGTTTCTGCCGAACTGATTTTTGGGGCTATCGATGCCAAGGGAAAACTGCCCGTTTCAATCAGCAATGATTTTAAGGTCAATTTTGGATTACCCACTGAAAAACTGGACCGACTTGGATTCACTGCGCCGGAAAACGTCGGGATGAACCCTAAAATACTCGCAAAAATAGACAGTATTGCACAAAAAGCAATCGATGGCAAAATGACTCCAGGAGCTCAGGTGCTGGTCGCACGGAAAGGCAAAGTGATCTATCAGAAATCCTTTGGATATCACAGTTATGACAACGTCAGGAAAGTGCAGAATTCAGATGTTTATGACCTGGCTTCACTTACGAAGATCCTTGCCACTTTGCCCAATGTCATGCAGGCTTATGACAAAGGGAAAGTGACGCTGGATACGAAATTGGGAGTAATGCTTCCGGTTTTTGCAAATACCGATAAAAAAGATATTGCGTTTAAGGAATTGCTTTCGCATTATGCGCGTTTTGAAGCGTGGATCCCGTTTTATAAGTCGACATTGGATTCCAATAAAATCCCGATGGAGAAATACTACAGGAAAGTCCCTGACGAGGTATTCTCAAAACAAGTTGCCGACAGCCTTTACATCCTGAAAGATTATAATGACACGATCATGAAAGCCATTGCGAATAGCAGGCTGCTTCCTAAAAAGGAATACAAATACAGTGATTTTACATTCCTTATCCTGAAAGAATATTTGGAAAAAATTAATCATAAAACGCTTGATGTGCAGGCGTACGAGAATTTCTACAGGTTTTTAGGCGCTAATAATACATTGTTCAATCCTTTGCAGAAATTCGTAAAAACGGACATTCCCCCTACGGAAGTTGATAAATATTTCCGCCATCAGGTACTGCAGGGCTATGTACATGATATGGCTGCTGCGATGGAAGGTGGTGTGGCAGGCCATGCCGGACTTTTTTCAAATGCGATGGATGTGGCAAAAATAATGCAGATGTATTTGCAAAAAGGGCATTATGGCGGACATACTTACTTCAGCGAAAAGACGTTCAATGAATTCAATACCTGCTACTTTTGTGCCGAAGGAAACCGTCGCGCTTTAGGTTTTGATAAGCAACAATTGCCCGGAACACAAGGCCCGACTTGTGGCTGCGTATCTGCTTCAAGTTTTGGGCACACAGGATTTACAGGAACTTATGCATGGGCAGATCCTGAAACCGAGATTGTCTACATTTTCCTCTCAAACCGAACTTACCCTGATGCCTCAGCGCCTAATGCGCTTTCTAAAAATAATATAAGGGAAGACATTCAGAAAGTGATACAGGAGGCCATCATAAAATAAACCGTATTTACCAGCATAATTGAAAACCAATCTCAACGATTGGTTTTTTTGTTTATTAAAATAACTATTTGTGATTTTATTTTATAATTTTGTTCGTATTTAGAGAATTAATTTAATCTTTATAAAATGAAAAAAATAAAATCTGTAGTATGGCTTGCATTCATTTGTGTGCCAGCATTGGGACAAGTTGGGATTAATACGACAAATCCTAAAGCCACATTAGACGTTCAGGTTGAAAATCCGGCTTCTCCTACAAATGAAGACGGTTTCCTGATCCCTAAGGTTTCAAATTTCGCGGTGTCATCACCAGTATCTAAAGGCCTGATGGTTTATCTTGAGGATACTGAGAACAACAACACACAGCCTGACGGCTTTTACTTTTGGACGGGCTCGAAATGGGATTCCTTTTCAGGATGGAAGCTCGATGGCAATACCGGAACAACAGCACCTACTGTGCCTATAGGCGTTTCCGCGGATAAACATTTCATCGGAACTACTGATGCGGTAGATTTTGCTTTTGCAACAAATGGCCTGGAAAGAATGCGGATCAGCAGTTCCGGAAATATTGGTATAGGAAAAAACAATCCGACCAAAAGATTGGATATAGATGCCAATAATGATTTTATCCGTATTGAAAAGCTGGCTTCCAAAAATACCAGTTTAAAGACTTACTATGCAGTTGTCGACGCTGGTACGGGTGAAATCGGAATGTCGCAAGTTGAGAATGTTGCAGGGCAAATCATGCGCATAGGAATAGACGACGGCATTACCTACAGTTCAACAGAAAAAGCATTGCGATTTAAAGACAACAATGACGCTACAGAAATGGGTTCCGTAAACTTCATCAATTCCATCACAGGCAGCAGTTTTACTGAAGGAGGATCCGCCTCAACTGACAAAGACCTGATTAACCTTCCTGCCGGAACGTATCGTGTGACACTTAAAGTGAACTACATTTCGGATGCGGGATCTATTTTGCAGATAGGGACCTCAAACAGCCTGTCATTTAAAATAATCTTAAACAATGCAGAGTATTCCAAGCATTATACCTCATTCATTACTACAGGTATTTTGGGCATTGGATTGCTGTCGGGTGGCAGTGTCAATGAATTCGTCATCACTGATTACATCCAATTGTCCTCGGCATCATCATTATATTTTGCCACAAAGAGGGAAGCCGGTACGCAAAATTATTCGATTTATGAAAAGGAAACCATCAGTGGCACAAATTCTTACCGTTCGATAATTATGGTGGAGCGGCTCAGATAGTTTTTTAACGCAAAACTTCCGAAGGCAACCGGCTTTTTTCTTACATTCGTTACACTAAAACCAAAAAATGAAAATTGCTATTGTCTGTTACCCAACATTTGGCGGAAGTGGCGTTGTTGCTACAGAACTTGGCCTTGAGCTTGCCCGTCGGGGGCATGAAATCCACTTTATCACCTATCGTCAGCCTGTGCGCCTGGCATTGCTGAACTCGAACATCCATTACCACGAAGTCAACGTTCCGGAATATCCATTATTCCATTATCAGCCCTATGAGCTGGCGCTTTCGAGCAAACTCGTCGATATGGTAAAACTGTATAACATTGAATTATTGCACGTGCATTATGCTATTCCACATGCCTATGCAGGCTACATGGCCAAGCAAATGCTTAAAAGCGAAGGCATCAAAATCCCGATGGTCACTACGTTGCATGGTACGGACATCACGTTGGTCGGGAACCATCCGTTTTACAAGCCGGCGGTGACTTTCAGCATCAATAAATCAGATATCGTGACTTCGGTTTCACAAAGCCTGAAGGACGATACGTATAATTTATTCAATATAAAAAAGGAAATTCACGTGATTCCGAATTTCATCGAGCTTGATAAAAACCTTGACGATTCGAGCATTCCCTGTCATAGGTCTGTTATGGCAAAGCCTGAAGAACGCATCATCACGCACATCAGCAATTTCAGGAAAGTAAAAAGGATTCCGGATGTAATCCATATTTTTTACAAAATCCAGCAAAAAATTCCCGCCAGGCTCATGATGGTAGGAGATGGTCCGGAAAAAATAAAAGCAGAACAGCTGTGCGCCAAACTCGGTATCAGTGATAGGGTGATTTTTTTCGGCAACAGCAACGAAATTGATCGGATCCTGAGCTATACCGATTTGTTCCTGCTGCCATCCGAGACCGAAAGTTTCGGGCTTGCCGCATTGGAAGCGATGGCTTGGAGCGTACCAGTAATTTCGAGTAATTCGGGTGGATTGCCCGAAGTAAATTTCGATGGAATTTCAGGGTTTTTAAGCGATGTAGGCGATACGGATGCCATGGCTGAAAATGCTATCAAAATATTATCGGATGACGCTGCGTTATCATCGTTTAAAAAGAATGCGCTTGAGGTGGCAAAGCAATTCGATATCAAGAATATCCTTCCGTTGTATGAAGCGCTTTACCATCAGGCATTATCTAAAATTACATTATGAAAAAAATTGGATTACTTTTGATGGCCTTGGTGCTTTTTTCGTGCAAAACGACTAAAACTAGCGGAACGTCGCCATTATATGAAGTGCTTGCGGAAAGGAGTACGGGTGGTGCACAGATTAAGTTTTATGAAATCATTTCAGAGCCGAATGAATTCAAAATGATTAAAAATGATCCGGCATTAAAGAAAAAAATAAAACCGACAGATATCGATACGTCAAATTTTGTGATTCTAAGTGCAGGGGAGAAAAATACAGGCGGCTACAGTATCGGTATCGAGAAGATTGAAGAAACGGCAAACAACATCATCGTTACGATCAAGGAAGAAGGACCGAAGCCGGGTGAAATGGTGACAGAATCACTGACGACGCCATTTACAATCATAAAAATAAATTCAAAAAAGGAAATCATTTTCAACGATTAAATAAAACCATTAAATAAAAAATCCCGCCTGTTGAGCGGGATTTTTCTGTTATTTAGAACCTGTATCTCAGGCCAAGTGCAATATCCGGACCGAAATCATCATCCCTGAATTCGTCACCAAAATATAATTCTGGTCGGATGTCAAGGGAAATCTGCAAAGGAATATCAAAATTGTACTCAATTCCAATGTCTCCGGCAGCCAGAAGGAACGTTCCGCTGTCGTCGTATCCCGGAGGCGCTTTGTCAATGCTGTAGCTTCCGATACCTCCACCAACTCCTGCAAACCAATAAAATCCGGCATCGATATTCCAAAACCACTGGTAAACACCTACAAGTTTGTAAGCATCATAGTTTTTGTTATCACGCCATCCTAAATCCAGCTCCAGGCGGTTGTTCCCTGAAAAACGATGCTGATAAGAAAGTTCCCCACCAAAACCGTCATTGTCTCCCAAACGCAATCCCAGGGCATTTTTTGAAACCTCCTGAGCTTCAGCGCTGAATGCCAAACCGAGTAGCATTACAGCAGATAAAATCAATTTTTTCATCATAATTGTTTTTAAAGGTTAGTTTTTTGAATTACTGATATTTATAGTATCAATTAATTTATTCCAAAAGTAGACCTTAACTGCCTTACGTTTGTTATGAAATTTCCTCTTAAATTTTATAAATAAAAAAGGCTGCCTAAATTGACAGCCTTAATGGAATCGATATTTTATCCTTAATTTGTCGTATTCTGCATTACGTGATAATCATCCAATACTTCTGTCTGGCTTTGGCTTCCTGAAGATGGGAAAGGGAATTGGATATTGAGCAGGGACAAATCCACCAGGTGATAACTGATATTGGTATTTGCATGCACCATCCCGATGCCTTCTGCATAATATTGTGTAGAAGTCACCACATCCTGTGCTTCAAGTAAAGTAAACGGAAATCCTTGATAAGTTCCCGTTACAGCAACATTTAAAATCGTCTTTACAGGTTTTAAATTGTTATAAACGGTATTGTCCGGAGCGGTGTAAGTGGCTTCTTCCGCTTGTGCAATAGACTTCAAGGTATAGTTTATGGTCAACGGGAATCCCTGCAGCGTCTGCTGTAAGGTTCCTGAAACCGAACTCAATTGCTGGTTTTCGGTGGCGTTTTTATCAAAAACAACGAAATCCGTCAGTTCTAAATCAATAGGCAATGCATTGGCAACATTTAGGCCTGCACCACCTGTGAGCAACAGTTTACCATTCACTTCGCGCACGCTGTTCCCCCTTAAAGTATTCGAGAAAAAGCCAGTAGGGATGGACTCGGTTTTGAACTTTTTATAAGTATTGGTATTAATCACGGTGTCATTGGCTATATACAACGAATCCCTACCAATTGAATTATCGCTTCCTGTGACATTATAAACCCAGTAATTCCCGATGGTCACAGGCATAAAATTAGTTTCCACGGCCGGCCCGGAAGAATCATCACTATTGGAGCATGAGACGAGGAAGCCAAATGCCACGGCGATCAATAACAACTTGTTTTTCATAAAATTGAGTTTAGTTTGCCGCTAATGTAAGCAAAACATCCTAATCTCTCAAAAAAATTGAATACTGTGCCAATTCTTTGCCAAGTTTATCCTCAAATTCAAAATAATCCACCTCTTTCAATAATGGATCATCATTATAGTTGTATAACTTCCAACGCTTTTTATTGTATTCCAAAGCCGTCAGGTTTTCAATCCAGTCACCGGAATTCAGGTAGATCGTTTCGCCTCTTTTATCCGATTTCCGCAAAATCTTCGGCTCGTGGATGTGCCCGCAGATTACGAAATCATAGCCGTTTTCCAAAGCAATATCTGTAGCGGTTTCTTCAAAATCAGAAATGAATTTCACCGCTTTTTTTACACTGGCCTTAATCTTTTTGGAAAATGAATAGGGCTCTTTTCCCATGCGCTTTAAGCACCAGTTCACAAACCGGTTTATCAATATAAGGTAATCATATCCGATCCCGCCCAGTTTTGCAATCCATTTTGCATGATTTACCGAAGCGTCGAAAACATCGCCGTGAAAAATCCATGCTTGCTGCCCATCCAGATCCAAAACCAGCTTGTCTGCAATCGAAAAGTTCCCGATGTGCGCCTCGCTGAATTTACGCAGCATCTCATCATGGTTACCTGTTAAATAATATACCTTGGTACCTTTCGTGGCAAAATCAAGGATTTTCTTGACTACCTTTAAATGCGACTTTGGAAAATACGATTTCCGGAATTGCCAGATATCGACAATGTCGCCATTCAGGATAAGCGTTTTCGGCTTGATTGTGGAAAGATAACGATGCAGTTCCTTCGCGTGGCAGCCGTAAGTGCCCAGATGCACATCTGAAATCACTACCAGTTCAACAGCTCTCTTTTTCATAAATTGAAGTTTTACAAATGAAAGGAGGTAATGTAAACTGAAGGTCAGGAGAATATTATCAATTGGATAACATGATGGATTGTCAGATTACCGGATTTTCAGAAATTTTTGCTGAATATTTAATGGCAATTATCCGATAATCTGAAGATCTGAAAATCTAACAATCTAAATTATCTATATTTGTAAAAAACCAAACCATGGCCGGAAATTCTTACGGTACAATTTTCAAAATAACCACATTTGGCGAGTCACACGGCGAAGCCCTAGGCGGGATCATCGATGGCTGCCCTCCGGGCATTATACTCGATTTCGATACCATAAAACTAGACATGCAACGTCGTAAACCCGGCCAGTCCAATATAGTTACACAACGTCATGAAGAAGATGAAGTGCAATTCCTGTCCGGTATTTTTGAAGGCAAGACCACGGGCACACCTATCGGTTTTATCATCCCAAACACCAACCAGAAATCCGACGATTATTCCCATATTAAGGACGCATACCGCCCGAGCCACGCCGATTATGTTTACGAAAAAAAATATGGTATCCGTGATTACCGCGGCGGCGGACGCAGTTCGGCGCGCGAAACGGCAAGCAGGGTAGTGGCAGGCGCAGTTGCAAAACAGGTCATTGCTGATATAAAGATCAACGCTTTCGTGTCATCTGTAGGGGATATTTTCATCGACAAACCCTACCAGGTATTGGATTTTTCCAAAACTGAATCCAATCCTGTACGTTGCCCGGATGGAGCTACGGCTGCCAAAATGGAAGAATACATCCGCCAGATCCGCAAAGAAGGCAATACCGTGGGCGGCACCATAACCTGTGTATTGCAAAATGTGCCCGTCGGACTTGGAGAACCCGTATTCGACAAACTTCACGCTGAACTCGGTAAAGCCATGCTCTCCATCAATGCCGTACACGGTTTCGAATACGGCAGCGGTTTCTGCGGTGCCAGGATGAAAGGCAGTGACCATAACGATTTATTCAACGCTGATGGCACGACCAAATCAAACCTGTCCGGCGGCATCCAGGGCGGCATTTCAAACGGCATGGATATTTATTTCCGTGTAGCGTTTAAGCCTGTAGCGACCATTATGCAAACGCAGCAAACCATCGATAAAGATGGAAATATAATAGAAATGCAGGGCAAAGGCCGCCATGATCCTTGTGTCGTGCCGCGCGCCGTGCCGATTGTCGAGGCGATGGCAGCGATCGTCCTGGCCGATTTTTATCTGATGAATAAAATGTATTAGGAGCTATTCCGGCTGTACGCTGTATCTTTTATTTTTTAAAGAAAAAAATAAAAGGATGCCGCTTCCATCCGGGCTAGTTCTTGTCAAAATAACGAAACAAGACTTATGGAACATCCCGAAAACAAGAAATCAAAGCTGACCCGCAACATTTTCATCGCGCTTGTCGTCGGTATCGCGCTGGGATTTGCGTTAAACAAGTATTACGTCTCCGACGAAAACGGCAAGATTGAATTTTATTCCAAAAAAACGGAGACCATCAATAATGAGATTAAAACCTATCTTCCTGATTCATCGGCTGTAGATTATAAAAAAGCTGCCGCTTCATTAAAAAAATATGAAAAGCTTAATGCAGATTTACTTGCGGAAATTAACAAAAGCAATGAAAAGTTCGGCGACAGCTATTTACTGATTCAGGCAACAAAGGACTCTATTTCAAAATTTGGGAATCTGCTTAAAATACCTAAGAAAGATACACTTACAGCTGTTTTTACAAATTTGAAAAGCCAGAAAGATTTCGCGTCGGAAAAGCTCACAGACCTTACAAAAGCACGTGATAAGAAACTCGAGTGGTTCGCGCTGATCGCCGATATTTTCCTGAGATTAATCAAGATGATCGTCGCACCGCTGGTGTTTACGACATTAGTTGTAGGTATTGCCAAACTCGGCGATATTAAAACTGTAGGCCGCGTAGGAGGGAAGACGATGCTGTGGTTCGTATCGGCTTCATTGATGAGCTTAATATTAGGAATGATCCTGGTAAACATCTTCAAGCCCGGCGAAGCCATGCACCTTGCACTGCCGCTGGACAACCAGGTTACCGGGATTGACAAAGCCGCATTATCGGTAAAAGATTTCGTCACGCACGTCTTCCCGAAAAGTTTCATCGAATCGATGGCCAATAATGAAATCCTGCAGATTGTCGTGTTTTCGATTTTCTTCGGGGTGGCTGCCGCCGCATTGGGAGAAAAAAGCGAGCGGATCATCAAGGCATTGGATTCGATATCACATATTATATTAAAGATTACCGGTTTCATCATGAATTTCGCACCTTATGCTGTTTTCGGCGCGATGACGGTGGTGATCGGGAAGCAGGGCATCGGGATTTTGACCACTTATGCCATTTTCATCAGTGAATTCTATTTCGGGTTATTGGTGCTTTGGGGGATCCTGATTTTAGCCGGTTCCGTTTTTATCAGGAAAAGGGTTTTGGTTTTGGTAAAAAGGATTAAAGACCCGATTTTGCTGGCGTTCAGTACCAGCAGCTCGGAAGCGGCATTCCCGAAAACCATGCTGGAACTCGAACGTTTTGGCTGCAGCCCGAAAATCACAAGTTTCGTGTTGCCGCTAGGTTATTCGTTCAATCTTGACGGCAGTATGATGTACATGACTTTTGCTTCGATTTTCATTGCGCAATCCTATGGCATTCACCTGCCTTTGGAAACACAAATCTCGATGCTTCTTGTGCTGATGCTTACCAGCAAAGGCATTGCGGGTGTACCAAGAGCTTCTTTGGTGGTGATTGCCGGAACGTTGGCCAGTTTCAATATTCCGGAAGTCGGGATTGCCTTGTTGCTCGGCATTGACCCGATCCTTGATATGGGGCGCAGTGCCACGAATGTTGTGGGGAACAGCATCGCGACGGCTGTTGTCAGCAAAATGGAGGGAGAACTTTCGGATAGTCAGTAAATGCGACAGGGATAGCAGCGGCATCCTTTTCCTGAATCCTGAAAGGTTCAGGAAAAGATAGAGCGGATAGCCCGGCCGTTCGCCCAAATAAAATTAAAGAAATTTCGCTCTCAATTCTTCAGTCGGAATCATACACGCATCTTTTTTGCCAAACCATTTGTAACGGTTCTTGGCGATATAATCATAAACGATATTACGCAGTGTACCAGGGATGATTTTAAAAATGGTACCTAAATGGAACAGTCCGCCGAATTCCTTAACGATTTCAATGGCAGCTGATGACTTGTAATAATAGGCTTTCCCGGGTTCGTATAACACGACGCTGTCGATATGCTTTGTGTCAATCCCGATGTGTGCCAGGATTTCCTTCCCCAGATCTGATTGTAGCGCCACAAACCGGAAAATATCCCTCTTATCATGCCTGATGACATATTGCACCATGCTGTCGCAGAGGTTGCAGATGCCGTCGAAGAGGATGATTTTTTTTTCTTCAGGTAGATTCATGGGATACTATTTCTTCGCTTCGACAAATTCCAATGATTCCAGGCTTACCGTTGAAGTAAATAGCCCATAATTTACCACCGCTTTATTCTTCTCAATCTTATCGATGGACCCGACGGAGCGCCCGTCGAGCATGCGGACGCGGTCTCCGACTTTGAGTACCGGTTTGGGTTTTTCAACAACCTGCGCCGCCTTGATTTTTTTTTCTTTCTTTTCCTTGCGGATTTCCTCGACTTTGACTTCGACTTCTTTTATGATCTGTTTTTGCTGGACTTCTTTGGCTTTTTGCTCTTTTACAGTAGCTTTTTTTCGTTTGGAACTTTCAATTTCAATTAATTTCAGAAATTCTCCTATAATGGCTTTCTTATCTTTGTTGTTCACGTACTTATCGGCCATTTCATCCACCTTTTGCCCCATATAAATCAGCTTTTGGTTGCTGTCATACAATTCCTGGTAGCTTTCGAGTTTTTGCTGGATGCGGCTATTGATATGCTGCATTTTCTGGCTTTCCTCCCGCGCTCTGGTTTCTTCTTCTTTAAGTGTATTCGAGGTTTTTTCCAGTTTTGAACGTTCCTTTTGCAAGGTAGCAATGGTTTTATCGAAGCGTACTTTGCCAACTTCAATTTTCTTCTTCGCACGGTTGATCAGCCCGAAAGGGATGCCGTTTTTCTGCGCCACTTCAAATGTAAACGAACTTCCTGCCTGGCCCAAAACCAGTTTGTACATCGGTTCCAGGGACTTTTCATCAAAGAGCATGTTCGCATTCATGGCATAAGGCAGCTCGTTTGCCAATATCTTCAGGTTCGAATAATGTGTCGTAATGATACCAAACGCCTCCCGATGGTAAAATTCTTCAAGGAAAATTTCTGCCAATGCACCGCCCAGTTCAGGATCGGATCCCGTCCCGAATTCATCGATCAGGAACAATGTTTTCTTATTGCACTTTTTTAGGAAATAATTCATGTTCTTGAGCCTGTAACTATAAGTACTCAGATGATTTTCAATCGATTGGTTGTCGCCGATATCAGTCAAAATCCGGTCAAACAAGAAGGTTTCGCTCCGCTCATGTACCGGTATCAGCATTCCGGATTGCAGCATCAGTTGCAGTAGCCCCACGGTTTTTAAAGAAATGGTCTTTCCCCCGGCATTGGGTCCTGAGATGACAATAATGCGTTTGTCCTGCTTCAGTTCAATGGTCTGCGGGAACGTTGGTTCGTTTTTTTGTTTATTCGTAAGATATAAAATCGGATGGTAAGCATCGCGGAAGTACAAACGCTTTTCATCAGTAATTTGAGGCAAAATACCATTGATCCGTACAGCATATTTCGCTTTGGCAGCAATCACATCAATGTCGCCCAGGAAATCCTGGTATTGTATGATCAAGGGCAAATGGATACGGATTTCATTGCTCAGTTGCTTTAAAATGCGCATGATTTCCTCTTTTTCTTCGTATTCGAGGTTGCTGAGCTCACGCGAATATTTCAAGGTGGCTTCGGGTTCGATGTAAGCGATGCTTCCGGTTTTGGAACTGCCCAGGATGGAACCTTTGACTTTCCTGCGGTACATCGCCAAAACTGCCAACACACGCCTGTTCTGTACAAAACTTTCCTTGATATCATCCAGATATCCCAAGCCGGAATATTGTGTGAGTGCGATGCCGAAACTTTGGTTGACTTTTCCGCGAACGGTATTCATTTCACGACGGATATTTTGCAATTCAGGGGACGCATTGTCTTTGATTTCACCATATTTGTCTACAATGGTATCAATCTTACTGACGATTTCCTTTGTCAGTTCAATCCCGGCTGCCTTGATATTTAAATTGGGATAATAATCGTCAAACTTCCTGAAGTATTGCAGCAAAATGTTCACAGTTTCAGACAATGATGCAATCTTGCGGAAACTTCCGGCCTCGAGCACACTATTTTCAATAGCGAGGAATTTTATTTCATGGCCCACCGCATCGAATCCATGGTTGGGAATGGCATTATTGTTTTGGAAAGAAGAAACATATTCTGATGCCTGCAACAAAGCTTCCATCAGTGTTTCCTTATCTTTAAAAGGGGTGATACCAAGCGCTTTCTCCTTACCGATATCGGTATTGCACATCGCGGAAATGGTTTCGAGTATGGTGGTGAACTGCAAATCCTGCAGCGTTTTTTCTGTAATAGAGATCATGTATTCAAAGCGAATTTTGTATTGCAAATTTACTCAAATATTATGCCATTTTATAAACCAGGCAGTAAGGTTTTACATGTGGGAATCGTTATTTTTGTATAAAAAAGCGCATGAATATTAAAATTGAACCTTCGTGGAAAGCAGTATTGTCGGCAGAATTCGACAAGCCTTATTTTAAAGCGTTAACTGACTTCGTAAGTGCAGAATATAAGGCAAACACCTGTTATCCTCCCGGACCCGAAATATTCAATGCGTTTAACAATTGTGCATTTAATGAAGTTAAAGTAGTGATTATCGGGCAGGATCCGTACCACGGCCCGAAACAGGCGAACGGTTTGTGTTTTTCTGTTCATGACGGGATTCCGTTTCCGCCTTCACTGATCAATATTTTTCGCGAAATTAATACTGATTTGGGTTTGCCTATTCCACCATCGGGCAATCTTGAGCGTTGGGCGAAACAAGGCGTACTGCTTTTAAATGCTACCCTGACCGTCAGAATGGGAGAAGCTGCCAGCCATCAGGGACATGGATGGGAAACGTTTACTGATGCAGTGATCCAGGAACTTTCTGACAGGAAGGAGCATGTGGTTTTTTTGCTTTGGGGCGGTTTCGCTAAAAAGAAAGGGGCTAAAATCGACAGGAGCAAACACTATGTCTTGGAATCCGGGCATCCATCGCCATTAAGCGCCAATAAAGGACATTGGTTTGGGAACAGGCACTTCAGCAAAACAAATTTATTTTTGGAATCAAAACAACTTCCTGAAATTAAGTGGTAAATAGTGAATTTCAAATTAAGAATTACGGGATGCGCATCATCATTCGTAATTTGTTATTCCTAATTCATAATTAATACAGCGTCAGCGCTCCAAGTATTTCCTCCGACATGAACGGCCCACCCGGATAGGTAGCCGTATAATCAAGGTTTAGCCAGATCTGCCCGTGTTCATCGATGTGATAATGAACGGTTTTACCCTTGCTTTCTTCCTTAAACAGCACTTCTTTGATTATGTAATTAATGGCTTCAAAGTCTTTTTGCGTGCCAATCAGCATTTCCGGATACAAATGCGCATCGGTACTGATAATCCTCGGCACACCACCGATGGCGCGGATGCAGGCTGCCATCAAAATCGAATGGTCGTCACAATCCCCTGAAAAATGCTGTACGGTTTCACTGGCCCGCGCGATGTATTCCCTGCCGCGCGGATCATTTACATAGTTCCACCGCTTTTTAATTTCCTTAAATACGGCGAAGCACTGCACGGTGGTGCGGTATTCCTTATATTTATTGATGTTGCGGAAATGCTTTGTAGTAGCCATCAATGCAAAATTACGCACATCGGGATTGTCATAATCGATCGCGTCCAGGATTTTGGATTTGTTGGGGAACGGCAACAGCTTGGCAATGATAATGTCCTGCGGGTTGGGATCTTCGGACATATTATAAAGCATGGCGTTATAATCTTCTGCAACCGACCAAAAACCAAAATTCCCAAAAATGCTGTTGAACAATAAAAAAAACAAATAAGCAGCAATACAGATGATGATCACCCTGCGCAACAGCCGTAACAGTAATTGCAGTAAAACGACTATGGCAATAAAAAGCAGGATGCGGTCAATTTCAAACGGCCATTCCGGATCGACAAGGTTTTGATGAATGATTATAAAAACCGGAATTGCAATCAGGATGTTCAATATAAAAATGATTATATCGTCCCAGGGCTTTTTGACCCGGAGCTTCTGGATAATCGCTTTAATATTGGAAAGTTTCCACATTTGGATTTGTTGCTGTTACAGGGCTTTGACTATTTCAGCAAAAGTACTTTTTTTCTCGATAAGAGACAGGCGCAACAGTTGATTTTGGACTTTGTTTAACATATCTTCAGTTGGATTTTTTTGCGACCATTCCGTAAGCGAAAGCCAGGAAATAATGTCTTCTTCCTTTTGATTAAAATCATTTGCCAAACGGATTTCAATATGTTTTATCGCTTTGAATAAACGTGTTTTAGCATTTATTATTTCAAGTATTTTTTTTATAGAACCTGATTCTCTTTCAAGCACTTCATTACGAACTGCAATTACAAAACAGGGCCATGGCGTGGGGCAGTCGGCAATGCGGCGGAAGAGGCCTTTATCAACCAGGGGTTTTGTCATGAAACGCTCCCACATGAAATAATCGGCAGTACCGTTAGTGAGTGAATCTACTGCGCCATCAATGGTATTCACGATTTCAAACTGCAATTTTTGAGTGTTCCAGTTTTGGTTTTCGGCATTCACATAAGCCATTAATTGCGAACCGGAACCCACTCTGGAAATGGCCGCCTTTGTATTTTCAAGGTCAGATAATTGCTGATAATCAGAATTTGATGCAACATGAATCCCCCAGATTAATGGCGTTTCAACATAAACCTGCACAATTTTGGAGGGATTGCCAGCTACGATATCCTTAACAATACCTTCAGTGAGGATGACGGCGATGTCGGTTTCGCCGTGGCGAAGCATCTGGCACATTTTTCCGGTGCCTTCAGGAACGTTTGTCCATTGCAGATCAATATTGGCAGCTTCAAATTCTTTATTTTCAAGGCAAAGTTGCCACGGTAAATTGAAATGTTCCGGTACACCGGCTATTTTTATGGTAGTCATGATTTTATTTTTAAAGGAGAAATGATGATGTTGAATCTCTGGGCTTAAAAATTACTGTTTTCATTCTAATGCGCTCGGCTGTTAACGTCGGAGCGCAAATAACTTTCGCCATGAGACGATAGTACTTCAAGTTCGGTAATGGTTTCTTTCATGGTTTGTGCGCCTAGCCCCGATTGTAGAGGAAATCCTTTGCGGAGTTTACGAAGCAAAGATTGCATCGGAAAGCGGGAAATAGCTCCTGAAAATTATTTTGCTAAAGCGATTTTATCCAATGTATAGGCAATAAGTTCATCGACGGCTTTATACGGATCGTCACTGAAAGTCCCCGAAGCGCGGTTTGCGATAATGGCGTTGAGTGATAAAGCATTGTGGCCGAGCAGCGCTGAAAGCCCGTAAATCGCGGCAGTCTCCATTTCCAGATTGGTAATTCGGTTTTCATTGAAATTGAAATTGTCCATTTTGGAATTGAGTTCGTTGTCCTGGATGTCAAGGCGTAAAATCCTCCCTTGCGGTCCGTAAAATCCTCCTGCGGTGGCTGTGATTCCTTTATGCATGCGGTCGCTTTCAATCATTTTTTCGAGTTTTTCGGAACACGGAATGACATATGGGCGGCCTTTTTTGATGTCCCAATTCGTGTGCAGCATGAATGCATCTTCGAGTGCGGGATTTGAAACCTTGTCAATTAAGTAGGAGCGGAGCATGTTGTCGAGTCCGAGGCCGTATTTGGACATTACAAAACTGTCGACAGGAATGTCGGCCTGCAATGATCCGGAAGTGCCGATGCGGATGATATTTAATGACGTAAGTGATTCTTTAGGTTTGCGGGTTTCAAGGTCGATATTGACTAACGCGTCGAGTTCATTCAGGACGATATCGATATTATCGGGCCCGATTCCGGTGGACATTACGGTAATTCTTTTCCCTTTGAAAAGTCCGGTCTGGGTCTTGAATTCACGTTTTTGCTGCGAAAATTCGATATGGCTGAAAAACTGCGTGATTTTTTCGACACGGTTTTGATCGCCTACAAAAATGATGTCGTTGGCAATCTGTTCCGGCTTCAGGTTTAAGTGATAGACACTGCCGTCCGGATTAAGTATAAGTTCTGAAGATTTTATCATTTTGTTGAAAGTTGAAAGTCGAAAGTCAAAAGACTCATAGCTTCCCATTAATTATTAATTATCAATTGATTACCCGCCGACACGTTTTACCTTAAAGCCTTTCATTTTTAGGACATCCATAATCTTATCGCGGTAATCGCCCTGTATAATAATGGCATTGTCTTTAAATGTGCCACCGACGCTGAGTTTGGTCTTAAGTTCTTTTGCAAGAATTTTAAAATCTTCTTCAGAACCGGAGTAGCCTTCTATGATCGTCGTTGGTTTTCCCTTTCGCTTTTCATATTTGCAAATCATGGGTTCCTGCTGGATGTGAAGTTCGTGTGGAAGCTCCGGAAGTTTTTCTTCAGGTAGCGGCTCGTGGTCCGGGAATAATTTTTTAAGTTGTTCGTGTAAATCCATTCTTTTTAATACTAAAAAAAACAAATCCCAAATTCCATATGTATTCTGGAATTTGGAATTTGTATTTTGGAATTTGATTTTTTACTTTTTGATTAATCCCAAATCAACAAGTCGCTCATACAGGAATTCGCCTGCAGTGATATCATCGTATAATTTCGGGTGGTCTGCGTCGATGGTTTTGTCCAGTACATCGAGTTTCATCTCACTGATCGGATGCATGAAAAACGGAATAGAGAAGCGTGACGTTCCCCACAATTCCCTTGGCGGATTTACCACCTGGTGTATGGTCGACTTCAACCTGTTATTGGTATGGCGTGAAAGCATGTCGCCTACGTTGATGACCAGTTCGTCCGGTTCGGCAATCGCATCGATCCATTCCCCATCGTGGTTTTGCACCTGAAGGCCTTTGCCCTGTGCACCCATCAGGAGTGTAATCAGGTTGATATCGCCATGTGCTGCGGCACGTACGGCACCATCTGCAGGTTCATCAGTAATGGGTGGATAGTGGATTGGGCGCAGGATGCTGTTGCCGTTCTTGATGTAATTGTCGAAGTAGAACTCGTCAAGGCCGAGGTATAATGCCAGAGCGCGAAGTACATAAATACCTGTTTTTTCAAGCATCTGGTATGCTTCTTTGCCTACTTCGTTAAACTTGGGAAGCTCCGCCACTTCCACATTTTCCGGATATTCCTGGGCATATTTGGAATCTTTATCTACATATTGTCCGAAATGCCAGAATTCCTTTAAATCTCCTGCAGAACGGCCTTTAGCATGCTCTTTTCCAAAAGAGACATAACCTCTCTGGCCGCCGATTCCGGGAATTTCATATTTTTCTTTGGTTTCTACAGGCAGGCTGAAAAAATTACGGACTTCGCCATACAATTCGCTTACCAGTTTGTCATCTAAAAAATGACCTTTAAGTGCTACGAAGCCAATATCTTCGTAGGCTTTTCCGATTTCATTTACAAATTTTTGTTTGCGTTCCGGGTCGCCCGAAAGGAAATCACGCAAGTCCACACTAGGGATGTTTTGCATAAAGAAAAAATGTTTGTTAATAACTTTGTAAACCCTGAAGCCTTACAAACACAAATGTAAAGAATATTTCATAAAAAATATTTTAATTTTTATTAACAATCCGCAATCTCAATATTTCTTTCCATCAAAAAAATTAGATTTGTAAGTATCCAAAAACATTATGATATGAAGAACATTATCCTGGTCTCAATTTTCCTTTTGAGTTGTTTCATAGTTACGGCACAAGATTCAAAAATCCCGAAAGGAAATATTACATTAATTACCGGACAAAATATGGAATTCACAGATTTGAAATTTATCGATGACAAGGTGAAATTCACTAATCTGGACACCAAAAGTGACTTTGAATATTTCTTAACTGCGGTGAAAACCATTATCGATGAAAATGGCGTAATTATTTATCAAAAAGCACAAGCTAAAGAGGAACCGAAATTCACACCGCAAATTTCGGTTGCACCAGAGCATACCCCATCGCCACCGTTGGTCGAGGCGTTACAATTTAAGAACATCGAAAACATCCGGAAAAATGGCAAAAAGCTTACACCTGAAGAAATCAGGACACTTTTGGCACAAAACGCCTATGCATTAGATGCGTATAATCGAGGAAAGAAAACGGCATGGTGGGGCAATTTTACTCTTGGTTTCGGAATCGGGATGTTTGTAGGCGGTGCCATCATTAACCTCAGTAGTTCAGATGAAGTCGATCAGGACGGGAATGTCAAAGCCAAGGGATCGCCTGCACCACTCGTTATTGGGATTGCTTCCGCATTGATTTCAATCCCATTGAAAGTCAGTGGCAGGAAAAATGTAAAAGAGGCCATCTCTGCTTACAGTGAAAACCGCACTTACGCTTTCAAACCGGAGTGGCGTGTAGTGGCAGGCATGTCGCAGGCCGGTATTGCACTCCGGTTTTAAACATGATTAAAAATTCAAAAGCAGGTATTTTATTGTCGGATCCCTGCATTTGCTTCTGATTATAATTTATAACAAACAATCGTAAAGCTGTTATTTTTTTCTACTTTTGGGGCATCAAAAAAATGACTTTTCAAAATGAATTTCGACAGAAAAAGCCTCACCGACGATACGTTAATCGATCTTTATAAAAGAATCCTCAAGCCCCGCCTAATTGAAGAAAAAATGCTGATCCTGATCCGTCAGGGGAAAGTATCGAAATGGTTTTCCGGAATCGGGCAGGAAGCGATCGCCTGCGGCATAACGGCAGTGCTGGATAAAGACGAATACATCCTGCCGATGCACAGGAATCTTGGTGTTTTTACAGGACGCGATATTCCGTTGCACCGATTGTTTTCCCAATGGCAAGGCAAGGCGAATGGCTTTACGAAAGGCCGCGACCGTAGTTTTCATTTCGGTACGCAGGAGTTTAATATCGTTGGGATGATTTCGCATTTGGGTCCGCAGTTGGGTGTGGCCGATGGTATTGCTTTGGCCAATAAATTAAAGAAAAACGGCAAGATTACCGCAGTATTCACCGGGGAAGGTGCTACAAGTGAAGGTGATTTCCATGAAGCACTGAACATCGCATCAGTTTGGGAATTGCCGGTAATGTTTGTGATTGAGAATAACGGCTACGGACTTTCAACACCTACGAACGAGCAGTATCGTTGTGAAAACCTGGCTGACAAAGGCATAGGTTACGGAATGGAAAGCCATATTATTGATGGTAATAACATCCTCGAGGTTTATAATAAATTATCCGAACTGAAAGCGGAAATGGTTGCGAATCCGAAACCGGTTTTACTCGAATTCAAGACGTTCAGGATGCGCGGGCATGAAGAGGCAAGTGGCACGAAATATGTCCCTCAGGAACTGATGGATATGTGGGCTATTAAAGATCCGGTCGACAATTACAAAAAATTCCTTACTGATTCAGGAGTCCTTTCTGCTGAAAAAGACGAAGAAATCAGAGCAGCCATTAAAGCTGAAATTGATGAAAACTGGACGTTGGTACAGCAGGAGCCTGAGATTATCGCTTCATACGAAGAAGAGTTAAATGATGTTTACAAACCTTTTCAATATGAAGAAGTTACGCCTTCTGATAAAATTGAAAATATTCGTTTGATTGATGCCATTTCCCAAGGTTTAAAGCAATCGATGGAGCGCCATCCAAATTCCGTAATCATGGGGCAGGATATTGCAGAATATGGCGGTGCATTCAAGATTACGGACGGATTTGTGTCCCAGTTCGGGAAAGAGCGCGTGATCAATACACCGATCTGCGAAAGCGCAGTCGTTTCGGCAGGGATGGGATTGTCGATCAATGGTTACAAGGCGATTGTGGAAATGCAATTCGCTGATTTCGTATCAACAGGCTTTAATCCAATTGTAAATCTTTTGGCAAAATCACACTACCGCTGGCTTGAGAATGCCGATGTAGTCGTTCGTATGCCTTGTGGCGGCGGAACTCAGGCTGGGCCATTCCATTCTCAGACCAATGAAGCATGGTTTACAAAAACACCTGGATTAAAAGTCGTTTATCCAGCGTTTCCCTATGATGCAAAAGGATTGTTGAATACGGCCATCAACGATCCAAACCCGGTGATGTTTTTTGAGCACAAGCAATTGTACAGAAGCGTTTACCAGGATGTTCCTTCGGATTATTACACTTTGCCTTTTGGGAAAGCGGCATTGCTGAATGAGGGAAAAGACGTAACCATCATTTCGTTCGGGGCCGGAGTGCACTGGGCTTTGGAAACATTGAAAAATAATCCTGAAATTTCTGCCGACCTGCTCGACTTAAGGACATTACAGCCATTGGATACCGAAGCGATATTTGCCTCAGCGAAGAAAACAGGAAAAGTCATCCTCCTCCAGGAAGATTCCATGTTTGGTGGTGTTGCCAGCGATATTTCGGCGATGATTATGGAAAACTGTTTTGAATACCTTGACGGTCCGGTAAAACGCGTGTCCAGCCTTGACAGCCCGATTCCGTTTACAAAGGCTTTGGAAGATCAATATCTTTCGAAAGGAAGATTTGAAGCGTCGTTAAAGGAATTACTGGCTTATTAAATCGAAAATTATTCCTTTTCGCTATACTGCGTCAGCATTTCATCTGAAAAGAAAAGTGCCAGCAAAGCTTTGTTTTTAGCATCTTCAGGATTTTGAGCCGCTTCAACGAAACGGTTTTTGTATGCCTCAAGCTGCTTTTCTGTCAATAACCTCCGGAAATAGAATTCCTGCTTTACCGTGACATCGATAAGCGTTGCCAACTTTACAGGAGAACGGTCTTCGGCATAAGCTTTATAAGCTACGGCGATATCAATATATTGCGAATTGAATAATTTATCCATAATGCCTGCCTGTGTGTCATTAAAATCCAGGAAATCAGTAACCCAGTTTTTTGTCTGGCGGTAAACAAGCTGTCCATTCGGGTTGTCCACGATAAACTGGATCATGGTAATCCGGTCTACGATATCATTCGGGTTTTGTGCCTTGCCGGCGAGAGGAAGCGCCAGCAATATAAGAAGTATCAATTTTTTCATTTTGTAGATTTATTTTTGGCTAATGTAATAAAAATGTATCATTATGTGTTTATTTTAGCATGGCCACCATTTTGTAAATAACTAAAATGAAAAAAATACTTTTCTTCGCCGCAATCCTTTTGATTTCCTGTGACGATTCACACACAGATTCTGTTCCCGAATATGATTACAAACAGGAAATGCGGGACTTCGTTATCGGCATCAGCCAATATGCGAAAGCGGAAAACCCCAATTTTGCCATTATTCCCCAAAACGGTATCGAACTTGTCACTGAAGACGGCGAAGCGACGGGAAATCCTGCAGCGGCTTATTTAAATGCGATTGATGGCAACGGCCAGGAAGATTTTCTTTATGGTTATGATGCCGATAATATCGAAACGCCTTCGGCTGCAACAATTTACTTTAAATCGTATCTTGACGTTTCGAAAGCTGCGGGAAATACCGTTTTAGCGATCGATTATTGCTCGACACCATCTAAAATGGGGAATTCCTATACAAAGAATAATACGAATGGTTACATCTCATTTGCTGCCATTGAAAGGAATTTAAATGTAATTCCCGGCTATCCGGTATTCCATGAAAATGCGGCTGATGTGGGGCAGTTGTCACAAGCGAAAAATTTTCTGTATTTAATCAACGCTGAAAACTTTAATTCAAAAGGGGATTTCATCAATGCTGTGAAGGCTACAAATTATGATGCTGTGATCATGGATCTGTATTTCAATGATGGTACAGCTTTCACCGCAGCTGAAATTCAGCAATTAAAGGAAAAGGCGAATGGCGGGAAACGAATCGTAATCTGCTACATGTCGATCGGAGAAGCGGAAGACTACCGTTATTACTGGCAAAATAGCTGGCTTTCAGATAAACCGGATTGGCTTACAGCAGAAAACCCGGACTGGCCGGGTAATTATAAAGTAAAATATTGGAATGCGGATTGGCAGCAGATCATTTATGGGAATGATAATTCTTATTTAAAAAAGATCCTAGATGCCAGTTTTGATGGTGTTTACCTTGATATTATTGATGCTTTCGAATATTTTGAAAGCCGTTAAATACCGATATTTCCGTCATATTTACCTGAATTGGAAACTTCATCATCCGTTTCAGAAGCATCTTCATCAGTATCATCATATTTGTGGAAATCATCGGAATCATCAAATTCCTGCTGACTTTTACGCGATGCATCATCCTGATTTAATCCGGGATCATCAATTTGCCGTTCAATATCCTTATCAAAGAGATATCCTTCACAATCGATATCGTCCCAGTTTTTGAAAGTGTTGTATGTCGATTCCATAATAGTAGAATTAAATTTATTCGTCACGCCTGAAAGGTGCCTTATCAGGTATTTCATTGGGATCTGTATCGGGATCCTCATCATCCGTCTGTGATTTCATATGCCCTTTGCTTTTGAAATCAGTATTTACTTTAGAATCCAGATCGTCATTGCCTTTGTGATTTTGCAATTGAGGATCTTTTTCGGGATTCGCGTTGTGGTACTTAAAATCCTTTTCCATAGCTTATTTATTTTAAAAATATCCGAGCAGGTAATACACAATGATGAAAACAATAATCATCCCGAAACAGCCGCCACCTAATTTCTTGGCGCTGTAACCTGCTATTAATCCTTTGAAAAGTCCGTTCATAATGTTTTGGTTTTAGGTTATTGATTTTTTTATTCCTCGTGCTTGTCTACATTTTCATTTTTATCCCGAAAATCCATTTCTGCACTATTTCCGGGTTCGAAATTCGCATCATTGGTCAGCTCTTCATTATCGCGATATTCATGGTCACGCGTGGCATTCCGGACGTTGTCAGGATTTTTTTGATTTGAATGGGCATAATTTTTCTGTCCGTCGTGGTTAGGCCTGTGGTTGCCTTTTCCGTAATTGTTGTTGTTATTTAAAGATGGCATGATATTGAAATTTTAAGTTTACCTAAAATTACATTTCATCTGTAATGAATTGTTACGCAGTTTTTTATAAATGTTACAGGATTTTACGAAACAAAAAAGCCTGCCCATAAAATGAGCAGGCTCCTGTATTTTGAACATCAGGTCGGTTACCTCCCTGACAATTCGTAATACATATCGTTAGGATCGTAATCGAAATCGTAATCTTCGGCATCATCATCAGAATCGATTGAATTCATCAGGATAATGTTATTCACGTGGTCATCTTCGTGATTGTCAATTGAGGTGTAAATTGCTTCCATGGTTTCAAGATTTAGTTGGTTTATCTGGAATACAAAGTTCACTAAATCGTTGTAACTAACGTTTACAGGGTTTTAAGAAAAGATTATGTTTAAACAAACTGTGCAGGAAATTCAAATAAAAAATTCCAAATCCCGACGTGAAAACCGTTGGAATTTGGAATTTTAAGGAATTGAAATTTTAGTAGTTTCCACTCAATAACCTGCCGCCAATAGGGGCTACAGCATCAATGCCCAATTTCTTCATCATTTCGTAAGTAGTGCACACCGCCGCAGAGGTAACCGGAATTCCCGTTGCCTGTTCAATAAGGTCAATGGCTTCCAGAGATGGCATCTGCACGCATGCTGAAGCAACGATGACATCAACACCTTCAATATTCAGCCTTTTGTAAATCTCCAGTAAATTCATTGGATCCTGGGCTGCAACCTCCAGATTATCCGGAATTTCAAGCGCGATCGAATCCACGACTTCAAACCCCTGGTGCTCGATGTAATCTACGACCATATCCGTCAACGGACGCATATAGGGCGTTATGATCGACACTTTCTTAGCACCTAAAGCTTTTAAACCGTTGATTAAAGCGCCGGCACTCGTCACAATCGGGGTAGGGAAATCGTTCGCCACCGTTTCCTGATGCAGGTTCACTTCAGAAACGCAATGGTAACCGCGCCCCATGCTCATAATCGCCACAAGGCAGGCATATCCCATGACATCAACATGCGCGTCAGACAGTTCCTGAGCGCATTTCAGACTCATCGCATCCATTGCCTCGAGTTCTTCCTTGGTGACTTTTTTCATCCGCATCCGACTCGAATGAAAAGTAAAGCGTTCCGGTAATATCGTTTCACGCGCCCTGAAAATCGCCGGGATTTCAGTCTCCATCGTCACATTCGATGACGGTACGATTTGTCCTATTCTGTATTTTTTCATTTGATTTTATATTTGGGCGCGCCCCTGCGGGTCGGGCTCTACGCGCTACACGGTAGCTTGCTTCGATCCCTCGCGCGGTCCACTGTCCATTTAAAGTTTGACCTCCTTAATCGTGTTTGAAATCGTCCCGATCCCTTCCACCGTAGCTTCGACCACATCACCATCCCACATCCATTCCTGCGGATTTCTTCCTGCGCCTACACCGGCCGGAGTTCCCGTAGCGATAATGTCTCCAGGCTCCAATGTAAACACCGTACTCAAATCGGCAATGAGGTCATTGATATTGAAAAGCATGAATTTCGTATTCGAACTTTGCTTTTCAATACCATTCAATGTCAACGACAGATTCAGGTTGTGCGGATCTTCAATTTCATCCTTGGTTACTAAAACCGGGCCCATCGGTGCAAAAGTATCCTGCCCTTTGGAAACGATCCATTGCCCGGCACGACGGCAGTCACGCGCACTGATATCGTTGATCACCGTATATCCGAATACATAATCCATCGCTTCGGATTTCGGTACGTATTTTCCTTTCTTTCCGATAATTACGGCCAATTCCACTTCCCAATCCAATTGCTGTGTCAATTTGGTATTGTGCAGGATTTCTGTATTTGTAGCCGTTACGGAAGTAGGTGGTTTTGAAAAAATAACCGGCTGTTGCGGCAATTCGTTTGACGTATCTAGTGTTCTTGCGCTTTCCGCAACATGTTCCGTATAATTTAACCCAATCCCGATGATGTTTTTTCTCGGCTTCGGAATTGGAGCAAGCAACGTCACTTTTGATAAAGGCAGCGAGCAGGCGGCAATCACATTTTCATTGGCGTTGTCCAGCGTGTGTTGCAGCTTGGAAACCATCTCCGTGCCTGCGTCTATCAGTTCAAGCATAGTGGCGGGAAATGTTTCGTTAGACTTAAATCCGAGTGTTTCCACATCGACAACAGTATCATTGATTTGTATTCCGAGTTTTTGCCCCTCGTTATGAAGGTAGGTCAGTAGTTTCATGCAGCGTTTTTGTTTTTTTTATAATTGTCGTAAATAAGTTTGCCAAAGGCCAACAGCAATAATCCGCTCCAGAAGATGATATTCGCATAACCGATAATCTTTGCGAGCCGGTCTTCTTTCTGTATCAGGTAAAATCCCATCACAATAAAAATGATTGCCAATCCGAAAGCCTTAATCAGGTTGAATAAAGTTTTATCCATATTAGTCGTTTAAGAGTTGATGGCCATCATTTTCCTGATAAGCTTTTTCCTGATACAATCCGAGTTTTTCAATTACAGGCAAATCATGAAATGAAAACAGGCACGCATCTTCGGTTTCAGAAGCATTCACATGCTCATGATACACCCATGAAGGCACGCAGAAAATATCGCGTTCCTTCCAGTCATACCTTTTACCGCCAATGATGGAATATCCTTTACCTTTGGCGCATTGGTATACAAAAGAACCCGTGTGTTTGTGGGCTTTGGTATGCTCGCCAGCACGCAACAATTGCATTGAAGCGCCCATGGTCTGCATCACATGGCCACCGTTAAGCGGATTGGTGTAATGCATCAGGATGCCATCAAAAGGGCTGCCGTCATTCACTTTAGCGGCTTCAAGCAGGGCAGGGTAGACCTGCTTCCATGAATATTTGAATAGCGGGGAATACGGCTTATCCCAAACCTTATCGGCAGGAATAAATCCCGGAGCGTTATAAGACAAAGGCGATTGGTTTACCGGGAAATCCAAAGGTTGCTTGCCGTCAAAAACAGCGTAATCATTGGCTTCCAAAGCATTTACCAGCGGAATATCCAGACCATCCTGCCAAACACAGGTCTTTCCATCAGCGGCTACACCGTGTTCGTGCCAGGTAGAATTGGGCGTGATGACAAAATCATTGACTTCAAATGTAATTTTGTTTCCGTCAACGACCGTATAACCGCCTTCGCCTTCCATGATGAAACGCAATGCTGAGGCTTTGTGGCGGTGCGCCGAAGTGCTTTCGCCGGGGCGTGTCACCTGGATTCCTGTATACAACCAACCGACAGCCGCGGAAACGTCACGGCGTTTATCATTAACCAAATAAACTACACGTCTTCCCGCTTGCTCTGGCGTAACCAATTCTGAAGATTTGAGTACGAGTTCGCGCAAGTCGTCATATTTCCAAAGCATCGGGACCGAGGAAGGACGCGGTTCCCATGGCTCGATGTCATTGGCTACGGTCCAGAGTGCGCCTGCACCGAGGTTCTTAAGTTCGTCATAATACGCTTCAAGCTCGGGTGTGTCCCGTACCCGCGCGCGGCCTATGACGTCATCGTTGTGTTTTTCTTCCATTTATTTCAGTCTAAAGTTGAAAGCTTAAAGTCGAAAGTTATCTTCCGAAAAAATCTTCGTTGTTGTCTATAAAAGTAATATTTTTTCTCGGCGTCACATTAACGCGCAAATCGAAAATATCAAAGCGGTTGTAATGGCCTAGTATATCGTGCATTTGCTTTGGCTGAATACATTTTGCCAAATCAATTTCTGCGTAAACGATACCTTCTTCATCAATCAGCGGTTCCCCGATAACGGCACCGTTTGGACCGATGAATCCTGAGAACGCGGAGTTTTTACGTGTCAATAATTCCTCAGCATCCGGAACGTCGGCTTTCATCGCATCCATAATTTCCTGTGAAATCGTGGAGCAGGAAACAATCGTAAATAATTTCCCTTCAAATGAATGGGCCGCGGCACGGATTTTAATCGCTTCGGCCATATTATAATCCGGCGGTGCTACCGGCAATGAAATGTAATTGGCAATGTGAATCAGCTCGCCTTGTGACAAAAGTGTGAAACGCGCTAAAGTATTGGTGTTTTCGCCACAGGCCAATGTCCCGATCGGGCCGATTTCAGTCTTATATACTTTTAAGGACGAACCGTCGCCGGATGTCCACGTCAGTTTTTCGGCCCAGGTGGGAACCAGTTTCCGGTGTTTCCCGATTAAGTTCCCGTTGCTGTCGATAATGAGGTTGGTATTGTAAATTTCGCCATAACTGTCGCCGCGCTCATTCATTCCGATAACGATCTGAATGTTGTATTCCCTGGCGGCATTGAAAATCCTTGTCATTTCAGGACCATCAGCGGCAACGGAATTGCGGTATAGTTTTTCATACCAGGCACTGCCGTGTACAGGTGTCATGATCCAGTTCCAATAGGGATAACCGGCCACAAACACTTCAGGGAAAGCAATCAGTTTTGCACCATTGGCAGCAGCTTCACTAATCAATGAGATGGCTTTGTCTATCGTTTTCTCTACGTTTAAGAAAACAGGAGATGTTTGTACCGTTGCGGCTTTAAATTTTGGGAAATCCATTATAATGAGGAATTATGAATTATGAATCATGAATCATGAATTTCGGGCGTAATCCATAATTCGCAATTTGAAATTAGTGTTGAATAAAATTAAAGATTTTAGCTTTGGTTTCTTCTGAAAAAGTTTCGGCTTTAATGTTGTTGCTTTCTTTGTTTAAACCCACATTTACCAACGTTACTTCGCCTTCAAGGCAGGTTTTTCCGCCTTCATCCTCGAATTTAAAACCGCATTGTATCGAAGCGCCGCCGAGATTGACGACCCAAAGCGACTTGGTCAAAACATCCCCAATGCGTGCCGGTTTTTTAAATTGTACTTTCAGGCCCACCGTCGGGATGCCTTTTCCATGTTCGTGCATTGCTGAAAATGGCCTGTGAAGTGCTTCTTCAAACCAATCTTCAACCAAATCATTCAGCATTTCCAGAAATCTTGGATAAAAAACGATTCCGGCATAATCGACGTGTTTAAAGCGTATGGTTTCTTTTTTGGTAAATTTCATGGTAAAGTATTTTAAAAACTTTGTGGGCTTGCCTTTTTCCAGGCATAAAATAATTTGTCCGGCACGGTTTCGGATTGCAATAATGAGCCCTTTTTTGGTTCCGGAAACAACTCGGCGAAGGTCTGGATGTTAATTTTATCAATCCGCATGCTTACCAGGTCACGTCCTACATCGTCGGGGTGCTCAATTCCGGCAGAGGCCATCAGTTCCATAGCCGCTTTGACGGTTTCATGCTGGTATCTTGCCACGCGGATGCTTTTTTGCTCAGGGACCAAACCTTTTGTCAGTGCCGGATCCTGCGTGGCTACGCCGGTAGGGCAGGTGTTAGCATGGCATTCCAATGCCTGGATGCAACCGAGTGCAAACATCATCCCGCGTGCCGAGTTGCACAAGTCGGCTCCCATCGAAAGTGCCCTGATAATGTCAAAGCCGCTGACCACTTTTCCGCTGGCTATGATTTTTATCTCATGTTTAAGATCAAACCCGACGAGGCAATCGTATACAAAGGCCAATGCGTCCCGCAAAGGCATGCCTACGTGGTCCGAATATTCAATCGGGGCAGCGCCTGTACCGCCTTCACCGCCATCGACTGTGATGAAATCAAAATAGGTTTTAGTTTCGACCATGGCTTTACAAATGGAAATGAATTCAGATTTATTTCCGATACACAATTTCATCCCGATCGGTTTCCCACCGGAAGCTTCCCTGAGGACTTTAATAAAATCCATGAGTTCCAAAGGCGTTTTAAAAGCGGAATGTTTTGGAGGTGAGATAATATCGCCACCTTTTTTGACGAGGCGTATCGCTGCAATTTCGTCGGTGACTTTTTCCTTAGGAAGAATGCCCCCGTGACCGGGCTTGGCACCTTGTGAGAACTTAATCTCAATCATTTTGACATGCTCATATTGTGCGCGTTCGGTGAAATGTTCCCGGGAGAAATTCCCGTATTCGTCACGGCAACTGAAATAGCCCGTGCCGATATTCCAAACGACATCACCGCCTTCCTGAAGATGGTAAGGTGACAGTCCGCCTTCTCCGGTATTGTGGTAAAAACCACCTTGCCTGGCGCCGGAATTCAAGGCCAGGATGGCGTTTTTGCTCAAAGAGCCATAACTCATCGCGCTGATATTGAACAGGCTTGCCATATAAGGCTTACTGCACTGTGAAGAGCCGATACGCACTTTTGGATTTTGGTCTATATTGGAAAAAGCAATGGCCTTGATGCTGTGGTTGATCCATTGGTAGCCTTCATCATACACGTTGAGTTGGGTCCCGAAAGGATGCGAATCCGTTTCTTTTTTGCTTCGTTGGTACACCAGGCTGCGCTGCAAACGCGTAAACGGCCGCCCTTCAGTATCTGTTTCAACGAAATACTGCCGCAGTTCGGGTCCGATAGATTCGAGCAGGTACCGCAAGCGTCCAACCAATGGAAAATTCCTCCTGATGGTTCTTTTGGACTGGAACATATCGAAAACGCCCAACGCAATTAATGGGAGAATGATGAACAGGCCGAAAGCAAATTTCCAGTTGACATAAATTAAAATGCCGGAAAGTGCAAGGACGGTAATGCTGGTAATTACGAATACTCTTCTCATGCCATTCAGTTATCTAGCGGTGGTTTTCAATTTGAACCGCTGGATTTTTCCGGTTTCGGTTTTTGGTAAAGCGTCGACAAAATGGATTTCACGCGGATATTTATATGGTGCGGCAGCTTTCTTAAACCATTCCTGAATTTCTTTCACCTTATCATCATTGGCATCAGCCTGACTTTTCAGGACAATATAAGCGCAAACCAGCATGCCGCGTTCTTCATTTGGTAAACCGACAACAGCACATTCTGCAATATCATCATGGCATAAGAGCACACTTTCGACTTCTATGGCAGCGATGTTGTAGCCTGATGAGATGATCATATCATCGCCACGCGCCACAAACCAGAAGTAGCCGTCCTCATCCTGACGGAAAATGTCACCCGTAATATTCCATTTGTTTTCGACGTATTCCTGCTGCTTATCGGGCGAATTCAAATATTTGCATCCGGTAATGCCGCGTACGGCCAATCTTCCGGGTTCATTGACGGGCATTTCGTTTCCTTTGCCGTCAATGATTTTAGCTTCGTAACCACGAACAGGAAGCCCTGTTGCGCCTTTCCGCATGTTCTCCTCATTTGAGGAAATGAAAATATGCAGGATTTCGGTTGAACCGATGCCATCGATAATTTTAAGCCCGGTCGCGTCATACCAATCTTCCCAGACCTTCAATGGCAAGGTTTCCCCGGCTGAAACACATTTTCGGAGCGATGCAATATTATAATCTTTAACCAGTGTCGTAATCACTCGCCAGGCCGTAGGTGCTGTAAAACAAATACTGACTTTATGATCCGAAATGGCTTTCAGCAACAATTCAGGTGTCGGTTTTTCAATCAAAAATGTTGAGGCACCGAAATAAAACGGGAATAATACCAATCCACCCAAACCGAAAGTAAAGCCTAAAGGCGGGCTTCCGGTGAAGATGTCTTCCGGTTTTGGCTGTAATGAATATTTTGGGAAAGCTTCACAAATCAGTAAGATATCGCGGTGGAAATGCGAGGTCATTTTCGGCTTTCCTGTTGTTCCGGAAGTAAACCCGATCAATGCCAAAGAATCCGCCATGGTATGGTAATTCTGGAACGTTTTAGGCTTGTTGTGCATCAGCGTTTCCAGTTTTGACATGTGGGTTTCGGAACCGTCAAACGTGATCATTTGTTTGAGGAACGATGATTTGACCAAAGCCATTTCCTCTTCCAGTCGGTAATCACAGAAAGCATGCGAAATCTCTGCGCTGTCAATCATTACTGTCAATTCTTTTTCGCGAAGCAGTGGCATCGTGGCGACGACAATGCCGCCTGCTTTTAAGACAGCAAACCAAACCGCAACAAACATCGGATTGTTTGCAGCACGGATCAGTACGCGATTGCCTGAAACAAAACCAAGTTCGTCGGTCAGTACATGCGCAATCTGATTCGATTTATCATATAAATCCTGATAGGTCCAGGTGGTTTCAAAAGTGCGGATGGCAACGGTATTTCCACGGCCTTCCCTGATGTGGTCGTCAAGTAATTTGTCTACACAATTTAAGCTTCCATTAAATTGAAAGTCCGGATGACCCAGAATAATATCCGGGCGAAGTGATTCATCCGGTAAATGTTCATGTGCAAAATTATCCTGATAGTGCTTCATTTTTAATTGTTAGTTTCAATTTTTAATTCTCTTATGGCTTTCCGGTTTCAGGGCTTTTCTCATACCTTCCTTTTCTTTCCTTTCCGAAGCATGCAAAGGATAAAGGTGGGAAGTTCCAGCGATGTATTGCTTCGGGATGTCATCCGGGCGGAAATTTTCATAAGCTTGTGCATGGCGTACGAAATTAGGATCCAGCAACAATGGCCTTCCCAAAGCCACCAAATCGGCACGGCCGTTTAACAATATCGTATTGATCTGGTCGATGTCCTGGATGAATCCGGTGGTGATCGTTGGGATATGAACCGTATTGCGGACCGTATCTGAAAATGGTGTCTGCCACATACGTCCTACCTGCGGCTTTTGGTCGCTGACCGTATTTCCTGTGGAAACATTGATGACATCGGCGCCGGCTTCCTTAAATGCCATACTGATGGAAATAATCTCTTCGATAGTAATCCCGTTGCCTGCCCAATCTGAAGCAGAAATACGCACTGACATTGGTTTGTCTTCATTAAACGCCTTCCGCATGGAATGAAATACCTGCAAAGGAAAGCGCAGCCTGTTTTCAAGGCTTCCGCCAAAGTGGTCTTTCCGTGTATTTGTCAACGGGGAAAGGAATGATGCCAACAGGAATCCATGGTGTGCCTGTAATTCAATCATATCAAAACCGGCTTTGTCAGCGTTGATGGCGGCGCGGGTGAATTCTGAAATCACAATTTCCATATCTGAGGCATCGATTTCCTTCGGAACAGCCATATGTTCAGCAAAAGCGATTGGTGAAGCAGATATTAATTCCCAGCCATTTTCCAACGGAATATTATTCCCTATTGAAGGAACATTGACACTGCCTTTGCGTCCTGAATGTCCAATCTGCATACCAATCTTAGTACTGCTGTTATCGTGAACAAAATCAGTAACTTTCTTCCATGCAACCATTTGTTCTTCAGACCATATGCCTGTGCAACCTGGAGTAATACGTCCGGTTGTTGAAACGGCGGTCATTTCGGTCAGGATTAATCCGATGCCACCAATCGCACGTGCGCCATAATGCACGAGATGCCAATCGGAAACCAAACCGTCTTTTGCGCTGTATTGCCCCATTGGCGACATCACAATGCGGTTCGAAAGCTCCATATTGCGCAATTGGAAAGGGGTAAAGGCAGCAGGGATATTGTCGTTTTCCTTATTGGAATGAAAGCCTTGTAGGACTTTTTTCGTAAAGGAATTATCGCGTATGGCCAGGTTCTCGAACGTGACTTTCTTTGCGCGTGTCATCACGCCAAAAGCAAACTGCATGAAATCGTGTTTCATGTGGCGGTCCATGTTTTCGAACCAATCCAGCGATACGTTTGCGGCGTGCTGGATCATCTCCACACGGTTGCGGCGCAGCTGCTCATATCTGGCGAAGGCCTGTTGCTTATCGGTGCCAAATTCAACAATAGCATCCGAAAGCGAAATGGCACATTCCATCGCCAGTTTTGTTCCGGAACCGATGGAATAATGCGCTGTGGCCTTAGCATCACCTAATAGCACAATATTATCTTTGGACCAATGCTTATTGGTGACTGCAGGAAATTGCCGCCAGAAAGATTTATTCGAAATCAATCCGTGGCCTTGTAATTCTTCCTTGAAAATTTCAGAGATTTTGCTGATGGTAGAGGCTTCATCAAACGTATCGAAGCCGGCTTTCTCCCAGGTTTCAGGCGTACACTCGAAAATCCATGTACTCATGCCTTGTTCGTATTGATAAGTATGCGCAACGAAACTACCGTAAGGGGTGGAGCGGAAGAAGTACGTGAACGCATCAAGTGGGCGTGTAGAACCCAGCCATACGAATTTGTTTTTCTTCATCTCAATTTCGGTGCCGAAATCTGCCGCATACTGATCGCGGACCTGACTGTTGATGCCATCTGCGGCCACGATATAATCAGAATCTGCAAAAGCGGAAAGATCATCGACATTGGCCTCGAAATGCAGGTTAATGCCTTCTTCAAGGCAACGCTGCTGCAGTAATTGCAATAAGGTTTTACGGGAGCAGCCGCAGAAACCGTTGCCTGTAATGCGCACGACTTCACCATTACGGGCTACGTCGAGGTCATCCCAGTAAGCAAACTTGCTTCGGATTAAATCGTATGATTTTGGGTCACGGGTCAGGAATTCACTCAGCGTTTCATCAGAAAAAACCACACCAAAACCGAAACTGTCGTCAGATTTGTTCCGTTCATACACATCAATCTGTGCGTCAGGCAATGCTTTTTTGGTTAAGATCGAAAAGTACAATCCGCCGGGGCCACCGCCAATCACTGTTATCTTCATGTTAAGCTCTTTTGACTGTAAAGATTTCGCCCATACGGGAATAATTTGCGCCTGCCAGCCTTGAAACCGGTTTATAGTGGTCCATGTCGATTTTGAAATCTTCCAAAAGTACGTCGTCATCAATATGGAACATGACTATTTTCCCGATGATCACTACTGCGCCGCCATATTGATGGTTTTCGAGTTCATAATGGTGTACGAGTTCGCATTCCATCGTAATAGGGCTTTCCTTGACGCGGAATGGTTTTATCTTGACGGATTCCAAAGCGGTGAGGCCGGCGAGTTCAAATTCATTGACATCGGCTGCAACCATTTCAGAAGTCTTGTTCATCTGTTCGACGATATCTTCAGTGACCATATTGACGACGAACTGCCCGGTCGACAAAACATTGTTCAGCGTATCCTTATTCGAGCCGCTGGAGCGCGCCGCAGAAAACATCACATGTGGCGGATCATCGCCAACGACGTTGAAGAAAGAAAAAGGTGCAAGGTTTGGGATGTTGTCTTCGCTTAAGGTCGAAATCCATCCGATAGGACGGGGAATGACGGCGCCGGTAAGCAGTTTATAGACCGATCGCCGGTCATTGAGTGCAGGATCGAATTGCATTAGTGGGTTTGTTTTTACAAACTTAAATGAAAAAAACGGAAATTGATTAGCGGATTAGCAAATTAGATAGCTTGATCTGATACATTGGCTAATTTGCCAATCCGCTTCATTTGTTTAAACAATGTCTTTCGATTCAATCAATGTATACGTAAAGGAATTGCCATGAATATTTTTCGCTTTGTTGCAAATGACCATAAATTCATTAAAATCCTTGACTTTTTTAAAAACCTGACAGCCTTCGCTCCAGTTTTCCACATACTGGGATTCGGTCGTAGGGTTGCTCTTGTGAATGTTGATGTAGAATATGCCTTCTTCAACGACCGTTTCGTCAAATGTCATGTTCTTGTTCTTATCGCGCCATACTTTTACCGGCTTTTGCTGACGCAGCGCTTCATAAGTCTGCTTATGGAGGCCGATAGCATGCGAGTTCCTATATTGATTTGGGATCAGCCTGGCAACACCATTTGGGTTGGAGAATTGCTTCACGGCTTTGGTCCCCGGATCTGTCGTAATGGGCCAGACCTTAAATTGCCACACGCCGGCAATCTTGTAGGAAATGGTCAAAAAATCATCAAACACGTTTGTGACGCTTTTACCCGTTGCTGAATTCCGGATGCCTACGATGTTTACGTCATAATCCTTGGGGCCTTCGAACCAGGCATATTTTTTTGATTTCAACGCCGCTTCAATCTGTTCTCTTGTGTAGCTCATGATTTATAGTTTAATTGGTTTATTATCAGCCAAATCTACAATTACCGGATCAAAAAAAAAATACCCTCTAGGGGGTATTTTTGTGCGAAAACCTGAAACGAAGGAAATTACTTTTGCAACAGTTTATTGATCAAAGTAATCTGGCCCAAATGATAGTAACTGTGCTCGATGACACCTTCAATATTGCGCTGGTAGGTACCGTATTTTTCATCGATGAATGGCTTTTGGAGCATATCGTCAGTCATCATGGCAATGCATTTGCAAAACTGTTCCGCATTGCTTAAAAATTTGAAAACGAGCAAATCCCAATCTGCTGCATCATTTACAGGCGGAAGGTCGAAACTGTATTTGTCACTGATTTTAAGTTCGCCGCTATCAAACGCATCGAGCAGTCCCGCAAGGTAATAGTTGATATGGTAAGTCAGGGCGGCAATAGAATTGAGGTTTTCAATTTTTTGGATGGCCTGCTCCCAATTCACTTTTTGGATCTGGTCTTTATAATTGGTATTGGCAATCCATGTACCGTCAAGGAAAACTTCCTGCAGCCTTGAAGCCATTGCGGTGGTGTGCTGATTTGTTTGCATGATATGGTCTTATTTCCTGATGATTTTCCTGGTATAAGTATTTCCTGAAACGTCTTTTAAAGTCATTACATAAATGCCCTGGCTTAGCGATGAGATATCAATCTTCAGGGGGTCTTTGGCTGAAAACACCAACTGCCCCAAATGATTGTAGAGGTCTGCATTTGTTATTTTAGTCGTCGCAGCAATGTTCAGGATGCCATCAGTAGGGTTTGGAGAAAGCGTTATGTTAGCGGCTTCAGATCCGTCGACAGACAAAACATCTACAAATTCGGTCGTTGCGGTATTGGTCACCACAGGCGGATTGAAATCAAAATAGATGCCTGCCGCTGCATTAACGGTATCGCCTGTAGCCACATTTGATTTTGGCTTAATTTTATATGCGATAAATCCATGCGAATGGGCCTCATCGCTCGTGCTGTCCGGCAGGTTGATGTCGTCGAATACAAAACTTACTTCGCTGCCATTATGGATATCCACGCGGCCAGGATGGCTAAGGCTTTCGAGTTGCATCGTGGTCCAGTCGAGCTTGTCGTCAAGAGTTTGCGCTACGCGTACATTTATGGCACTTGCCGTTCCGGTATTTTGAAAACGGACCAGGTAATGCAGGTATTTTCCGGCATCAGCGATCAATACCTCGTTGCCTTCAAGACAGCTGATGTCGTTGGGGTCGTAGGAGCCGACAACGGTCTGGGTGCAGGAAAACACATTATCGCCTGCTGTATTGTCTCCCGCAACAGGACTGATGGTAGCCGTTGTGGTCAAAACATCGCCGATGTTGGTAACAGGAGGAGCAGACACATTAAAGTACAATTCGATGGTTTTTGTTTCGAAAGGATTCAGGTCTGTAAAATCAAATACCAACGTATTGCTGGTTTGGGAAGTGACCGCTTCACTCGCGTTCAGGAAGTTTAATTTTGAGCCATCATATCCAAAGGTGACAGCCCCGTTCAGTTGCGTTGTGCCCGTATTTTTATAAACGATCCTGTAAGCAGTGTTAAAACCTGGTCTTGGAGCGTTCGCCGTTGGATAAAAGCTTACATTCAAATCGTTGATGACCACAGTGGGAACGATACAAAAATTCACGTCATCATGGTTTCCCAACCCGGTAAAGTTCGATTCAAACGTTGCCGGATTAGGTTCGTAATAGTCTGGCAATTGTGATGTGATTTTTGTCGTAACCATACCTTCTTCAGTCGTGTAAAGCTGGAAGTGCCCGTTCTCCTGGGAGAATGTAGCGTTAGTACCCGCATCATCGGAAGCCACAACTAAAATGCCGCTTAAAACCGCATCGGTATCGTTGCAGCCATCAGCCTGAAAGTCGAAACGCACCATACCGCCGATACTGTTAGAGGTTGGGAGCGGTATATTTTTGTGCCATACCACTTTGTCATCATATTCAGATGTGGATACGATGTCTAAAGTGTCATTGCCGTCAATATCTGCTGCGAACAAATAGTTGGGGCTGTTTAAACCCTGTGAGATGATCTGTTGCGTATTTTCAAAATTTCCCTGGCCATCGGTATTGCTGTACCACGCCAGCACGCCACCGTTTCCGGCATCTGCGGAAGCGACATCTGTATCTCCGTCATTATCGATATCAGCGGCAATAATATTTTTGGGTGTTGCAATGAGGGTTGTAATCAGGTGATTTCCACCAAATGTCCCGGAACCGTTGTTTTCTGACCAACGCAAGTAAGGCGCGTCACTGACATTTGTATTCTGACCGGTAAAGACGATATCATTATCTCCGTCATTATTAAAATCGGCGATTTTTACCGAGTACGTAGCATATTGATAGCCTGCAATAGGTTGCCTTGCGCTGTACGTGCCCTGCCCGTCGAGGTTCCGGTAATAGAAAACCCCGTAACTGAATCCCGCAGCCATGTCCAGATCACCATCACCGTCAAGGTCGCCAAAATCAATATCGTAGGTATTGCTGTTGCCCATTGCGTCTATGACTATGGGCGTACCGAAGCTGCCCAGGCCATCGACGTTCTTATACAGCTTGATTTTTCCGTGGCCTGAAGCGATTACATCCAGGTCGCCATCATCATCGATATCAGCAGTGAAGACATTTAATGCTGTATACAGATCATTGTCTATAATTTGCGGGCTCGCGAAAGTGCCCAATCCGTCAGTGTTCTTAAACCACATCACACTATTGTCAAGGTAAGACGTAGCAAGGATATCGGTAAACCCATCGCCATTCAGGTCTCCGGTGCAGACTGCAGATGCACCGTGCATGGTATCGGATACGACGCGTTGGGTATTATGAAAATCACCCTGACCGTCCTTATTCTCAAACCATGAAATTTTGCTGTCCCAATAAGAAGCGCCGATGATATCCTTATCGCCGTCCCCATCTATATCGTCAGCACGTACGACCCGGCCGCCATCTATAAATTTTGTAATGATAGACGGTGTATAAGTACCAGTCCCAAACGTATTTTTATATAATTTGATGTTGTTATCGATGTTCGTAGCGGTAAGGAAATCCAGATCCCCGTCGGCATCCATATCAGAAAAACAGATGTCGCGGATGTCGCCGGAATGTGATGCTATTAAGGTTTCACTGCTGAAATTACCCTGACCATCCGTATTTTGGAACCAACCAATTTTCTTATCCTCATTTGACCCGAAGATAATATCGAGATCGCCGTCACCGTCCATATCAGCCAGCCTCACCACCGAAGCACTAACGGCAGTTACCGATAAAACCTGTTGAGTACCGAAAGTGCCCAATCCGTCCGTATTTTCATACCACGCAATCTTATCGTCGCTTCCGGACGCAGACACTACATCCACATCACCATCGCCATCGATATCGCCCGCGTACACTGAAGTAACATAGCTCACAGCATTCGATATCAACGTCCTGTTTCCAAAACTGCTTGTCCCGGTTTTTGGGTACCACACTACACCCTGTGAGCCACCACCGTCTATGGAATAAGCAGAAACGATGTCTACAGCTCCGTCACCATTTATATCTGCCGGGTAAAAACCAGGAATACTCGTCACATTGTTTTCGATATTCAGGGAGCCGTTAAAATCCCCCAGGCCATCGGTATTTTTGAACCATCCCATCTCACCTTCTGACCGGGAAGACCATATCAAATCCAGATCATTGTCATTATCAACATCGGCGGCCATTACAAAGTTGGCTTTGTAGGCATACCTGGCCTGCTTTAGTACAAATGTGCCATGACCATCCGTGTTTTCATACCAGGCGACATTATTACCGGATAAGGAAGCAGACACAGCATCCATATCCCCGTCACCATCAAGGTCGGCAGCATAAACCGCCCATGGCGTAGGAATCGCATCTGTGATGGTATGCAGCGTAAAATCACCACCCGTACCATCCAGGTTCTCGAACCATACCAGCCTGTTGCCGAAGTAGGACGAGGTGAGTACATCCTTATCACCATCACCGTCAAAATCGGCTGAATAAACACCATTCGGCGATTGTACGTACAATGCATTATCGATCACTGTGTGGTCCTCAAATTCTACCTGTGCGTTAGCGTAGAGGAAAGAATACAATATGGCCAGGAAAGTAATTTTTGATTTCATAACGTATTATTTTACAGGCGCAAATGTAACTAATTAATAAGTTGCAGTTTAGAAAAAAATTACCACTCGGAATGGCGCATTTAAATTGCCAAAAAAATGATGCGCATGGCCTGGGATATTTGTAAGAAAAAAATTCACCGAAGGGCCGTAAACATTTTAAACGGAATGATTAATATTATCAGAAAAATACTTAAAAAAGTCGTTTGCGTCCTTGCAGTTTTGTTCGGGTTTTGTTCGAGTTTGCTTCGAGTCATCTTCTGGAGTAACAAAGCGTACTTTTTAGCAGCATTCTGATGTTGGTTTTTTATCCCGTTTTTTTGAGACCAACTGAACATACTTTTAGTAAGAATTTCTAAGCCTTTCGGATCCTTACCTTTTACTGGGAATTCGCGGCGGTTCCTAACATACCCGAACGAGACAAGAAGCAAATTCGGAAAAAACCACGTCAAGGCGCTCTTATGACTTAATAATTAGATAAAATAATCCGACTACAATAAACAACGAATCCTTATTTTTGCTTTTACCAATACAATTAAAGATGAGCTATTACAAGATCGACAGTTTAGAGCAATACTTCAAGCATTATAATAAATCGATACGTGAGCCGCGGAAATTCTGGGGCAAAATCGCAGAAGAAAATTTCACATGGTACCAGCAATGGGAAAAGGTCGTCGATTTCAATATGGCTGAAGCCGATGTAAAATGGTTTGTCGATGCAAAAGTCAATATCGTAAAAAATGCCATCGACAGGCACCTGGCGCGTCGCGGAAACAAAACCGCCATCATCTTTGAACCGAACAACCCCGACGAACCTGCGTTGCATATTACCTACAACGAACTGCACCAGCGCGTGTGCAAAATGGCCAACGTATTGCGCGCTCAGGGGATTGCCAAAGGCGACCGGGTGTGCATTTACCTTCCCATGATTCCGGAACTGGCGGTAGCTGTGCTGGCATGCGCGCGGATTGGCGCGATACATTCTGTAGTGTTTGCAGGTTTTTCTGCGGCAGCGCTGGCCACAAGGATCAACGATTCGGATTGCAAAATGGTAGTCACATCTGACGGTGGTTTCCGCGGGAACAAAACCATCGGCCTGAAAAGCATCGTGGATGAAGCGTTGCAAAGCTGTCCCTCTGTAAAAAGCGTATTGGTGGCGAAAAGGACAAACGATGAAATCAGTATGCACGCGGACCGCGACATCTGGCTGCAGCCGTTGCTGGACGAAGCTTCAGATAATAATGTAGCCGAAATCATGGATGCAGAAGACCCGTTGTTCATTTTATATACTTCCGGCTCGACCGGGAAACCGAAAGGGATGGTGCATACGACGGCGGGATATATGGTGTATACAGCGTATACTTTCAAGAACGTGTTTAATTACGAGGAGAATGATATTTTCTGGTGCACGGCGGATATTGGATGGATTACCGGGCATTCCTATATTTTATACGGCCCGTTGCTGAATGGCGCTACGACGGTGATGTTTGAAGGCGTACCATCACATCCTGATTTCAGCAGGTTTTGGGAAGTGATTGAAAAGCACCGCGTCACGCATTTTTATACAGCGCCTACCGCGATAAGGGCTCTGGCGAAAGAGAACATCGATTACATTCAGCCTTATCCCCTCAAGTCGCTCAAAGTTATCGGGTCGGTGGGGGAACCTATCAATGAAGAAGCCTGGCATTGGTATAACGACCACGTAGGAGGGAAGCGCTGCCCATTGGTCGATACCTGGTGGCAAACCGAAACGGGTGGCATCATGATCTCTCCATTGGCATTTATCACGCCTACCAAACCTACCTATGCATCGCTGCCTTTACCGGGAATCCAGCCTGTTTTGATGGATGAGAAGCGCAACGAAATCGAAGGTAACCAGGTGACCGGAAGTTTGTGCATCAAATTCCCATGGCCGGCGATTGCAAGGACGATATGGGGAAATCATCAACGATATAAGGATACTTATTTTTCCACATTTCCAGGCAAATATTTCACCGGAGACGGCGCTTTGCGAGATGAAGTAGGGTATTACAGGATTACGGGCAGGGTGGATGATGTGGTGATCGTTTCGGGGCATAATTTAGGCACAGCACCTATTGAAGATGCGATTAACGAACATCCGGCGGTGGCTGAAAGTGCGATTGTAGGCTTCCCGCATGACATCAAAGGCAATGCCCTTTACGGGTATATCATCCTGAAGGAAACAGGGGAGAGCAGGGACCGTAACAATCTCGCGAATGAAATCAATATGATGATTTCGCACCAGATCGGCCCGATTGCCAAACTCGATAAGATACAGTTTGTAAACGGATTGCCGAAGACACGCAGCGGAAAAATCATGCGACGCATCCTGAGAAAGATTGCGGAAGGTGATTTTTCAAATTTCGGGGACATATCGACGTTGCTTAATCCTGAAATTGTAGAAGAGATCAAGGACGGTAGGATTTAAGGATGCCGAATCAGAAATTTTGAATGATGATGAGATTAAAAAAAATAATCAGCACGCTCCTTATTTTCTTCATTTGCTATAATGCCTTTTCCTTTGTAAGACCGAGCCATTGCCTTGCCTTATTTGACATTCACCGTGGGTATAATGCGTTTAAGAATATTGCGTTATACAGCGTTGGATATCGTCCGGACCTTGCCGCTGCAGCCATAATTTTTGATCGGTTTCCGGAAGGTAATGAATCGATGAAAGCGGCGTCACAATTCCTGATGGATTATGCCGTACGCACCAATCATCCGGAAAAAGACATTATCCTTACTACTGAAAGCGATGCCAACGGGCATTTTCTGTCTTACCTGAGCCTTGCCGAGGCTGTTGCCGAAAGTGGAAAAGATTGGCAATACAATTCAAAATTAAAGGAAACGCCCTCATACAACAGCCTGTACCATCAGACGATTATCTGGGAATATGCATTTCAATGGGATTCCCGGAAACAAGGCGATGCATTTGCAAACCCCGGCAATGATTTTATCATATCATACGATGCTGTTTTGGCAAATTGCAAGCCACTCGCCGAAAGCGAATCCTTGTTATATGAGTTGTTTAAACTGCAAATCCGTTTGAATGCTGATAAGGATGTCACTGCGTTTTTATCTCAATTGGAGAGCCTTATCGCAAAACATCAAAAGCATTTTTCAATCATTAATTACAGGAAGTTCCTGGCGGAATATTATCCGGATTACAAGCCGGTTACTCAATTCGGAAATATATCAAATGATAGTTTTGAAACGGACAAAGAACATCCTAACCCCATTTTTGCAGGCATTAATAAGCCTGCTGACACTTTAGACGAAGCCATTGTTTTGTTAAAGCGAAATCCGTTCCGTACGGATTTGTTTGGCTACAGCCAGATTGAGAGGATGATGAACGGCGAAACATTTGAGCATATCATGAAGTGCCTTTCCGAACTGGAAACCATGGAAGCATCTTATCCCAAAGTCTGTTCCGTATCTGCAAATACTTTTGACTTGATCAAAAACATCATCGATAGTGAAAGCATTAAGTTTACAGAAGCACAACGCCTTGCATTAAAAAGCAAACTGCTTAAAAAATGGGCCGATTTCCATATTGCATGCCATATCACATTGATTTTCTATATCGACGAAATGATGATCGATTACTGGGATGAACTCCCCGCAACAGCACAGGCGGGCCTGAATGCTTATTTCGAAAAGGAATTTGACAGGACCGACAACCACAGTTACCTGCTGCAGTTGCAAAAATCATTGAAATTAAAGTAACATATACTAAAAAAGCAGCCATTAAAGCTGCTTTTTATGTTTCAGGATCCCGACGCGGTATTAATATTTTGTATAAGTTACCACCACTTCCATCACATATTGCAACCCGACCATGGGCGTATCGGCATTCAGGACGCTATCATATAAATCCGGCTGCCGGCCGTCGTAATAAAACGTGTTGCTTTTGCGCTCTTCCTGTTTTACATAGCTTTTATCCGAATAATAGTCACTTTTGAAAACCACGTCAGCACTTTCATAAGCGGTGTATTTTTTATACTGGTTTGCGGGTTGTATGCTGTAAAAGTTAATGCTGATCTTAGGTTTGCCGTATAAATCAGGATTATTGATGTCCTTATTGGATGCTGTTTTCCGTATTTCCAGGATTTTATTGGCTTCGGAAAGCATGCTGTCATATACTTTCTGCTGGTCTTTACAGAAGTAATCGACTTTTGCGATGTTATAGATGTCAAATTCGGATGCCGATTCCACCAATTCATCAAAGAGGGTCATTTTATGCAATCTTATGATGATATTTTTCTTGATTTCAAACCCCTTTTCCTGTTCTTCAAAACTGGTTTGTGCGCCATTTACGGCCGCTTTGAAATCGTATATTTTTGTCTGCGAAATAAAATCAACAGCGATATCATCATCATCAATGCCCCATTTTTTAAGCGCTGATTTAAAGCCGTCAATTCTTTTATTGATTTTCGCATTGCACTCTTTCGGACTCGTCGCTTCCTGGTTCAACCCTAATGTTACGACGTAAGAATCTGCTTTAATATTGTCGAGAATATTCATGCGGTAAATCAATTGCGCCCCATTATCAGTAATCTTTTCAGCATAAGCATTGTGGATGACTTCTGCATAGCCGGAATTGCCGTCTGGGTTGGCATACAGCTGGTTTCCGGTGTGTTGTGCGCTGGACAGGTTCAGGAATAAAAATCCCGCGATAAATGTTGTTTTCATAATAATATATTTAAAATTGATGGGGCAACATTACAATCGCTGGCTGAAAATCCTTTGGTAAAGCCACTTTCCAGTCACTGTAAAATATTTCAAAAGTTTTACAGTACATTTACAGCAGCTTTTCCAAAGACAAAAACTACTTTTGATCAACCGATGACCCAAACCGATCCGTTTCAGGAACTGAAAAAGGAAGTGCTCCTCGAATACATGAGGCATTATCCGTATTTCCAGGGTTCGTGGAAGAATTTCAGCAGCCAGGACATTCAAAACCTGATACTGCTTATCGAGCAGCATCTTAAGGAGCGCATCAGCGAGAAATGGATTTACACGCACCTGAAACCGGAAACCAACGAAAAGCTTCCGCGCAAGGATATGCTCGATATCTTAAGCCGTTTTGTAGGGTATTCAGGCTGGGATGAATTCCGGCTGAAGGATTTGTCGGCAGTGGAATTGAAGGCAGACAGAAGTCAGATCTGGAAAAAAAGAAGGCTTATCATCTACGCCATTTTGATGTTGATTATGGTATCCGGGCTGGCGGTCTATTTTTATCCTTCGGATCAAAAAAAGCATACGATTGAACTCAAAGACGAATTCACCAAGAAAAACCTCAGGCCCGAAGATGTAAAGATTTACCAGATTGAGGATAATAAGAAAATTCCACTTGAAATAAGAGATGAGAAAGTCGAAGTCACGGTCAATAAAGGCAAAAGCACGAAAATCGTAATCGAAAGCCCATATTATCAAAACAAGACGGTTGAAATCAAACAGCCCGAGCAAAAACAAACCGAAGTATTGATGAAGCCCGATGATTATGCGATGATGCTCAAGGCGTTCATGCTATCGGATGTGAAGGACTGGCAGACGCGCAAGCAGCAACTCGACAAAATACTCGCCGATGACGTGGAAGTACTACTGATGCTTCGCGATAATCTCGGCACGGAATATATGAACAAACAGGAATTTTCCGGAAAGATCGTCATCCCGACCGATGCCGTCAGGAAAATGAAAATAGTCGAAATCAATAACAACAAGGATAACCGCATCAATTTTATCCGGATTACACAGGAATAATATGCTCAGGAGATTATGCATTACCGGCTTATTGTTTTTTTCATTGTCTTTTTTCGGGCAGGCCTCAACTGCAGAAGTGAAAAAAGATATGAAATCCAATTTTTCACGCGCCGCTTTGGGCGCATGGCAGCAACATTCGCTGGATAAGGTGCGTGATTATTTCCAATACCTTGAAATGCTGGCCAATGAGACTTCCTCTGATGCATTGAAAGCGCAGCTGAAGGAAAACATCTATGCCTTATTCGCGTCAAAGAATACGATGGTCATAGACATCACCACTGCGGATAAAGTGCCTGTCGCACTGGACGCTTTGCTCGCTAAGATGGACAAGTTCAACCGGCCGTTAAAAATCAGCCTTAAAAGGAAACGCCTTTCCAGTTATTTCTCCGAAGATTCCTGGATGAATATCTATACCCTGGAAATCGCCGTCAACAACAGCATTATGGTGAATGATGTGTCGCAGAAAATCTATTTTGTGCCGCAGGTCAAGGATTTCGGTGGCAGGAAAAAGGAAATCTGGTCGATCCTGCTGGGTGAAATGGAGTGATATTGCAGCGATTTTGCGTATATTTACTTTGCTATGAAAAAGGTACTCATTATTGGTGGCGGCCTCGCTGGGTTAACGGCAGCGATACATCTTTCGAAATCCGGTATTCCCGTAACGCTTGTAGAAAAAAATGGATATCCGAAGCACAAGGTTTGCGGCGAGTATATCTCCAATGAGATCCTTCCTTATTTTGAATGGCTCGGCATTGATATCGATTCGCTGCATCCGGCGGGAATCAATACACTTCAGTTTACATCGGTAAGAGGCAGGATGATTGGCTGTAAACTTCCGTTGGGCGGCTTTGGCATAAGCCGTTATACGCTGGATGATTATCTACACCAAAAAGCAAAAGGAGCCGGTTGTAAAATCATTACGGCCACGGTCGAAAATGTGGTTTTCAAAGATGATATTTTCCAGATTGTATTGGATAACGGAAATGAAATGACAGCAGATATTGTGATTGGTGCGTACGGAAAGCGGTCGTCATTTGATATTAAGTTACAGCGTAAATTCATAGGCCAAAAATCACCCTGGCTTGCCGTAAAATCACATTATAAAGGAAATTTCCCTGATGATGTTGTGGGATTATACAATTTCGAGGGTGGTTATTGCGGCATTTCAAAAGTAGAAAACGGCAACCTGAATGTGTGTTACCTCGCAGATTATGACACCTTTAAAAAGCATAAAAATATTCTAGAATATGAAAAAAAGGTGCTTTACAAAAATCCATCGTTAAAACATATTTTCGAAAACGCGGCCCCTGTTTTTGAGAAACCACTATCGATCAGCCAGATATCATTCGAATCCAAAAATTGTGTTGAAAACCACATCTTAATGACCGGAGATTCTGCAGGATTAATACATCCGATGTGTGGCAATGGCATGGCGATGGCAATTCACAGCGCGAAAATGGCTTCGGAAGGCATTCTTAAATTCTGCCATGATCCAAAATACTCACGTTCTGATTTAGAGTCAGAATATACTGCGGAATGGCGTAAAAATTTCAGCAAAAGATTAAAAACCGGTAAAGCATTAGCAAAAGTCCTTCAAAATAGGTACCTTTCAGGGATGTTGATGCAACTTGCGTTTTGGTTTCCAGTGGTGCTTCCCTTCATCATCCGCAAAACCCATGGAAAAGTTTTAACAATTAAAAACCCATGTCCCTAAATACCAAATACCGATCTGATGCTGCAGAAATCATGGATGATTTCAGTCTTGAAGGTGACACGCTGCGTGATGCGCTGGATAAGATTGAAAGCATTAACCAATGGCTCGGCGGCAATAAGGCGATCCTGGGCGGCATCGACAAACTCATCGGCAATCATGATGCCTCACAAACGATCAGCATTTGTGACGTGGGCTGCGGCAATGGTGCCATGCTGAGATGCATTGCAGATTACGGACTGATAAATGACCTGAAACTGGAGCTTACCGGCATTGATGCCAATAATTATACAATCAGGCATGCAAGGCAACTTTCGAATCATTACCCAAATATCATTTACCGATGCGAAGATGTGTTTAAAGAATCACTCGGAAAGCATGATATCATTGTGTGTACGCTGACGATGCATCATTTCAAAGACGGCGAGATCTTGAGCCTGATGCAGCGGTTTTCTGACAGCGCCCGCATAGGCATTATCATCAATGATCTGCAAAGAAGTGCCCTGGCGTACCGTTTGTTTCAGGTGGTTTGCTTTGTTTTCAGGCTCAATAAAATGTCAAAAGAAGATGGCCTGGTTTCCATATTGCGTGGATTCAAAAAAAGGGAACTGATCGGTTATTCAAAAAAACTAAACTTTCAAAATTACAGTGTCCGTTGGCGGTGGGCCTTCCGCTACCAATGGATTATTTCAAAAATATGAGTGTACGAATCAAAACGGTCGCCAAACAGTTGCCGCAATACCATAAAAATACTGAAGAGATCCTTCCATTCCTTGATGCCTGGCTCTCAGGCCAGGACGAGCGTTTCATCAAAAAAGTCAAAAAGATATTTGAAGGTGCCGGCGTTGACAGGCGTTATTCGATTATGGAACCTTCCGAAGTTTTCACAGCGACATCCTTTGAGCAGAAAAATGACATTTATATCAGGGAAGTCATTGATCTTGGTGAAAAGGTTTTGACTAAAGCGTTGCAGAAAGCGGATTGGCAACCCGGACAGCTTGATTACATCATCACCGTCAGTTGCACCGGCATTATGATTCCGTCATTAGACGCGTATCTGATCAATAAATTGAAATTAAGGCAGGACATCGTGCGTTTGCCGGTCACTGAAATGGGCTGTGTAGCTGGGATTTCCGGCATCATTTATGCCAAAAACTTCCTGGCTTCCAATCCGGGGAAACGCGCTGCGGTAATTGCTGTTGAAAGTCCGACGGCAACGTTTCAGCTGGACGATTTCTCAATGGCCAATATTGTCAGTGCGGCGATTTTCGGCGATGGTGCGGCCTGTGTCTTACTTTCGTCCGACAAAAGCGATGAAGGTCCGGAAATCATTGACGAGGAAATGTATCATTTTTATGATAATGACCATATGATGGGCTTTCAACTCACCAACCACGGACTTAAAATGGTGCTTGACATTGAAGTTCCTGAAACGATTGCGTCACATTTCCCGAACATCATCAATCCTTTCCTGGCTAAAAACAACTTGCGGATCGAAGATATCAATCACCTGATTTTTCATCCGGGCGGAAAAAAAATCGTGCAGACTGTGGAGGAATTATTCTCTGGCTTAGGTAAAAATATTGACGACACGAAGGAAGTTTTGAAGTCATACGGAAACATGTCCAGCGCCACAGTCTTATATGTATTGGAAAGATGTATGGAACGCCATCCTGAAAAAGGAAACACTGGGGTGATGCTCAGTTTCGGGCCAGGTTTTACAGCCCAGAGGGTCTTATTAAAATGGTAATGATGGATATAGAAACGATTCCCGCCTTGTTGCCGTATGCAAAGCCGTTCCTTTTTGTGGATGGCTTATCACACATTGATGAAAACAGCGTGGAAGGCCATTATACATTCACTGAAGACCACGACTTTTTTAAAGGCCATTTTAAAGGGAATCCTGTCGTTCCGGGTGTAATACTTACAGAAACCATGGCACAGATAGGGCTCGTTTGCATGGGCATTTACCTTTCAAATGATACATTGGATAAAACTACTGTAATCGCCTTGACATCAACAGAAATAGAATTTATAATCCCTGTTTACCCAAAAGAAAAAATAGTGGTGGTTTCTGAAAAAATATATTTCCGTTTCGGGAAATTAAAATGCCGCGTAAAAATGCTTAATGCACACGATAAAGTGGTGTGTGAAGGCACGATTGCAGGAATGATAACAAGCAAATCATGAATAAAAGGGTTGTCATTACAGGCTTGGGTGTCGTATCTCCGAATGGGATCGGGATTCAGGATTTTACACATGCCATAAAAAATGGCGTTTCGGGGATCCGTTTTGACCCGGAGCTGGAGCGGCTACAGTTTTCCTGTAAAATTTCGGCGAAACCGGATTTGGATGTGGGCAATATTTCTAAATATTTCACTGAACTGGAGCTCCGCAATTTCAATTCCACCGGGATATTATATGGTGTCATTGCCGGCATGCAGGCGTGGAATGATGCCAGTTTACCCGTTGATGGCATGGACAATCCTGATTGGGACAGCGGTACGATATTCGGGACCGGCACATCAGGGATCGATAAATTCCGTGAAAGCATTTACAAGATAGACGACCTGCAAACAAGGAAACTGGGCAGTACTGCAGTCGCACAAACCATGAACAGTGGTGTGAGCGCTTATCTGGGCGGGAAACTGGGTCTGGGAAACCAGGTCACCACGAATTCATCGGCCTGCACTACCGGAACTGAAAGCATTTTAATGGCTTACGAAAGGATTGTTTCCGGAAAGGCAAAACGAATGCTGGCAGGAAGCACCAGTGATTCGGGTCCATATATCTGGGGAGGGTTCGATGCCATGAAAGTATGTACTTTCAAACATAACGAAGAACCTGAAAAAGGCTCGCGCCCGATGTCAGCCACTGCATCAGGCTTCGTTCCCGGAAGTGGGGCAGGTGCTTTATTGCTTGAAGATCTGGACAGTGCGCTTGAACGAAATGCAAAAATTTACGCAGAGGTTTTAGGCGGGAATGTCAATTCTGGCGGACAACGTGGCGGCGGGACCATGACTGCGCCAAATCCTGAAGCGGTAAAAAAGTGCATTAGAGCCGCTTTGGCAAATGCCGGAATCAATGCGTCGGAAATTGATGCTGTTAATGGGCACCTCACTGCCACTTCGAAAGACAGCCTGGAGATAGAGAATTGGGTGGAGGCGTTGGGTAGGAGCGGAGCTGATTTCCCCTATATCAACTCGCTGAAATCAACCGTCGGTCATTGCCTCTCTGCTGCGGGCAGCATAGAATCTGTGGCAGCCGTTTTACAAATCCACCATGGTTTTGTCTTCCCAAATACCAATTGTGATGATCTGCATCCTGACATAGCGGAACGGATCGACAAGCAGAAAATACCCACACAACTTATCCATAAAAACATCAATATGGTTGCCAAAGCAAGTTTTGGCTTTGGCGATGTCAACGGCTGTGTTATTTTTAAAAAATATAAGAAATAAATATACTATGAACGATACGATTGCTAAGTTAAAAGAAATTATCAGGCCTTATGTAAAAGAACAGCAGGCGCTGGAAAACCTGACTGAAGACACCGACTTCATCAATGACCTCAAAATCAATTCTGCCAATCTGGTGGATATTGTCCTTGATATTGAAGAAGCATTCGGAATTGAAATCGACAATCAGTCGATGGAAAAAATGCTGTCGGTAAAAGCTGCTTTGGAGATTATCAATGAAAAACTGGACTAAAGCCATGATAGGTAACGATTTGGTGGATTTGGCGGCAGCCGCAAAAGAAAGCAACTGGAGAAGAAAAGGTTATCTCCAGAAAATATTCACGGAAACGGAACAATCATACATTATAAATTCACCAAAACCGGAAATTGTAGTCTGGATATTATGGAGCATGAAAGAAGCGGCTTATAAGATCTGGAACCGGGAAAGTGGTATGCGCAGCTTTAATCCAAAGGCGTTTGAATGTCAAATTTGCCAGATTTGTGAAAATACAGCGACAGGGAAAGTCTATTTCGGGAGTGCCGAATACCTTTCTGAAACGATCATCAATACGGCGTTCCTCCACACGACCTGTCGAAACCATGACTATATAAAACCACTTTTTACGAGCATTGCCTGTCATGGAAGCGATATTGAAATGAGGAACCACATTATCCGTGATAAAGCGGGAATCCCCATAGCCGCAAAGCAGCCTGAAGCATTCATTTCAAAAAGTCATCACGGCATGTTTTGTAGTTATTTATCTACATTTAAATTAAAATAGCTATAATAATTTAGTCTAAATTTGGCTAACCTTAACCAAAAAAATCATAGGAATGTCTGCAGACGATATGTTTGGAATATTGCTTATTGCCGCAGGCGTAGCATTGATAGCAATCTTCATTTATGTATATAATCGAAGCAGGAAAAAGTAAATTCTACTTTAATCCAAGCTTAGATTTCAGTTTCAGGAACATCAATGCGATGGAGTAAGCATCTTCGGAAGCAGAAACTTTTTCGATAGCAGGCATCTTAAGCAGTGCGCTTAATTCAGCAAGCGTAAAATGCTTGTCATCATTAAGGTCTTTCCATTTCTGATACATAATTTCAATATCTAGCGCCTCATTTTTGAGTCGGCCGCAATGGATTTTTTCCAATGCCGCATTAATCATCTCTACATCAAAGTTTACGCGATGCCCAATGATTGCCGCGTTTCCGAGATAATCTACGAAAGCCTTTATTCCGTCAGGTTCCAATGCTTTGGGTTGCTTGCTTTCGACAATAAATTCATTGGATAAATGATGGTCATGGTTGTAAACGTACTGGAGTAAAACCACTTCATAGCTGTCGCCAATAATGATTTCATCGTTCATGACCCCGAATGCACTGATGGAAAGGATCACATCCTTTTTATAATCATGCCCGGTCGTAGTAACACTTAACGCAACAGATCGCGGTGAGCGCTTGTCAAATTTAGACAGGTACACTTTCCAGAAATCCGGATACTCTTTGTTGATATTTTTTAGCCAGTCAAGCATATTTATGAGAAAAAAGTAAGCTGGTATTTGTTTTTAATGATTTCTTCAAGATCCTTGAGCGGCAGGAAACAGTTCTTGAGTTTTTCGCGATCCGGTTTCGTCAGTTCCTCGATTGAAATGTACTGTCCGGTATTGCCGTTTTTAATCCCGCTGATGGTGCGGAATTTAAGCAGCATCAGGAATGCTTCGGCACAATTCATATAGATATCAGCGTATTTCGGTTCATTGGCCGCCAATTGCTTAAAACGCGAAAAAGTATTGTTGATGCCTTTGATGTGGTTGCTTAAAGTCAGCACTCTCGCCGCATCAACATAAGGCATAATGGCGCGGTTCTTGATATCGAAAAGTTCTTTATGCTCTCCTTCTTCTTCAAGGTTGAATTGCTTGAAGAAACTTAAAGGCGGCGGTTTTCGTATCGCTTCGTTACCGAGGAATGCAAAGAATTTCTTGTTTTTCCTGGCGCTTAAATTACTGAAAATACTATCTGACAACGCTTCCTCCAGTTGGATTTCCCCAAATGCAATCTCAAAATCGAAGAAAATACTGTAGCTGTCTTCTGGCTTCGCGGCAGGATTCGTCATCCATTCGTCGTATTGGTTGGTCCAGTCGGTCAGGGATTTACACCAAACCATATTGCTGGCCATATGCCCGTATTTGCATAATGGATACCCGATGGTTTCGAGCATCCCGGTGACGCGTTTGGCCAGTTTCAGGAAATAATCCTTTACATCTTTGTATTTATCGGCGGCGACATCTTCAAACACCAGCATGCTGTCCTGGTCAGTGAGCAGCAGTTGTTCTTTGCGGCCCTGGCTTCCAATACTGAGCCATGCAAACCGGGCAGGGGCAGAGCCAATTTCAAGGATAACAAGGTCTACAGCGCGCTTGATAATCGCCATATTCACTTCCCCAGCGATATTATTGATGTGGGAAATCGGGATTTTGTTGTCTATGGAAATCCGGATGAAATCAGCGAGTTTCTCACGAAGGTGCTTGAGTTCCTCTGCATCGGGCGCTTTTTTGATTTCCTTGACCAAAATTCCCGGATTGTTGGATTGTGCCGAAATGATGTCGTGCTGTGAAATCACACCCCGGATTTGTGTTTTGTCGGTGCCGTCGATTGTTACACATAAATATTGTACATTTTGCCGAAGCATAAAAAGTTGTGCCTCAGCCAGGGAAAGGTTTTCAGGAACGGTGATTACCGGCGACATGATGCTGTTGATCAGCGTGGTGATGTAAAATCTCCCGGTAGCCACTTTGGAACGGAATTCCGCATCTGTTACAATCCCTAGCGGAATGTTATTTTCATGGACGATCACGCATCCCAAAAGATTGTCCGTCATTAATTGCGCAACCTGCTGTACAATTGCAGTAGGGCTCACAGTCAGCGGTTTTTTATTATAATCCAAAGACTGGAAATACTGTATTTCCGTCTGGCTATCAATATATTGCACCGTGTCGTTGATGAGTTTGTTCTTGTTTTTGTCCAAAGAACTTCTTGAAGTACTGGCAAAACTCTGCAATAAGAAATCAAGTACAGCAGTATTATTGGCAACAAATGGCCTGAAAGTAGCGATGGGAATAGCATAAAGAATACTGTCCTCGCGCGCCTTTGCTGTCATCTGATAATTGTTCTTTGCAAAAAAAGGACGAAGCCCCATAATGTCACCAGGTTCGCAGCGGTTCAGTAAAGTTTCCTCTGCATCCGAAATTACTGACAAGTTGATGATTCCCGCACCTACAACATAAAAACAATCGTGCAGCGGGTCGTCAATCTTGAAGATGGCTTTGTTCTTTTCAAGCGTAATCACCCTGATGTCCATAGCTACATGGGTGAGTTCATCAAAGGTCATGTTTGTAAACGGCGGATAGGCTGACAGGAAGTCGGCAATCCGTTCGGCAATACTATTTTTCATATGCAGGATAAAGTGATTAAAAATAAGGATTTTTTGCGGTGTTTAAAAGCACCTTCCCTCAAGATATCAATAAGTCTTCAACAATTTCGGTTAAAAAATGATACTCTTAAGTTTTAAGTTGTCCTGAGATCAAAAAAAAAATACTTACAATCAGCTGATTGCAAATGTTAAGTTTTCTTAAAACTATTATAAAATTGACTTTTCTTTAAAAAGATGTACTATATTTACTATTCAAATTTTAAACTTCGTAAATAAACATCTGACGCATAATACTACTTATTAATTCACTAAAAGACATTGTTCCAAAAGACAATGTCTTTTTTGTAACCAATAAATCCTGCCAAAATGGACCAAAATCAATTTGAACAAGCTTTAGATCATTTATTTGTGGCCGAAGAAGCCATACCTGAGCCATTCAGGATTTCGGAAATGCACCAGCGCGAATACTTGTGCGACGGCGAAATGAAACCCTGGAACGGTGCGGTGCATGACGTATTTTCGCCAGTTTATATTGAAACCGCGGAGGGTTTAAAGCAAAAATTAATCGGAAGTTACCCTTTGGCAACTGAAAAAGAAGCGGCAGAAGCGCTGGAAGCCGCAGTAAACGCATATCACGATGGGAGGGGAGCATGGCCAGTGATGAGTGTCAGCGAAAGGATTCACTGTGTCGAGCAATTCACCGGTAAAATGATTGCCCAAAAGGACATCATTGTCAAGCTGATTATGTGGGAAATCGGTAAATCACATGCCGATTCGGTAAAAGAATTTGACCGGACGGTAGAATATATTTACGCTACAATCGATTCACTGAAAAATCTCGACAGGGATTCCTCCCGATTCGAAATCGTTGAAGGAATTGCAGCGCAGGTAAGGCGCTCACCACTTGGAGTAGTGCTTTGTATGGGTCCTTACAATTACCCTTTAAATGAGACTTTTACGACATTGATTCCTGCGCTTATTATGGGAAATACGATTCTCTTTAAACCACCCAAATTCGGAACCTTATTGCATTATCCTTTGCAACGTGCTTTCCAGGAAAGTTTCCCGAAAGGCGTAGTCAATCTGCTATATGGAAGGGGAAATGTAATTATTCCTGGATTGATGAAATCTGGAAAAATCAACGTGCTGACATTGATCGGCTCAAGCAAAGTAGCCAATGAATTGAAAAAACTGCACCCTAAAGTCAACCAACTTCGCGCAGTTTTGGGATTGGATGCCAAGAATGCGGCCATTATTACTTCAAAAGCCGATATTCCACTGACTGTCAAGGAAGTGCTTACAGGCTCCTTATCGTTTAACGGCCAGCGTTGTACCGCACTGAAGATTGTTTGGGTACACCGAAGTATTGCCGAGGAATTCATTGCGCAATTCAGTGAAGCTGTGTCAAACCTCAAATTCGGATTGCCATGGGAAAGCGGCGTTTCATTAACGCCGTTGCCGGAGCCTGATAAAGTCGATTACCTGAATTCCTGCATTCAAGATGCCGAAGTTAAGGGGGCGAAAATCAGGAATGAAAACGGGGGAAAATCAAAAGCATCTTTCTTTTTTCCGGCAGTAGTTTATCCTGTGAACAAGGATATGCGGCTGTATCATGAAGAGCAGTTCGGGCCAATCGTTCCCATAGTGCCGTTTGATGATGCCGAGGAAGTGATCCAATACCTTATTGATACCAAATATGGCCAGCAGGTCAGCATTTTCACCAATGATGCTGATGAACTTTCAGAATTGATCGATCCGCTCGTAAACCAGGTCAGCAGGCTCAACGTCAATACACAATCGCAACGCGGGCCTGATGTTTTTCCATTTACAGGAAGAAAGGACAGCGCGGAAGGTACATTATCGGTAACAGATGCAATACGTTCATTTTCAATAAGGTCATTAGTAGCATTTAAAATGAATGAAAACAATACGCGACTCATTAATGAGGTCATTAACGAGGATAAATCAAATTTCCTGAGCACCAAGTTTATTTTCTAAACCAGTATTATAAAAAAAGCCATTTCAATAGAAGTGGCTTTTTTTTTATAAATCATACTTATATAAGGAGTATGCACAAAAATTCTATTTTACATAATATAAATTATAGTTCAATAATCTAAATATAATGTTTTCGTCATTTACTGGCTAACGTGGCTTTTTTAGGCAAAATATCGCTATTGCCATTCATTAAAAATGTTAGGATATCATTTTCCAAAGTCAATACCGCTGAGCCAACCCGTGTAGCATCGCTTGACAATTGTATGTGCACCTTTTCGTTTTGAACATAACCTGTGAATTTTAATTCCGAATTTACCTTATCTGTATTTTGGTAATTTAAGGTTCCTGTGACAACTGTCTTTGCCTGGCGGATTTCAATTGTCATACGACCCTCATTTTCAGCAACTTTTTTACTATCATAGCTTCCGGTAAAAACTTTCAACTTTGCCTTACGGATTGTAGTTACATTTTGAGCGTAGCTTAATCCTGATATAAACATAAGAACAATCAATAATAAATTTTTCATATTCAGCAATTTAACAGGATTTCTATTTGACAATAAATTTATTTCGGCAAATAAATATGGAATGCTGCTCCGTGATTTTCACTACCGAAAGCCCGAATGAAACCATTGTGGTTTTCTACTATTTTTTTGCAAATGGCCAAACCGATTCCTGTACCTGTGTAATTGGATTCGGTATCGAGGCGCCTGAATAATACAAAAATATTTTCAGCATATTCCTGCCGGAAACCAATACCATTATCTGAAACAACAATTTTATTGAATTTTTCTGGATTAATTGATTTGCCGTCTTTAAAAGTATCGCCTGAAATAATTTCATTTGAAATCTTAATCTGTGGAGCAATATTGTCCTTCGCGTACTTGAGGGAATTGGATAATAAATTCAGGAATAATTGCTGCATTTGGAATGGTACAGCATGCATAACTGGCAATTCAGCCCACTCAATGACAGCCTTCTTGTCCTCAATATCAACAGCCAGTTCCTCAACGACAGCCTTAAGCAGCAAATTCATATCGATTTCAACAAAAGACCTGTCCCCTTTGGCGGCTCTCGAATAACTCACCAGATCAACCATAAGGTTTTGCATGCGATTTGCTGATACCCTGATCCTACTGAAATAATCTTTTCCCTGATCGGATAAATGCCGGGTTTCATTTTCATCAAGCCTTGAGATAAACATCTGGATTTTCCGGAGCGGCTCCTGCATGTCATGGCTTACGATACTGTTGAACGACTCTAACTCTGCATTGATTTCAATAAGTTTCCGGTTTTGGATCTTGAGCTTTTTGGTATTCTTAAGTTGCTCAGCAATGTCACGGTTCATTTTAAGGTAAGCCAGTAAAAAGACGGTTAATGAAAGTATGCCCAGAATGCCTGCGTTCCAACTTGATTCTTCGATTTTCTTACTGTGAAATTGCTCCTGCTTCCCTATTTTGTACTGCTGGGTATTGATTAATTTGTTGATGTATTCCTGTAAATTATCAGTATAGATAAAACTCTTTAATAAGTTATTTTTCAGGTAATTATCGTTGTAATCTTTTTCAGAAAGAGTCTTTAGGGTATTGTCGAAAACCAAATGCCTTTTGTTCACGAACCATTTAAGGCTGTCCAAACCGGACTTAAACTCGGGATTGGTTAAACTGAGCCGGTGAAGCCTTGAAATACGCAGGTCAAATGCATCGTTGTCCAAATCCTGGTTCCTCAGGTAAAGGCTGTCTCTGGTGATGATAAAACTCCGTAATGCAGATTCATTTTTGTTGATTGCTGAAGCTATTTGCTCCAGTTCATAGCGGACTGCATTCGAATTTTCTATGGATTTTACAGATGTGCTCAGCTCACGGATCTGAAAATAAAACTTTGTCGTCAGGTAGCCTACAACAATAATCGATAGCCCTAAGGCCAGCTTCAGCAGTATCGAAAACCTTAGCAAACCTGAGAATTTCATTGATATTCATTATTAAACGCTGTAGAAAAACGTTTCCTTATTAAGTCCTGAAGTATGGAATTGCCAGTTCATATTGACAACGTCCTTAATGACTTTTTTCAGTTTTGAAAAATCATTGGGTTTTTTGATGTACACGTTGGCACCTCCTATAAAAGTATCTTCAATATCCTTTTCTGAAGAAGAAGTTGAATAAATAGCAATAGAGACATCTTTCAGCTTCGGATTTTCGCGAATTTCCTTAAGGCAGTCGAAACCGGTTTTGCAGGGCATATTCAAATCCAGGAAAATGATGTGGGGCAGCACCGTATCTGGCGCTTCGAGATAGTCAATCAGTTCCTTTCCATCCTTGAAAGTGATCAGGGTACTGTTCATTTTCAACTCCTGGATCGCGTCGTTAAAGAAATTCCTGTCATCTTCATCATCATCCGCAAGGATAATGTTCATTGGTGCTTTGTTGTCAATATACATAAGACTGGGGTATTATGTTATCAGTAAAATTAACTGTTCATGCTGCGGCGGCGGTCAACAATCCTTTTAAACATGGAAGGCGTGAGGCCTGTCACTTTTTTAAATTGTGCCGAAAGGTACGCAACACTGCTGTAATTCAGCTTATATGAAATTTCCGTTAATGTCAATCCGTCTTCAATAATGAGTTTTTTGGCTCTTTCTATTTTCTGGATGATGATGAAATTTTCGATTGATGTATAAGTGTATTCCGAAAAAATATTGGCAATATAACCATAACTCAGGTTCAATTGGTCTGAAAGGTAATTTGAAATCGTTGAAAGTGGCAATTTATCTTTTTCATAAATCATTTCGATGATGGTATCCTTGATACGCTGCACCAGCTGGCTTTTTTGATTGTTTATGATTTCTATCCCATAATGCGCCAGCGACTGTTGCAGTTCTGCAAGATCCTCATCTGAAATATTATCAATAAGCTCTATTTCCCCGAATTCCAGCAGGTTATATTTGAGTCCGAGTTTCCCGATCTGTTCCTGCATGATGACGCGGCACGCCATATTGATATCATATTTGATGTATAGTTTCATTAAAGGCAAGTTTTTGGTTAAATTGACGGATAAATATAGACAAAATTTATAAAAACAATAATGAATATTTGAACAAAATTAACATAGGACATTACATTCATTACAGATGAAACCTATCTAAAAAACATAAAAAAAGGAGCCGATATCAGATATAAACTCCTTTTAGTGTCGATGACCGTTACGATTAACGATCTAGTATAAAAGATAAATAGTTTCGTTTTTACGATTCAAAAATAAGACGAATCCAGTCAATCCCCGTTTATACAATTTCAATTAAATATTACAGGATTCCCACATTATTTCTTCTCAGGCCGGATGATCATGCGCAGCGATTGGTCTTTTGAAAAATAAGCCACCATCCAGTTATAAAATGTCTGTAATCTGTTCCTGTAACTAATCAGTGAAATAAGGTGGATGAATAACCAGGCCAACCACGCAATCACACCGTTAAGATGGATTTTTGGTTTGGGAATGTCGACGACGGCTTTGTTCTTACCGATAATTGCCATCGATCCCTTATCATTGTATTTAAAAGGTTTTAATGGATGTGACTTAAGCGTGTTCTTAAAATTCCTCGCAAGGTTCTTCCCTTGCTGTATTGCGACCTGGGCCACCTGCGGATGTCCTTCAGGAAACCCTTCGTCGCTGGTTTGCAGACAGGTATCCCCTATCGCATAAATATTTTCGGTGCCATTGACTTTATTATATTGATCGACCAGCATCCTTTTGGCACGGCCATAACTTTCCTGGGGTATACCATCGAATTGCTTTGCGCTGACACCCGCAGCCCATATCAGATTTTTGGTCTGAATGGTTTCCCCATTGCCGAAAAAAACGGTATCGTTGTCATAATCTGCGACACGGGTATGCAATTTTATCACTACGCCCAGCTTCGTAAGCGCTTCCAGGGTGTCCTTTTGAGATTTTTCACTCATAGGAGACAGCAGCGCATCGCCACCATCAACCAGGTAAACGTTGCTTGCAGTAGTGGATAATTCCGGATATTCTTTAACCAGGATGCTTTTGCGCATTTCAGCAAACATACCCGAAACCTCTACCCCTGTCGGGCCGCCACCGGCGACAACAATAGTCAATAACTTCCTGCGTTCTCTGATGTCCTTGCAAATGGCAGCTTTTTCAATATTCTTTAGTAAGGTATTGCGCATTTCGATGGCATCGTTCAGTGTTTTCATCGGGATGGCATTCTTCTTGACATTTTCCATACCAAAATAATTCGTTTCGGCACCCGTAGCAAAAACCAATATATCATAATGCAGTTCACCGTTGTTGAGGACAATCTTATTCTCAGCAGGAACAACGCTTTGAAGTTCGCCAAACCGGAACTGCAGGTTTTTTTTGCCTGCGAAAAATTTACGAAACGGATAGCTGATGCTCGAAGGTTCCAGGAAAGCCGTAGCAACCTGATATATGAGCGGTGGAAAGAAATTATAATTGTTTTTGTCTACCAAAGTAACCTTTATATCCTTGTGGTTTGCAAGTTCTTTACAGAGGTTGATTCCAGCAAACCCTCCTCCTATCACGACAATTTCCATATTGTTTATGCTCTTTTTTTAGCACCTTAAATTTACGAATATTTATTGGTCCGGATTGGCTTTTGCAAACCGGAAAAACCATTTTATGAAAACTTTAGCGTATGCTGCCCTGATTCAAAATACGTCATCTGCCCTATTTCAGGAGCAGTCATTGCGGGTTAATTTTGTCACATGATGCAATATATGCTATCGTATACTGTACATAAAACAATCAAAAGGGGAAATCATGAAAAAAAATCTACAACACTTTCGCTTCGCGATATTGACACTCGCAATCTGTTGTTTGCAGCAGGTACGGGCGCAGTCCGCGGGGTTTGACTCGTCCTTTATCGTATTGAGCATCAATAACGGCTCCAATATCTATTATGATCTTCAGGCATCGTCAGGAAATCCTGATTTTAATGGGGCCAATCTTGGGACTTTCTGCGAAGGCAGTTCCAATTTAGTTTTCAGGGGAGCCGAGCACAACGTATATAAATGTGGTGGCTGTGATTTAAGCAGTACCCGTTTATATTACAGGGTTTACCCTGCAGGATTGCCGTCCGGTAGTTTTACGTCCAATAACATCGGCTATGCCGCAGGGGGCAGCAATGGTTGTGGCGGTGCGAACCAGCAATGGGCCGACACCGGATATTCGACCAACCTGCTTTCCGGATTGGCACCAGGAAATTATACTATTGAAGTGTATTCTGATGCCACGGTAACCTGTTCCGGGGGCAGTGTTTATGCAGGAAATGATGGGAACAATTACAAGGCCAATTTCACTGTAAGCGGCTACGTTACTTATTATGCAGATAGTGATAACGACGGTTTCGGGAATTATTACAGTCAGCAATCTTCCTGCATGGGTATGCCTGTAGGGTATGCTTCGAATGCCGCTGACTGCAATGACAATCAAAAACAATATACGGATGCTGATGGTGATGGTTTCGGGTCGACCACTTTTGCAGCTTGCGGCGTAACCAATAATGCGGATTGCAATGACAACCAAATCCAGTATCTCGACGGCGACGCTGATGGATTCGGAGCCAATGTATGGGTGGCATGCGGTGTAACCAATAATTCAGATTGCAACGACAATCAATTCCAATATCTTGATGCCGATGGAGACGGATACGGATCGACAACAAAAGTAGCTTGTGGTGTTACCAACAGTGTCGATTGCAATGACAACCAGTGGCAATATCTGGATGCCGATGGTGATACATTCGGGGCAAATATATTGGTTGCCTGCGGCGTAACGAACAATTCGGATTGCAACGACAACCAAATTCAATACCTAGATGCCGATGGTGACGGTTTCGGATCAACAATCCAGGTTGCCTGTGGATTGACTAACAATTACGATTGCAATGACAATCAACTGCAATATCTTGATTCCGATGGTGACGGTTTCGGAGCCAATGTGCTTGTAGCCTGCGGCTTGACCAACAATTCGGATTGCAATGATAACCAAATCCAATACCTCGATGCCGATGGTGACGGTTTCGGATCAACAATCCAGGTTGCCTGTGGATTGACTAACAATTACGATTGCAATGACAATCAACTGCAATATCTTGATTCCGATGGTGACGGTTTCGGAGCCAATGTGCTTGTAGCCTGCGGTTTGACCAATAACTCGGATTGCAATGACAACCAAATCCAATACCTTGATGCCGATGGTGACGGTTTCGGATCAACAATCCAGGTTGCGTGTGGACTTTCAAATCATCTTGACTGCAACGACAATCAACTCCAATATCTTGATGCTGACGGCGACGGTTTCGGAGCCAATGTAATTGTAGCCTGCGGCTTGACCAATAATTCGGATTGCAATGACAACCAAATCCAATACCTTGATGCCGATGGTGACGGTTTCGGATCAACAATCCAGGTTGCCTGTGGATTGACTAACAATTACGATTGCAATGACAATCAACTCCAATATCTTGATGCTGACGGCGACGGTTTTGGTGCCAATGTTCTTGTAGCCTGCGGCTTGACCAATAACTCGGATTGCAATGACAACCAAATCCAATACCTTGATGCCGATGGTGACGGTTTCGGATCAACAATCCAGGTTGCGTGTGGACTTTCAAATCATCTTGACTGCAACGACAATCAACTCCAATATCTTGATTCGGACGGTGACGGTTTCGGAGCCAATGTAATTGTAGCCTGCGGCTTGACCAATAATTCGGATTGCAATGACAACCAAATCCAATATTCAGATGCTGATGGCGATGGTTTCGGATCTGATATACAAGTGGCATGCGGACTCTCGAACAGCCTCGACTGTGATGACAATCAACTCCAATATCTTGATGCTGACGGCGACGGTTTCGGTGCCAATATTTTAGTGGCCTGCGGCGTATTCAATAATTCTGATTGCAACGACAACCAAATCCAATACCTTGATGCCGATGGCGACGGTTTCGGATCTGATATACAAGTGGCATGCGGACTCTCGAACAGCCTCGACTGTGATGACAATCAACTCCAATATCTTGATGCTGACGGCGACGGTTTCGGTGCCAATGTAATTGTAGCCTGCGGCGTATTCAATAATTCCGATTGCAACGACAACCAAATCCAATACCTTGATGCCGATGGCGACGGTTTCGGATCTACTACGCAGGTGGCTTGCGGTTTGACAAACAATATTGATTGCAATGACAACCAAAATCAATACCTGGATGCTGACGGCGATGGCTTCGGAGCAAATGTTTTAGTGGCCTGTGGTGTAACAAATAACAGCGATTGCAATGACAACCAGCTTCGTTATGCTGACAGCGACGGCGACGGTTATGGCTCTATGCTAAAAGTGAGCTGCGGCGGCGTGCCTGACAATACCGATTGCAATGACGGCGATATGCTCGTATGGCAAAGCAATCCATTATACATTGATATTGACGGCGATGGCTATGACGGCGGTACTGAAATCGTATGCTACGGCGCAATCGTCCCAGCTTCTTATATGGAAACGACCAGTGGTGCTGACTGTGATGACAATAACAGCAATGTAAATCCGGGTGAATTCGAGATCCTCGACAACGGCATCGACGACGATTGCAACGGCATGACCGATGCCGTTCCTTATTGCACCGTAGCGACAATCTGGAACGGGTCAGCATGGACTAACAATTATCCTGTTGCCGACCAACCTGCCATCATTTCCGGGAATTTTGCCGCTTCCGCAGATTTACAGGCGTGTTCACTCACGATAACAAACAATGCTCAGGTAATAGTTGCCGGTGGATCCGACTTTAAGATTACAGGCGCAGTCCATGTGGACTCAGGTTCATCACTCACATTTGAAAGCAATGCCAATCTGGTGCAGGTAGACAATGCTGCCAATACCGGAAATATCCTTATCAAGAGAAATACGACCATGCGCCGCCTCGATTATACGTATTGGTCATCACCTGTGGCCGGGCAAAACCTGCTTGCATTTTCGCCACAAACCGTGACAAACCGTTTTATGACGATTGATGAAACGACGAATGCCTTTGTAACCCAAAATCCGTCGATTGCTTCTTTTACAGCTGCAAAAGGTTATGTCATTCGTGCCCCCAATAATTTCACGACAGCACCATCTCCATTCGTTGGAAAATTTACTGGTGTGCCGAATAATGGCGATTTTACAATTCCTGTTACCAAAAACGGACAGGGCTACAATCTCATCGGAAACCCATATCCTTCCACACTTGATGCCAACGCATTCCTTGCTGAAAATCCCGGGACCTTGTACTTCTGGACGCACAGGAACCAGGATGCCGGTTCTGGTGAAAATTATTCGACTTATACCGTCATCGGCGGGACAGCCTCGGCATCAGGCAGTATTGAGCCTAATGGCACCATACAGGTGGGACAAGGTTTTATCCTGCTTCCGACTGCCGCTGGAAATGTCAGTTTTTCAAATGATATGCGTGCCGGAAACAATCAAAACCAGTTCTTCAGGTCGGCTGATATAGAAAAGCACCGCATCTGGTTCAACCTTTTCCACGGCGAAACCCCGTCAAACCAGATCATGGTGGCCTATGCTACCGATGCTACCCAGGATGTCGATGCCGGTATGGATGCATTAATGGTTCCATCAAATGACAGCTTTATTTCCAATCTTATCAACGGAGGGGATTATGTTATACAGGCGCGTGCATTACCATTCGAAAATACTGATGAAGTGCCTTTGTCTTTCAACGCATCCGAAGCGGGAACGTACACTTTGTCCTTAGATCACTTCGACGGATTGTTCAGCAGCAATCAGGAAATTTACATTAAGGATAACCTGAACGGAATAGTGCATGATATGAGGCAATCGGCTTACAGTTTCGCTTCTGCTGCAGGAAATTTTACAAACCGCTTCTCCATTGTGTATCAGAATGCACCTTTAACAACCCAAAATCAAATCCTTAACGTAAATAGTATTGTGGTCTTCAAAAACAATGAAATGTTGACTATCAATTCAGGAAACGCCCAAATGCTGAATGTAAAGATATTTGACATCCGTGGCAGGCTGATCGCTGAAAAAAACAACATCAACAGCAACAGCACCATCATAGATGAACTCAAAGCAGAAAAGCAGATATTGTTGGTCCAGATTACCGACACCAATAACAATTCGGTTACCAAAAAAGTAGTGTACTAAATCTGAATAAATCTAAAATCGCTGAAAGCGCCTTCCGTATTGGAGGGCGTTTTTGCTTTCAGGGGATGTTGCGATTGAAATGGATTTTAAGATTTTAAGATTGTAGGATTATGACTATTTCTGAATCAAGTATAAAAATTTAGAGTCCTATAAGTCTTATAATCTTAAAGTCTTACGGCGAAGCGGTCCTTAATCGGCTTCCCTGAAAATCTTCTCCCGGTATTTCTTTCCGATAAGCAGCAAAAGTTTCTGCTTGTAATCCTCAGTCAGCCATTCGCGGTAATTCTTACTGCAATGGCTTAAGCAATTGGAATATTTACGGATTCGGAATTCCACATCTTCATCCAGCTCGCGGCTGAGTTGGCGCGCTTCCGTAAGTGTTTCCGTATTGTCAACACACATTGCCGCATGTTGCTCCAAAGATTTTTCCAACACGGTCTTCGAACGCAGGTTTTGCTTCAATGCCAGCTTATGTTCTTCCTCCACATCAAAATCGATGTTGGCGGTATTCGCAAATTTGGCACGCAAAGCGAGCGGCATCGTATACCTGAAGTTCAGCTCAATATCCGCATCATCACGCAGGTTTTCCAAATAAAATTCAGGGGCCTTGAAAATGTGCTGCCAGTTTACCGGATCACTCCACAACCCAAAACGCGCTGCATTATTACCCAGGTCGATTACGGTAAATTCATCTTTATTATGCAATTTGCGCGACCCGCGCCCAATCATCTGGAAATATAACGTCAGCGATTTCGTGGCACGGTTTAGAATAATCGACTCCACCGTCGGTTCATCAAAACCGGTAGTCAGGATTCCCACCGAGGTTAAAATCGCATCCGGCGTTTCATTAAACCATTTCAAAATATCTTTACGTTCCTCGGCGCTGCTCGTATTGTCAAGGTGCCTGATTCCGAAACCGGCATTGCGGAACGTTTCATAGACATACAATGAAGTGTGGATCCCATTGTTGAAGATGAGCGTTTTCTTGCCCAGGGATTTTTCGGTATAAGCATGCAAAAGTTTCTCCTGCATCACCATATTCGAATACAGTTCATCCGAAGATTTCACGGTATAATCACCATTAATCCCGACTTTGAGTGAAGTCAGCCCAACATCATAGGTATAGGTGGTCGCTTTAGCCAGAAAACCTTTTTCAATCAATGACGAAATCGTATCGCCCACAATCAGCTCGTCATAATTCTCATTCATCGGCAGCCTGATATTCGAGCTCAAAGGCGTGGCGGTCACACCCAGGATAAACGATTTTTTAAACGAGCTCAGCAATTTCCGGAACGAATTGTAATGCGCTTCATCGATAATCACCAGCCCCACATTGTCAATGTGCAGCAGCTCGTCGTTAAGGCGGTTTTTCAGTGTTTCCACCATCGCCACAAAGCACGAATACTCGCCCTGGTCTGGCAATTCCTTGATTTTGCTGTTGATGACTTTATTCTTCACCCCGAAACCGTTCAGCATTTTGGAAGTCTGCCTGCAAAGTTCAATCCGGTGTGTGAGCACCACCACTTTCTTATCGTGCTGGGCAAGGTAACGCCTTACGATTTCAGAAAAAATCACCGTTTTCCCGCCGCCCGTGGGCAATTGGTATAGCAAATGATAGTCCGGCGGGGTATTGTCCATACGGTCAAAAATGAGGTCAATATCGCCTTTTTGGTAGCCGTACAGCTCCTTTTTCTCAGTAATTTCGTAACCGGTTTCGTTGTGTTTCATAGTTTCCTTAACGGAAATTTTTTCAATTTTTGCAAAAGTACACCTAAAAACAGGTTTATCGGCAATCTTAAAAGTTAATTTAATTTTTTATTACCAATCGCCACTGATTACTGCCAACTTTTTTATGGCGCCCCCTGCGGACCGGGCTATCCGCTTCAATATGCCTTTGCTGCGCACTGTCAGGATTTCCGCTGATATCCCTGGCGCGGTGGCGGGTTCGCTTGAAATTTATTTTTCCAAAATGAAATCCGTAACTTTATGATAAAACGCTCCATGCTCACCTACGACCATTTTTCCATTACAGATGCCACGAAACTCCAACTCGAAATGCAGCAGCATATCAACCTAAAACCTTTGGAGAAACCAATCCATACCATCGGTGGTGCGGATATTTCATTTAATAAAAACAGTACAACGGTTTATGCGGGCATTGTCATCCTAGATTACCCTGCAATGACACTCCGCTCCTACTCGCTCATTGTCGCAGAAACGACTTTTCCGTATCAATCCGGTTACCTCGCTTTTCGTGAAGTTCCCGCATTGCTGCAAGCCTGGCAACAATCAGATGAAAAACCAGATCTAATGATTCTTGATGGCCAGGGTATCACGCATCCCAGGAAAATGGGCATTGCGACGCATTTCGGCCAATTGGCAAACATTCCTGCAATCGGGTGTGCGAAAAGCATGCTGTTTGGGAAATTCGATGCATTAGGCCAGGAGAAATTCAGCAGTGAACCCATTTATGGCAAAGGTGAATTGCTAGGCTATGCGTTACGTACGAAAGCCAAAGTACAACCTGTATATATTTCTCCCGGGCATTTGGTCACGGGCGAACAAAGCCTGGACATCATGAAAAGCTGCATCGGGAAATACCGTATTCCTGAACCTACGCGTTTGGCACATGAAAAAGTAAATGAATTCAGGGTTGGAAAACTTAAGTCAGGGTTTCACGTTGCGCCGCCGCTGCCTCCTACCTTATTTTAATTGTGTAATGGGAAATCGCAATACCTGCAGGGCCGCTTTTTTTTAATTGTCCATAAACTCCAATGCCTCACCCAACCGCTGTATTTCATAACGGTTTTCCCATCTCTGCCTGTTCGCTTCCGCAGCAACTGACAGCAATCGTTCCCTGAAATCGGGCAAAATACCGTTTGCAATCACATATTTCACTGCCTGTTCGTACGCGGTTTGGATGCTTTTATAAAATGACGCGTATTTCATTTCCCGTTTCGCTGAATATTTCTGCGCTGTTTCAATCGTAAACAGCATCACATCTGCAACAGCAAAAGCGTCGACGCCAAGGTTCAGGAAATGCTTGATGTATTTTTGCGCTACAGAACGCCGAAGTTTGGCACGTTTTGATTTTACCGGAAAATATTCATTCGCAATTTTGGCTTTTGCCGCAGCGGTCAGCTTTTCCTCATTTGGGTTGAAGACAAAATCGTAATACGTTTTTACTTCAGGGAATTTTTCGTAAAGCGTTGTAAACTGTGCTTCAAGCTGTTCTTTTGTCAGGCTGTTCAGGTATTTCTTAAGGTCGCGTTTGCTCATGGTCTTATGTTGAAACTTAAACGGATTTGTCTTTATTAATGTAAGTTTAATACTTAATTTTGCGTTGGCCAATGGCCTTCAATCTAAATATACAAATTAATGCTTAAATTATTCAAAGCCATCGCAATTCTCGAAGGGATTTCATACCTCGCCCTGTTTGGCAACATGCTTTTCATCAAACACAACAACCCTGAATTGTACCACACCTTGCTATTCCCGATCGGGATGGCGCATGGCGTGTTGTTCATTTCATACATCATCCTGGCCATCATGCTGAAATTCGAGCTGGAATGGCCTGCAAAAAAGTTTGCCATTATCGGTGTGGCTTCCGTATTGCCTTTCGGGACCTTTTACGTAGAAAAAAAATACCTGTAGATGATGCATAAAGTCATGGAGAACATCTTCGGCTGGTCGTTTAAACTGTTGAAATCCTGGCATGTCAACGAGACATTTGCTTCGTATTTCAGCCTGTTTTTCGATCTCGTGCTGCTGTATTTCCTGGCTTATGGAATTTATTTCGGATTCCGTTTCATTCTGGTCCGGCTTATGATCATTGTCGCAAGGCGCACCAAAACACGCTTTGACGATTTACTCGTAACAAATAAAACTGCGAAATACATCGCTTATCTGATTCCGCTGCTGTTTGTTTATAAATCGGTGCCAATCATTTTCCGGAATTTCGATTATTGGGAACCCATTTTCGGGAAACTCGTGAAAATGTACATCGTATTGCTTGTGCTGTGGATTATCCGGAGCATCTTCAATGCTTTGCGCGATTACCTGAAACTGATCCCGCGTTACAGTGACAAACCGATCGACAGTTATATACAGGTCATTATGATCGTGCTGTGGACTTTTGGGATTACGGCCATTTTCCTGTCGCTTTTTAATTTGTCATTTAAGACATTACTGGGGACTTTCGGGGCAATTTCAGCCATTGTGATCTTGATTTTCCGTGATACCATTCTCGGTTTTGTGGCCAGCATCCAGGTTTCAGTAAATGATATGGTGCGCATCGGCGACTGGATTACCATGGATAAATTCGGTGCCGACGGCGACGTGATCGAAATCAACCTTGCTACTGTAAAAGTGCGCAACTTCGACAATACGACCACCACGATACCAACATACAGCCTGATTTCAGATTCCTTCCGAAACTGGCGCGGCATGCTAGGCTCAGATGGACGGCGCATCAAGCGGCATATCCTGATAAAACCTTCGAGCATCCGCTTTTTGAAGCCTGAAGAACTTTTCGAATTAAAGAAAATTCAGCTTGTTTCCTCGTATATCGACCAACGCCAGAGTGACATCAATAAATACAATGCCAATCGGAATATTGATAAATCATTGCTGATTAACGGACGGAACATGACCAATTTCGGGCTGTTCCGAAAGTATATTACGCAGTATTTGCAAAATTATCCGGGACTCAACAAAGACATGCTTTTGCTGTGCCGTCAACTGCAACCCACGCCACATGGCATTCCGCTGGAAATTTACACGTTTTCCAGTGACAAGCGCTTTGAGAATTATGAATACATCATGGCCGATATTTTTGATCATATTTTTGCTTCGGTTGGGTATTTCGGGTTGGAAATCTATGAAATGCATGCGGATGCAATCGACAATTAAAAGCAACTTATTTGCCTTTTGTCAATCTTAATACCGATGCATCACGTAATTATCTCATAATCCGGCTTTGAACTTTTGCCGTAAAAGAATTCCTGGCTATTTTTTTAATACATTTGACACGTAAATCATGGATATGAAAAAAACAATACTTCTGCTTTTGATGGGCTTTTCTGTTTTTTCCCAAACCGGAAAAGTCGCTGAAGATATACTGAAACTGCAAAAAGAACACGTCGTATTTGCACATTACGCTCCATTTTCGATAAATCCAAATCCTGCTTCGGCTGAGTTTACCAAAACAGTAGATAACGCTACAATAGCAACTTTGGATGCCTCAGTGACCATGCAGATCATGGCTGAAAACAAGGAATATATTGAGCTTGATGTTCCTTATAATAATACCGTAATTACAATATCCTTATACAAAACGGATGTATTTGCAGAAGGTTTCGAATTGCGCACGAGCGATGCGCCTGATGCAAAAAAGACTATTGAAAAAGGGCATTTTTACCGAGGCATCATCAAAGGCGATGTGCATTCCCTGGTATCTTTTAACTTTTTCAAGGACCAGATGAATGGTATTATTTCAGGGCATCAATTCCGGAATATCGTAGTGAATAAGCTCAATATCAAAGGCAATACCACAGATTACATTGTCTATTCGGATGCCAAATTAAAACTTGACAACTCCTTTAAATGTGCCGTAACGGAAAAGGATTTAAAGGAAATTCCTGCGAATACACAAAATAGGAATACGCTCTCAAACCGTTGTGTGACCGTTTATTTTGAAATCGACTACGACATGTATCTTGCCAATGGAAGCGATGTTGTACAAACCAACGTCTGGATGACTTCCGCATTCAATAATGTACAGACACTTTACAACAATGACGGCATCAGCGTTGCGATTAAATCCATTTATGTCTGGACCACGCCTGATCCTTACCTCGGTGATGCTTCCTGGCAATACCTGCAGCAATTTCATGCGCAACGACCGGTTTTTAACGGAGATGTCGGACAGCTTGTAGGGATCGACAGCGGGCTTGGCGGTGTAGCTGCCGTAGTAGATGGTTTATGCTCTGGTAACAATTACAGTTATTCTGATGTTTATTTTGATTTCAATACCGTCCCTGTAATGTCATGGACGATCGAAGTGATTACACATGAATTGGGCCATCTTTTGGGATCCCCGCATACACACGGCTGTTACTGGAATGGAGATGGTACTGCCATTGATGGTTGTGCCACAACTGCAAATCCGGCCTATGCGGAAGGCAATTGCCCCATCGGCGATGTCCCACTGCCTGAAGTTGGCGGGACGATTATGAGCTATTGCCATTTACTGGAAGGCGTCGGGATTAACTTTGCCAATGGTTTCGGGCCGCAGCCTGCTGCAAGGATCCTTCAGAATGTAAATGCTTCCACTTGTCTCAGCAGTAATTGCATCAATACATGTATTTCACAAATCAACAACCTGAATGTCACCAACGTCACCTATACATCAGCCGAGCTTACATGGACCGATGCGGACACGACGAATACGTCATGGGAAGTGTCAGTATCAACCTATCCTTACCAGCCCGTTACATGGATTCCTGTGGGCACCAACGATTACATTGTCACAGGGCTTTCTCCGAACACCTCATACGATATCTGTGTGCGCAGCGCCTGTTCGGCAGGGCTTGAGGCGGTATCGAAATGCTATTATTTAACTACTGCGGCCGATTTCTGTGCAGGACAGCCATTTGTAGATTCTGGCGGACTGGATCATAATTATTCCGATTATGAGGATTGGACCAGGACTGTTTTTCCTACAGACCCGAATGATAAGGTTAAAGTAACATTTAACAGCATTGCCATAGAAGACGGCTGGGATTACCTGTATATTTTTAACGGACCGAATATAGAATCGGATATGTTGGCTGCCATTACCGGATTCGATGTCGTAGGCCCTTTTGAATCGACAGATGCGTCCGGAGCACTCACATTCCAGTTTGATGCCGACACCAATACAAATCTTGCAGGCTGGGATGGTGCTTTCAGTTGCCTTGATCTCGGAACTTCAGGAAATAGCCTGATCGATTATTCGTACTACCCGAACCCAACGACCGGAATCCTCAATATCAAATCCAAAAATGAAATCCAGTCCATCGCTATTTACAGCCTCGACGGAAAACTCCTTGACCAGTTCAACGAAAAGCAATTTGATGCTAAGGTCGATTTGTCCTCCTACGCAACCGGAACATATGTCTGCTCACTGCAGTTCGAACAAACTTCCACCTCATTCAAAGTGGTCAGGAAATAATTAGATAAATCACAAAAAAAGGTCCGCAATGCGGACCTTTTTTATTGAAACAACTTAAATATTAAGCGCGTTCCAATCTCTTTGCGGCTCTTTTTTCCTTGAACATTTCGAACAACGCCCCTCCTACCCAGTACATTACGAAACTGATCAGGAACATCATCAGCCAAAAGCCGATCGTCAGGACTGTAAGGAATGCCAAAAAGCCTAAATACTGTTGAAATTCAAACATGTTTTCCGGAATTTATGAATTCACGCCAAAGGTAAATGAATAATGTTTATCCGCCAATAAAACAATCCAAATATTTTTTTAAAAGGGCTTTAATCGCTAAATTTGGCGCAGCTTTTTCAGGAGCTGTTTCCTGCTGTCCGCTGTATCTTTTTTAGCGGTAAATGGGCAAACCTCCGAATGGCGTATTGGGAACCGCTAAAAAAGGATGCCGCTTCCATCAGGGCTACGGCGCTGACGAAACCGGAAACTTTGGCCACTGCTTTACAAATTTGTAACTTATATAAAATGGAATTCAGGATAGAAAAAGACACTATGGGCGAGGTAAAAGTACCCGCTGACAAATATTGGGGCGCCCAGACAGAGCGTTCAAGGAATAACTTTAAGATTGGCGCTTCGGCTTCGATGCCTCTGGAAATCGTACGCGGTTTTGCTTACCTGAAGAAAGCTGCTGCGTATGCGAACCACGATCTTGGCGTATTGTCAAAAGAAAAACGCGATGCCATCGGTCAGGTTTGCGACGAAATCCTGGAAGGAAAACTCGACGACGAATTCCCTTTGGTCATCTGGCAAACCGGTTCAGGAACGCAAAGCAACATGAACGTAAACGAAGTGATTGCAAACCGCGCGCAGGTTTTGGCAGGATTCAAGATCGGCGAAGGCGAAGCGGTCGTAAAAGCAAACGACGACGTGAACAAGTCGCAATCGTCAAACGATACCTTCCCAACAGGAATGCACATCGCCGCTTACAAAGCAGCTGTTGAAATTACCATTCCGGGTGTAGAGAAACTGAAAAATACTTTAGACGCAAAAGCGGCAGCATACATGAACGTCGTTAAAATCGGACGTACGCACCTCATGGATGCCACACCCTTAACGTTAGGCCAGGAAATCTCAGGTTATGCGGCACAACTTGGCTACGGACTGAAGGCTTTAAAAAATACGCTTTCTCATTTATCTGAACTTGCCCTGGGCGGAACTGCAGTAGGAACCGGATTGAATACTCCGGAAGGATATGATGTGAAAGTGGCGCAATATATCGCTGAATTTACAGGGCATCCTTTCGTCACCGCACCAAATAAATTTGAAGCATTGGCATCTCATGACGCCATTGTTGAAGCGCATGGTGCTTTAAAACAACTGGCTGTTTCGCTGAACAAGATTGCAAATGATGTACGCATGCTTGCTTCAGGCCCGCGTTCAGGCATCGGGGAAATCATAATCCCTGAAAACGAACCGGGTTCGTCCATCATGCCGGGTAAAGTAAACCCAACGCAATGCGAAGCCCTGACTATGGTTTGCGCACAGGTTATGGGTAATGATGTTGCCATTTCAGTGGGTGGCATGCAGGGTCATTATGAACTGAATGTGTTCAAGCCGGTGATGGCTGCCAACTTCCTGCAATCGGCAAGGTTGCTGGGTGATGCGTGCGTATCATTCGACGAGCACTGTGCACAGGGAATTGAACCAAATTATACAAGAATAAAGGAATTGGTCGACAATTCACTGATGCTGGTTACGGCATTAAACACCAAAATCGGATATTATAAAGCTGCTGAAATTGCACAGACAGCGCATAAAAACGGTACCACTTTAAAGGATGAAGCGGTGCGTTTGGGTTACGTTTCTGCGGAAGATTTTGATGCCTGGGTAAAACCGGAAGATATGGTGGGAAGCCTGAAATAATTTACAACCTAGATTAAAACCGGCAGTTTAAAAATAAAAAATCCGTTGCGATGGCAGCGGATTTTTATGTTTAACTATAGTGATACTATCTATACAATCCTACCAAAATTCGGCTACGCAACTGCCGTTAATCGTTCTGGTCATCCCCGATCCATCATCAGCAGCAAATGTCGCATTGTTGAATATAATCTTGTATTTATTGGTACCTATAGTCGTAATGGAAATCGTGCCTGAGGCTTCTGCATTTCCAAAATACAGCGCTGGCGTGTTGTAATCACCAACCACATAATCTGCGGGCAACGTTCCTGCAAAACCTATACTATACACCTGGTATGCCCCGTCCACCGTTGCTCCGGAGTAATTGAAATCGAGCTCGATGACTTCTGGATCAGTGCCTGCTGTTGTCTTTTCAATAATTTTCATGACTTTCCGTCCGTCTTCCTCATAAACGATGCTGTTGTAATTTTTTTGTTGGGAATTGGCACCTATGTTAAATTCTCTGCCATTTACCTGCAACGAACCATTGTTATCAGAATCACTGCTGCAGCCTAATGCCATCAGGCCGATAATTAAAGTGAAAAAAATAAGTTTCATATTTAATTTATTTAAAGGTATTTTTTAGAAAAACCACAAACGACAATTTTCAAATGGGAATCTACAGGTGTCAGAACCACTTTTTACGCCGGAAATAATAAACCATAAAAACCACTGTGACAAACATCACACCCAGGACAATGAAATACCCATTCTTTGTCTTAAGTTCGGGCATGTTTTCAAAATTCATTCCGTAAACGCCTACGATAAAAGTCAGCGGCATAAAAATCACCGAAAAAATGGTCAGCGTCTTCATAATCTGGTTCATTTTTTGCGCCTGCGACGAGTAAAAGATATTCGAGGCGCTTTCCAGGGTATTACTGTCATATTCTATCTGCTCAAGGATTTCGAGTGATTTTTGGTGAAGGCGGGCGAAAAACGTGTAGTTGGCTTTTTCGATACCATCAAATTCGTCATCATCTTTAATACTTTTCAGCGTATACAATGCGTCGCGCAAAGGTAAAATAGCACGCTTCAGGTAATTCAGGTTTTCACGCTGAGACTCGATCAGGCTTAAGAATTCTGAACGGTGTGCTTTCTGCGCTTCAATGAGTAATTTCTCGATATCAATCTCGTAATTTTCAATCGTAATAAAGAAGTTTTCTATAATCGCATCAAGCATCAGGTACAATAAATAATCGTTTTTCTTTTTCCTGACAATCCCGCCACCGGTACGGATGCGTTCGCGGATATGGGCAAAGAAATCACTTTTCCTTTCTTGGAATGACACTATCAAATTATCATTAAGGAAAAAACTAATCTGTTCAATACGAATAGCTTTAGCGCCTTTTTCCTCAAGTATCGATTTAATGCTAAAAAACAGCATATCGTCATATTCATCAATCCTTGCGCGGCGCAAAACATTCAGCACGTCACTGATCATGAATGGCTCAATACCCAATACCTCACCAATCTCCCGGATCAAATCCGTATTGTGCAATCCATGGATATTAAGCCATTTGACATCCTGCTGCTGCTCCGGATCCAGGCATTCCTTGCGTAACCGGTCGAGCGTAACATTTTTATATTCCTCAAAACCTTCCTCATCATAAACGAAGAGTTGCATTTCTACCGGATCTGTTTTGTAACTGCCGGTATATTCGTAAAAGCTTTGCTGGACTTTGCGAACCTTGCTGTATTTGATTCTTTTCAAACGAAGATAATTTTTACATAAAGATAGGAGTTTTTGAATTTCCATTCTACATTTACTGAAAATACGCTTATGCAAACTTTATTGACAAATATCAGCCAGTTGCTGCAGGTTCGTGAAGCCAATATTGACAAAGTTTCAGGTGCTGAAATGGCCCATTTGCCTTTGCTGGAAAATGCCTGGCTATGGATTGAAGATGGCCTTATAAAAGATTTCGGGACGATGGAAACGCTTCCCATACATACTTCCATCCGAAAAATCGATTGCACGGGCCGCGTCGTTCTTCCTGCCTGGTGCGACAGCCATACGCATTTGGTCTATGCCGGAAACCGCATCCAGGAATTTGTTGACCGGATTAATGGTTTAAGTTATGAGGAAATTGCGAATCGCGGTGGCGGCATCCTGAATTCTGCCAAAAAACTCCATGAGACTGCTGAAGATGAGATTTATGAACAGTCAGTTTTAAGGCTTAAAGAAGTCATGCAGCAGGGAACCGGCGCCATTGAAATCAAATCCGGTTACGGCCTTAGTTTGGAAGGTGAATTAAAAATGCTGCGGATTATTAAACGTTTGAAGGAAAATTTTCCTGTCGCGATTAAAGCCACTTTCCTTGGCGCACATGCTTTCCCAATAGCATTTAAAGAAAATCATGCGGGTTATATTGACTTAATTATCCATGAAATGCTACCCGCCATTGCCAGAGAAAACCTGGCGGATTACATCGACGCATTTTTGGAAACAGGTTATTTTTCTGTTGAAGAAACCGAAAGCATTATGCTGGCCGGGAAGCAATACGGACTTACAGCCAAAATCCATGTGAATCAATTTACAGCTATTAACGGGATTGCTGCCTGCGTTAAGCATGATGCCCTTTCCGTCGATCATCTTGAAATCCTCACCGATGAGGATATTGAATCCCTCAAAGGATCTGGAACGATGCCGGTAGCGCTTCCCTCCTGCTCTTTCTTCATCAGTATTCCTTATACACCGGCAAGAAAAATGTTGTCAGCAGGTTTGCCTTTAGCACTTGCAACCGATTTTAACCCCGGAACCACACCATCAGGAAACATGAACCTGGTCGTGGCGACGGCCTGTATCAAGATGAAAATGACACCTGAAGAAGCTATTAATGCCGCTACAATAAACGGGGCTTACGCTATGGGGATTTCTGAAACGCACGGAAGCATTACGAAAGGGAAGGCCGCCAATCTTATCATCACCAAACCGGTTCAGTCTTATTACCAATTGCCATACGCCTTTGGCAGCAACCTTATTGAAGATGTGATCATCAGCGGTGAAATCATATCATAAAAAAAAAAGAGCCCTCAAAGGCTCTTTTATTGAATCAATAATTAACGGGGGTTTATTTTAAAGTAAATGACGTTTTAGAAACCAATTCGCTTTTATCGAATATGTTTACGAAATAACTCCCTTTGGCAAAATCCTTGCCGTTTCCATCAAGATATTCACAAACATCAACCGCCTGGTTGTTGTATGGGACCACTGTCGTAAAGCTGTATGTAAGGGTCATGTCACCGAAAGTCTCCGTTTTCTTATCGCCGATGACGTTATTCTTGCTGTCAATAATCTGGACATAGTAGGTCTTATCTCCGGATTTTGCAATGGCATTGGCGGCAACTGCAAAACAAACTTTCAATTTATCCGCGCGGCTGGCTTTTTCGGTTTCGATCTGTTTCCCGGAACTTCTTTGCTTGATGGCTTGCGTACGGAGATTCATTACGACAAGTTTTGACCCTTTTTCGACCGTTTTGGCGAGGTTTTCATTCTGGACGACTAATGTGTCGTTATACTTTTTCGATTGCCCAAGTGCTACAACAGTACTGTCGCGTTGCACGGTCAGCGTTTCATTTTGCTTCTTAAGCTCTTCATTTTCAGCGACGAGTTTCTTCATGTTCACCTGAAGCGCATTGTATTGTTCGCGGTATTTACGAAGTGAGGCTGCATCACCTTTTGATTTTTGCAGGTCGGCAATCAGGTTCACGACCTTCTCACGTTCAGCAATCAATTCGTCCGAGACTTCCGTTTTATCTTTAATCGCCTGCTCGTAAGTATTCTTTACGATGGCAAGCGAATCCAGTAAATTATCCTTCTCTGATTTCACTGTTGTCACTTCGGTTTCCAGTTTCTTGGCATCGGTTGTCATTTTAAAAATATAGGCAAGGCTACCCAACAATAAAAGCGCCAAAACGACGACGACTGCTTTTAAGCTTGAATTACTTCTTTGATTTTCCATAAGAGCATTTTTTGGTTTTTATAATAGTTTTCTGCTTTTTAAGCCTAACAAATTTAAAATATTATCATTCCTTTCCATCTAAATTAACGTAAGTTTATAGTTTTATGTTACTTTTGGAGCTAAAATTTTGTGATGGAAAAACTGATTCCTTTTACCATTTCTGACCTTGCCAAAGTGACCAATTTCAGGAGCGGTGAAATCAAATTCGGAGAAAAGATGCATACCATTCCGCTGGGTGCCGACCCTGAAAAGTTCATGAAAGGCTGCGAGGCGAAATATGTGCTTTTCGGTATTCCGGAAGACATTGGTATCCGCGCGAATTACGGCAGGCCCGGAGCGGCTTCAGCCTGGAAAAGCGCCATTAGCAGTATCGCAAACATACAGCACAACCGTTTCTGCAAAGGCGGCCGCATCCTCGTTTTGGGCGCTTTGGATGTAAAGTCAGAAATGGAAGAAGTCGAAAACCTTGATTTCAATATCCTTGAAGACCGCGTGAAACTTAGCGCTGTCGTGGGCAAAATCGATAAAGAAGTCGCGCACATCATTTTCACGATTATTAAAGCCGGCAAAACCCCGATTGTTATTGGTGGTGGGCACAATAATGCTTACGGGAATATTAAAGGCGCTGCATTGGCTTTCGGAAGACCGGTTAACGCCGTGAATTTTGATGCCCATTCCGACTTCCGGATTCTTGAAGGCCGGCACAGCGGAAACGGCTTTTCGTATGCCTATGAGGAAGGTTTCCTTAAGAAATATTTCATCTTCGGGCTACACGAAAGTTATACGTCAAAAAATGTACTGGACATCATCAAAAAGATTGAAGACCGGGTACGCTACAATACTTATGATGAAGTAAAAATACGCAAGCAGAAAGACTTTGACCAGGAAATGTTCAATGCTTTAAGTTTTATAAAAAACGATCCATACGGCATCGAAATTGACCTTGATGCGTTGCCGAATATCGCCAGCAGCGCCATGACCATGAGTGGTTATTCTATTGAAGAAACAAGGCTTTTTGTAAGTTATTTTGGGAAATGCACCAACGCAGCCTACCTCCACATCTGCGAAGGAGCTCCTGACCTGGGCGAAGACAAGAACAGGCACCTGATCGGGAAACTGATTGGTTACCTGGTCACCGACTTCATTAAGGCGAATTATATAAGTGAGTCCGTGTAGCTATTGTTTTTCCAGCATTAATTCCCTGATGTATTTTACCGGTGCGCTTCCGTAACTCAGGAGTTTTGAATGAAAATCTTTCAACCTGAATTTTTCGCCTTGCTGTTTTTTGTATGCTTCACGCAATTCACAAATTTCAGTAAATCCGGTAAAATATGAACAAAGCTGTACCTGCGTCAGGCACACGCGGCGCCATTTGCCCTCCGCTTCGGCCTGTTGCTGGAACGCTTCATTTATTAGTAAATCCATAGCATCATCCTTGCTCAGGTTTTTTGTATGCACGCCAATATCAAGGATGGTGTTGCAAGTGCTGCGGAGATTCCATTTATAATACATCAGCCACATTTCGTCTGAATTGGCGTAGCCGTTTTCGAGCATCATCAACTCTGAATACACTGCCCAGCCTTCGACCATCGCACCATTTCCGGCAATAGATTTGATAAGGCTTGGCGACTGGTTGCTGTACACCAATTGGGTGTAATGCCCAGGAATCGCTTCGTGTATATTCAGGATTTGCAAAATATAATCGTTGTATTCCCGCAGGTAACTTTCGGATTCTGCTGCGCTCCAACCTGATAAACTGCCTACATTATAATACGTTTTCGCATTTTTGTCATAAGGGCCGGGCGCCGAAATGGATGCGCCTGCAACGCCAGCCATATAATCTGGCTCTTTACGCACTTCAAGCGGCTTTGACGGATCGATGTATATGAGGTCTTTCTGTTTGATGAAAGCCAGAAGTTCCGGCAATTGTTTTTCAATCGCCTGCTGGAACAATTCCGGTTTGGCATGTTGCAGCGAAATCTTATCGATCACCTGGCGGATGAGTTGGTTTTTATCCGATGGTTTTGGTGCAGTTCCTAAATATTTTGACCAAAGCCTGTCTGCAATCACAAACATCTTTTCGTGCAGTTCTTTTTTGTGCGCCACTGCTTTTTCTAACACCTGCGATGACGTATACGCTGACTGTATGTCAAATTCAAACTTCTTGTCATATAATTTTTTTCCAAGCCTGAAATCACGCGGCGTCGGATTGTCCAGTTTCTGTAGCCAGGAAACATAATCTTTTATGGCGTTGACTGCAGAAGCCGTTTTTGCTTTCATCGCATCTTTCTCTGCAGCAGACAAATCAGATTTTTCAAGCATGGCGGGCAAATCCTTTTCAAAAACTGATAAGCCGCCGGTATTTTGCGAAATGGCGAGTTCAGTGTGTTCCCGTGTCGGGTTCCTGATATTTTGCTTTGCAGCAGCATAATAAGCCGGGACTTCATCCAGTTTAAGGCTGATATTTTTCAACCTTACGGAAAGGAAGTCGTAAGAACCGTTCAGTATTTCTGCAAAAGGGCCGCTTACATTATATTCTGCCGGATTCCATTCCCACGATTTCATTTCTTCCATCCCGAACGCATAACTTTTCAACATATTCCCCATCATCTTATAATCGGTGAAATTGCCGGGATTAAGTGATTTTTCATCATAATTGCCGAGAGAATCCAGGTTGCTTTTTATAAATGCCAATTGTTTTGCGCGTGTTGTGGCATCATTGACAACCAATACATTATCATATTTATGAAATCCGGAAGCGGCAGCATAATCAGGAAAATTAATCCAAAGTGCCTCAATAAAGCTTTTCCTGTAATGTTCAAAAGCCTTGTTCCGGTCAGCAGCTTTTTCTTTTGAACAGCAAATAAAAAACACGATTGAAAAGGCAGCAAGATAAATTTTTCTCATAATAAAAAACGCAATAGGTTGACGCTGTAAAGATAGTTTTTTCAATATACTTGTAAGAATTAACGGCATTCAACTTTACAATACTTTTAAGAAAACATCGTTCAATAAATGTTAAATTGCGGAAAATTTTAGAAAAAAACAAGCATGGATCAGATCAAAATTTTATGGGTTGACGACGAAATAGATTTGCTAAAACCACACATCCTTTTCCTTGAAAAAAAGAATTATAATGTAACGACCTGCAACAATGGGCGCGATGCCGTAGACATCTTTGAAGATGGTAATTTCGATATTGTTTTCCTGGATGAGAATATGCCAGGAATGAGCGGACTCGAAACGCTCCAGGAAATTAAGGAGAAAAAATCGTCAACGCCGGTGATCATGATTACCAAAAGCGAGGAAGAATTGATCATGGAGGAAGCGATCGGTTCGAAAATTGCTGATTACCTGATCAAGCCCGTAAATCCGAATCAGATTTTGCTGAGCTTAAAGAAAAACCTGGACCATTCCAGGCTTATATCTGAAAAAACCACTTTGGATTACCAAAAGGAATTCCGCAAAATTGCCATGGAACTCGCCATGGTAAACAATTATGAGGACTGGATTGAAATGTACAAGAAGTTGCTGTTCTGGGAAATCGAACTCGAAGACATACAGGACCAGGCGATGATCCAGATTTTGGAATCGCAGAAAACGGAAGCCAACAGCCAGTTTGGGAAATTCATCGAACGCAACTATGAAGATTGGTTCCTGCCAAAAGCGGAACGCCCCGTGATGTCGCATACCTTGTTTAAGGAATTGGTCGTTCCCGAATTAAAAAAGAAGGAAAAAATATTATTTGTGGTCGTAGATAATCTGCGTTACGACCAATGGAAGGCATTTGAAAGCGTCGTTGCGAATTACTACAAATTAGAGAAAGAAACACCGTATTACGCCATACTGCCAACGGCTACACAATATGCCAGGAATGCTATTTTCTCAGGGCTTTTGCCATCAGAAATGGAAAAACAATATCCGCAATATTGGAAAAATGACGTGGAAGATGGAGGCAAAAACCTTTACGAAGCCGAATTTTTAACCGAACAATTGCGCAAACTGGGATTGGACCTCAAACAGGATTATTTCAAAATCACCAATCTTGCCGGTGGAAAAAAACTGGTGGAGAACTTCAAGTCGCTGAAGTCAAATGATCTGGTCACAGTCGTTTATAATTTCGTAGACATGCTTTCCCATGCAAAAACCGAGATGGATGTCGTAAAGGAATTGGCCTCAGACGACAAGGCTTATCGCTCCTTAACGCTGAGCTGGTTCCGGAATTCCCCTTTACTTGAAATCATACAGCAGGCACAAAAGCTTGGTTTCAAACTGATCATCACCACAGACCACGGAACCATCAATGTAAAAAACCCATCTAAAGTAATCGGTGATAAGAATACCAGCCTGAATCTACGTTATAAAACCGGCCGCAGCCTCACTTATGAAGACCGCGACGTTTATGCTGTAAAAGATCCCAAAAAAATTGGTTTGCCTTCCATCAATATGAGCAGTTCTTATATCTTTGCGAAGAATGATCTGTTCCTGGCCTATGTCAATAATTACAACCATTACGTAAGTTATTACAGGAACAGTTACCAGCATGGCGGTATTTCACTCGAAGAGATGATCATACCGTTTTTAGTTTTCAACCCGAAGTAAACTGTAAACTCAAACCATTGGAAATCATCTTTTCCCTCGAAGAAATTGGCCAGGCTGCACAGCAGGTCCTGATGCAGAATCCACATAAAGTAATCCTTTTCAATGGCCATATGGGCGCAGGCAAAACCACGTTGATCAAGTCGCTCGCAAAGCAATTGGGCGTTACCGATGCGACGAGCAGCCCGACATTTTCGCTTGTCAATGAATATGAAGCCGCGCATGGCCACAAGGTTTTTCATTTCGATGTGTACCGATTAAAAACGGAATCCGAAGCTTATGATATGGGCATGGACGACTACCTCTATTCCGGGGAATGGTGTTTTATTGAGTGGGCTGAGAAAATCCCGACGCTGATTCCACAACAGCATTCCGTAATCACCATTAGTGTGCTTGCGGATGGAAACAGGAAGTTGGTTTTAAGTTAATTAATTGGGGCGCGTCGGCTACGCAAGCTCCGCCGTCGGGCGCTCCGCGGTGCACGGCACCTTGCTGCGATCCCTCGCGCGGTCCAGGTACGATCAAGCATCAACTTAAATCAATTCCAGATAACAAATGATGGTTGCCAAATGACAACTTTTTTATAAATTAGGCAAAAAATATCCAAGTCCCTATGTCACTCACGCCGTTTACCAAGCAGCAACTGCTGCCACAGGAAGAGAAACTGGAAATCGCCAGGCATAAAAGCGAACTTTTTATCGGCATCCCGAAAGAAACGAGTTTTCAGGAACGACGGATTTGCCTGACACCTGATGGCGTGAATTCCCTGACATCGCATGGACATCGCGTGATGATTGAAGCCGGAGCCGGACAAAGTTCAGGATATTCAGATAAGGAATACAGCGATGCCGGTGCCGAGGTGACGCAGGATACCAAAAAAGTGTTCGGCTGCCCTATGGTTTTAAAAGTGGAACCACCGACAACGGCCGAAATTGAAATGATGTCACCACAATCGACATTAATTTCTGCAATACAATTAAAGACGAGGAAATCAAATTATTTTGAGGCTTTAGGCAAAAAGAAAATTACCGCTTTGGCTTTCGAATTTATAAAAGACGATGACGGTTCTTACCCTGCGGTAAAATCATTGAGCGAAATTGCAGGAACGGCATCAGTATTGGTGGCGGCAGAAATAATGATCAATCCTGAAATCGGGAAAGGGTTGCTGTTTGGGAATATCACCGGGGTCCCTCCTACTGATGTGGTCATTTTAGGTGCCGGGACTGTGGGAGAATTTGCTGCAAAAACCGCCATTGGACTTGGTGCAAGCGTAAAGGTTTTCGACAATTCGATTACGAAATTACGAAGGCTTCAAAACAGTCTGAACTGCAGGATATTTACGTCTACGATTCAGCAGAAAGCACTTTTAAAAGCCTTGAGGCGATGCGATGTCGCCATTGGCGCGATGCGCGGAAAAGACCGTTGTCCCGTTGTAGTTACCGAAGATACGGTTTCGCACATGAAAAAAGGTGCCGTGATTGTGGATGTGAGCATCGATACCGGCGGCTGCTTTGAAACTTCGGAGATTACGACACATGAAAACCCTACATTTATAAAACATGACGTAATCCATTATTGCGTGCCGAACATCCCTTCAAGATATTCAAAGACAGCCTCATTGTCCATCAGCAATATCATTACGCCTTACCTTATACAAATTGCTGAAGACGGGGGTGCTGAGAGTGCTATCCGATGCAACAACGGACTGAAGCACGGCGTTTATTTCTATCACGGAATCCTGACGAACAAAGCCATTGGCGAATGGTTTGGAATCCCGCATAGTGACATCAATTTAATTGTGTTTTAAAGGAAATCCGTTTACCTTTGCCGAAATTATCCCATTATGAAATTTTATGTCCGCCTCGCCTATTACCTTAGCGGTTTCGCTATTGGAATGGTGTTCCTTTTTTTTATCCTTAATGGAAAGGAAACAAGATGCAGTTATTTCCCAAATGCACGTGTGTTGAAGCACCTACGCGAAGTACCGTTTAAATATTCGGATCTTGCAAACCAGAAACTCATGGAAAAATGGGTTGACACTGCCGACGTCCGAAAAATACTCACCTATGGCGATGTCGATTTTGACCGCAGCAACATCAAACTGAAAAGAGGAAAATTATACACCATACATGGCAGGAATACCAAAGGGGAACCTATTACACTGGAAGTCATTAATTTCGATACAAGAGCGGAATTGCGCGACATTAAAAAACAATAATATTTCCAAAATTCGCTTGCAGGTATAAATTCTAAGCTTATATTTGCAATCCCTATTAGGGCGATTAGCTCAGTTGGTTCAGAGCATCTGGTTTACACCCAGAGGGTCGGGGGTTCGAATCCCTCATCGCCCACAAAAGCAGAAACGGAAGTTTCTGCTTTTTTATTTATGTTTTGCGTTGAAAAGTTTTTTACTTTAATAAACAAAATGGAAATAAAAAAGAAAGCCGTGCCAAACGGCTTCTGCTTTTGTAAAGGCTCCCACGAAAAGGATAAGCGACGCTAATCCCGTCAAAGCTTTGCTTTCGTAAGCGGATGGAAATAAACAATCAAATAAGCCTGAAACTTCTTTCACACACTGGCCCACGCCAATCGATTGCAAGGACCATAGTGACGAGTGATCTCAGGTTTTCCAATGAATTGGGTTTAACTGCATAAAATGTAGCGCCAAGATTTTTTGCTTTCTTGATAGTATCAGGATGGTCCGAAGTCGTATAAACCACAATGTTCAGTTCTTTCAGGTTTCTTTCATTCCTGATCTGTTGCAGGCATTCAAAACCATTTTGCACAGGCATATTCAGGTCAAGCAATATTACATGCGGATGTGGGATAACGGGCCCGTTGAGAAAGTCCATCAGCTGCTTTCCATTCTCGGCCTGTGTAATAATTACAGAATCGTCGATTTCCAACAGGATTTCAGAGAAAATCATGCGATCTTCCTCATCATCATCAGCCATAACAATATGTCGTCTTGTGTTGGGGTCTGGAATTGTCATTGCTATATATTTTATACTGAGAAAACATAAGACCACAATTTAGAAATCTGCAAATGTTTATAAAATATAAGCGTTTGTAAATCGATAAACAATCGAATTATATCGTGTAAAAGTTGATATTTTTCAAAGATAGTGTTAATATTTAATATGAAGCTGATTATTCTTTAATTTAACTGTTTCTTTTTCAGAAATTTACATTGATAAGCAACATATGTGCTGCAATCGTGATTGAGAAGTAGTAAAACATTATCTTTAGTTTTTTGGCATTAAAGTTATAAATGTTAATTTTGGACACCTATCCCACTATATGAAAACAAAGTTCGCGATGATCTTAATGGGGCTCGTTACCCTCTGCGGAAGCGCTCAGGACAAAATCTACAAGGATAAAAAAAACAAGCCCACAACTCCTGATCTGGCAGAAAGTTACGAAATCAGCACTTTCTCCGATGACAAAATCCACCAAACGATAAGGACTTACCGTATGGATGGCTCCCCAATCAGTGAATCTGGCTTTATGATGCTTGAAAACGGAGCGATGCCTGAAGGAAAGTCGACACTTTATAATCCCGATGGCAGCGTGGCATGGTTCGCCAGCTATAACAAAGGCGGGCTTGAAGGCGAGTCAAAGGCATTCTGGCCTGGCGGTGCATTAAAGCGGGAGGAGGTTTTTTCTGAAAACAAGCTTGTCACAGGGAAATGTTATGATAAAGATGGTAAAGAAATTCCATATTTTCCAAGGGAAAAACGTCCTGAGTACCCTGGTGGCATGAGGGAAGCCTATAAATTTATAGGAGATAATTTTCATGTCAAAGGCAATAAATCGGGGACAATTTTCCTGACCTTTGTAATCGCCAGTGACGGTTCGGTAACGGAAGTTGAAGTAAAAAAGGGAATAAGCAAGCGGCTTGACAATGAAGCCATACGCGTGCTGGAAAGCATGCCTAAATGGATTCCCGGAACACAGGAAGGGATCGCAGTAAAAGTTTCATATTCGTTACCTATTAAAGTCGCAGCACAAGAATAACCTAATCAAACCATGAATAATTTACACAAAACGATTCTTTTACTACTGTTTTCAATTTCGGCTTTGGGCCAAAACCTCAAAGTGATGACCTATAACCTGCGTTTTGACAATCCCGCCGATGGAGAAAACCGTTGGGACCTAAGAAAGGATTTCCTATGCAGGCAGATCCAATTTTACAATCCTGACTTCTTTGGTACACAGGAAGGTAAGCTTCATCAGCTAAAGTATATTGACAGCACAATGATTCATTACAGTTACATTGGGATTGGGCGTGACAGCTCTCCTACAGGAGGGGAATTCAGTGCTATTTTCTACAACTCCACAAAATTCAAGGTGCTGAAGCAATCTACTTTCTGGCTTTCGGAAACCCCGAATGTTGTATCTAAAGGCTGGGATGCGATGTTTGAAAGGATATGCACCTACGGGCTGTTCGAAAATATGAAGACAAAGCAACGGTTTTACGTTTTTAATACACATTTTGACCATGTAGGCGAATTGGCACGGACAAACAGTGCAAAATTGATTGTCAGTAAAATCAATGCCATTAATACCGAAAATGTCCCGGTGATCCTTACCGGCGATTTCAACAGCGAAATTAAGAGCACGGCATACAAATTTATGTCCTCGTGGATGAACGATTCGAAGGTAATCAGTGAGGAATTGCCTTTCGGGCCGTCGGGAACTTTCAATAATTTTGAATTCAACAAGCCGGTGACGCTTCTGATCGATTATATTTTTACGAGTAAAGACAATATTTCGGTTACAAAATATGCCGTGCTGAGCGACTCCAGGGACTGTAAATATCCATCAGACCACTTGCCGGTTTACGTAGAACTTTTCCTTAAGAAATAATGAAAACGTTCATTGCCTTGTTACGCGGCATCAACGTCAGCGGCCAAAAACTCATTAAAATGGAATTGCTTCGCAAAGTGCTGATAGAGCTTGATTTTAAAAACATCAAAACCTACATCCAAAGTGGCAATGTTATTTTCCAAAGCAATGAAACCGAACCGGTTGACCTTGAAAAGAAAATTTCAGCGTTAATACTGAAGCATTTCAGCTTTGAAGTTCCTGTAGTTGTTGTGACATTAAGCGATCTGGAATTCGTTGCAGACAATAATCCTTTCGCAACCCAAACCATGCCCGGCGACACTCAGCCTTATGTCACTTTCCTTTCTGAAAAACCGGCGGCATTTAATATGGAAGTCCTTAAATCCATTGACTTTGGCGCAGACAGGCTCATTGACATTGACCGCTATATTTTCCTTTGGTATGCCCATGGCGCAGGAACCACAAAACTGACCAATACCATCATTGAAAATAAACTCAAAGTGAAAGCTACATCCAGGAATTGGAAAACGGTGCACAAGCTTATTGAAATGGCAAAAGCCAGCACTTAAACTAAATAATTCCCGATTAATCCATTAAAAAGGTAAAATACTGCGTCAATGTTTGGAAAAATGCCCTGAAAAGGCTTTATTTGGTTTTACTAAAATCCAAAGTCCATGAAAACTTTCAGCATCCAGGAAATCAACGCTATTTTAAAAGGGGAAGTCATAGGCGATACTTCCTGCCGGATTACTGCGCCGGAACAGCTTGAAGCGGCTTCGGACTCGGAGATTTCATTTATCGGCAATAAGAAATATGAGAAATTCTGGGCTGGTTCCAAAGCCTGTGCCGCCGTAGTAAACCAGGACATTTCTATCGAACCCGGCGAAAATAAAGCTTTTATTAAAGTCAGCAATGCCGATCTGGCCATGTCGCAGGTATTGGAACTTTTTGCGCCTCCCATGCCCGAATTCGAACAGGACATACATCCTTCTGCAGTAATTCACGCTTCCGCAAAAGTGGGTAACGGATCCCGAATCGGGGCTGGCTGCTACATCGGAAAAAATGCCATCATTGGTGACAACACGACAATTTATCCTAATGTGACGATCCTCGATGAATGTCATATCGGAAATCATACGACAATCTGGTCCGGAAGTGTCATCCGTGAAAGATGCCATATCGGACACCACTGCATCATCCATCCGAACGCCACTATTGGTGCGGACGGATTTGGTTTCAGGCCCTGTTCCGAAAGGGGATTGGTCAAGATTCCGCAAATCGGCAATGTAATTATAGGAAATGGTGTTGAAATTGGTGCCAATTCCTGCGTTGACAGGGGCAAATTCAGTTCCACGGTATTGGGTGATGGATGCAAGATCGACAACCTCGTGCAAATCGGGCATAACAGTAAGCTCGGACGTTTCTGCATTATGGCCGGAAACAGTGGGTTAGCGGGTTCCGTAACTTTAGGTGATGGTGTGATCATCGGTGGAAGCGCTTCAATAAAAGATCACGTTACCATTGGAAACGGTGCCACCGTCGGTGCAGGCTCGGGCGTCACCTGCGATATCGAACCCGGAAAGGTGATGCTCGGTTATCCTGCTGTTGAAGCGCGTGAAGCACTGAAACAATGGGCAATTTTGAAACGACTGGTAAAAGAATCTTCGAAGTGAGCTACTGAGTTACTGAGCAGCTGAGTACAATACAAAATATAAAAAAGTCCCGGATTACCGGGACTTTTTTATATTTTGAACTTAAGTTATATAGAAAGGCTCAGCAACTCAGCTGCTCAGTAACTCAATATCTTTAAATAAATATATTCAGCAAATAATACACTATTGCTGCCAATACCGCTGAAATCGGAATGGTGAGTACCCAGGCCCAAACCAGGCTTACGGTGACACCCCATCTTACGGCAGAAATCCTTTTTGTCAATCCTACCCCTATAATGGAGCCTGTAATCGTATGGGTTGTGCTTACCGGAATTTTAAGGTGTTCCGTGAAATATAAGGTTAATGCTCCGGCGGTTTCTGCGGCAACACCTTCAAACGATGTTACTTTGGTAATTTTAGAACCCATGGTTTTCACGATTTTCCACCCCCCGCTTAACGTTCCTGCGGCAATCGCCGTGTAACACGCTAATGGGATCCATTGGGGCATATTGGAGCCATTGCCATCTTCGTCAGGCAGGATCACATTCAGCCAGTCGGGCATCGTTTGTCCGGTATGCGTATGAACGTAAACGGCTACCGCTGCAGCAATGATCCCCATAACTTTCTGCGAATCATTTCCGCCATGGCCAAGGCTAAACGCCGCTGAAGAAAGCAATTGCATTTTCTTTAGCCAAAACTCTGACCGTGTATGATTCAAACTGCTGAAAAACAAGCAGAAAATACTGATCGTAAAAATAATGAATGCGACAAGGAACCATTTGATATTGTGCTGCTCCAAAGCGACACTCCAAAAATGGGAATCAAATCTTGGCTTTTCAATCTTGTCATAATATTTTACCTGGCCTTCAACAAACCAAACGGTAAGTGCCATCAGGCCTAATGTAAATAACTTTGGCAACACCTTTTTCTTATAGGAATGTAGCAACCAAAGCGAAATAAGATATGATACCAAAGCACCCAATAAAGGCGCAAGTACAATAAAAGAAATAATGATTAAAACCCCTGAAGGCAGCCCTCCGTCTTTCCCTTCCTTATACCAGGAGACTACGCCGATACCGGCATGAGCAATCGCCGCACCGGCAAAACCTCCGATAAGCGTGTGTGAGGAACTTGAAGGGATTCCCTGCCACCATGTGAATAAATTCCAGATGATTGCAGCAATAACACCGGCAAGGATTACCGTAAGGTTGATTTCCATGGTGTTCGCCGTTTTAGCCACCGTATCGGCAACGCCAAAACCAAAAACCCAATAGGCTAAAAAGTTAAAGAAAGCTGCCCAAAGCACCGCCTGGAAAGGTGTCAGTACTTTTGTGGCGACTACTGTAGCTATCGCATTTGCGGCATCATGAAAACCATTGATGTAGTCAAAAATAAGCGCAAGAACGATAATGATGATTAATAACGTCATATTTGTCCGGGGTCAGTCCTTATGAATGTTTTACAGCAATCGATTCCAGTACGTTAGAGGCACTTTTACACCTGTCGGCAGCCGACTCCAGTACGGAAAGCACTTCTTTATATTTGATGATGTTCTTAGCGTCAGTCTCATTTTCAAAAAGATCAGCTACGGCTTTATCATACACCATATCCGATTTATTTTCAAGCTTATTAATGCGCGCACAGGCATCGGTAATTCTTTTGATTTTCTTAAGATCACGCAATTCCTTCACGGCCATATCAATATTCTGGCAGGCTTCCAGGTTGATTTCGGTGAGTTTACGGATTGATTTCGTAATTTTTTCGATATGGTATAAACGCATCCTGCTTGAGGCACCATAAATATTCCCGGAAATATTGTCGATGGCTTTTGTCAAAGCATAAATGTCCTCACGGTCAAAAGGCGTAATAAAATTCTTGCTGAGCTCCAGGTTAATTTTACGGGTAATATCCTCCCCTGTCTGCTCCATTTCCTCAATTTTCATGAAGTGCTCATGTCTGGCTGATGGCTCCATGTTTACGACTTCGTGCAGCGTGCTCGCCATCAGAATCATGTTTGCGGTGGCTCTTTCGAATAATGGAAAGAATTTTTTATCTTTCGGGACCAAAAACTGGAAGAAATTATTTACAGTCATAAGATGTTAAATTAACGTTGCAAATGTATCTGCCTAATGTTAAGTTAATGTTAACTTAATATTAACCATTTAACAGATTGGAATTTTCAATATTGATTATTGAAAACTTTGCGGTTTCAATCGATTTCGTAATTTAGCATTCCTATAAATACCTCATAAACCAATATTTCCTGATGGATATCAATTTCAATAAGAACGAAGACCACAACAGGCTTCTGTTATCTGATTTAAAGCAAAAATTCGCAAAAGTAAGACTCGGTGGCGGCGAAAAAAGGATTGAAAAACTTCATTCTGAAGGCAAGATGACCGCCCGCGAACGCATCGATTATTTATTGGATGACAAAGCCAAAAGTATTGAAATTGCTGCTTTTGCAGGTGACGGCATGTATACAGAACATGGTGGCTGCCCTTCAGGAGGTGTGGTGGTTAAAATCGGTTATATTAAAGGAAAGCAATGCATTGTAGTCGCCAATGATGCCACGGTTAAAGCGGGTGCCTGGTTTCCTATAACCGGAAAGAAAAACCTGCGCGCACAGGAAATTGCGATTGAAAACCGTTTACCTATTATATATCTCGTAGACAGCGCCGGAGTATACCTCCCGATGCAGGATGAGATTTTTCCCGACAAAGAGCATTTCGGGCGCATATTCAGGAATAATGCCGTGATGAGCAGCATGGGGATTACGCAGATTGCAGCCGTTATGGGAAGTTGCGTCGCAGGAGGTGCTTATCTTCCGATTATGAGCGATGAAGCCTTAATCGTGGATAAGACCGGAAGTATTTTCCTTGCAGGGAGTTATCTCGTAAAAGCGGCTATCGGCGAAAGTATTGACAATGAGACGCTTGGAGGTGCTACAACCCATTGTGAGATTTCGGGCGTGACCGATTATAAAGCCAAAGACGATAAGGATGCTTTGGACAAAATCAAAAATATCGTTTCTAAAATCGGTGATTTTGATAAAGCGGGTTTTAACCGTGAAAAACCGGCGAAACCGGCAAAAGATGAAAACGAGATTTATGGCATCTTGCCAAAAGCCCGTAATGAACAATATGACATGATGGAAATCATCGAGCGTTTGGTTGACCATTCCGAGTTTGAAGCTTATAAAGATGGTTACGGACAAACGATCATTACAGGTTATGCCCGCATTGATGGCTGGGCAGTCGGGATTGTGGCAAACCAACGTAAAGTCGTGAAGTCCAAAAAAGGCGAAATGCAGTTCGGCGGGGTCATTTATTCGGATTCTGCAGACAAGGCCACACGTTTTATAGCCAACTGCAACCAAAAGAAGATACCGCTTGTATTTATTCAGGACGTGACCGGTTTTATGGTCGGTTCAAAATCCGAGCATGGCGGGATTATTAAAGACGGTGCGAAAATGGTAAATGCTGTTTCGAATTCGGTTGTGCCTAAGTTTACAGTGATTGTCGGAAATTCTTATGGTGCCGGAAATTATGCGATGTGCGGAAAAGCTTACGACCCGAGATTGATTTTTGCTTGGCCCAGCGCAGAACTGGCCGTTATGGGCGGCACGCAGGCAGCTAAAGTCCTGATGCAGATCGAAGCCTCCTCATTAAAATCAAAAGGTGAAATTGTCGACGAGAAAAAAGAACAGGAATTGTTCGATAAAATCAAGGCTCGCTATGATGCCCAGGTATCCCCTTATTACGCAGCTTCAAGGATCTGGACCGACGGCATCGTTGATCCAATCGACACGCGGACCTGGATTTCGATGGGGATTGAAGCGGCAAACCACGCTCCTATCCAAAAACCTTTTAACCTTGGCGTAATCCAGGTTTAAGTGCAAATGAAAAAAACGGTTGTCATATTATTCTTGATTTTCAGCATCGGCAAAAGCTTCCCGCAACAGGCTTTTACACGTAAAGATTCCCTTCGTGGCGGATTGCGCTTTGAAAGGACCTGTTTTGATGTACAGCGTTACGACATCAGTATCCGCATCAACCCAACCGAAGGATCATTGACCGGATTTAATGATATTAGCTTTAAAACCATTGATAATACTTCCAAAATACAACTCGACCTTTTTGATAATATGGCTGTCGATAGTATCGTATGGAACAAGCAAAAACTGCATTATAAAAGGGAATTCAACGCTGTTTTTATTGATTTTCCAACACAAATTTTAAGAAATTCCTTCCAAAAAATCAGTTTTTGTTATTCGGGAAAGCCGACCGTAGCAGTACATGCCCCATGGGATGGCGGATTTGTATTCACAAAAGATGGTGGTGGGAAAGACTGGATTGCGAGCGCCGTCCAGGGAACAGGTGCGAGCCTTTGGTATCCGTGCAAGGATTCGCAATCAGACGAACCAGACAACGGCGCAACCATAAAAGTGGCGGTCCCAAATGGTTTGATGAATGTTTCAAACGGAAGGCTTATCGGTTCAGAAGACCTCAATGATGGTTATACGCGCTGGGACTGGGAAGTGAAAAATCCGATCAACAGTTATGACATTTCAATAAATATTGGTGATTACGTTCATTTTGGCGAAAATTACAAAGGTCTCGATTTAGATTACTATGTCCTTCGGGAAAATGAGCAGATGGCCAGGAAGCATTTCGAACAGGTAAAGCCGATGATGGATTGCTTCCAGAGTAAATTCGGTACGTATCCTTTCGTTGAAGACGGCTATAAATTGGTCGATACGCCGTATCTCGGAATGGAGCACCAAAGTGCCGTCGCTTACGGGAATAAATATAAGATGGGTTATCTTGGCAACGATTTATCCGGAACAGGAATCGGGCTGACGTTTGATTTCATTATCATCCATGAAAGTGGGCATGAGTGGTTTGGCAACAGCATCACTTCTTCAGATATTGCAGATATGTGGATCCATGAAGGTTTTACAAATTATAGCGAATCCGTTTATATAGAATGTACACAAGGCTATGACAAAGCGGTAAAATACCTGAACGGAATAAAAAATAAGATTAAAAATACGGAGCCTGTAATCGGGCATTTCGATGTCAATAATGAAGGTTCCGTTGACATGTACCCAAAGGGCGCCTGGCTTGTAAATACCATACGAAGCATAATCAATGATGATAAAAAATGGTGGAAAATATTGCTTGATTATTCCCTTGCCTTCCGGCATAAAATTATCGATACTGAAACTGTCGAAAAATTCTTCAGTGAAAAAAGCGGTTTTAACCTGAAGCCTGTTTTTGATCAATATTTACGTCATACGAAATATCCCGTTTTAGAACTCCGCAAAAACAAACGAAAACTTGAATATCGCTGGAAAACTGATGTGGCTGGCTTTGAAATGCCTTTTGAGATGGATTTAAATGGCAAAACCATCAGGCTCAAAGCAACGAATGAATGGGCGATGTCAAAATTCAGGATAAAGTCCACAAGAGATTTTAAAATCCTCACAGATCGGTTCCTTATTTCTGTTGAGCGCTCAAACTGACGGTTAATAAGTTATTCATAACTCCGCTTTCCAGGATTTCAAATCCGTTTCATTAATCTTTAACTTTAAAAGAAAAATGAGCGCAAGAGACCAATTCCTGACCGCATTCCGGGGTGAAATGCAGGGAACCGTGAACGCACAATCGTCGGCCGATGAGCTTTTCCAGAACGAAACCTTAAGGCCCATACTGAAACTCCAGAACGATCTTTTTTTGGAAGTTTTCCGGAATTACATCACCAAAAGCAAAACCGATTTCTATCATTTCAGCGTCGAAAAGAAACTTCATTTTATCGAGCACAGCATACAGCGTGACATCAAGTTCAGGAATTCGCTTAAAGGCATCGTCATCGCGCTTTTCACTGCAGAGGAATACATCCGCTATATTCAGAACTCTTCAGACTTAAATAAACGTATGATGTCAATGCTCATCGAAAGGCTGAAAAACCAGGTACAGTTATTTGAACTGCAGGTTTAAATGACAAGTCCCCAATAGCAATTGTAACCTACCGACATTGGAATTTGAAATTTAAAATTTTTATCCATTTTCAGATCATAAATTATCGTTTTATTAATCTTTCATAAATATTAATTCCATTCTGATAATAATGCGAGTTAGTTGGTGAAAAACTTATGATTCTTATTTATTTTCACTATAATTGTTAAACAAAACACTTATATGAAAGAAGAATATTTTAAATGGTATTCCCCAAACCTGAGCCGTGAAATTGAAATGCTTGTTTTCGGGCATGCCGGATATCCCGTAATCCTCTTTCCGACCTCCATGGGAAGCTATCATGAAAACCGCGACCAGGGATTGATTGAATCTGCCCAATGGTATATCGAGCAGGGGCTGATCCAGATTTTCTGCCCGGGAAGCATCGATAAGGACAGTTTTTACAACAAGAAGATTCATCCCGTACACCGGATCCAGAACCATGGCTGGTATGACAAAATGATCTGCCATGAAATCGTGGAGCGCGTCAGGAACAATACTCCAGCGGGCAAGGTGGCTATGGCAGGTTGCAGTTTCGGCGGGTTCCATGCGGCCAATTTTGCTTTCCGCCACCCGGGTTATGTAAGCCACATGTTTTCGATGAGCGGCGCTTTCAGTATCAAAAGCTTCATGGATGGTTTTCACAATGATGACGTATTTTTTAACAGCCCTGAAGATTACCTGTACGGATTAAATGACCATGAACTCTGGAACATGGACATCGTATTGGGAACGTCCAACCTGGATGTCTGCCTGGATTCCAACCTGAAGTTGAGTAAAGTCCTGAGCAGCCGTGATGTTGATCACTGGCTCGATATCCGCAGGGACCGCATGCACGACTGGCCGGTCTGGCGCGAAATGTTTCCGCACTATTTATCAAGAATCAAATTCAAATAACACAAATATCATAGGTCCATGAAAAAAATCGGAATACTATTTGGGATGGAAGACACTTTCCCGCAGGCTTTTATAGACAAAGTGAATTCAAAAGGTGAAAAAGGCATTGTTGCCGAAGCCGTTTCGATTGACAAGGTCGTACAGAACAAAGGTGGCGAATATGCCGTAATCATCGACAGGATTTCACAGGATGTGCCTTTTTACAGGGCATACCTTAAAAATGCCGCACTGACAGGAACCAACGTCATCAACAATCCATTCTGGTGGAGCGCCGATGATAAATTCTTCAACAATTGCCTTGCAGATACGTTGGGTGTGCCCTTACCAAATACCGTGATCCTGCCTTCTGCGGAACATCCAACCGATACTACGGGGAAATCATTCCGCAACCTTGCCTACCCTATGGATTGGGAATCAATCTTCAATTATATTGGATTCCCGGCGTATATGAAACCGTATGCGGGTGGCGGGTGGAAAAATGTGTATCGCCTGGAAAATAAGGAAGAGTTTTGGGAAAAGCATCGTGAAACCGGTCAATTGGTGATGTTGTTACAGGAAGAAATTGTTTTCGAATCGTATTTCCGGGTGTATTGCCTTGGCGGAAAAGCCGTAAGGATTATGCCGTATGAACCAAGGAATCCGCACCATTTGAGATATGTTGTGGAAAACCCGGTGACTGATAAAAAGTTACTGGCTACTATTAAGGATTATACGCTCAGGCTGTGCAAAGGTTTGGGTTATGATTTCAACACGGTGGAATTTGCCGTACGCGATGGCATTCCGTACGCGATTGATTTCGGGAATCCGGCGCCGGATGCGGAATACACTTCTGTTGGGCAGGAAAATTTCGACTGGGTTGTTGAAGAAGCCGCAAAGATGGCGATTGCAGCCGCCAAAAAGCACAAAGACGGGCAAATGAACCTGACGTGGGGTACTTTCATCAAGGATTCCGCGGCCGCAGCGAAATAAGAATAGATTATCGGATTTTTAGATTTTTAGATGTCTGAAAATCCGGCAATCTGAAAATCTTAAGATCCAAAAACAAGACCAATGAAAAGAAAATTACCCGTTTTTACACTCGGAGTTGAAGAAGAATACCAGATTATCGATCCGGAATCAAGGGATTTACGATCGCACCTGTCGAAAATTGTAGATGGTGCCAAGATTTTCCTGAACGAGCAGGTCAAGGCCGAAATGCACCAGTCTGTCGTCGAAGTGGGTACGAATATCTGTAAAAGCGTCAAGGAAGCGAAAGATGAAATCCAGCATCTGCGCGGGAAAATCGTAGAATTGGCCGACAAGCAAAACCTCGTCGTCGGTGGTGCCGGAACACATCCATTTTCGCGTTGGCAGGACCAGCCAATTACCGATGATCCGCGTTATCACAATATCGTAAATGAATTACAGGATGCCGCTCGCTCGAACCTTATTTTCGGGATGCATTGCCACGTCGGGATTGAAAACCGCGAAATCGGATTGCAACTGATGAACCAGGCGTGTTATTTCCTGCCGCATATTTTTGCGCTTTCGACGAATTCTCCGTTTTGGGAAGGCAGGAAAACCGGTTATAAATCGTTCCGGACAAAGGTTTTTGACAAATTTCCAAGGACAGGGCTTCCGGAATATTTTGATTCGGTTTCTGCTTATGACAATTATCTGGAGACTTTAGTCAAGACCAATTGCATCGACAATCCGAAGAAAATCTGGTGGGATTTAAGGCTGCATCCGTTTTACGATACCATCGAATTCCGCATTTGCGACATGAGCCTGACCGTCGAGGAAACAATGTGTATTGTCGCATTAATCCAGGCTATTGTTGCCAAATTGTATAAGCTGACGATGCAGAATACGAGTTTCAACATTTACAGGCTGGCGTTGATTAAGGAAAATAAATTCCGTGCCGCACGTTATGGTATCGACAACCACATGATTGATTTCGGTTTGCAGAAAGAAGTCGAAACCAAGATGCTGATCCTGGAACTGCTCGAATTTGTTGATGATGTAGTAGATGAATTGGGATCACGCGACGACATCAATTATGTACACGAAATCATGAAAAATGGTACCGGTGCCGACAAACAATTGGCTGTTTATGAACAAAATAACGGTGATTTTACCAAAGTTGTTGATTTTATCACGTCTGAATTTACAAAAGGATTGTAGCGATATTCATATCTTTGCAATTATTTGACAATTTCTTAAAGAGGATAGCATGACGGACCAAACGATTAAAATTGCCATTTTAGACATGTATAACGGCGAACCGAACCAGGGAATGCGCTGTATCATTGACATCATCAACCGTTTCAGCAATATTGTTACCTTTAAGGTTTTTGACGTAAGGGGAAAAGCCGAGTTTCCTGATATTAAGAAATTTGACATTTACATTTCTACCGGAGGACCGGGAAATCCCCTGGAAGGCGATGGCATTTGGGATAAGAAATATTTTGAATTGATCGATTCGCTGACGCTTTGGAACAAGGAAAACGAAATCAGGAAACACGTTTTATTCGTTTGCCATTCCTTCCAGATGGCTTGTAAACATTTCAGGCTAGCCGAAATTACGAAAAGAAAATCGACATCATTCGGTATCATGTCCGTGCACAAAACCGCTGATGGTATTGACGACCCGCTTTTTGACGGTTTGCCAAACCCATATTATGCAGTCGATTCCCGCGATTATCAGGTGGTACAGCCAAAGCTTGAAGTATTTTCTGAAAACGGCGCACAAATCCTTTCCCTTGAAAAAATCCGGGACCATGTAGATTATGAAAGGGCGATTATGGCTGTACGTTTTACGCCGTATTTTGTAGGGACACAATTTCATCCTGAAGCCGATCCAATCAGTTATATTGCCAACCTTAAGAACAAGGAACGACGCGATAAGATCATTGCATTGAAAGGAAAATCCAAATTCCGCGACATGCTTGAAGATTTGCTCGATGAAGACAAGATTTACAAAACCAATGAAACGGTAATTCCAAATTTCCTTCGGATTGCCATCAACGACCTCATGCGGAGCAAACGAATGCTTTCGAATTAAATCCTGATAATCATCATAAAAATTCAGTACATCACTTCAGATAAGGGTTTGTACTGAATTTTTTATTTAAGGGAAAACCCTGAGTTTTGAAAGGTTGCAATCACTTAGTTTTGAAGAAATAAAACTACAGCATCATGAAAGCAACGTTACCTTTTCTTTTCGCACTGTTTACAGCGATTTCATACGGTCAGCATAAACCACAAAATACAAATAATGCCGGAACGGTTCCTGCAATTAGTAAATCAGGTCCAAAAATCCGGATTAACGGCGGTTCGTTTTTTGCCAGCCTTGAATCCCAAAATGTAAGTGTCGTCTCCATCCAAAACGACTTAAACAACTGGCTGGGGCTTTCCCAGGACCATACTTTTAAGGAAGTTTCAAATAAGAAAGACAATCTGGGGATTTCACACCAGAATTTTCAACAGTTTTACAAAAACATCCCTGTTGACGGAAGCAGTGTGATGCTGCATTCAAAAAATGGTATTGCCACATCAATGAATGGTAAAATAATTGCTGTGGAAGGTTTTGAAATCAATCCGGTAATCACAAAACCGGAGGCAAAAACTATCGCACTGAAAAACTTAAATGCCACAAAATTGCTACACGAGTATCCGGTTGACCTGGTGCTTATGAAAATAACAAAAGACCAGAAACAGCAGACAAAGCTCGCGTTCAAAGTACGTATCGATGCCAGTGACCCAATACAAATGACCCATGTTTTTGTTGACGCCATATCCGGCGAAGTCCTACAAAAAATCAACCTGATTGCGCAGATCGATGAGCCCGGAACGGGACAAACACTGTATCGTGGACAAAAAAGCATCACGGTCGACAGTCATCAGGGGGCCTTCCGCCTGCGCGAATCGGCAAGGAACATTGAAACATATGATGCCGCAAGCGCCACATTTTCAGATGTTGATGGTTTTCAGAATTTTTCCGATTTTACCAGTCCAACTTCCGATTGGCTTACCATAAATCCGGCGCTCGATGTACATTGGGGAATGGAAAAAACCTACGATTTCTTCCTTAATAATTTCAACAGACACAGCTATGATGATTTAGGAAGCCCGATTAAAAATTTCGTAGATGGAACAATGGCAATAGCAAATACACAAAACAATGCCTATGCCCTGCCACCACCTTATAACGTGATGGTTTATGGATTGGGTGACGGAATTCAATTCACGCCATTGGTTGGGCTCGATGTGGAGGGTCATGAATTTACGCATATGGTGGTACAGTTTAATGGAAATGGCGGGCTCACTTACTTCGGGGAATCGGGTGCTTTGAATGAATCATTTGCAGACATCTTTGGTACAGCCATAGAATTTTCGGCAGATGCGAACGGCAACTGGACAATAGGCGAAGATATGGTCGTCCAATCACCTTTTTACCTGCGCTCCATGTCGGATCCGAATTCCGGATCGACGCAACAACCCGATAGCTACAATGGCACTTTCTGGAAAAGTACTTCCTCAAATTTCGACAGTGGCGGCGTGCATTATAACAGTGGCGTGCAGAATTATTGGTTTTATCTCTTGACCGAAGGTGGAACCGGTACTAATGATTTTGGCTATAATTTTAATGTTCCTGCCATCGGCATTACCACAGCGCTTGAAATTGCATACAGGAACCTTACAACGTATCTTCCAAATGACGCAACTTACGCTGACGCAAGGGATGGTTCATTGCTTGCAGCGGCAGACTTATTCGGAGCGAGCTCCCCTGAATATCTCGCTGTTGCCGAAGCCTGGCTGGCCGTAAATGTGGAAGGGAATCCAACTCCGCTTTGCGATGTCATTACTTTTCTGACCGATGCGTCGGGTACCTTTTCTGACAATAGTGGCAATTCGGATTATCTCGTTTATACGGAATGCAAGTGGCTGATCGCTCCTGAAGGCGCACAGCAAATCACATTGGATTTTACGACTTTCCAGACCGAGGAAGATTACGATTTTGTAAAGATATATGACGGGCCAAATCAAAACGCGCCTCTTTTAGGTAGTTTCTCGGGCCATAATTTACCACCAACGATTTCCACATCAATGGGCGTTGGTGCCATGTTTATAAAATTCACCAGCGATGATTCGATAAACGATACGGGATGGACTGCCGATTATACAACACTTGGCATCCCAACCTGTACGGGAACAACCACATTTACAGCAGTTTCAGCAACATTTGACGATGGTTCCGGAAACGGTCTTTACGGGAACAATCAACATTGCGACTGGGTTATTGCACCACCATGCGCCACCTTTATTTCCCTGTCTTTTTCTGAATTTGAAACTGAATCGCAAAATGATTTTGTTTTGGTTTTTGATGATATTGAGGGCACCCATCTCATCGCTACGTTATCAGGCGCCAATTTACCTGGTGCAGTCATTTCAGCGATAGGGGAAATGTCCATTCGTTTTACAACGGGTTTCAGCAATGTGATGCCGGGATTTACAGCTGCTTATACTTCGGATGGCAATGCCAATGGTAATGCAAATATGATTTTAAATGACAGCGATTTTGGCACTATCACTGATGGAAGTGAAGGAAGTAATTATTGCAACGGGCAAAACTCAACCTGGCTGATCCAGCCACCGCAGGCCACTTCAGTCACGCTACAATGTTCTGAATTTGATATTGAAGCTGCTATCGGAAATGTTTTTACAGATGCATTTGAAATTTATGATGGAACTTCCGATGCTGATACGCTTTTAGGCCGTTTTGCAGGAAATGATTTGCCGCCAAACATTACATCATCCGGAGGAAGTATGTTTATCAAATTTTACAGCAATGCCACGATTTCAGGTCAGGGATTTGCAGCAACTTACACTTCAACACAGGCTTCATCGTGCTCCGATGCCATTTTTACAAACGAAAGCGGTTCATTTTCTGACGGAAGTACCAATGGAAATTACGCCAACAACAGTAGCTGTTCGTGGTTGATCCAGCCTGAAGATGCCAATTCAGTAACATTATCGTTCACAGCATTTGATACCGAAAGCGGGTATGACACCGTAACGGTTTATGACGGAATTGATGCCACAGCCAGTGTTTTAGGGATATTTTCAGGAAATCCATTACCAGCGGAAATCACTTCAACCGGCGGAAATATGTTCGTCACTTTCAATACGAATACTACACAACGCGGTGACGGCTGGGCGGCTTCATACACTTCGACTATTCTCGGAATTCAGGAAAATCATTCAGGCATCAGTATGCATATATTTCCGAATCCAAACAACGGCAAATTTACGATCACTTCAACCCTAAATGCTGAATTGACGGTTTCCGTAGTGGATATGCTTGGGAAAACAATTTTGCCTAAACACAACATCAAAAACGGCAATAATGACATCGACGCTTCACAACTGAGTTCAGGAGTTTACCTGCTCCATTTTGAGTCAGACGGCAATTATTACACTGAAAAACTGATAATCCGTTAAAAATTGAAAAATCAGGCGCTGCAGATGACAATTTACAGCGCTTTTTTCTTTTCTTTACGATACGTATCACTTTCAATCTCCCGTTATGATCCCAAAATACCGCGAACTTTTCAATGCAAATTTTTCTGCTGAAAAATATCAGGAGTTCCTTGATGATGTGGCTTCAGATTTTGATTACATGCCGACATTCCGAATGGCAGAAACGCCTTTTTTCATTTCAAATGAATTGAAGGCACAATTGCTTGAAGGCTGTAACGATGTGATTAAACTGATCCAGCGTGACGATTTTAAGGCATTGACCGAGAAATCACTGGAATTGAATACAAAAGTTCCAAATGAAGATGCGCATACTACTTTTTTAGCGATTGATTTTGGAATTTGCGAAGAAGATGGAAAAGTCATCCCAAAGCTGATTGAAGTGCAGGGATTTCCGTCATTGTTTAATTACCAGCCTGTGTTATTCCAGAAGTTTAAGAAACATTATCCTTTTTTGGATGAACTTACGCCGTTTGCAAACCATATTTCAAAAGAAGAATATTTGGGCATTATTGATGAAGTGATCCGTAATGGGCATCCGAAAGAAAACGTCATTTTACTGGAAATTGAGCCTGAAAAGCAAAATACAAAAATTGACTTTTATTACTGCCGGCGCGACCTCGGAATTCCAATCGTTTGTGTCACCGAACTGATTAAGGAAGGCAGGCAGCTTTTCTATAAAAATGATTCCGGTGAGAAAATCCGGGTTAAGCGCATTTACAACCGTGTCATTTTTGACGAACTGGAATTGCGCAAGGATTTAAATATGGCTTTTCATTTTTCAGATGATCTTGATATAGAATGGGCCGGGCATCCGAATTGGTTCTTCCGGATCAGCAAATTTATTTTACCGCTGCTTAAAGGCAAATATTTTATTGAAACGACTTTACTCAGTGATTTAAAAGAGATTCCTGAAGATCTTGAAAATTATGTGCTTAAGCCATTATTTTCTTTTTCAGGAAGCGGTGTTATCTTCCATGTAAAAAAAGAAGATATCGAAGCGGTAACAGAAAAAGACCTTTATATTTTACAGAAAAAAGTCAATTATATTCCCATTATACAATCACCCGATGGGAAAGTAAAAACCGAAGTACGTGTCCTGTATGTCTGGAAAAAAGACGACCCTGCTCCTGTTCCGGTTTGCAATCTGGTGCGTTTAAGCCGTGGTGAGATGATCGGTGTGAAATTCAATAAAGATAAGGATTGGGTCGGCGGCAGTGTGGGGTTGTTTGAGAAGGAAAATCAGACAATTTGATCATTAGGAAATGAAATAATTCCAAGCCAAAGACATATTTATGCTTTTAGATTAGCCAAAACATTTGCTAATGATCTGATTTCTCCATTTTCCAGTTAAATCAATGCAGTTTCTTAATCTCCGCCTGCGCCGCTACCGTTGCAAAATCGCGAACGAGCCTGTCCGCATAATCATCGAGCAATTCCAATACGCGTTGCTGCTTATCTGAGTTTACAATCAGCCCGGCGTGATACTCCAATGGCACCTGGAAGCAAACCTCGTCATCGGAAAATGAAGATAAATCCGGGTTTTCAAATTTTGATAATGTGAGTACGATACCAGCGTATTCCTTACGCACTTTCGGCAATTTGTATGCTTTCTCCTTTACCAAAGCGTCTTCAATTTTTGCCCATTCTTTCCAAAGATTGATACCTGAAGCGGCAGCAACCATTTCCGCAAGGTGCGCCCCACCTACCCTTGATGACGTTTCGAGGAAGTAGATTTTCCCGTCATCCTTGCATTTGATATATTCAGAATGTGCAGCGCCATGTTTTAAGCCAAAACCTTTAATTACCTGCTCGTTGCACTTTTTGATTGCTTTGTCATCTTCCGAACCATATTCAATATTCGCACTCCGGAAAATACCGCCGCCCTGTGAAATTTCCATAGGCGTGGCCAGGTATCTGGACGTAATGCTGAATACGATTTTACCATCGACAATTAAACTGTCACAATGATATACATCGCCGGGACGGAATTGCTCCACCAGGTATTTGAAGCGGTTGTTTCCCATTTCATTGATATGCATCCAAAGGGATTCCTTGTCATGCACCTTAATAATCCCTGATGCCGAAGCCTCGGAACGTGGTTTCAAAACCCAAGGCGGCAAAACCGTATCGGCAAAGGTATTGATATCATGATCGTTAAAAAGGGAACAAAAATTCGGATTTGAAATGCCACAGCTTTTGGCACGCATGCGCATGGCCAGCTTGTCACGGAAATAACGGCCCGTAGTTTGTCCCATGCCCTGAATCCTCAGGTGTTCTCGGAGATAGGTCGCCTTTTCCACATCAAAATCATCAAGTGCCACAATGCCATCGATCTTATTGCTTTTCATCAGTCCCTGCACGCCAAGGAGCAAATGCTCCATATTCCAGTCGGTGTCCTGCCCGTCCATATAAAAAACTTCATCGAGGTATTCAAACGGCCACGGCTTATCCCGGAGCTTGTCTGATGTAACAAGAAAAACGGTATTGCCGAGTTCCTTAAGCTCGATCATAAAATCGGCACCTTTGAAATAATTGGAAATGCAGATAAAGGTTTTGGTATCGTCAGCCATAACTATAGATTTTCAATAAATTTAGTCAATAAATGCACGCCAAAAGCAGTGCCGTGTTTGGTTTTTGCAAATTCATCATCGCCAAAAGCCACGCCTGCCACGTCAAGATGTGCCCAGGCTTTGTGATTGTCGGTAAAAAACTCGAGGAATTTCGCAGCACTGATCGCTCCCGCAACAGGTTTACCGCTAAAGTTTTTCACATCGGCAATCTCACTTTCAATGTCCTGCTTGTAGGCATCCCATAATGGAAGCTGCCACAAACGTTCCCCAATTGCATCGCCGCAATGCTGCAACTGCTTTGAAATATCGTCATTATTGGTAAATAAGGCGCCGCATTCATAACCTAAAGTTGCTACGCTGCTTCCTGTCAATGTTGCGATATCGACAACATATTCCGGTTTGTAATTTTTAATCAGGTAAGAAAGTCCGTCAGCAAGGATTAACCTGCCCTCCGCATCAGTATCGATAATTTCAATCGAATGGCCGCTGTAACTTTTAATCACATCCGCCGGAACAAATGAAGTACTGTCGACAGCGTTTTCACAGGCAGGGACAATGGCGGTAACTTTGGCATCCAATTTCAAATCAGCAATCAGCCGCAGCGCACCTAAAACCGCAGCCCCACCCGCCATATCAGACTTCATATGCAACATTCCAGCCGTTTTGATGTTGAGTCCGCCCGTGTCAAACGTGATTCCTTTTCCAACCAATCCAACATGTTTGGTGTTTTTGCCCGGATTTGCCGGAGTATATTCCATAATGATGAATTGCGGTTCCCTTGCACTGCCTTGTGCTACAGCTAAGAAAGCATCCATGCCGAGTTTGGAACAGGCATCCTTATCAAATACTGTGGTTTTAAAACCGACCTCGTTCCCTGTTTTTATGGCCCAATCGGCAAGGTATTCTGGCGTAATGACGTTAGGTGGCAAATCGACCAGGTGGTACGTTTCCAGTTTTGCTTTTGCAATTTTGAAAGCCCTTTCCGCAGTATCATCATTTTCATTTTTAGACAACAGGACCAACTCAAATCCCTCTTTTAAAAAGGGGTGGGCTTCTGTTTTTTTGAAATGGCCGATATCATAAGTTCCGGCAAGCAAACCTGAAAAAGCGGCTTCAGCCATATCATTCGGAAAGTCATCAGGAAGGACCAATGCCGTTTTAGTATTGAAACTTTCCTTATTTCTCAGCGCAATCCGCCTGAAAATGGTAAATACGGATTTGTAATCCGGCGTTTTCCCCAGCCCGATAAAGAGGTGTAAACTGTCATATTTATCGACCTGATACACCGAATCTTTTTTTCCGTAGAAGACTTTCGAAGAAACCGAAACCCCATGAAACTCAATCGGGACAAGGCTTTTTGCATTGGTTTCAAAAACCGGAATCATAATTGTTCCTTCAAAACGGGCCAGTTCGGGTACAGTTGTTATTTTCATTTAATTCTTGGTATTAAAAAAAAGCCACTCGATCGCTTTTGGGAATTCATCACTCCAGTATGTTTCGCTGTGCTTTCCTTCCATATTGATGCTGAGCTGGATTTTCATCTTGTCGGCGACGAATTCATTCTCGATCATTCTCTTCTTAAACTTCTTCACCTGTGCGAGCATCGTTTTGCTTTCATCGCCGCCGGCATACAGGTAGATTTTGGTATCGCCGGGTTCTGCAAAATCAATGTTCGTAAAATCCATTTTAGGCACTACCCAAAGCGATGGCGAGAAAATCATCAGTTTACCATATACTTCAGGATACATGAGTCCGCTGAAGATGCTTACCAATCCCCCCATGGAACTTCCACCTATGCCTGTATATTCCCTGCCTGGCTTGGTCCTGAACTTTTTATCCACAAACGGCTTCAGTGTATCAGTTATAAAACGGATGTATTTCTTACCTTCTCCAGCACCGAGAATCGTTTTGCCTACATTATATTCCTTAATCCTGTCCTTTTCGGCATGCTCAATGGCAATAATGATGATTTTACCAATCTTGTATTCAGACATGACGGCCAGTTTCTTATCGATTTCCCAGTTGCCGTACTGCGCTTTTTCATTAAAGAGATTCTGCGCATCCTGCAGGTACATTACAGGATAATGGGCTGTTGATGTATCATAATCGTGTGGCAACAAAGCCCAGATGCGTCGCTTTTTATTGAGCTGAGGCATATCAAAACCTTCAGAAATCAATTGGATCTGCGGCAGGAAATTTGGTTTGAATGGCAGCCAGTTCTTACGCCATTTCTCCACATGTTCGCGGCGCAGGCCTTTGGTCTGGCGGCAGGAACGGTTTTCGGTACGGTTCCCGAATTTGTCAATTTCAACCTCGCTCCAGTCGCCTTTGGTGAATTTATACAGCATTTCATCGGGGTAAATGAAATCTTCAGGAAATTTGAAATGGTAGAGGCCGTTACCAATTTTCTCCATTTCGAAATTCCGGTCCTGAGTATGCCATTTATTGAAATTTCCGGAAATGTAAACGGGCCTTTGGTCATCCTCGTCTGTGGTTAACAGGATATTGAGTTGTGGTTCTTCCGTTCCCGGATGATGCTGTTTAATATTGGTATCGGTTTTGGTATTCATAAAACGAAAAAACTAATCTCTTTACGAGGTAAATATAGCTTTTTGGTTTTTGAAAAGAAAGAAAGAAGACCCTCAAAAGGCAAGTTTTAATGATTTAAAATCACCAGCCATACTTTATTGAAGATAATTTAATTTATCCAACAGTAAATAAGAGCGTTACCTTAGTTCTTTGGCGTGCCTTCGTATTTTGTTTTAAAATTTCCGCAGCAGGCTCACAAATTGTGCGGGTGTTTCTTCTTTATATACGCCTGTTTTACCCAAAACCTTTGCGTTTTTGTCGAGTACTACCACTAATGGAAAAAAACCATCCTTATTGTATTTTTCAATGATCAGCAGGTTTTTCTCAATCATCCTGTCCGTCAGCTCTTCCGTCGGTTTTTGGGAGAAATCAATCCTGACCGGTATGTAATTCTCTTTGGCGAAAGCCTGGAATGCTTCACTTCCAAATATATTTTTATCCAGTTTCTCACAGTTTTCACATTGTTCCGAAACGGTAAAGAACAACAACACTTCCTTATTGGCCACTGCGGCTTCCCGGAGCGCTTTATCAATATCGGTTACCCAATGCAATTGCTGGCTGTTCGCTGCCGATGAAAGTAAAAGAAAGGCAATCATTACGTTTTTCATATCCGTCGATTTTTATGCTTATAAATATCAATAAAAAATCCCTATCCACAGCTTAAAAAGTGAGGCATTTTATTTCAGTTTGCGATTTGTAAACAGGTAATCCGCGGTTTGGTAAAATGATATGGTTTCTGTGAGGAAGCCTTTATCCATAGGCAACGGCAACAAATCATTCGTATTTTTATCCCATTTGTAAAAATGCTGCTGCTTTTGGTCTGATAAAATCATGGCCTTATTTTTCTTTACCAATGCCAGTTTGCGATAGGTACCTGAAAAGAAACGCTCTTCAAAACCATTTTCCAGTACGTTTTTACCATAGAAATCCGAATCGTAATGCCATCCGAATAAGCCAAAAAGCGTTGGGAAAATATCAATCTGTGAGCATTGCGTCTCCACTTTCTGCACCGTACCTGCATTGATAATAAAAGACGGGATGTGGTAATTGGCTAAGTCGATTTCATCTTTTCCGGCGCTGCTCGCACAATGATCTGCAATGATTACAAACACTGTGTTTTTAAACCATGGCTTACGGCTTGCTTTACGAAACAATTGCCTTAAGGCATAATCAGTATACTTTACAGCCCCTTCCCTGCTCTTCCCCGATGGAATATCGATTTTACCGGAAGGATACGTGTACGGCCTGTGGTTTGATGTGGTCATGATGAAATTGAAGAACGGTTTTCCCGATTGGTACTGCCTATCGGCCACGCCCAGCATTTTATTAAAAATATCCTCATCGCAGATCCCCCAGGCATTTTCAAACGTTACTTCGGCATCAGTGATATTGTGGCGTGTGGTCTTAATATCATCGCTTAACACGCTGCCACGGCCGCGGTCATAAATCGTAAAACCGTTACCCCCGAAAAAACTATTCATATTGTCAAAATAGCCATCGCCGCCATAGAAAAAGTTGCAGTCGTATTCCCGTTTCTTAAACACAGAAGCTACAGTATACAGGTTGTGGTTGTCTGGCCTTTTCACAATGCTCTGGCCCGGTGTTGGCGGGATACTCAGCGTAACGGCTTCCATACCACGGACCGTACGGGTTCCTGTGGCATATAAATTCTTAAAACATATTGATTGTTGTGCGATACTGTCCATAAACGGGCTGATATGCTCGTCATTGCCAAATTCACCAAGGAATTTTGCGCTCAGGCTTTCCACAAGGATAAACACCACATTCTTATTGGCAACAGTATCGGTGGCGGTGATGCTGCGGTGGATCGACTGCATGTCGGTCGTGAATTGTGTATTGGGCGAAGCAAGTTTATTGCGCACCAAAGCAAAAGCGGCGCCGTTATCAACAGAAGAATAAAACTCGGTGTATTTCATCTGGTTGTTTCGGAAGGCAGAAAAGAACGAATAGATTCCCGCTTTCGAGATTTCTGAATTATAGCGGTTAGCAGACCACTCCGCCTGGTTATTTGTAATCCCTACCGAAAATAATATGGCGACAATAATGAAGGTTCCGGCAGCAAGCAAACGTTTTTTTATTGAAGGGGAATTGGAGAACGTCGCACGGAATACGCCCATTTTGTAAAATACGGATAATATCAGCATTGTAATCATCAGCACGCCGCCGATCAAAATCGGCAATGGATAAGATTCCTTGATATTGGCTACGACTTCGTGCGTATAAATCAGGTAATCGACAGCGATGAAATTGAAGCGGGTGCGAAATTCATCCCAGAAGGTGATTTCCGCAAAGAAGGTCAGCACGAGTATAAACAAAATCAATACCGTGAAAAAATAAGTGATGATTTTATCAAACCACGAACCTATCAAACGTTTAGGCAAGACTGAAAAGTACAATGCTGCTGGCAGTAAAATGAAAGACAAAGTCCCTAAATCGAAGAAAACCCCTGTACACAAGGTACGCAGTAAATCAATGATATTCCAGGATACTTCGTCGTGCTGCCATATCATGAAAGCGATACGCAGCAGCAATGAAGCTACCAGGAACCACGAAGCGAACGCTGTGAGCAAGGAAAACCTTCCTTTGGGCAGGAATTTTGTCATCATAATTTATTTTTATAAAATGGAATAATAGCTGTTTTCAGTGCCTAAGTTTATCTTAAATCAAAATTAAGATTTGCTTAAGCAGGCTAAATTTACAACCAACGAAACCAAAATTAAACGCGATCCAATATAACTACATTGCAACCTGCCTAAAACAGACTGGTTACAACATGCCGTTATATTTCCTGATAAACCATTCGCCAGCCAAAAGCAAGGCAATCACAATCAGCAGCAGCATGCTGTCTACCAATGGAATCCTGCGTACGATTTCTTTCTGTATCGATTTGTAATCCGGGTTTTCAAGCAATGCTTTTATCAGTGCGTCAGCGCGGTTTGGTACGAAAGCCTTTCCACCGGTTTGTGCTGCGAGCTGGTTCAGTTTGGCCACATCCGGATTTACGAACTGCTTTTCTATATTGAAATCAAGGATCTCGAAACTGCCGTTGTAACGGTTTTTCGACGTTTGTTCCACCACTGAAAACGTGTATTGCCCTGCCGCCAGGCCGTCAAGATTTGCCTTATACGCGTTGGTGCCTTTGAGCATATCGTATTGCTTGGTTTGTTTCGTCTGCTTATTGGTTACAGCAATGGTGAGTTTTGCCTTTTCATCAAACTCATAGTTTTTATTGAAATACTGGGCCGTGATTTCAATCGCATCGCCGGAATTGTAAAAACGCTCATGGTTTACCACCAATGATTTCCTTGCATTATTAGATGCCAGGTATTGTATGGTTTTATCTGAAAACACATCAAATTTTTCAAAAGTATTCAGGTCGACATGGCTCTGCAATCGCCATTTCCAGATATTTTCGCCCAAAAGGAACGCGGTACGTTTTCCTGCATTTTCTGTAAATGCCAGCAATGGCACGCCAGTGGCGATATTTCGGATCCTTGCTGAAATCAATACATTCACATTACCGCTCGTTACCACTGTCCCGAACGCATTTTGCAAAGGCGGCAATCGGTCAAAGCCGATGTCATCGATGGCAAAAAGGTTAAACTGCGGATTGAAGTCGGCCGAGTAATCTTCCTTCTGCGCACTCATCTTAAAATTAAATGTCGCCTGCTGCTGGTTCAGGAAATTGAAATCGGTGGATGTCCCGGTAATAATGAAGGTGTTGATGCCTGCATTTTTATTGCTGTCAAAAATACCCTTGAAATCCGCCGTAGGCTGGTACAATACCAACACATTATAATTGTCCAGCGTTTTCACTTCCGATGGTTTCAAAATCGTCACATGGCGCTGCGGGTTCATTTCAATCGAGCGCTTCAATGCCCCTAAATCGGGGTGGTTGAATGATGATATTATCGCGATTTCCGACTTTTGGTCAATCACTTCAACGGCAAAATTCTTGATGTTGTTGTAAGTGTTTTTTTCCGCTTCCGCAGAAGAGAGTCGCGCGCGGTAAATCTGCAACCCGTTTTTCTCCGCAGGCAACAGCATGTTTACGACCGCCGATCTTTTCGAAGGGGAAAAGCTCACCTTTTCCTTTGCCAATACATTACTGCCCTGCGCAATGCTGAAATCGGCCTCGATGGTTTTTGTCCCTGAATATTGCAGGAAAACCTCAACAGGGAATTTGTTTTTCAGGAATGCATATTTGTTTACATTGAGCTGGCTGATCCGCAAATCCGTAAAAGTAGTCGTATCGCCCAAAACCAAAGGATATACCTTATTGCCCGTGTCAAAACTGAACACATAGTCGTTACCAGCGGTCTGGTTCCCATCGGAAATTAAGACAGTCGGATACAGTTTGTTGCGGTGGATGCTTTTTAAATTGCGTGCCACTTCTTCAATGTTCGTTTGTGACCCTTTGAAATCAAAGTTTTCCGACAATTCAAAATCGGAATCAAAGCGGTATGCCTGCACGTCGAACTTTTCGCGCAGCCTGGAATCGGAATATAATTTCTTAAACAATTCCTTTGCTGTTTCGGAAGCCTTTAAATCCTTTACCGATTCAGAATTGTCCACTACTATAGGCAGCGGTGTTTTCTCTGTTTCGTAAGTACTTCTTGTAATCTTCGGATTAATCAGCAGCAGCAAAATCCCGAATACGGATAAAAACCGCAGGAACGACAAAAGCAGGTGTGCCCTGCTCGTGGTTTTATTTTTGTATAAGTATTGATAAAATGACAATTCTGCCGCGAGAATAAGCGAGACGAGAATCAAAAGAAGCGTTGTAAGGGTCATTAATTTTTATTATAAATTATAAATTTTAAATGAAATGGAATCAACTCAAAATTTAGCATTTAATACTTTAGTATTGCCATAAATGAAGAATTTTAAACTTCAAATGAATAATAATTACACTCATTCAAAATTTAAAATTCCTCATCTAAAATAATTCTTACGTCAGCATCCCGCCATCTACATTCAAAACCTGCCCTGTAATGTACCCGCTCATGTTAGAAGCCAGGAACAGGCACGCATTGGCAACATCTTCGGTACTTCCGCCACGTTTTAGCGGAATGGATTCAGCCCATCCTTTTACGACGTCTTCATTCAGCTTTGCAGTCATTTCCGTCTCAATAAAGCCCGGAGCGATTGCGTTGCAGCGGATATTCCTTGATCCGAGTTCCAAAGCAACCGACTTTGTAAAACCGATGACACCGGCCTTGGACGCTGCGTAGTTCGTTTGCCCGGCATTTCCCTTCACTCCTACTACCGAACTCATATTGATGATTGAGCCTGAGCGTTGCTTCAGGAAGGTTTTCTGGATGGCCTTGGTCATGTTGAATACTGATTTCAGGTTGACATCGATCACTTTATCGAAATCCTCTTCAGACATGCGCATCAAAAGATTGTCCTTTGTAATCCCGGCATTGTTGATCAGGATGTCAACGCTTCCAAAGTCGGTCAAAACAGCATCTACAAAGGTATGTGCTTCGTTGAAATCGGCAGCATTGGACTGGTATCCTTTGGCTTTGATGCCTAAACCGTTCAACTCATTTTCAAGCGCCATTGCCGACTCGGCCGAAGCGCTGTATGTAAAGGCGACATTCGCGCCGTGTTTTGCAAAAACTTCCGCTATCCCTTTTCCGATGCCGCGGCTGGCTCCTGTGATGATTGCTGTTTTTCCTTCTAGTAATTTCATAATCGTTTAATCAAATTGTTATGGTTGCACAAATATAGGAATTAGGAATTATGAATTGGAAATTATGAATTAAGAATTGCGGGATGCAAGGTTGAGAGTTTCGACACCTAATATCAAAAATAAGAAAAGGCCACCCTAGGGTAGCCTTATACTTTTATAGTATACTTGTTTTAATCTTTTAAAATGCGTGTAAACCAACCCACCGCTTCAGAAACCATCTTTGAAATGGCCCCTCCGATAGGCATCGACGCCAGGGCGATTGTGTATTTGTTCTGAGCAGGAAGTGTCGTTGTGGCACTAGTGTTGTGGGCGCTTGCCGCTACGGTACACAATAGCAGCATGATGATTACTTTTGTTTTCATAATGTCAGTTTTGGTTGATGATGGGTTTAATGATGCCCAAATATATTAAAAAAAACTTTTCTATGTACAAATCGCGTGATTATCAGCGCTTTTATCATTGAAATGTTAGTCTTTAATGAATTGTGAGGTCCAGTTTGTGCCTTCAGAGACGACTTTTATAATATAGCTGCCGGTTTGCAAATGCGATACATCAATACTGTGATCGCCGACAGACGGAAGTACTTTCATTACTTCCTGCCCAAGCATGTTGTAAACGGAAACAGCATTGACGATGGCGTTGGTTGTGGAGGAAATGTTGATGATATTTTTCGCAGGGTTCGGATATAATTTAAAACCATTGCTGTTATTAATATCAGTCGCATCCAACGGAAATGCTACCGTCGTCATTGCCGTATTGGTGACAATAGGGAAGTTATAATCGAAGTAAATACTGGCCGTGTTACTGAGCGTACTGCCTAAGGCGATATCGGACTTGGTTTTTATTTTAAATAGAATGTAGCCATCATTGGTCGCATCGTCAAAGGGCAGGTTGATATTTTCAAAAATAAACTCTACCTTATTGGTATCGGTGATCCTTGTTACGAACTCGTAATTGCTGTTGATCGGCACGAGCGAACTGATATCAAATTTTGTGGTATCGATAATATCCTTTACCACAACATTTTCGGCAGGGAAAGTACCTGTATTCTCAAAACGGATCAGGTAATGCAGATAATCCCCGGCCTGCTGTGGCGTAATGCTTTCCCCTTCGAGACAGGTCTTGTCGTTCGGGTCGTAGGAATTGACAACGGTCTGGGTAAATTCATCAGTATTGTTCACCGGCGTTTCATCAGTCCCTGCATAAGTTAATGACGCTGAGAAATGAAGCAGGTCACCGTCATTCAGCGCAGGGATTTCCATAGGGCTGTTCAGGTTCATTGTAAGCAAAACGGTTCGGGTCTCAAACGGAGCTATCGGGAGATTATCCCAAACCAATACTCCATCTGACTGGTTCGATGGCATTGGCACCGATTGAACGAAGTCCATTACGGGATCATTAAACTGCAGGCTCATTTGGGCCTGAAGGGTAGTATTTCCTGTATTCCGGAACAAAAGATGGTATGCGGCATCAAATCCGGGCCTTGCAGCATTTACAGGCATGATTGTGACTTCAAGATCATTGTGGGTACCGTTAGGAGTGATACAAAATTGTTGATTTACCGGGCTGGACTGTGCTGGAAAATCGACACTTACTGAAGTTGGGGAAACGGTGAAAAACTCAGGATGCTCTAAAATTGGGGCAATCTGATGTACTCCCTGCGAAACAGGAATATCGAATAAGCCGTTTTGATCTGCAATCACAAAGCCGCTGCCGCCGGGTGAAGACCGACTGAACTTCATCCCGGGAATGGCAACATCTGAAGCATCACAGCCATTGGCTTCACTATCAAATACATTGGTACCGGTTATCCGGTAATAAGTGCCGCCCGGCGTAAATGAACAGTAGGAGTTAATTTGGACCAATTCCGGGTATTGGGAATATAAATTCTCGATAAATGGGATTTCCTCTTCGTCGGCGCAGATGTATATCAGACTGGGATTGTTTCCGAACTCCGCACCGCTGGGGCTGCCGTTTTTGACATTGGCATATTCAAGGTCAAGACAGTTCTGAAAACTTAATCCTGTCAGGTAATGAACGTTAGGCAGATTTGAAATATCGATGCTTGTGATCAGCGTCGAGGAGCAATTTAAATTTGATATCAGGTTGGGACCCTGATTGTAAAACTCGAGAGACCATATCGGATTGAAAGAGCAATCAAGCCTGACAAGCTGATCACATGTACCAATTTCAATTATATTGAGATCATTGTGGTGGCAGATAAGCTCTTTAAGTGCTGAAGCAGAAGCCTGGAAATCTAACGATGTAATGTGGTTTCCTGAGCAGTCCAGATACGATATATTAGACAGCCCGGCGATATTGAGATCGGTAATTGAAACATTATACCTGCAGTCAATGTATTCCAATAACGGCAATTCCGAAAGATCCAGCGTGACAAGGTTATTTTTTGCACAGATAAGCTGTTTCAGCGCAGTGTTACCAGCCAGATTCAATGACGTAAGCAGATTAAACTGGCAACTCAGATAATCCAAGCTTGATATTCCTGAAACATTCAGCGTTGCCACATTGTTATTGTTGCAATTCAGCGAAATGAGTTGCCCAAGCGTATTTAGATCCAGTGAAGTCAATTCATTATAGCTGCAATCCAACGATCTTAAGTTTGTAAAATATTCAATTCCCGAAAGATCGGCTACTTTGAGTATGCCCGCTTCCTGAGCGCTTATGTTCATGTGATATACCAATTGTGATTCCGCTACCGTGATTTGCCCGTCGTTATCGGCATCAATCACCATAGGATTGTCGTTAATATCTTTTGCGATACTATTAGACAGTGAAGACTGGGAAAGCCTGGCGGCAAAGTTTGCGTCCGGAAAGTTAATCACCTGGGCTTGTGACATGGTAAATGCAAACAGAGATAGTAAGTAATTTTTTTTCATATTAATTGTTTTGGTACTCAAATATAATGCAATTATTAATTTGATTTTATAAACCAATAAAAAAGCCGGTCAATGACCGGCTTGCTATGTAACTGAAATTTATTCCTTTATGAATTTTGAGGTCCAGCTTCCATTTCCGGAAGTTACTTTTATAATATAGCTTCCGATTGGCAGGCGCGATACGTCGATACCATAATCACCATTCGCAGGCAATACTTTCATCACTTCCTGCCCGAGCATATTATTAATTTCAATTGAATCAATATTGGCATTTAATTTAGAAGAAATATTCAAAACATCCTTCACCGGATTCGGGTATAAAACAAAACCAAAAGTATTTTCATCATCAATCCCCAACGGAAGCGCGACAGTTGTCACCGCCGTATTGGTAACCACCGGCGCATTATAATTGAAGTAAATCCCGGCAGTATTGCTTAACTGGTCGCCCAAAACCAATGTCGGTTTGGTCTTGATTTTGAAAATGACATACCCATCGTTATTGGCATCGTCGAATGGCAGCATGATGTTGTCGAAGATAAATTCGACCTGGTTGTTATTCGTAATCCTTGTGATAAAATGATGGCTTCCCGCTATTGGTGTCAATGTTGAAATGTCAAATTTTGAAGTATCGATCACATCTTTTACAGTAACAATAGCAGCAGGATAATTCCCGGTATTTTCAAAACGGATTTTATAATGCACGTACTCCCCTATCATTTGTGGGGTAATCGTGTCGCCTTCGAGACAGGTTTTGTCGTTTGGATCAATGGCGTTAAATACGGGCTGGTTCAATGCCATGATGTTGTCCGATGGCGTTTCATCATCATTAAATGCGCTATAAGCTACAATAGTAAGATTGTCACCCTGATGTAATGGTGGATTTTCAACAGGCGAATTCAGGTTCATGGTAAAATGTATTGCATATGATCCGAATGGCTTTAAATCTGAATAGACCCAGCTGAGTTCGTTCAACGAAGCGTTTGCAGCCGGTTCAGCAGTAACAAAATCGAGGATATCATCATCGAAGGATACATTGATAAAGCCTGATGCTGTGGTTGTACCTTTGTTTTTACAGATAACGGTGTAATCAGCATCAAAGCCGGGAATGGCAGTATTGTTATTGATCATGGTAATTTCTATATCCGGATGTGTCGCGTTTGGCGCTACACAGAAATTTTGTGTTACCACAGAAGTAAGGCCCGGAAAAGTTATCGAAGAATTCGCCGGTGAGGTGGAAAAGTAAGCTGATTCAAAAACAGGCGTTACAACATGGGTACCTGCGGATACGGGTAAAATGCTGTTTCCGGAAGCACCTACGATGATTGTTCCGCTACTATTCCCGTTATCAATAGTGAATTTTTGTCCGGGAATGAAAAAATCC